>CAZGJN010000030.1:0-47716 GCA_964526645.1 uncultured Saprospiraceae bacterium
TTTCAATGAGCTGATTTTTAATTACTTATTATTTAGTGCGTAAGTCCTATATAAATATAAAATTTTATTTAGATTAGAATTTATCCTGCTTAAGATGATATGTTTGCTTGGTAGGAAGAACTTTGCCATGTGTCAATAGATCATGATAACAAGCAAGAAAAAACTTCATGTTGTTTTCGAGAGAAAGAGAATTCTCTGCGGTTAGCCTGTTTAATTCTGCTGCTTTGCGGCAGAACGCAGGATGCTGCCAGGCATATAGAATTTGTTTTGCAAGCACGTCAGCATTTATTTCAGCAACTAATAACCCATTTTGCTGATTTTTCAGCCACACTCGGTTAGCTGGTAAATCAGTGACGATTGGAAACAACCCGCTGGCAAATGCTTCGAAAAGGGAGGCTGATGCCCCCTCCGTATCTGGCATAGAGATATAGTAATCATTTTCGTTTAGTAATCCTGCTATCTCTCCGTTGGGAACTCTTCCTGTAAATATTACCTTATCATTGATTCCTTTTTGAGAGCACAGGGTTCTTAGTTCTGCTTCCAGTGGCCCCGATCCAGCTATCGTCAGTATGATATCAGGCACTTGTTTGTTGTGCACTAAATGGGCGACTGCACTGATGATGGTGTCAACATGGTATTCTGGATAGAGTGATCGGGTAACAATGAGTCGTAATTGGTTGCATTCAAAGGAACGCTGCCTGAAAAGAAACTTTTTCAAATCAACCCCACG
This sequence comes from uncultured Saprospiraceae bacterium, assembly GCA_964526645.1. Taxonomy (GTDB): domain Bacteria; phylum Bacteroidota; class Bacteroidia; order Chitinophagales; family Saprospiraceae; genus JADJNW01. The sequence continues at coordinate 731 of CAZGJN010000030.1, forward strand.
AGCCATGATCAATATTTTTTCTCTGGTAGAGCCTCTTTGTTCCAAAGCTGGCGCCATATTTATAGCCCATGCATGAATTAAATCTGCCCGATATATGGCATATCTGACAGATAACCTGCTTAGTAAATTAATCCACCAGCTTTGTGAAGATACATCATCTATTGCCTGTGCTGCTATGACAAGCGGGTGGTAATTCATCAAAGCCCCAAAAAAACCATAACTGGTAGTACGATATCCGATCAGGATGTCAGGCTTGTGTTTTACCAACCATAGCTTAAGCTTCCAAAGGTCCCAAAGAAAAAAGATCAATTTGAACAGTTGATTTCGCCTTGGTAGAGACCAGCATACGACCTCTGCTCCAGCTTCTTCCAGCCCTTTGACCCAGTTCCGGGTATTCACACTGCCTGCATCTCCTAACATCCCGATTTTCACACTGCCTGCTTTTCCGTTCCTATAATATCCTTTCTGATACGTTCAAGGTACCTTTCATAGGTAAAAAGACGGGCCATTTCAACAGCGTTTGAAGCAATTGACCACAGTTGTTCCCGATTTAGTTGCAGCAATTCCTGAACAGTGATCCGTATTTGATCCTTACTGTTATTTGGCAGAAGCCGGCCATTGATATCATTGACATATTCAGAGAGGGACGACATGTCTGTTACAACAGGAATAGCCCCGTAGGCAGCTCCTTCTGCGATGACTTTTGGGAAACCTTCAGATTCCGAAGGTAAAATATTTAAATGGCTTTGAGCATATATCTCATTGATAGCTTGTCTTGGCAGATATCCATGCAGTTGTATTCGGATAGAAGAAAAGGATTTCGCCATCTCTTTCACTTGATTGAGAAGACTCCCGTCCCCTACGATGTGAAGGGTATTGATTTTGCTGGCTTTATCAAGTGGTAATAAAGCTTCAAGCAATTGTATGATACCTTTACCTGGCTCCAGTTGGCCCACAAAACAGATTGTTATTCGATCTCCGTAATCTTTTTTCTGGAAGGCAATCCGGGCATCCTCGAATTCTGAAACATCGAGACAGGGATTCTCAAAGCTGAGAATATGCGGGGGGTCATCCGGCAGTCTACCATTGACTGTTACCTTGTAGGCATGGAAAAATCTTTTGAGCCAAGCACGTTGCCAGCGGTAGGTCAAAGGAACGTTATCATCCCTCCAACTACCAGCATATTTGATCCAAGCCTGCCGAACTCTACTCAGCTTAAGCAAGGGTAAGGCATACAGCATGAGGTTGGCAGGCGCCCGCAGGTGGAACCAGCCGGTATTCCTATAATGCTTTCTAATAATGACAGTATTATGAAGAGCGGCACTTAAAATACCTGCTTTATCCAAAAGAGAAGTACCCCCTGAAGGGCGTAAAGCAACAAAAGTAATATTTGGATGGTAGGGTAGGCTACTTCCTGGTGGATTGCCATGGTGCAGGGGCGCTAAGTGAATGATCTCGGAAAAAATTCCAGCCAGATGATTGATCTCACGGACTGTAGGACCCCAGCCAGTCACTTCACCGCCTGGGGTGCGGTAATGGGGGGTATGTGAAAGTATGGTTAGCCTCACTTATTTTTTACTTTCTGCACGTCTTTCAATACCTCAACGTACTTTGGTGTAATCTTTTCCCAGGTAAAGGATTGGGCGTGTTTTTTACTCTGCTCCCTGAAGTAGGAGCTATTGTTCATAATTTCCATCACGGCTTTTCGGATATCTTCCTGTTGGTGGGGATCTACCAGCAATCCGGATTTGCCATGCTGAATAGCATCCTCGATGCCGGTGCCTTTAGAACCGATAGCTGGTATGCCCAGAGAGGCGGCTTCCAGAATGGCAATACCGAAACCTTCGAAGTCCCCATCAGGGGTATGATTGCTGAGCATCATAAACACATCAGACTGCTGCAAATAGCCAATCATTTTTTCGTCTTCTAGCGCACCATGAAAGTGGATACGTTCTTGAATGCCTATTTCTTTAGCTCGTTTCATTATCAAATCTTTTTCCATTGGCAACCCTATGAGGTGGTAGTGAGTTCCAGGAAATGACTTTATTAAACTTGGTAGAGCATTAACAACATTGATTTGCCCCTTCCGGGCAGTGACACTACCCACGGTGATCAGACTTGGATTCCCTTTCAGTTGATCGTTTACCAGTATTCTTCTTCGAAACCGCTCTGTATCGAATCCATTGGGAATGACCGTGGTTTTTTCTCTTAAGTAAGGAGGAAGTTTTGCTTTTGTATAGGCAGAAACAGCTATGATTCGATCAAAACGGAATAATAAAAAATGGCAAATTGCCTTTAATATCCTGTTGGAAGGATTAATATCCATGGCATGGGCGATGTAAACCGCTGGTTGTTTTCTGATCCTCAAAAGATTCAAACTCCCTATCAAAAGCAAGGGCCATAAGCCGGAGGCCATGAGGATGATCTTCGGATTTTGGGATGACCTGAGCGCCCGAAGGAAGCGCTGGGTGAACCGGGGAATAGCGGATCTCTTGCGTGGTATCCTATGCACTGGAAAAGGTAAGAGACTGTCAAAATTACGCTCTACGTTAAAATCAGCCTCATTCCTTGATTCGCAAACTACTTCCGTCTCAATTCCTTGTACGTTCAGGTGTTTGGCTAAGTTGCAGGCATGATGGCCAATGCCGCCAGGCTGAGGAGGGAATTCGGTGGTGACAAGAAGGATTCGCAACTTACACAGTTTTTTGAAATAGCATCATATAATCTGTTCCCAGTTTTGATAACAATTTGCTATTTAGGATTACAGTTTCATATTTGTATAAAAATTCATTAGAAAGTCTTCCGAATCCAGGCAAAATAAATCCATATCTCCTCGAATCAATTAACTTGAAATTTCTTTTCGCTAATGCTTCAACTATTTCTGACTTATCGGTTGAATTGATGGTATAAGTGTTGCGGTGTAGCACTCTTCTTAATCTTGATAGCCAATTTGAATATTGCGTAAATTGTAACAACAAGTAACTGTTTTTCGTAGTTATTTGCTCAACTGTTTTAAAAAAAAATTGTAAATCATAAACGTGCGCAATGAGTCCGATTGCCATCACCAAGTCATATTTTTCCTCCGAAACAGTGATTTTCTGAAAGTCGCCTTCGATAAAATCTACTTTAGTGATGCTCTCAACAGGTAGCTTCTGTTGAGCTTTCTTCAGCATCTCAGGCGATAAATCTACAAGCGTCGCTTTTTGCACTTTTGAAAGGATTGCATAAGAGATGCTGCCATCACCGCAGCCAAAGTCAACCATGTACTTAAAGGACTTATCTGCCAATAAGTCGCTTACGATGTCAATTCTAAGTTGTATTCCAAAGCTATTTCTTAGATAAACATGGGTATTATCAAAAAAAATTTTGACTTTTTGGCTGTGCCTACCAAAAGTTTCTTTCATCATTTAGAACTTTTTCAATTTTTTTGTATTCCGAATTTGCTTTGGAATACTTAATTGGAGAAAACATCAACCATATTAAAAATTGCCATAAAGAGTGCCTTTTAAATAGCTTAAGATAGGATGTAAAAACTTTGACTGACCAATATTTGTTTTGGTAATAATTTTTAATTGTAAACATCTCTGTCGCTGCTGGAAAAGCCTGCATCAGCCGGGTTTTATTCCTCCACCAAGCCCCATGCACCCTCATGCCTCCGGATGGAGCCTTGTGATGCGTCATAATAGCATAAGGATTAAAGACAATCTCTTTTCCATTCAGGTATAACCTTCTGCCTAAGTCGTCGTCTGCACCAGAACCCCGGTTGTAGGCAGGATGCAGTCCGTTTACAGACAGTAAAGCTGTTTTACTTGTCATGCAATTGCCCGTAGCCAATACATCGGCGTTGTGGTAAAAGGCTATTCTTTCAGGTATATAGCTTTTATCTTTCCATGGTGCAAGCGACATGCCAGTGGATGCATCTGCATTGGACCTCTCTAAAAGTTTGAAATGTTCCATAATCATATCTTCCCAGGCTTCGGCATCGTCTTCAAAAAGTAATAACCATTCACATTCAGCTTCTTTGATCGCCAAATTCCTGGAAGTGCATTGCCCTGGTTTATCTAAAAAAAAGACGCGCACATTTTTATCAAATTGGCTGTAAAAATTGATCTGCCGCCTATCTATAGGGGTTTGATCCACAACAATAATTTCTTGTGGCGGATAAGGATTGTTCAATAGTGAATAAATGGCTTTATCGAGATAAGCGTAGCGATCTATTGTCGGAATGATAGCACTATATCTTCGCTCATGTATCCTTGAAACCTGATGATTTTCTGTATAGTCGAATAATTTCCTTCGCTCAAATGGCTTACAATTATTTCGTTTCGTCCATATCCATTTCAATAATTTAATAAAGTCCATTAATTGTAAACTTATGATAAAATATATTGTAAGTAGAGATAATGAATTTTTCCCTAAATGACGCTGAATAAATCTAAATTCATCCTTTTTACTTGTTGAAGACCTGGTTTCGGAATTTGCTATGCGGTTGAGCGGCAAGCATACAACCCTCCCACCGCATACCATACAACGGTATGTAAGTTCCGCTAAGACTGCATCAATGTTTGAAAATTCTCTATCAAGGCCACCCAACTTGGCTATAGTACCTTTTCGAATAAAGCAGAAGTGCCCCGTGCTTTTCCAACTTGAATTTTGCTTGTTTTTATATGGGGTCAAAAAATGCCAATTAGTAACCAAAGGCTTCGTCCATTCGAAATATTTGTCCTCATGGATGAATTGAAGACCTGCATGAACGATGGTGGCCATCTCTTCGATCTTCGATAAATCAAGCGCTTTAATATTAATAGCTTTTTCATCGTAAATAATCACATCATGATTTGTATTTGCTGCTTCGGCAGCTAACAATAAGTCATTATCCTGAACATCAAACGGAATAAATATCCTCAACCTATCAGATGAAATCAGAATGTTGTGCATAAGGATATCCTGCTTTTTTCATAACAGTCCAAAACAAAGGTGCAACCCCAAGCCCGAAAATAGCAATTAATTGTCCCGCCAAAGTAAACATAGCTGCTTGCCCCCAGATGGTTTCACCAACAAACATAGTAGCTAAAACACCAATAAAAGCAATCCAAATGTGTACTGCAACCACTCTGACAAACTTTGACGTTATTAATTGATAGGTTCTTAAAAGATTTTTGTGTGTCCTCCATAAGAAGAATAAAAATGTGATGAATCCAAGAAAGCCCAACTCCATTAATACTTGCAAATAATTGTTATGTGCGCCATTAGCAGGAATAAAAGAGTGAATATTTTGAAAGCCCGTCCCTGTAAGTAAAATATATGGATGCTCAATAAGTGCCAATCCAATACGTTCATAAATGATAGTTCTATCGCCATAAAGCCCTTCGTATCCTAACTTTTCTACTCTATCCGTTACTCGTTCTTCATATTTAGCGGTAATTTTTTCAATAACTTTGTTATTTGGTCGTGTCAATGTGTATCCCCCAATTATTATCAAAAAGCTTAGTGCAATAAAAGTATAAGCCTTATTGATTCGGATATATGCAAGAGATAAAGCCACTAGCCCGAGCATAAAAGTTCTAGTACCCGAAAACAGCGGTACGCTCAATTGAATAAAGCAGAGTACGGACAATGGAAGAATATACCAAATCTTCAATTGATGGTATTTAACCAGCCCTAGTGTAAGCGCCAGCCCAACAAGCATAACTACGCCAATATGTTTATGATGGGGGGAGAGTGTTGCCACTGGCGCTTTCATATTGAAGTACATCTGATTCCAGTAATCCGGCCAAAAGGTACCCAAAACACCTATACCTTGTAAGAAACCTAAACTCGCCTGAATCCAAATATTCAGCATTATTACATTAAATATGAATTTGAAATTGGTCGTAGTATTTACTATAGCTATTACAGCAGCCCCTGTATATAAATAGGAAAGAAAACGATAAACTCGAATTAGGGTCGGAAGTATGTAGGCAATATTTCGACTGTATAAAACCGAAAAGAATAAACTAAATAAAACTAAAAGTGCTAACCATTTGAGATAGTAAGGGAAAAAAGCCTTGATTTTTGTTACTATAACAATACGCCTATAGATTCTTGTATTGAACGAAAAGAAAATAAAAATAAAGATAACAAAGTCAAAAAGGCGAAAGTCCGTGTTGAAAAAGCCAATACTAAAACGGCCTAAGGGTAAACAAAAGAAATAGGATGTGAGCAAGATAGCTAATAACCGCGCCTCCAAAGAAATCTTTTCCACCTGAAATGCCTTGATACTCACAAAGTATGATAATATTGCAGTAGTTGTTGAAAAGTGTGTTGGATACTATAAGTTGTAGCTACCTTTTGTTTAGATTTTTCTGCTGCTGCCAGCCTCAAGCGCTCGTCCTGGATGATGCTATTAAGAAATTGTGCCGTATATATTGCTTGTGAATTTGTATTGATAAAACCTGCATCATTTTCTAATAACTCCGAAACATTACCTACTGGATTTGCCACGACAGGTACCCCGCTTGCCATTGCTTCGATAACCACGTTGGGCATTCCTTCTCGTTCGCTAAATAAGCATAATAAGTCAAATGCAGGCATTAATTCTTCTACGTTGGAAATGATACCTGTTATTGTTGTGATATCCTGCAAACCCAATAATGCTATTTTTTTCCGTATTTCGGGCATCAAGATGCCGTCTCCTACCAAACAGATTTTAAATTTTGAAACATCTGCCAAATTTTGTAGATGATCCATGACTTCAAGAAAATACAAGTGTCCTTTGTGAGGATCCATTCGCGCCACATATCCAATTACAACATCCTCGTCCCTCCAATCGTATTTTTTTCTGACTACAGCTCTTGCCAACGAATGATTTTCCTGAATAGCCAGACCATTGGGTATGATAGGGATTTTTTTCGTAGGGTACCAAAGCATTTTGCTCAGATGTATCCGTACTTGTTGAGAATTAGCACTGTAGGAAGCGCCCATCAATAGGATAAAATAAAACTGCAACATTCTTCTGATTCTCCTCCAACCCGTAAGTGGGTAACAATTTCGCTCCGTAAAAGCGATTTTTTGTACTCCCGCCAGTTTATATACCAGCCATTGCTGTAAAAGTGAAAAATTTACTTGTGAGTGTACGATATCTGCCATTAGCTCTCTAATAGCTTTACTGAGTTTTCGCATCCGTGACCAACGCTTCCACCATCCAACGGGCGCTTCGATCACCTCAATTTCTTTTTCAAGTAATTCATCTAAAAAAATACCTTCCCGCTTGGTCAAACAGAGGATGATAGGTGTAAAACTTCCTGTTGCTACTGCGTGTCTAGCCACTCTGCTTACGTAGCGCTCTAAACCTCCGGCGTTTAAGGTTCCGACTACGAGTAAAACTCTTGGCATTGGATATTAAAGCCCTTTTAGATCGAGGTCTTTCAAAACGTCATTATCCATTATTTCGTTTGGCTTCAACAGTACATGGCATCTACCTCTGTCCTTTATGATGGAAGTATCCGTTACAGGCTTTCCGGTTCTCAAATAAATCATGCTATAACTAAAGGGAGATATAAAATATAAAATATCTTGGGCATTTTCATAAAGTAATTTTTCTCCAAAGGCATGTAACTCTAAAAATATCAAAGGGCGTATCTCTTTTAAAATATTTTTCATCCCTTTGATAGCGATATTTTCTGCCCCTTCAATATCCATTTTAATAAAATCTGGCTTTAAGTTAAAATGGTAACAGTAATCGTCTAAGGATAGGGTTGATTTATATATTTCTATATTATGCCCCAACCTTCCTTTGGTTATGGATGCCCCACCTGAACTATTTTGCCAATAGAATGGGATAGCATAGCCAGAACAATCTGCAATTAATGCATTTACTACTCTTACGTTATGTTCAAGCTTGTTATACAACACATTTTTGTTGATAATATTTACCGCATTTTCAGAGGCTTCAAAAGCATGAATTTTCATTTGAGGGTTAGCGCTTGCCAATATTAATAATATTGCGCCATGATTTGCTCCAACATCGAAAAAACAGTGCTTGTCTTTTGCAATTTGAGAAATTACCTTATAATCTCTATCAGCTTTTATTCTGCTTAGATTATAATCTACAATTAAAATTTGCTCAAGTATATTTAATCTAAATTTTCGCCGAATACCGCCAAAGGTTAATATTATTTTTTTTATTCTTGATAATATGATTTTTATTTCTCTTTTCATGATGCTTTTTTATGCTTACTTTACTCCTTGTATTTGTAGTAAGTATCCACCTAAATATAATTTCCCCCAAATGCGCATCAACAAAGACCCCCAATATGCAATTCCTTGACGAGGAGAGAGATATTTATCTCTGATCTGCACATTTCTAAAACCTTTATCCAAGAATAATTGTCGGAGGCTTTTTTTGGAAAAAAAGTAAAGATGATGGATACTACGAATATTCAGCTGCCTAATGGGAACTTTTCCAAAGGTTCGATAGCGAAAAAAACTTATATTATCAAACTGATTGGGTACCTCAATAAAAAACCTGCCTCCTGGCTTTAAAACCCGGAATACTTCTGCTACTGCTTCAAAGGGATTGTTAAGGTGTTCAAATACATGGTGCGAGTGAACCAGGTCAAAGAAGTTGTCAGGATAAGGCAGTTTCTCTGCTTTTGCTTGTATTACGTTCAAGTTCTTTACCCTGCAACGCTCTACGCCGACAAGAGAAGGCTCGATGCCGTAAGCATCCCATCCCATATCTTTAGCCAGCGCTACCATGATCCCACTGGATGCCCCGATATCCAACATTTTGGGTTGCTTTAGAAAATCAATACCGACGCTTAATTGCTGAATTCGTTCTTCAAAGAGTTTTTTCCGTTGTTCGGTTACTGCACCGTAATCGGCAGGTTGTTGAGCATATTCTTTTAATTCGTCAGGTACCTTGCCGGCAAACATCCATTCCATAGCTTTTTCCGAGGGTCTTGGATGCATGAAGAGCAATCGGCAATCAGCACAACGTACTACTTCGAGAGGCGGCTGCAGATTTAAGTGTTTTGTCCCCGCAGGGAAAGACTTCCAACAAGTATTATCCTTGCAGTTGGGGCATTTAGGGGCAGCGCTGAAATATTCGTTCATGAATATTTACCAGGTTTTAGCATGTTGGATGATTGATCCATGCTTGTTACTCTTTTGTTCAAAACCATACAGTTCAAGTAAGTCATCTACAACCCTTTCTACGTCATGGTATTGTTGGACGTACTCCAATCCTTTTTCACCTATTTCCATTCTAAAACGCTTCGACAGGGCGAGCTGTTCCAATACCTGTTCGATCGTCTGAGGATTGGCACTCACAATAGGAAGATCGGGCCGGTATTTTCCATATGCCGGGTCAATGTAACAAACTACGGGCTTTCGCATCGCCATTAGTTCACAGGATACCTTCCCGTGCCAGCCGTAGAGTAATTGATCCACTCCTATGTCCGCCTGCTCGTAAAATCCCCTAATGTTTTGTGCCTGCAATTTTTCAGCCAGCAGCAATTCCACCTTCAAACCTTTGGCTTGTAGATTAGTGATAGCACGCTCGAGGTATTCCGTACCCTTCTTCCGCCGGCTCGTGGGAGCATGAACAACCCGGACGATCCCATCCTGCTCTGACAAGGGTAGTTGATTCGTCTGCCAATATTTTAGATCTATCACCTGGGGTGAAAGCAATGCATTCGGTACGATTTGATGTAAATCCGGCTCAGAGATTAGTAAGCGGTCGGCATACCTGATCCACTTCGACAGGCGTTTTTGTTGATCTTTACGACTCATGAGGGGCGGCGAGACCGCTTTCCCTTCCGTTTTGTCTCTCAAATAATCGAAGTAGTGAATATCCACCACGTCTAATCCTCGAAAATGTGGGAAGATTTTTTTGCCCAACAACCTCAGCAATGGAAGGTCTAATTGGTGCAGGCGCCAAATTTCCAATAAACTAATGCCCCAGAAAAAGTGAAAGACGTCAAAGTGTTTCGCCGCCCAAAAGAAAAACAAAAGACGGTCCAGTGCATTGTTCCCTTTGATTTGAATATCATTGGAAAAACCTCTGAAATCATCGTTAAAAGCAACGGCAGTTGCCTCTATTCCACGGTTTCTTATGGTCTCTGCCAGCAACTGCATTTGACCGCCGATCTCGTAGCCGGCGAATAATACACGTTTAGGCATGTAGCGCTATACTTTTCATTTTTTCTATCATGCTCAAAGCATGGCTCATTGCATTAAACTGATTCCTAATCTTCAATGCAGCATTCTTACCCATCTGAACTCTTAGATTACTATCATTTATTAATCTTATGCATCTTTCAGACATTGCTTCAATATCGAAAGGTGGGACAATGAATCCTGTTACCGAATCGTCAATTAATTCCTCCATGCCTTCACAGTTGAATACGATTGCAGGTAATCCACAGGCACAAGCTTCCATCACACTATTGGAAAGTCCTTCCGCTAAACTAGAAGAAAGGTAAATATCACCTTCTTGATATATTCTATTTATTTCTGTTGGGGGTATATAACCTCTTATCTCAACAAAATCTGTTATGCCTAAAACATGAACAATTTGTTGATATTCTTTCTCATCTTTACCTCCACCTATGATTACTAACTTGAAGTTTTTTATACCTTTTCGTAAAAGTAAAAGGACTAACTGAAACTGAGCAATAAAATTTTTACGCCACATAAAAGTTCCTACACTAAGAAGAACAATTTTTTCTGAATGTAAGGTCTTGGAAGTAATAGGAAAGAAAATATCTATATTAACTCCATTGTAATTAACAAAAATTTTATTTTCAGGATACTCTGGGCTAAGTATCATTAAGGCATTTTTTATTGAATTTGATACACAATGAACTACATCTGAGAGCAAAATACATTCTTTAATAAGATTTCTATATTGATGGTCAATGTAAGGATAGATGGTCACTTGACTCCCTCGGGCACTTGATAAAATTGGGGCGTTAAACCATTTTTTCAACCAGTACATGTTTTTTACTGACCCAATCCATTGTATGTGAATGATATCGGCTTGAGCACTTAAGATACCAATACGCTCTAAAGCCCAAATGGGTTTATAGATATTTTTAACAGGAGCAATTTTAATGAGTTGAATAAACTGACTGAGTTTAAGAATTACATTAAAGAAATTTCTTATAGTATAAAGAAGGTTCTCGTCCAACTTCGCTTTCCTGAATGAATGAAAGTATATATGTTTAATTGTAGGAGCCCCGGATACTTTAGGTTCTCCATAATTCACAATTACGTACAACTTTATACCCGCCTTATCAAGTATGACGAGTCTGTTTTCAACAAATTCAGCTACTATACTCCCAATACCCGTAGAAACTAAGTTCATACTGAAAATTTATTAAGTCTTTCTTTCCATATTTTTGCAATATCAGCATGAGTTTTACAACAGCTTTCTTTTGAAGTTTCAACTGTAAAATTCCTCAGTATTTGATCATAAGTATTTATCTTATCAATGTGAAAATAAGTGTTATGCCATAAAATTGAAAATATGCCACCTACTAATTTAACCTTATCTCTTAAATTTTTAAAAACAGTTGCTATGTGTTCAGGATTAATATTTCTATATTTATCCAATGTGCAATCCATTATGGTAATTGGTACCTCAATCAAATTGATAGTTTGATTTTCTAAAAGGTCGAAAATCTGATAAGGAAAACAAGTGCCTGCCCGAAAGCCCTCTCTTTCTGCAAAACCAACTGTACTATCATAAAGCATGTCATTTTCTGCCCAAAGTCGCCAGGTATGTGGATTACTAAATCTCAATCCATGTTGCCTTCCTCCTTGAATATTTCTATGATGTTTATGTAATTTATTAAGCTGTGTTCTAAATTCTTGGTGATCTTGCCAAGCATATGTGCCTGGATGGAAGCCAATTTCCCATCCTTGTTCTATTGCAGTTTTTAAAGATGGAGAATTTGAGAAAACCTCATGTAAAGAGTAGTTAGCATCTCCTGGACTATCAATAGCCAAAAAATTAAAGGAAGATTTTAGAGCGTTTTCTTTTTCCCAAGCTATTATTTCTGATATGTTATTATGTGGATCACTTTTAGTAAGATAATTCCTGTAAGATATAAGATATTTTACCAGTTGTTTTCTAAGGATGGCTTTTAAAAAATCTTTAATACTATATCTCCTGTGGGAGTGTAGCGAATCAATATCTCTGCTGATTGTTAAACAGTATTCACTATTTCCCCATTTTAGTTTTTCATTAGTGAAATTTGTGAATCTATCTTTTAAAAGAGTTATCCAGTGTTCGAAAATTAAATCAACAGTTGGATTTTCTAAATATTCTATATTTGATGCAAAATAGGATGATTCAAATAATTTTCTATGGCGCTGATCTCGATTCCCTGAAAAAATTAGATCTTCGTAAAGTGTCAGACAGAAAAAGGAATGTGCAATAGGGTCTGCAATTGCTTGCTCCCCATGATTCGACTTAAACAATAAACAAGGAATATTAAAATAGTTTCCATCTCCAACAGGAAGTGAAGATACTTTCAAATAGGTATCTGGATGAAAAAATCTTGAATAGGGCAGAAAGATAATATCATTCCTATTTTGAATATTTTCAAAGCCATAACATATACAAGGTATATTTACTTCTTTTGGAATTTCATTAGAGAAAGAAGCATTTAAACCATGTAATACAGCAAATTGCTTGAACACGTATTGTATAGCAGTAGAATTAAGTGAGGGGTTGATACAAACTAAAACTTTATTCATTGCTTGGCTTTTTAAGCAGTATGTAACAATCTATCCCCTGCTTTCTAAGAATAGAACTTAAAATAGGTACTTTTCTTAATAATAATTCAATTGTCTCCCAACGTTGGGCTATTTTCTTTTTATGTAAATATTTAAGAGAATAGCATTGGTAAGAAAACATATCCACATAATTGAATCCTACTTTTTTAAATAATTGAAAATATAGTGATAAGGGCCTATAATAGGCTTTATCAAATTCGAATACTTCACTATAATTAGTAAAGTTATATTTTTGCCTTAAATCACTATATCCTTTAAAGTCAAGAAGAAAAAGTCTTTTAAATAGTGCTAACGTTAATCCTAAGTTTGTATTATTTTTGACATGTATTAATAAATATCCGTTAGGTTTTAATATTCGTTTAAATTCTTTCAATGTCAGTTCTACATCTTCAAGAGACATACACTGAACGGTGCTTTTGCAGAATATATTCTGAACGGAATTATTTTCTATTGGTATTTTAGTAACTGAACCGACAATAAATTCAATATTTTTATACTCTTTTAAATAATCTTTAGCTAATTGGATCATATTTGGCGAAAAATCAAGTCCGGAAACTCTCTGAAAATATTGGGATAGTAAAGGGATATAAATCCCAGTTCCACAGCCGGCATCCAAGCAGTGAGATGGATTAGTTTTTTTAAACAGCCTAAGAATGGACTTATTTACAAAATCAGTAGAACGAATTCCTGGAAGATATGTACCTGCTCCTACAGCTTCATTTATATCTTTTATTTTTGAAGCTCTTTCGTTCCAATATGATTCATTATGGCTCATTTCTTATTTAAGAAGTTTTTTTATTTGTAAAAGTATATTTTTAATGACGTTTTTCTTTTCTTTCTTAATGTGAAAGTACAAACGTTTTTCTCCTCCGAATTTTCTGAAAAACTCTTCCACCCCAGGTATCATCGAACCTTCAAAATCAAATTCTTTAATTCCAATAGAGGAACAGTACTCAATTGCTTTCCAAAGTGCTGTTTCGCTAGCATGTTTATTTTCAGGCTTATCCACAAAGCCCCCCGCTAAGTAATACGCAGTATGTTTATCCCAAACTACAAAAGTGGCAGAAGCGACTTCGTTTTTTTCATTCTTCTGTACAAAACAAGCGCCACAATTTTGCGTTTGCAAAAAACTTTCAATGTTTTTAGCGTATTCCTTAAAAGTCGCTTGGCTTGTTCTAGTTGCCTTTATTACATCTAAATATTTTGATATTTCTGTTGTGATTTCGAGGTTGTATTTTGAAGCATAATTTTTGATATTTCGCTTCATAGAAGAGCTTAATCTTTGTCTGGCTTGTTCAATTGATCGAATCGGAAGAATATACGTATATCTACCATTAACCTTGAAATTGCTCCAAATAAAATATTGAACGTCATTTATCGAGGGACTTAACCTGATGCTTATTACATCATATTTGTCATGTATATAATCACAAAAAAAATTATTTATGTTTTGTATGATTGTATTATATCTATAATGTTTCAAATCTTCCAAACAGTAAAACAAGCCAGTATAGGGAACTAATGGAGGTCTTAGTACCGCTTTATTCTCGTAAGAGAAAATCCACCCTCCTATAATTTGATCGCCATAATATAACCTTATCATTTCATAGGGCTTATTGAATGCTTTATAAAAAAAAGAATAATAAAATATTTTCTGCACTTCTGTTTCTTTCATCCAGCAATCCCAATAATCAGGGTTATCAATTATTTCTATTCTAAATTTATCGAGCATTTTTTATACATATATACATCATCATATGGCAATATTTTTCTCTGATTTGCTTCGGAAGGTATCTAGTAACAACTTTAAAAACTTTTCCCAGCTTCCAATAAGGAAAAAAGTTGTTTTCTCTCCAAGTTTTAAAGAAACTAATATCTTTAATCATGCCAGTATAGACTGAGTAAGGGTACAATTCAATTATTGAAAATCCATTTCTTTGAAGTATAGATTTAAATTCGGACTCTGCGTAATAATATTGGTAGAAATTAGCATTGGTAGGAACCTTAGATTGGTTGACAGATTGAAGATTTTTCTTTATTTTTCTTCTTAAGCTATTTAGATGAGGTATTGATATTAACATAATTCCATTAGTAGTTAATAATCGATTGGCTTCTTGGAGAAAACCATCAGGATTATTAATATCATGTTCAACAACGCCTATAGAAATGTAGGCATTATAGTATCCATCCTCCTTTTCTTTTAAGTTGCATAAATCGCCATAAAACACATTTAATTCGGGACATGTTTTTTTTATTATTTGTATTGTTTTTAAAGCATAATCTACACCTTCAATCGTATAACCCAAACCATGGAGAGCCTTTACGTACATCCCTGTTCCACATCCAGCCTCTAATATTCTATAATTTTTTTTAAGGTATTTCATGAAAGGTTTATTAAATTCATTCAAATCAATATGTCTGTTTAGTAGTAAATTAGATATATCTATTTTATTCCACCTTTCTTCCCAATAATCAACAAAGTCGGCATTGTCAATATTGAAAAAGGTTGCTAATTTTTCGTTAAATAAGCCGTACAATTCTTTTTTGTTTTTCATTGTATGTGTTTTATATTCCATCTTCCTACATTCTGAATTATTCCATTATTGTGTATCTTATGTAAATTGGTTTTTGAAAATATTTCAATAGCTAACTCAGGATAACCTTTGGTTATCCATTCGACCCCTTTTCTCATAATAAAGATCTTAATGAAATAGGTTCCTGGTTGTAATATATCTTTTTGAATAATAAATTCTGAAACTATTATACCCTTTTCTTTTTTTGTATTTATCTTAGCTTCTAAATCATACGTTCGAAAAAGAGTTAAACCGTTTTTGTTTACTAAAGAAAAACCAACAAATATATCCTTGATACTTTCATTTAATTGATACTTGATATATATTCTAATTTCATTATCTATTTGATCTGCTCTTAATTCAATAAATTCAAAATATTTATTAACTATTTTCTTATCGGAGCCTATTACTCCTTTTTCTTTTTCTATATTTGATAGATACCGCTGAATAATTTTTTTAGATTCAGACCTTTCTATTAATCGGCCTTTTTCCATTAGAATAGAATTGGGGCATAAGTTTACTATTGCTCCCATATCATGGCTTACAAATAAAACCGTCCGACCTTCACTTGACACTTCTTTCATCTTCCCCAAACACTTCCGCTGAAACTCTGCATCCCCCACTGCCAGCACCTCGTCAATAATGAGGATCTCCGGTTCCAAGTGGGCTGCCACCGCAAAGCCTAAGCGCACCTTCATGCCCGAGGAGTAGAACTTCACTGGGGTGTCAATGTATTGCTCCACGCCGGAGAAGTCCACAATTTCATCGAGTTTGCGGTCTATCTCCCGTTTGGTCATACCCAGTATGGTACCGTTCATGTATATATTCTCACGGCCGGTGAGGTCAGGATGGAAGCCAGTGCCTACTTCCAATAGGGCCGACACACGCCCCTTGAGGTGGATTTCGCCGGTAGTGGGTTCGGTGATGCGAGAGAGTATCTTGAGTAGGGTGCTTTTGCCTGCGCCGTTGTGGCCGATGATGCCGAGTACTTCGCCTTCCTTTACTTCAAAGTTGATATCCCGAAGGGCCCAGAATACGCTTTCGTCTTCCGCTCCGAATTTGCTCATGGAGCGGAGGCGACGGAAATTGTCAATCGGAGCTTTGAGCACAGCGCCCAGTTGCCCCACAAAGGTATCATGCCGTTTTTCTTTCAAGCCGATGCGGTAGCGCTTGGAGAGGTTATTTACTTGTATTACGGTTTTACTCATTTTATGGAGGAGGAATGGGTTAAATGGGGGTAATGGGTTTGTTTTTAATTTACTTTACTTTTATCCTATCCTGTTCTGATTTTAATACCTAATAATGGTACGTAAGTCCTAATTCCCACAAAACTTTATCTACACCAACCTTTCCCTATTACACCCATTATCCCCTTTCTCCCCTCACGCCACATCCGCAAACACCTTCTCCATTTTCCGAAAATAAAACGTTCCAAATACAAATAGCGCCAGACTTACAATTCCTCCTTCCAAAATCAAATTCCAGGGCATCGGATTGGTATGCAGCAGCGCCGAGCGAAATCCTTCAATCACCCCTACCATCGGATTCAAGCTATACCAAAATAAATACTGCTCCGGCACTTTAGAGGTTGGATATACGACCGGTGCGGCATACATCAGCAGCTGCACGACAAAAGTAACCGCATGTTTCACATCTCTATACTGCACTGCCATAGCCGAGAAGATCATGCCTAATCCCAAAGAAGTCAATAAAAGAATGATCAATAATAAAGGGGTTGCTAATATCCAAACAGAGGGTACAAACTGAAAATAAACCATAAACCCCGCCAGCATCAATAAACCGATCAGGAAATCCAGCAGTTTGGACAAAGCGGCAGAGAGTGGCAATACCAGTCTTGGAAAATACACTTTGGAAATCATATTAGCATTGGTGACCAAACTGTTGGAGGATTCAGTCAATGTCCCAGAAAAATAATTCCAGGGCACCATCGCTACCAAACTAAAGAGCACATACGGTACACCGTCGGAGCTAATCCCCGCCAGATTGCCAAATACAACCGTAAAGACCAGGGTAGTGAACAAGGGTTGAATCACTGCCCAACCTACCCCAAGTACGGATTGAGCGTACCGGGCCTTGATACTCCGCACGGTAAGAAAATAGAGTAAATCCTTGTAGTGATACAATTCTGTCCAATCTACAGGCTGCCAGCCTTTGGAAGGTTTGATAACAGTAGAATACTCCGAAGATGGATCAGGTAAGTTTGATTTAACCAAAGGTTTTATTTTAAATCTTTTTAGAAAAATAGAGTTTACCATCCTTGCCACTATAATTCAATTCTACCTGAAAGATAGTTAGGGGGGGGCAGCGGATAGTTCAACTATATTTTAAAGTATGTAAGAGGTTTTATTTATCTCCTGAAACTCTAAGTTTCTTCTTGCTTTTTACTGCGTTTTCTTTTTCCTTTTTTTCTATCTTCCTCATAATAACCATAACCATAGCCGTATCCGTAACCATAGCCGTATCCGTATCCGTAACCATAACCGTATTTACCCCGTGCTTTAACGCCGTTAAATACAATGGAGAGCCTTCCGAGTTTTCCCTCCCGATACAAATCTTCTATGAATTGGAGAATGCCTTTTTTGGTTATTCCATATCGAATTATAAAAAGAGAGCCGGTAATATACTCGTTGAGTAATAAAGCATCGGACACCAAGCCTACCGGTGGGGTATCAATTAGAATATAGTCGAAGCGCTGCCGCAGATAATCAAAAAGTTGTTGGGTACGCTCCTGCATCATCAGCTCTGCCGGATTAGGCGGAATAGGGCCACTGGGTATAAAATAAAGGTTTTCGTGTAAGTTGGAAGCTTGGATGATATCCGCTATTTGTGCTTCTCCAATGAGGTAGGTAGTCATCCCTCGAAGGGTTTCTTCCTGTTCTAAGTATCTTCCAAGTTTTGGCTTGCGCAAATCGAAGCTCACTAAAACGGTCTTTTTACCTGAGATGGCAATGCTCATACCCAGGTTGATCGTCACAAAGGTTTTGCCTTCTCCGCTGGCACTGGAGGTGACCAGGATGGCTTGAGGCAACTGCCCTGCACTATTGATAAATTGTAAATTGGTACGCAGCATTCTGAACATTTCAGATACTGCTGAGCGGCTGTGCTTGCCGACTACCACATTGCTTTCAGCCGTACTAAAACCAATAGTGCCTAATAAAGGCGTTTTGGTATTATCCTTGATATCATCCGTTGTCTGGATCGTGTCGTTGAGTAAATCCTTCAGCACAATAAACCCAAAAGGAATGCCCAAACCCAACAGTAAAGCAACGGCATAATATAAATTTGGCTTAGGTTCTACTGGTTGGCCGCCTGCTACTGCCGGATCAATCACACGGGCACTCGAAACAGTCACTGCCATAGAGATAGCGGCTTCTTCCTTTTTTTGCAACAGATAGATGTAGAGGTTTTCCTTAATGTTTTTTTGCCGTAGGATATTGGTCAAATCACGTTCTACACCTGGTATGCTGCGTAGTTTTGTCTGAATATCTCTGTTTTTTTGTCTTACTTGTTGCATTCCTTTTTGCAGGTTCGCCTGTGCATTTTGCAGCGTAGATAGCATTACTGCTTTGGAGGTCGCCAGCTTATCATTTATTTGAAGAATGGTAGGGTGATTCTCCGTCAGGGTGCTTAAGCGGCGCTTTCGTTCCTGAATGAGTGCATTGTATTCCCCCACGTGCATTGTCAAATCAGCATATTCGGCGCTGAAATTGGCGGGGAGCAGCTCAAAGTTCTGTAATTCGGCAGTCAGGTATTTTTCTAGGCTATTCAAAATGCTCTGCTGGAGTTCTAAGTTGGAAAGTTCGTTGCTATTGGCACTGAGTTCGGTCAAATAAATCTCCACATTGGCGACGGCATCTGAAGGAATTAAGTTATTCGTTTTAAAACGTTCTACATTATTTTCTTCGTCCGAGAGTTCCTGCGTCAGTAAATCAATCCGTTCATTAATAAAGGCATAGGTGTTTTCGGAGGATTTATTTTTGTCCTTGATCGCCGCTTCATTATATACTACAATCAATTCGTTGATGATATCAGCTGCTTTTTGAGAGACAGGGTCTTTCAGGCTCAATTCTAATGCACTCGACCAGTCGTCAATCGTCTTCACATTAAGACGAGCTGCATAACCTGCTGCAATACTTTCTGGATTACGAAACTTAATGATAACTTTATTGTTGTCCCAATCGGAGTTCTTGTTACGCCGAAATACAAATAGACCATTTTCATTGCGCAAGGTATCACCATAGGCAAAACGGACTTTTTTTTCTCCTTTCAGTAAATTAAAGTATTGTAAATCAATATTCTCTACTTCAATATTAAAGCTTTTATCATTGGATGATAGCTTAAAAGTATCTATCAAAATTGGGCTATTCTTGTACTGTTCACCATTAATAATCCTGCCTTCCATTTCATAAATAACGAATAGCTTGAGCCGATTCACCACATCCGTCATGAGTGTGCGCGACTTCAAAATCTGTATTTCATTTAATACATTTTTGTTGTTGGGGGCTAATCCCAATTCCCCAAGTACAAATTCCTGCGAAACCTCCTCCGTTCCACTTGCGTCGGGTCCTTTTATCAAAATTTTGCCACTCACCTGGTATTGTTTGGTGGCATAACGAAGTTGAATATAAGCGATAGACAAGGCTATTATCAACCCTAAGGCGTACAAATACCAATATCGAACTAAATACTTGTACAAAATAAGCCTCAGATCAATCAGCTTGTCTGCTTCTACGAAGGGGTCTTGTGTAATATGTACACCATTCTGATTCAATTCTTACATTTTTATTGTGAAATATTCACTAAAATTAAGTGCGACTCAAAATAATAATCAAGTTCAGTACGGTAGTTCCAATACCAATCCAGGGCAGTACTCTTGTGAATTGGTCGGTGACCGAACCTACCTTTTCCTTCAGCGGTTTTACATAAATAATGTCATTGGGCTGTAGGTAGTAATAAGGCGACTGGAAAAGCTGCCGAGAGTAAAGGTTAATTTGCCCGTACAATCGCTTGCCATCCTGTTCTCTAAAAATAAGAATATCAGAGCGGTCTGCGTAGTTGGTCAGGTCTCCTACTGAACCTAAAGCATCAAGGATAGAAACGCGCTCCTCCGCCAAAACATAGGTGGCAGGTGCTTTTACCTCTCCTAAAATCGTGAATTTGAAACTTTTGTAGCGAATATTTACGACAGGATTTTGTAAATATTTTTTTAGGGCTTCAGTAAGTACCTCTTTTGCTTCTGCTATGCTCAGCCCTTGTAATTTTACACTACCTACGATAGGAAAATCAATGTAACCATTATTATCCACCAGATATTCTAAGTTGCTGCCTGGAATATTGCCACCCTGTGCATTAATACTTGACACATCGGAGGGATCCGTACTAAATAATGTTTGTACAGAAATTGCCAATACATCATCGGGTTGGATTTTAATTTCCGGGATGTTCGCGATTACTTCAGGACTAAGTGGAAATGGCTGTCCTTCGTTAAAATTGCTCAATTCTTTATGCGTAATACAGCCGGATAAAAGGAAAGCAATTCCTACGAAAAGGCATATTAGTTGCTGGCGGTTGGCAAATTGCCACATAATAAAAGTATTACATTGTATCAAGTCGAATCAAAGTTTTTGTGGTAAAACAAGGGTGTCTAGTGTCATATTTGCAAACTCATGCTGGCTGATCGCCTCCATCGCTTTTTTATCCTCTAATAAGCGATGTAATGCTGCTGCATGGCGCTCATGGTGCAAATCTGTGCCAAGATAATCAATCATCTTGTTTTTCAATAACTTAAACGCCAATTCTTGCGAGGGTTTGCCATAGTATCCAGCCAGAGAAAGTAAATTTAGTTGAAACTCACAGCCATATTCTTTAAGTCGAGCGTATTCATTATAATTTTTTTTAAGAAATAAATACCGCTCCGGATGTGCTAAAATAGGGCGATATCCCTTTGTTTGTAGCTTAAAGATATAATGAAAAAGATTAGGTGGCGCGGTTACAAAGGACATTTCGACCAGCACCCGATTGCCTGGCAATGCCAGTATTTCCTCATTGCGGATGATATTTTCAAAATACTCATCCATATAATATTCAGCCGCCGCCGCAACTTCGATGTCAATTTGCGCTGCTATAAGGGCTTTTTGTAATTGCTCCAAGCCTTGTAAAATCTCTTGTTTTGTATTGGGGTATAAGTCGGACATGATGTGGGGCGTAGTAATCAATTTTTTGTAACCCAGTGCCTGTAATTCTCTTATCAACTGCAGGGCAGTGTGCATGTCCGGGGCACCATCGTCAATGCCAGGAATCAAGTGGGAATGCAAGTCAACGCCAATGTGTGAAAAGTCTTTCGGTAGCTTTTGTGTATTTTTTTGGAAAATCGAAAACATCGTTATTTTTTTCGGATAAAGGGTTTTATATCAAATTTGAAATGAATATAAAAAATAAATCAATCTGTTATTTGGTTCTTAGCGGGTCATCATCAATTAAAACTGTTATCAATATTGAATAATTCGAATCATGTTCGTATTTAAACTCCATAATAACTGCGATACCATTTAATAAACTGCTCAATTCCAAAACGAACAGGCGTTGCCGGCTTATAATCAAGATTTTCTACCAAATCCGACACATCTGCGTAAGTGGCTGCCACATCGCCTGGCTGAATGGGAAGCAACTCTTTCTGTGCCGTAGTGCCTAAGTTTTGTTCGATGGCTTCGATAAAATCCATCAGCTTTACGGGGTTCTGATTGCCAATATTGTAGATTTTGTAAGGCGCTTTGGAGGTAGCAGGATCAGGCATGCTGGCATCCCAGGCGGGGTTGCCACTTGGCGGATGCTCAATCACGCGCACCAAACCCTCCACAATATCATCAATATAAGTAAAATCCCGAATCATATTGCCATAGTTGAATACCTGAATGGGCTGGTTTTCGAGGATGGCTTTGGTGAAAAGGAATAGTGCCATATCGGGCCGGCCCCAGGGGCCATATACCGTGAAAAAGCGCAAGCCGGTAGTTGGCAAACCAAACAAATGGCTGTAAGTGTGTGCCATGAGTTCATTGCTTTTTTTACTGGCGGCATAAAGCGAAACAGGGTGATCCACGTTATCGGAAGTAGAAAAGGGCATTTTTTCATTCAGCCCGTACACGCTGGAGCTGCTTGCGTACACCAAGTGGTTTACATGTTGATGCCTACAGGCTTCCAGGATGTTGATAAAACCGATGATATTGCTGTCAATGTAAGCCCGCGGATTCAGGAGGCTGTATCGCACGCCTGCCTGTGCTGCGAGGTGGCAAACCGCATCAAATTTTTCTTTTTCAAAAAGCTGCGCCAACGTTTTTTCATCTTCCAGCGCGATTTTTACAAACCTGTAATTGGGGTATTTTTCGCTTTGAACAGAAACGCCGTATTCGATTTTGATAGGCTGAAAACCACTGTATTGCAGGCGATCATACTTCAACTTTGGATCGTAGTAATCGTTGATAATATCCAACCCAAGCACTTCATCTCCTCTTGCTGCGAGTTTGTTGGCTAAATGAAACCCGATAAAGCCTGCCGTACCCGTGATAAGTATTTTCAACAGTGCCGTGTTTTAAGGTTATTGCTTTTCTTTACGAAAGCTACTCGCTTTGAAAGGATGCTCCCGAAGTGGCAGGGCTGCCAGTGGATGATAATCACCTTGTAAACCAATGGGTTGTGCTTCCCTGATGGTATGAACGATCTGGATGGAGGTATCAGCATCTTCCAGACCAAAACCGCGCTCTGCCAAAATCTCCTTGTAGCTGAGCGTATGTAAGTCCGTAAACCCTTCGCTAAATTCAATAGCGGTATCGTCCATCGTGAGGGAGCGATACGTTCGAGCACCTTTTGCCTTTGCTTCTGGTGGGAGCGTATCGGCATTGATACTCAAAAACCAGCGCACCCGTGCTTTGTCTAAATCTAAATATCCTGCGGCCCGATCATGTGAATGGATATGCACCAGGTTACTTTTAGCTTTACCAAAAATCCAGGTAAGCATATCGAAAAAATGAATACCAATGTTGGTAGCAATACCGCCCGACTTGCTGACATCGCCTTTCCAACTGGTGTAGTACCAATTGCCGCGGGCAGTGATGTAGGTCAAATTTATATCGTGTATTTTGTCGGCAGGTTCTGCTGCTATCTTTTTTTTCAATTCAATAATAGCTGGATGTAAGCGCAGTTGTAGAATGGTGTAGATTTTTTTTCCGGTCTCTTTTTCGATGTCTTTCAAAGCTTCCAGGTTCCAGGGGTTTAATACTAAGGGTTTTTCGCAAATGACATTCGCCCCAACCCTCAGCCCAAATCGGATATGCGCATCGTGTAGGTAATTGGGCGAACAAACACTCAGAAAGTCTATCGGGGTACCGCTGCGGCGCTGCTTTTCGATGTGGCGATCAAATCGCTCAAACTCTGTAAAAAAATCAGCATTTGGGAAATAGCTGTCAAGAATTCCAACGTTATCACTTTTATCCAGTCCAATTAATAGTTGATTCTCAGTAGCTTTGATTGCTTCGAGATGCCGGGGAGCGACGTAACCTCCGACACCAATTATGGCAAAATTTTTCATACGAAAAGGTTGCTAATGATAAGTAAAAGTCTAAGTAAGCTTTTCCACCTTGTTATCTACCAGACGATATAGTTTGCTGCTAAAAGGGCACACTGCTTCGCCTTTTTCATCAAAATGTAAGCGTTCGCCATACTCGCTCATCCAACCGATTTGCCGCGCCGGATTTCCTACCACCAAAGCGTAGGGCGGTACTGCTTTGGTCACTACCGCGCCTGCTCCGATAAAGGCATAAGCCCCGATGGTATTGCCGCAAACAATGGTGGCATTGGCCCCAATGGTGGCACCTTTTCCAACGATTGTTGGGCGGTATTCGCTTTTTCGATTTACCGCACTCCGAGGATTCACAACATTTGTAAACACGGCCGAAGGTCCGATAAATACCTCGTCTTCACAGACGACCCCTTCATAAATCGAAACATTGTTTTGTACTTTTACCTGGTCGCCAAGCACCACACCGTTGGCTATAAATACGTTTTGCCCCACATTACAATTTGCGCCAATAACTGCACCGGGCATGATGTGGCTGAAA
Organism: uncultured Saprospiraceae bacterium; assembly: GCA_964526645.1. Lineage (GTDB taxonomy): Bacteria > Bacteroidota > Bacteroidia > Chitinophagales > Saprospiraceae > JADJNW01. The sequence continues at coordinate 25,221 of CAZGJN010000030.1, forward strand.
TGCCAAATCTTAGTGCCTCCTCCGATAGAAGCGCCTTCATCAACAATTGCAGAGGGATGTACGAAAACGGACATTGATATTTGTCAATTAAGATATGGCTTCGCCGCTGAAAAGTCGCGGGTGCTTTCCAGAAAAGAAGAAAACAATGTAAAAATATTACTACACAAAGCGATACAATCGCAACGTTAATGCTATCCAATGCTGCTACCCCAAAAGCTGCTTCTTTCTACACCAAACCCCAACTATATGTAGGTTGCCTTTTGGGGGATTCCGCCGCCGAGTGCCGCCCTGTTTTGCGGAGTATGGCAGGGTCAACAGTCATCCGTAGGGAATAGCCCAAATTATCTAATTCGATCACAAAATTTTTGCCTGTTTTGGTTTCCACCAGCCAGCCTTTGATTCCAGTCAAATTGCCACCAATGATTTCTACCTCATCCCCGATCTGATAGCTGCTCGGTTCTGCTTCCAGTTCCATGCCTTCTCCCACTACCCTTTTCATCAGCAGCATTTCCGAATCGGGAATGGCAATGAGTGTCTTAGCTGGTTTTACAAAATTGACTACATCTGGGGTTTCTAAAACAGGAATGTAATGTTGCTGATTTATTTTTGTAAAAATGTAACAACTGATTAATGGAATTTCGACATGCCTGATTTTTCTGGTATAGCGCCGCGTATAGGATTGTAATGGCAAGTATGCTTCAATGCCGCGTTCGGTTAAGTATTTGAGCACAATCTTCTCGCGCTTGTATTTAGTGTAAACCGCAAACCAGCGCCGCTCCTGTTCATCCAAACCTATGTCTTTTTTCGCTTTTACCATGGTGTTTCGAGTTTTCATAATCTCCAATACAACAAACCATTATCCTGCGGACGATTATACATTCCTTTCAGATCTACCAGAATCGGCATGCCGTTCATAATAGATTTAAAGTAAGAAATATCCAATTCTTGGTAATCTCTATGATTAACCGCTACGATCACTGCATCATAATTCACGGAAGGCCGATCCGATAGGGTTAGTTTATATTCGTGTGCTACTTCATTGGGTGAAGCATACGGATCTGTGATGTGCACGTGAACCGAATAATCCATCAGTTCTCGTACGAGATCCGCTACTTTTGAGTTGCGAATGTCAGCAACATTTTCTTTGAAAGTAATGCCCATCACCAAGACCTTTGCCTGGCTGGGGTTTTTGCCGCGCTGAATGAGCATTTGTACCAGGCGTTTGGCAACAAATGCCGGCATTTCGTCATTGATCCGCCTGCCACTGGTGATCACTTGTGGGCTATAGCCCAATTCTTTGGCTTTGTGCAAAAGGTAATAAGGATCCACTCCGATGCAATGCCCGCCAACCAAGCCAGGCTGAAATTTTAGGAAATTCCACTTTGTCGCAGCTGCTTCCAATACTTCTTTGGTATCAATACCCATTTTGTCAAAAATGAGCGATAGCTCGTTCATAAAGGCGATATTGAGGTCGCGTTGGGTATTTTCAATGACTTTAGCGGCTTCTGCTACCTTGATGGAGGCGGCTTTGTACACCCCTGCCTCGATTACGGCGTTGTAGATTTGGGCAATTTCATCCAATGCAATTTCATCGCTACCGGATACTACTTTGAGAATTTTTTCTACTGTGTGTTCTTTGTCGCCAGGGTTGATTCGCTCTGGTGAGTACCCTATTTTGAAATCTGTATTTATTTTCAAACCTGACAACTCTTCCAGGATGGGCAGGCAATCCTCCTCGGTACAACCTGGATAAACCGTAGATTCAAAAATGACGTAGTCTCCTTTTTTCAGGGCATGCCCCACGGTGCGAGAAGCGCTCAGCACAGGCCGCAGGTCAGGGTTGTTGTGCTCATCAATGGGCGTAGGTACCGCTACCACATGAAAATGCGCCTGTTTTAAATCTTCGGCATTGGCAGTAAACACAATGTCTTTGCCCTCAAAAGCTTCGCTGTCCAACTCGCGGGAGGGATCAATGCCTTGTCGCATCAATTCTACACGCTGTTGGTTGATATCAAAACCGATGACGCTAAACTTTTTGGCAAAAGCCAGTGCGAGTGGCAAACCAACGTAGCCAAGCCCAATCACCGAAATTTTTTTCTTTTTGTCTGCTAGTTCTTGATACACCTTTTATTGGTTTTATTCTCAAAAACAGCCTGCAAAGTAGCCTCTCTGTTTGGGAAAACATGGTAGCCCTTCATTGATAAAAGGCTCGTATTCAAATGTTTGGAAATAGTTTCATTTAAAAAAATCAAGCACGGTTTCAGTGATATAAGCCAATTGCGCTTCGTCCAATTCCGTGTGCATGGGCAGCGAAATGACCGACCGGCAGAGCATATCGGTCGCCGGAAGCCGGTCAATTTTATTTGCCATTGCATTTTTATACGCTTCTTGTTCGTACAAAGGAACCGGATAGTAGATCATCGTTGGGATGCCTTTTCCTTGCAAGTATGCCTGCAATTCATCGCGGCGGCCCTCCTTTACAATCAGGGTATATTGATGAAAAACGTGGCTTGAGTTGTGCTGTCGTTTGGGTATTTGCAACTGGGAAACGTGTTGGAAAGCATTGTCATAGTATCTGGCTGCATCTTGTCGGGCAGCAGCGTATTCGTCTAAGTATTGTAGTTTTGCGGTTAAAACCACCGCTTGGATAGCATCCAATCTCGAATTGACACCCACCAAACCGTGATAATAGCGCTTGGTTTGCCCATGATTGGCAATCATACGGCATTTCTCTGCGAGGTGGTCATCATTGGTGTACAGCGCACCACCATCGCCATAAGCGCCCAGGTTTTTAGAAGGGTAGAAGGATGTACAGCCGATATGCCCAATCGTGCCGGTTTTTGCTTTTGAGCCATCGGCAAGGGTATAGTCTGCGCCGATTGCCTGGGCATTATCTTCGATCACCCAAAGCTTGTATTTTTTCGCTAAGTTCATGATAGGCTCTATATCACAGCTTTGCCCGAAAAGGTTGACTGGCACCACCGCTTTGGTACGAGGCGTAATAGCAGCTTCTATCAGCTCGGCGGTCACATTAAACGTATCGGGGTCAACATCTACCATTATCGGTTGGAGGCGAAGGAGTGCAATCGCCTCTGCCGTAGCCACATAGGTGAAAGCAGGGACAATGACCTCGTCGCCGGGTTGTAGATCCACCGCCATCATTGCAATCTGAAGCGCATCTGTGCCATTGGCACAAGGGATGACGTGCTTCACGCCGAGGTAAGCCTCCAGGTTTTGTTGAAAAACCGCTACTTTTGGGCCGCCGATAAAAGCCGTTTTATCCAGCACCTCTTGAATACCAGCATCTATCTCGGTTTTCAGCTTTTGATACTGCGTTTTCAGATCCACCATTTGTATTTGTAGCGTTTTTTCCATACTTTATCATTTAGAAAGTGTAGAAAGTTTGGCGAACCTAACCTTCTCAACTTTTTCAAGCCTTTTATTTTGTTTCATTTCGCCCTGCTTTCCCGGAGTCTCCTCGCCACCTTGTTTGCTATGGTTTCACCAATTGCCAAGGAAGCCGTAGCGGCTGGAGAAGGGGCGTTAAGAACGTTGATCACTTGATCCTTTTCAAAAATCAAAAAATCATCAATCATATTTCCACTGGCATCACAAGCCATGGCACGCACGCCCGCGCCGCCGGGCAGCAAGTCTTGGGATTGAATTTCAGGCACTAATTTTTGCAGGGATTTCACAAAGGCACTTTTGAAATAAGAGCGTTTGAGTTCTTCCCAGCCATCCTGCCAATACTTTGCTGCTATTTTGCGAAAGCCAGGAAATGCAATAGTTTCAAAAAATTCCTTGCCGTCGAAATCCCATCTGTGATAACCTTCTCTTTTGAAAGCCAAGACGGCGTTGGGTCCCGCTTCGATACCCCCCTGAATCATCCGCGTGAAATGCACTCCCAAAAACGGAAAATTCGGATTGGGCGTAGGGTAAATCAAGTTGCGCACCAAGTACTGCTTCTCCGGTTTGATTTCATAATACTCCCCCCGAAAAGGCAGTATTTGAATATCCCGATGCGGTTCCGTTAGTGCCGCTACCTTATCCGAATATAAACCCGCACAATTGACCAACCACTTTGTTTGCAGCTCTTGACGCTGGGTGACTAGGATCATTTCCTTTTCCAATCGCTTGATTTGCTGTACTTTTGTGGCGAAAAGTGCTGTTGCACCGCGTTTTTCTATTATTTTCAAATATTGATTACCTACACTTTTGTAGTTGATGATTCCTGCCTGAGGCACCCAGATGGCAGCGACTCCGCCCCTGGCATGGGGTTCTATTTCCAACAATTCCTCGCGGCTTAACTTTTTGATACCGACTAATCCATTGGCGATGCCGCGTTGAAAAATTTCATCCAGTTTGGCTTGTTCTGTGACCTTGGTCGCTACAATCACTTTGCCGCAAATATCAAAAGGAATAGCATTTTTTTCAGCAAAATCCACCATCATTTGGTAGCCTTTTTGGCAATGCAAGGCGCGTGTTCCGCCGGGTTTGTAATAAATGCCCGAATGGATCACGCCGCTGTTGTGACCGGTTTGGTGTTGGGCTGCGCCATTTTCCTTTTCCACCACACAAATTTTCAAATCTGGTTGCTGTTCAAGCAGTTGGTAAGCCGTTGCCAAGCCAACAATTCCAGCGCCGATAATCGTTACATCGTAAGTCATTGCTTGAAATTGAGCATTTGATATAGCATCAAAAACTTCATCCTATCAGTCTTTTGACCAAAGCAATAGCGGCTTCGGGTCATATTTTCCCCAATCAATCATAGTGGCTTCCGTTTCTGAGTAAATCAAATAGCGAATTTTTCGCTTGATCAAGCCTTCTACCTTATCTACTAATGATAAGAGATAGGTTTTATCAATATTGCCTATAAAAATCAGGTCAATGATATTGCTGTCCAATCCTTTGGAAAACTCCCCCACCAAGAAAACTTTGCTCACTTCCCCCAGGCGATGAATTACTTCTTCGAGAATTCTATCCAGCCCCACGTATTTGAGTAAAATATTGTGCACTTCTTTGAACAGGGGATGACGGGTATTTGCCTGAAAGATTTTTTTATTTCCATCCACGCGTGATTCTAGCATACCTGCTTCTTCAAAGCGATTCAACTCTATACGAATGGCATTGGAGGATTCCCCAAACTCACTTTCTAAGCTTCGCAGGTAAGCAGTCGCATTGCTGTTGAGAAAAAATTTCAACAGAAGTTTGATACGCGTTTTCGATGAAATTAAAGTCTCTATCATTGAGTAACAAAGTTACTCAATTTTATTTTAGAATTTCAAAAATGCGACAACTTTTTTGTGGTAGGAAATATAACTTTTTAAGGTATAAAGGAGCCTCTCCCAAAAAATACACCGATTCTCCGTTGCTCAAGCAAAATATTTCACTTATTGTGATAATTATCACTGACAAAGCTACACTTTAATCCGTACTTGGGGCATTGAAATCTCCAATTTTGTTTGCGCTTTAGAAGCATTTTTTTAACGAACCTTAAATTGTAAAGTATCATGAGTACCCACTATCAAATTCTTATAGTTGGTGGCGGCAATGCAGGTATCTCAGCGGCTGCTAAGCTTCTTCGGAAAAAACCAGACCTTCGGATTGGGATTATCGAACCGAGCGAAAAACATTACTATCAACCGGCATGGACATTGGTAGGAGGGGGGGCTTTTGATATTCAAAAAACCGTACGACCCCAGGCGGCGTGCATGCCCAAAGCTGCAAACTGGATAAAAGATGCGGCGGAAACCTTTCTGCCGGAACAGAACCAGGTAAGCTGCCGGAGTGGCGCAACCTATACCTATGATTATTTGATTGCCGTGCCAGGTATTCAACTCGATTGGCACAAAGTGAAAGGCTTGCAAGAAACCCTTGGCAAAAACGGGGTGTGTTCCAATTATCTTTTTGAACAAGCACCTCACACCTGGGAATTTGTTCGCAATTTTAAAGGCGGCACGGCCATTTTCACCAGCCCTAATACCCCTGTAAAATGTGGCGGGGCACCTCAAAAAATTATGTATCTGGCATCGGACTACTGGCGCAGGCATGGCTTGTTGAGCAAAACAAATGTGCATTTTTATTCGGGTGGTACCATGCTTTTTGGAGTCAAAAAATACGCTGAGACGCTCGAAAAGGTCATCAAGCGATATGGTATTCAAGAGCATTATTATCACAATTTGGTGGAAATTGATGGAGAAAAGAAAATCGCTTACTTTGAATGGAAAAATGAAGCAGGGGAAACAGCTATAGTAGAGAAAGCTTTTGATTTTATCCACGTCACTCCACCACAATCTGCGCCTGATTTTATTAAAAAAAGTCCACTTGCCATGCCCGGGAATCCGCTGGGCTGGATAGATGTAGATAAAAATACCTTGCAACATACTATTTATAAAAATATATTTAGCTGCGGCGACGCTACGAATACACCGAATGCCAAAACCGGCGCTGCGGTGAGAAAACAAGTGCCTGTGTTGATAGAAAACCTGCTGGACGTGATGGCTGGTAAATCCTTAGAGCATAAATATTCAGGGTACGGCTCCTGTCCGCTTATCACGGGATATGGCAAATTGGTGCTAGCGGAATTTGATTACAACAATATGCCTATGGAGACCTTCCCTTTCAATCAGGCAAAGGAACGCTGGACGATGTGGATGCTGAAAAAGAAAGTATTGCCCTGGCTCTATTGGAATAAAATCTTGAAAGGAACTGCCTAAGCATTTGTCCTCAGCCGCATAGCCGGACAAGATGGTTTGGGGTGCTCAGATAATTCGCCCCTTTCTGGCTTTTTCGATAGCTTCAGCTTTGGAGTGTACTTCCAACTTCTAACAGATATTTTTGATGTAAGTGTGGATGGTTTCCTTGTCCACACATAAATCCCTGATTATCTGGTGCAATACAGGTGACATGCCCTCCGCTCAATCCATCCTCCTGCGATAGCCTGTCGAGAAAAGCATCGGTGGTAGGCACTAAGCTATAGTAGTACGATTTGTATTTTCTTATATTCTCACTCCAAATTTTGCAAATATAAAAAGAAAGGAGCATCGTGTTTTTCTCCCAAATTAGCTTATATTTTTCATAAAGAGTCAGAGGAATCACAGTGTTATGACATAGCGCCATTTCTGTGCATCTTCGTTTTTCGCCTTTTGATATTCAAAATATCGTTTAATTTGGCATTATTTCAACAAAAAATCAAATCGGTATGAGCCTTCGTACACCTATGTTTGCCGAAGAATGGTTTTCACTTTTTATCCGAAGCCCCAAATCTCCTGAAAAATATAGCGAATTAAAGTGCGAGCTGATTCTAAAAACAATGGAAAAACTGGGAAATCGTATCGTGGAGCGCTTCCCAGGGTCGGGATTGAGCCAAGTTTGTAGCGAACTACAACAAGTCGGTTTTGGTATTGAACAATTGACTCGCCGCTTGCGCCAGCCTATGTGGCTTTTGAGGATCATTGTTCTGATTGCTGTTTTTTCTATGATTAGTGTCGCCATTTATACCGTCCGTTTATCATGGACACAGGTACCCAAAGAGCTTGGCGGTATAACTGATTTATTACAGACTATTGAATCCGCTATCAATGAGCTAATTTTTTTGGCAATTGCACTCTATTTTTTGGGAACATTAGAAAGCCGCCTCAAACGGTTTGTGGTGCTCAAAGCCTTGCACCGCCTGCGCAGTATCGCTCATGTGGTGGATATGCACCAACTGACCAAAGACCCTGCTTATTTGCTGGCCTCGCCCAGTAATACGGCTTCTTCGCCAATACGAAAAATGACGGCCTATGAGTTGGTTCGATACTTAGACTATTGCGCCGAGCTTCTTTCGCTCACCAGCAAGCTCGCTGCCCTACACGCACAGTACCTCAATGATCCAGTGGTATTAAATGCGGTAAACGACGTAGAACAACTCGCGCACGGCTTGGCAGGTAAGGTCTGGCAAAAGATCATGATCCTCGATCTGGCAATTCCCCAGGAAATACATAAAGGGCATTCCGAGGGCTGATCCTTTTGTGGCTAAAGGCTACTATAAAATACAAAAAGTTTTTAGCACTGGGGCAAAACAGTGGATACGATTTCGTAAATCTTTAAGCTTTGCGAAATTTGAAAAGCAAAACAACCGATTTGATCTACTACCGAAAGACTGACACTTTAAAAAAAATACTTACTTATAATTAATTAAATGCGAATTCTCATTATCCTCAGTCAATATCATCCAGCGCTTAATCCCAATGTATATCGCTGGTCTGCTATAGCCGAACATTGGACAACACAAGGGTGTGAAGTTCATGTACTTTCCACCGTCAGAAGAGGGATATCAAATAAAGCTTTATGGAATGATATAATAATTCATCGAGCTGGTCAAAATTCTTTATTAGATTGGGCTTATAATTTGATGTCTATAAAGCACCGAAGGGGAGAAGCCGGAGGGGATCAAATTCCCATAAAAGGTAATCTTCGGCAGTTTTTGGAATTAATGATGGATTGGTCTTGGCGATTGGTTTATTGGCCTGATGGGAGCTGTTTGTGGTATTTTCCGGGAAAAAAAAAAGCTGCCCAATTAATTGAAAATCAAAAATTCGATGCTGTTATTTCAGTGGGATTACCATTCACAGCACATCTGATTGGAATGTATTGCAAAAAACAGTTTCCACACGTTAAATGGCTAATGGATATCGAAGATCCATTTTCTTTCGTAACCGAAATTTTTATTAATAATAAATTCTTGTATTCTAAAATCAATCATGCAATAGAAAAGAAGGCACTTCGATTGTCTGATAAAGTAGCTGTAACTGTGGATTCCGCCAAAAATAAGTACATCAAATTTTTTCCTTTTGTAGCGGATAAAATTAAGGTCATTCCACCCGTATATAGCTTACCTGACGCTTCGCAATCAATTGAGCTTGCGTTGGATAAAATACACATTGGATATTTTGGTTCATTTTATTACCCCATTCGGAAACCGGATACTCTACTGGAAATCTTTAAAAAAATTTCATTAAAACATAATATCTACACGTTACATTTTTTTGGCGAAATAGCCCCCGTTTTTCAACCTGTTTTTGATAAGTATAAAAATTTAGATATCCGGCTGCACGGCTTGGTTCCAAGGTCCATGATAACCACAGCTATGAATGCAATGGATTTTCTTGTGAATGTAGGTAATTCTACAGATTATCATTTGCCCAGCAAAAGTATAGATTATTATATCAGTGGCAAACCAATTATTAATTTATACAATAGTGATCAAGACCCAATATTACATTTTTTTGCTGATTATCCTTACATAAAGCATCTAAAGGTAGAATCTCCACAGGCTGTTGAATCGTTTATAATTGAAGATGTAATGCAGTTTATGGAAATAAATAAAGGAAAACTTCTTAACGCATCGCAAGTACAGAAGGTAAAAGGGATACATAGCGTGCAGTCAATTGCTGATCAATATATGGAGTTATTACAAGAGTGATTGAATTTTATGTAAAATATTCGATTTATTTAGTATTAAGTCCCATTGCAAATGCTTCACATCAGGTGTTATAAAATCAAAGGTGGTTAAATTCTCAAATGACAGGTCGTTCAAGGATTCAGTGACCTTGTAAAAACGGCCATTATGATTTGCTTCAAAAGTATCCACCCAATGATATGATGTTGTAATAACATTTAAACCTGCTGCGCAATATTCTATTAATTTTAAAGAAGGTTGGTAATAATAAGGATACCGAGGAGGAATATAATTTAATCCATAAGTAGCTTTCCTCAACAGTGAGGGAATATCCTGATACGATTGTTTACCGGCAAAGTAAATGTTACGCTCAAATTTATATTTATTGTAAAGATTTATAGGAGGCTCTCCAATAATTAATAATTTATGATTTTTTAATTTTTGGCAAAAGTGACTCAGCAATACATGAATGCGTCGAGGAGTATCCATTGCACCCAGGTAAACGAAATCATATTCTTTTTTAGTTGTTTGTAAAGGATCGAAAAAATGAGAACCTAAGCCGGCATCCCTGAAAAGATATGGCACTTGATCAGAAAACCCTAATTCTCGTTTTACATCAAAATTTTGAAAGATGCGCAAATCAGGCTTCGTATTGAAGTAATATTTTATGCTATTTTTAAAGCGAGGTAAGGGTGGCAGGGAAAGTGATATGTATTCATGAATCTTTAAACGATTTTTTGATTTCGGACTCATATCCATGCCCATCAAATGCCATTCCACATCATACGCTGATAATAATTTAGCATTAGGCGACTGAATAGCCTCTACCCAAAAGCCGCGCTGGTTGAAATAGTTCCGATAAGCTTCTATTTCAGGTAAGTATGCTTTTCCTTGATGAACTATTGCTATCTTTACGATATGATGACGATTTTAATGAAAAAAATTCTGGTTGTAATTGGCACTCGCCCGGATGTCATCAAACTGGCACCCCTCATTCGCGCTTTACAAGAAGAAAACAAATTTTTTGCTGTAAAGATATGCGATACAGAGCAGCATTTGGAAATGAAACGCGCCGAATTGGATTTTTTTCAAATTGTGCCAGATTACCGGCTAAATGCTTTGTCGGAAAATCAGTCTTTATCCCAATTAATTGCATATTTATTACAACGATTTCAAGAACTGATAAATGATTTTCAACCAGATTTGATAATTGTACAAGGAGATACCGCCTCGGCATTAGCGGCAGGCATGGCAAGTTTTAATCATCAAATTCCGCTTGCGCACGTGGAAGCAGGCCTGCGCACCTATGACAGATACGCCCCTTATCCAGAGGAGATAAACAGGCAATTGATCGCGCGTTTGGCTACAATGCACTTTGCACCAACAGCACTCGCCAGAGAAAACTTGTTATCGGAACGGATTGACGCTAAAAGCATTTTTGTAGTAGGCAATACCATCGTAGATGCCCTACAATTTACCATAGCGGCAATTGAGCAGCAAGACCCCCCGTTGGTGGCGGAATTATTGTCGGCAATTCAAGCAAAAAAACGAGCGAATCAGAAAATGGTATTACTCACACTTCATCGGCGTGAGAATCTTGACCATCATTTGGAGGAAATCACCCAAGCACTCAAAAACATTAGCGAGCAGCAGGCACTTTTTTTTCTTTTTCCTGTCCATTCCAATCCAAGGGTGCAATCCTGGGCGGGCGAATTGGCAGCAGCGCTCCCAAATGTATTACTTACCCAGCCACTGCCCTATGCCGTTTTTGTGTGGGCGATGCAAGCAAGTGATCTGATACTGACCGATAGCGGTGGTATTCAGGAAGAAGCACCTACTATAGGCAAACCCGTAGTGGTGATGCGAAACGCTACGGAGCGATTGGAAGCACTGCAAAGCGGCTTTGTACGGCATGTAAGCGTCAAAAAAGGAGAAATTATAGAAGCGGTACACTCCATTTTCCAACAGCAAACACCTTCATCCGGAGTTAGGAATAACCCCTTTGGAAAAGGCGATAGCGCTCAGCAAATAGTGGATTGTATCAAAAAATTCTTTCCCTAAATTGATATTTGGCATTAATCAACCAAAGACCGAACAGCAACCCTGGGCGCAACGGATAACGAACCTGACTTGGAAAGTAGGTCAAGATAGCACTGAATAATGAGCTTTTCGTCGAAATACCGCTCCATGCGAATTCGGGCATTTTTACCCATGATCAAGCGATCAATTTTATCAAGTAGGATAAATTGCTCCATTTTTTGCGCCAAATCATGCACATCTTGCAATTTGCAAAGCAGGCCCGTTCTGCCATCTTCTACTACCTCTCGGCATCCCGGCTGATCGGTAGTAATGATGGGGGTTTCCATACTCGCTGCTTCCATTAGGATACGCGACAAACCCTCCCGATAATAAGAAGGCAACACCACACAGTCCGCTTTTGCCAGGTGAGGACGAACATCAATGGTTTCACCGAGGTATTCAATAATACCCTCATTTACCCATTGCTTGACGTGCTGAATCGGGATAGAATGAATGCCTCTGGGGTCAAGCATACCCAAAATACGGAAACGCACCTGAGGGTATTTCCGCTGAACAAGGCGGGCAGCTTCGATAAATTCATAGATCCCTTTGTCTTCCATTAAGCGCCCAGAGAACAAAAAGACCGGATAATCCCGCATTTTTTTGTCAGAAAGTGGCTTGAAGAAATTAGTATCCACGCCTTCGCCGGGCAGTAGCACCAGTCTTTCAGGCTTTACCATTTTCATTTGCAACAATTCCGCTCGGTCTCTTTGATTGAGTACGATCACTTTTTTGTGCAACCGCAGGGTTAGTTTATAAAGGTACAAGCCCATCCAGGAGATTAATCCGTTTTTCCGATTGCTGACATGCCCCATGCCCGTTACTACCGCAAAGGAAGGAATGCGAAGCAGACTGGCGGCTATACCCCCAAAAATATTGGGCTTAATGGTGAAGTGAATAGCGAAATCAATATTTCGGCGCTTATAAATTTTATAAAGCTGAAATAACAACTTAATGTCAGCAAATGGATTATTGCCGTAAAAATTGATATCAACTGGTTCGAAGATAAATCTTTCCCGCAACAATTTCTTTTCAAAGCGGTCTGCATTAGCCAGCACAACCACCTGGATATTAAGTTGCTGAAGTTTTCTCAATAAACCGATTCGAAACTGATACACCCATCGAGCGTAGTTTCCTGTAATAGCAATTGTTCTCATTTCTTTTCTCACTTGTGCAATATAGATTTTTAGTTGCAAAGTGCCATTCCCAGCAGGTTGAGTGTAAATTTGTTGGGTTTTTAATAAATGCTGGTTAAAGCATAGTATGTTGCCTAATTGTAGTAATTATTTATTTACGTAAAAGGGAAATAGGTTTGTATAAAATCTAATACGGCTTCTTTGAAAGAAATGACACAAAAAGCGCCAAATCAGTAGGCAAGTAGCAATAGTTTGTGAAGAGTTCTCGAATAATTGCTCAATTTATGACAGTTTCTCTTAACTTTCAAAATAAATCAGAGATATTTTTCCTTTTTATCAGATTTTATTTGTTCGGTCACTTGTTTAATCTCTTGTTCAGATGACATTGGATAGACCAAAAGCACATCTGGCTCGTCTACAACGATGTAATTTTCCAAGCCTTTTATGACGACTACTTTATTTTCGGCACCTCTTATGATAGAGTTTTTCACTCCTTCCAATAATTTATACGAGGCATTGCAGGTGTTTCCTGAGGCATCTTTTGGCGATTCGGCGTGTAGCGATGCCCAGGTTCCCAAATCTGACCACCCGAAATCAGAAGGAATCGTAAAGACGTTGTTAGCTTTTTCTATCACCGCAAAGTCAATAGAAATATTGGGGGTAGTAGGGTAATATTCATCAATAAAAGCTTGCTCGCGAGCAGTATTATAACAAGCTATTTGAGCCCCCAAGATAGCGTGAATCTCAGGCGCATTTTGCTGCAAAGCCTCCAGAATAATTTGCGTTCGCCAGACAAAAATACCAGCATTCCACAAGTAATCACCACTCGCCAAAAATTCTTTCGCTTTCTCCAACGGTGGCTTTTCCGTGAATTTTAGCACTCGATGCACCTTATCATACACCGCTTTTTTTTCAAAATTGATATACCCGTAGCCCGTATCCGGCCGGCTGGGTTGAATCCCCAAAGTGACCAGCGCGTCTTGCGTAGCGGTAAACGCCAGCGCATTTTCTAAAGTGGCAATAAAATTAGACTCCTTCAAAATGATATGATCCGAGGGCGCTACGATCAAGTTGGCATTAGCGTTGAGTTGTTGCAACTTAAACGCCGTATAAGCAATACAAGGTGCCGTGTTATTGCGCGAAGGCTCTAATAAAATCTGATTATCTGTCAATTGTGGCAGCTGCGCTTTGACTAAATCCCTATAGAGGGCATTGGTGACGACGAAGATATTCTCCGGTGGGCAAAGGGGCAAAAACCGATCAAATGTCATTTGCAAAAGGGATTTCCCGACCCCCAGAATATCGAGAAATTGTTTTGGCTTGGCGATTCTGCTGGCGGGCCAGAAGCGGCTTCCTACTCCCCCAGCCATGATGGCAACATAGGTATTGTGATTCGGCATTTCTTTTCTGTTGAAAAACTCTTCGCAAAAGTAATTTTTTTTTGAAACTTATAGAATCATAGATCTTATAGCCTTTAGCTTCAAAAAGGCTGCTCTGACAAATAAAATAACAATCTGACCGGCAAAAGCATAAAAACTTTTTTAGCTTTGAAAAAACGCTTAACGCTCGTTTTTGCTGATGATTCAGAACAGAGGACATCATCACGAAGCAAAAAAAAGCATACTAATATGGACACAATTACCTGGGCTGATTTTGAGAAAGTAGAAATGCGCACTGGCACCATCATTGCTGCCGAGCCCTTTGCAAAAGCGAAAAAGCCAGCTTACCAATTGACGATTGACTTTGGCGCATTGGGAATTAAACGCTCTTCGGCGCAGCTTACATCGCTGTACCAACCAGCTGATTTGATTGGAAGACAGATCGTGGCAGTGGTTAATTTTCCACCCAAACAAATTGCCAACTTTATGAGTGAATGCTTGGTGCTTGGTTCAGTGGACTCGGATGGCACAGTGACCCTGCTACAGCCTGAACGCCTGGTGGTAAATGGGCTACGCATCGCATGATGCGGGTCTGCTGAGTGCTGGCGTAGGCAGTCGTTCAGATTTTGTAAATCTTCAAGATTTGCAAAATCTGAAAAGTAACTACTTCTAATCGTCGTCAATTTCCTTTAAAATTCGCCTTCCGTTTCTCCATAAATGCGCTTGCCCCCTCTTTTGCATCTTCCGTACCCACCGTGTTGCCAAATTCCTGCACCTCGCGCTTAAAGCCATCTTGCTGTTTATCAAAATAGGCATTTACCGTTTCAATCACTTTTGCAATCGCCACAGGGCCCTTCGTCGCTATTTTTTCGATTATCCCTTTTGCCATAGCTACTTCCTCGCCTTCGGGCACTACATGATTCACCAAACCGCGCTGATACGCTTCTGTGGCAGCCATCATATCGCCTGTCATCATCAATTCTATCGCTTTGCCCTTGCCGATATGTTGTATCAAGCGCTGCGTGCCGCCGTAGCCAGGAATGATGCCCAGATTCACCTCCGGTTGCCCAAACTTCGCCTTCTCGCTTGCCACCCGAATGTGACAGGCCATCGCCAATTCACACCCGCCGCCCAGCGCAAAGCCATTCACCGCTGCAATCACTGGTTTTGAAAATCGTTCAATCAAAAAGAAAACATCTTGCCCCCGCTGCGACATTTTTGCGCCTGTCTCTGCATCCAAGCCCATAAACTCCTTGATATCTGCGCCGGCTACAAACGCCCGGTCGCCGGCACCAGTCAAAATGATGCCTTTTACGCCTATCCGATTCGGCGCATCTTCGCCAAAAAACTGCTGCAATTCCTGCATCGTCTGATTATTCAAAGCATTCAGCGCCTGCGGACGATTGATGGTTACAATCAAAATGCCGTCGTCTTCTGTGAGGATTAGATTTTCGTATGTCATAATCGTGTTTGTTTAAACCGAAAAATGTAAAATTTTAAACCTAAGACCACAAAAACGCACATGGCGTAAACTTTTACATTTTACACTTCGCTCCAGATAGCTATCAGGATTACATTTTTCAGTTTCAAAAATAAAAAAAATTACCCACCCGTTCTTTTTCTATCGAAATAAGTATAGTCAACAGTTGATAGTATCATGGGTTTGATTATCAGTTGATTAAGTTTAAAACGAGTGTCGTTTAATTCTGCTCCATCACTTAGCAACTTTCTTTTAACAAAAATAGAGCGATGAAAAATTGGATAGTGGGTCAAATCGTTTATTTTCGTTTTTCATATTTTGCGAATCTCAAAGATTTACAAAACCGCACCCACTGTTTTTCCCCTTTACCGAAAAGTTTTTACTTATTGGCAGACAAAGCGTCTGCACCTTGCTGTTTACAATTTCTTAAACCCGTCTTTCCTTTAAACCCGGCAGTGATTTGCTACTTTTGGAATTGTAAATACCCGTTTAGACGCTGTATGACTGGTTTGATAGAAAAATTGATCGCAGGGGATAAAGCTGCACTCGAGGCATTGTACCGACAATATTACAAGCGGGTGTATCTTTTTGCAGCCAAGCAAACCAAGGACGCGGCTCAAATCGAGGATTTGGTACATGATATCTTTCTCCACCTTTGGGAAAATCGCTCTCGATTGTCTTTAGAAATTCCGATTGAAGCTCAATTGTTTGTCACTGCGCGTCAGGTGGTTATCAATTTTCTAAAAAGAAGTACTCTTCAACAGAAAGTATATGATAACTTGCCATTGCAGGAAAACAATGCAAATGCATCTAATAATGAATCGGACGCCATCGAAATGCTCTCCCAACTCACCGCCGCCATCGAAGCGCTGCCACCTAAACGCCGCCAGATTTTCAAAATGAGCAAACTAGAAGGACTTACCTACGAAGAAATTGCCGAAGCGCTGTCCATTTCTAAAAACACCGTCGAATCCCAAATGGTGAAAGCCCTCCGATTCCTGCGCGAGCGCCTGTCGCAACTGCCGTTTTTTTAGATTTCGTAAATCTTCAAGATTTGCCAAATCTTTCATCAATCTTAAAAAAATTTCCCCTCCGAGTAAAGGTATTCTCTTTTCCATTTGTATTTCCTTGTGTAAAACAAATTACAGTATTTTCAAAGGTTAAAGATGATTGATAAAGGGCTATTTCAAAAATGGAAAAATGGCGAATGCACCTCCGAAGAACGAGCGCAAATACAAGCTTACTTTGCGCAGGGCGAGCTGTCGGATTTAGAAAAACAATTGCAGGAAGATTGGGAACAAGTGGATTTGACCAATCAGATTCCTGAGGATGCCAAATCACGCATTTGGCAGCGCCTGGAAAAATCTACCGAACCAGCAAAACCGGTCATTGTGCGGCGTTTGAATCCCAACCGTCGAGCCTGGCACAGCATTGCTGCTGCAGTGATTCTATTGATTAGTATTGCTGGTTCTTACTGGATGCTGGGAAGGTGGATAGATGATCCTCAACTGGTGGAACACACCAACTCCAGCGAAAAAGCCCAAGAGATTACCCTTGCCGATGGCTCCGTCGTCTGGCTCAATCGCAATAGTAAAATCCGGTATCCTGAAAACTTTACTGATAGCGTCCGACTGGTGCAGCTCGAAGGCGAAGCTTTTTTTGAGGTAGCAACGGATTCGCTCCGTCCTTTCATCGTGCTGGCTGGCGAGGTGCAGACCACCGTTTTAGGAACTGCCTTCAACGTGCAGGCTTTTGCTAAAAACGATAAAATTAAAGTGGCTTTGATAGAAGGGAAAGTACAAGTGGCAATTCGCACAGATAGTATTGATTTTCAACCAGCTACCATTTTGTCCCCAGGTGAACTATTCACCTTTGATAAAAACAAGCAATCCACTACAACAAGCCAATACCTGGAAAACGCACCCTACGCCTGGCGCGACGGCATCATTTATTTTGACGGTGCTAAGGTGCAGGAAGTGGCAAATGTGCTCGAAAACTGGTACAACATACAATTAATACTGGAAGATACAACCCGCATCAACAGCGAACTGGTAACCCGATTTGACGCTACTCGTATGACATTGGAACAAGTACTGGATGGTATTGCAAAAGTAACCGACTACCGCTTTGAACGAATGACCCGAAAAAAACTACTCGTAAAACCTGATTAGATAGACGAAAAAAGCCAGCCAATTGCTCGGCTGGCAAGCTCTTGATGCGTACGTACGAAGGAATCTTGACGCCAGGTGGAAGCGGTCAGTCTTGATTCCGGGCACGGTACGCCTAGAACCTTATTATTTAACTCAATACTCAAAATTATGAAACTTAATCTGTTCAGTAAAATTTTGGCAATGTCAAAATTCTTTTTTTACATGGCTTGTTTGCAAAGCGTGTTTGCCACCATGGCGCTCGCCGAGAGCAGCTACGCTCAAGCCCTGGAGGATGTGTACGTGTCCAGTGACTGGAAAAACGTGCGGCTGGAAGATGCTTTTGCCAGCATTCAAAATCAAACAGATTTCTTTTTTACCTATGACCGGAAGTTGGTGAAGGAAATTTTTATTTCCAATGTAAATAACAACATTGCGCTCGTAGATTTACTGCGCTACATTTCCAGCCAAACCAACCTGCAATTTTCGATTTTTAAGGATATTGTTTATGTACTTCGGGAAAAAGATGAAACAGAACAACCCACTGTAAAGACCTTCATCCGAATACCGGAAAAAGCCGTATTGGAAGAGTTGACCTCCAAACCCGATTTCAAAGTAATTTATCAGGTAAGAGGTTTGAATAAAGTGGATGATAAAATTGTAAAAGGTAAAGTCGCTGCTGCCAATGGCGAGCCGCTCGTAGGCGCTACGGTGGTCGTGAAAGAAACCGGGCAGGGTACAGTGACCGATAATGATGGCAACTACGCAATTGCTGTACCGGATAAAGGAACTGCCACGCTGATGATTTCTTATATTGGTTATCAACCGAGAGAAATACCCATCAACGGGCAGTCTCAAATTGACGTAACACTGGCAATAGCGTCCACTGAACTGGAGCAAGTAGTGGTAAAAGGGGTGCGTAAAAGTTTAGCCAATGCATTGGAAATCAAGAACGAATCCGTCAATGTAGTAGATGCAATTGTGGCGGAGGACATCGCCAAGTTTCCACACACCAACGTTTCAGAAGCGTTGCAAAGAATTTCGGGTGTGCAAATTCGACGCGATTACAATGGCGGCGTTGGTAATGAAATCAGTGTACGTGGCTTATCACCAGAATATACTCAAGTAACCATCAATGGAGTACCTGCTACCACCAATGCTGATGATCGTACGTTTAATTTCAATGTTTTACCGGCAGAACTCTTCCGCAAAGCAGAAGTCATCAAATCGCCCACTGCTGACATAGACGAAGGCGGTCTGGCAGGTACGGTTAATCTGGAAACGCTCAAACCTTTTGACTTGAATCGGCGTTTTTTGACTGCCAGTGTAGAAGGTCAGTACAATAATGTCGGAGATCAATTGACGCCACGCGCATCTTTAGTTTTAGGAAATACCTGGAATAACAAATTTGGTATTCTGATTGGAGCCGCTTATGACCAATTCTACCGCAGCTCAGAATCTTTCGACGCCGTTCGGTGGACGAAGCGTTCCTTTGATGTCAATGGCGATAAAGTTAATGATTATACCAACGTCTGGTTTATGGATTTGCCGCGCTACATCATTGAAGCACAAGACGTAGAACGCACTTCCTTAAATGCTTCCGTTCAATACCGACCAACTGACCGACTGACTCTCACCTTGGATGGGCTATTTGTGAATTTCGACCAAACGACGACGCGCTACACACCGATCTGGTTTTTTAATAGTGCGAAAAATTTGCGCGCTCTGGTTGTCAATGATAATATCGTGGAATATGCTGATTTTGGTGCGGTCGAACTGAAGTCTGAAAATCAGCAACAAGCCAATGAATCTCAATATTTCCAAACCGGACTAACGGCAAATTGGAATTTCCAAAACTGGAATATTTCCGCTAACCTTGCCATGGTCAGCAATAAAAGAGATTCCGAGCGGTTCACCTATTTCTCCAAGGTGACCAACCAAGCCTCTTACGATATTCGAGAAGATTTTCGCTATTGGAATTTGCAAACCCCTGTCAACATCGCTGATCCGAACGCCTACACCATGGACGAAGCACGGCGGAATTTGTGGAACAATGAAGATTCGGAATATACCGGGCGTTTAGATGTGGAGCGCAAATTTAAGGGATGGCTCAGCGGGATTCGTTTCGGTGCACGCTACCGCGACCGCACTAAGGAAAGAAGCGCTTTCTTCAATCGGATTCGAAATATCAACGAACCTTTTGCACCAGTGGCTATGGTGGTGGATGGCTTTTTGGACAATGTGGACGAAGCCAATGCACCGGCTTCTTTTGCCGTACACGATTGGGATAAAGCGTTCACTAAATATGGTAGCACGATTGACCTTTCCAACTTCGAAGAACGACAAAATTATTACAACATTAATGAAGCGGTTGCTTCGGGGTACTTGCTGGCAAAGATTAATACCAAATTAGTTGGTATGCCTTTTGACGCCAATTTTGGGGTACGCGTGGCTAATACCGCCGTAACCTCAACAGGAGAAGAATTGGACAATGAAACCAAAACTTTTTCATCCCGAGAAGTAACCAGTAACTACACCGATTTTCTACCCAACTTTAACGCCAGACTAAAACTATTCAACGAACTGCATTTCCGGGCAGGTTTTGCGCGGGTGTTGACACGACCAGCTTTGAGCGATCTGGCGGCTTACCGCGTGGTGGACGATGTTAATAAAACCATCTCTGCCAAAAACCCAGAACTTGATCCGTTCCGCGCCAACCAGTTTGATTTAGCTTTGGAATGGTATCCGAACAAAGAAAGCCTATTATCCGCTTCTTTCTTTCACAAAGATATCGAGTCTTTTATCACAACGGAGTCCCGCTCAATTCCTTTTAATGGCGATACTTATGTACTTACGCAACCCGTGAATGGCAATGCCGCCACCATTACTGGTTTTGAAATTAACTTCCAAACGCCCTTTACCTTCCTCCCCTCCCCTTTTGATGGCTTTGGAACGGTACTCAATTACACCTTTGCCGAAAGCACGTTTGAAGAAGAACTCAATAATGGCGAAATTAATAAATATGGATTGCCAAATCACTCTAAACATTCATATAACCTGATCGGCTATTACGAAAAATATGGCTTCCGCTTGACTTTGGCGCACAACTTCCGCAGCAACTTCTTGCGCGAGAAGCCCAACCCTACCGATGGTTTGAAATACCGTGACGATTTTGGTCAAACCGACTTGTCTGCGGGTTATGATATTACCAAAAATATTGGTGTTACTTTCAATATCATAAACTTATTTAACAACACCTGGTACGAATACATCTTCCAGGAACGCCTCATGGACGGCTACTTCACCTCAGGGCGCACTTTCCAGTTTGGATTGAGGGCTTCTTTTTAAATGACTTCTAAATAAAAGCTGTAATCGCTCTTGTCAGGGCAAGGCGATTATAGCTTCTTTAAAATGGCTACAATAATAGGGCTGTATGGACGAATGATACCACTACAGAAGGGCGAAGTACACGACGAACTGAATTAAACGAAAGCAATTTTATGTACCGCAATTTGGTGGACGTTCTTATGATGTCCACCAATTTTCTTTTCACTTTAATATTCATTTTCCATGAAATCATTATTTATTTTATTAGTCTGCGTCATTTCAACTTTTGGAGTTGTCGCACAAAATGCTGCGCTTCCTTCCCATTCCAATAACCCCGTTGACCACCTGATTCAAAAACTAAAAAATTCCACCGCCAAAGATATATTCATCATCTCCCACCGCGGCGACTGGCGCCACTACCCAGAAAACTCCCTGCAAGCCATCCAAAGCTGCATAGAAATGGGTTTGGATATGGTGGAAATTGACATTCAACAAACGAAAGATGGGCATTTGGTACTTATGCACGACGCTACGATTGATCGTACCACCAACGGAAAAGGAAAAGTTTCAGATTATACCCTGGTGGAATTGAAACAATTCCGACTGCTAAGTGGCATGCGCCGCCCAACCAATCAGCAAATTCCAACCCTGGAAGAAGCCATGCTGCTGGTGAAAGGGAAAATAATGGTCAATCTGGATAAGTGCTACAACTACGCGCTGCCCGCTTACAAAATATTGCAACAAACAGGTACGGTGCAGCAAGCCGTTTTTAAAGGCGAGCATCCAATTGAAAAAGTGCAACAGGACTTAGGAAGTATCCTGGATTCTATTTTTTTCATGCCAGTGGTTAATTTGGAGAAAGCTGATGCCGAAAAAACTGTGGCAGATTACCTGAAAAATCCTGAAAAAATCGTCGCCTTTGAATTCATTTTTGCAAAGGAGCAGTCTCTTATTTTAAATCAATTGCAGGTAATTAAAACAAAAGGCGTTCGCGTTTGGGTGAATACCTTGTGGGATAACTTGTGCGCCGGGCATACCGATGATCGTGCCATTGAAGATTTACCGGGTAGTTATGATTGGATCATTCAAAAAGGGTTTAATATGATTCAAACGGATCGTCCGGCATACTTGCTCAAGTATTTACAAAGCAAAGACCTTCATAAGTAAGTGTTATTAATTTTCATAAACTTAGTGAGTGTTCATTGCCCCGATCCATCCCGGATCGGGGCTTTTTTGCATCATTCCCTGCCGCCTTCAGGCGTTCTCGCCTCGACTTCCGCCTCCTGTACCTCTCGGTTGAAGTCTTCCAGTTGGGTCAGGGCATTGTCTGATATGGAGCTGGAAGTACGATCATTCGAGCGTTTGACAGACAAGTCGTTAAGCTTAAAATACAGCCCCTTTGATTGACAATGATATTAAATATCGAAAATCTTGAAGTTATCCGCCGTTTTTCTTCATTTTGTCAGAGGTCAATTATTTTGTCGGCTTCTCTTATGCCGCTCAAAT
>CAZGJN010000031.1:0-46224 GCA_964526645.1 uncultured Saprospiraceae bacterium
ACCCGCAGCCCCTGGGCGTGTACGCAGGTAGGTACGACGAGACGCAGCCGGGCAAAATTCGCTGGGACGCCACGCCGGAATTTACCCCAACCGGCTTTCAGCGCATCATGGGTTTTGCGGTTTGTAATGATACACTTTACATGGCTACGCAGCGCGAGGTGTACAAACGCATAGATGGCTCGAATCCGCAGTGGGTACAGGTATTAAATCTTGCTTCAACGGCTAATATAAATCAATACGCTGGCGATTTGGATGATTATTGGTTATTGGACGAAGATATTCGGGGCTTGCGAACGGTGAAAAATCTGACAGGTGCTGGACAGGTTTTAATTTTTGGGGCTTTGAATCATATTTTCCGATTGGAACCTAAAAATAATTACGCTTTAATACCGGAGAAAAATATCAAGGAATTTTTAAATGCTGCTACCGAACGCGAATTTCATTATATTCAAACACAAATAAACGTGGATTTCCCCATACCTGGCACCAGTGATACGGTACAATTTATTGGATTTGAAGGATTTTATGATACTACTTATTTAGCAAATAACCCGCAGCCCAATATTGCAGGTTTTAATCAACAGGGTTATTATTTTGAACGGGTTCAAAAAGGAACGCAAATTGATTATCATTTACGCGAAATTTTGGATTATAATATCAACCCGCAGCCTGATAGCCTGGCGCGTGTGCGCACTTTTTGCGTGTCGCCCTTCCCAGAGGACAAAGGTAATGTCATCTACGCGGGTGGTTTTGCGCCCTGGTTTGTGGAGGTGAGCAATACCGCCTGGATTTATAAAGGTGTCTATCAAGCTGCGCAACCCAATGGATATAATAAATTTGCGGGTATTCCATATCATACTATTCCAGGAGTAAATGCGAATTTGCTAAGTTTGGATGTGTATGTGCCCAATGGTGGCGCTGCTCGCAAGCCTGTCATGATTTACGTGCATGGCGGTAGCTGGCGCACGGGCGATAAAGCAAATACGGCACTTAAAGATGAGTTTTTTACCGATCAGGATTATATTTTTGTCAGCTTGAATTATCGTTTGTCGCCCAATCCACCGGATACTACTGATCAAAATCGAATTTTGTATCCTGTTCATCCTCAGGATGTCGCAAAAGGAATAGCCTGGATTTTTAATAATATTGCAAATTACGGCGGCGATACCAGCCGGGTGTCGCTCATCGGTCATTCCGCGGGCGCGCATTTAGTTTCTTTGGTTTCAACGGATGAAAGCTTCCTTGCTCAGAATGGTTTATCACTCGGTAATATCAAATGCACTTGTTCACTCGATGCGGGTGCTTATGATATTCCTTATTATATGGATAAATATATCCTTCCGCGCAACCAAAGTAGCCAGTTGATTACCTATGTCAATGCTTTTTCTTCTGATCGCGATGCCTGGTCGCAAGCATCGCCAAGCACTTACGTCACTCCTGGCAAAAAAATACCTGAATTTATGCTGGTGCATCAAGGCACTAATGAACGGGTTGACATCGCTACGAATTTTAAAAATAAATTAGTGCAAAACGGATATCAAGCTACAGCAGTGAATGCCCAACCACTCGACCACGAAGCGATTAACCAGTCAATCGGTTCTTTTGATATTGGATTGCAAATTTATAATGATACCATTACCCGTTTTTTTAATCAATGTCTATCAAGAACTTTAACCGATATAAATGACATTTCAATTCAACAAAATGATATTCAGGTTTTTCCGAATCCCTCCAACGGTATTTTTGAAATCATTACATCCGAAGTAAAAAATACCACACCTGCGATTCTTTATAATTTGCAAGGACAAGTAGTCAAAAAATTACAAATTGATAACAACATTACTCAACTTGATTTGTCTGAATTACCAGATGGCGTTTATATCTTGAGTATTTCGTTATCGAATGAAACTTTCGTAACAAAATTGGTGAGGCAATAATTATGGACTTTCAATCCATAGGTTTGATAAGCGCTGAAAGTGCAAATCATATTTAAACATGAGTAACAACCCAAAGCCCTTGCCCTAAAAGGATTCACTTTAACTATGGCACTTAAAAAATAAAGGTTTGGGAGGAAGAATTTGATATTCTTCCTCCGCTATTGCAATATTATTTTTGTCCGGACTGCTGCGAGCCAGTTTTAATAACCGCTTGAAAATAACGGTTTCCATTATGAACTAATTCCAACACCTAAGTACCGTTGGGCAGATTTTGAATATTGTAAGAGCGTTTTAATAAAGTTTTATCAAAAGGCGCTACTTGAACCTTCAAAAAATTCCGTCTTCTACGAGTCTTCCGCAGGAGACTCGGAATGTCATCCATCCACTTCGACTTATGAAAATTGGGGAAAGCTTCCTTTCAGGAAAAATAAAAATCCCTATCTTGTCCAACTAAAAAAATTCATTTACAACATGCGACATCTATACCTACTACTGTTATGCTGCTTGCCGTTGGCGTGGGCACAGGCACAAGGAGATGCTACAAAAACCATCGCGACGAAAGTAGCGAATATGAAAGCCTACGATGGCTATTTTAAGTTTTATTGGGACGATAAAGAGGGGAAGATTTGGCTGGAAATTGACAAATGGGATACGGAATTTTTATATGTGAACTCTCTGACGGAAGGGCTTGGCTCGAATGATATTGGGTTGGACCGGAATCAGTTGGGTGGGGAGCGCGTGGTAAAATTTGTGCGGAGCGGTCCGAAAGTGATGCTCTTGCAACCGAATTATGATTTTCGGGCGGTGAGTGACAATGCCGATGAGCGCAAGTCAGTGGAGCAGGCATTTGCAAAGTCGGTTTTATGGGGATTTAAAGCAGAAATACAAGAAGGCGATAAGGCATTGATTGACTTTACGCCGTTTTTACTGCGCGATGCGCATGGGGTGATTGGTCGCCTGACTTCAAATAATCAAGGCACGTATCGCTTAGACGACGCGCGCTCGGCAATTCATTTGGAACGAACTAAAAATTTCCCGAAAAACTCGGAGTTTGAAGCAACGATTACGTTTGTGGGCGAGCCACGTGGTGCCTTAGTACGCTCAGTGGCGCCCTCAGCAGATGCGATTACGGTGCGGATGCATCATTCTTTGATTGAATTGCCGGATGGAAATTACCAGCCACGTATGTTCGATCCGCGCGCCGGCTATTTTGGCATTAGTTACATGGATTATGCCACGCCGATTAGTCAGCCAATTATGAAGCGTTTCATTTCGCGCCATCGTTTGAAGAAAAAAGACCCAACCGCCAAAGTCAGTGAAGCCGTAGAGCCGATTATTTATTACTTGGATCGGGGCACGCCGGAACCGATTCGTTCGGCGTTGATAGAAGGCGCTTCCTGGTGGAATCAGGCGTTTGAAGCGGCAGGTTATAAAAATGCGTTCCAGGTGAAAGTGCTGCCCGAAGACGCCGACCCGATGGACGTGCGTTACAACATGATTAACTGGGTACATCGCTCTACGCGGGGCTGGAGCTATGGCAGCACCGTGACCGATCCGCGCACAGGCGAGATTATCAAAGGGCACGTTTTATTGGGTTCGCTGCGCGTGCGGCAAGATTTTTTAATTGCGCAAGGTTTAGTGGAGGCGTATGCGAATGGCGAGAAACCCGACCCCCGTTTGGAACAAATGGCGTTGGCGCGGCTGCGGCAGTTATCAGCGCATGAGGTAGGACACACCCTGGGCATTCAGCATAATTTTGCAGCGAGCATCAATGACCGCGCTTCTGTAATGGATTATCCGCATCCTTTGGTGACGATTGATGCAGCAGGGAATGCCGATTTTTCAAAAGCGTACGCCGTCGGCATCGGTGAATGGGATAAGCGTGTGATTATCTATGGTTATCAGGATTTTCCAAAAGGAACGGACGAGGCAAAAGCCTTGCGCGATATTCTAACCGAGACCTATTCTAAAATGAATTTGGCGTACATGACCGATCAAGATGGTCGCCCGGGTTACTCGGCACATCCTTACAACCACCTGTGGGACAATGGGAAAGACCCGATGACGGAACTACGCCGCATAATGACGAATCGCAAATTGGCGTTGAGCAAATTTAGTGAGAAAAATATCCCTGTAAACGCGCCGATGGCAACGTTGGAGAATGTATTGGTGCCATTATATTTATCACATCGCTATCAGGTGGAAGCCGCGTCGAAAGTAGTAGGTGGCGCGAATTACAGCTATGCCGTGCGCGGCGATGGTGCAAAGCCGAATGAAATGGTGGACGATAAAATGCAACGCGATGCCTTGACAATTTTATTAGAAACCTTGCGTCCAAGCTTCCTCGCCTTACCAGAAAATATTATAAAATTAATTCCACCGCAACCACCTGGCTATCAGCGCGACCGCGAGTTGTTTAAAGTTTATACGGGCAATACCTTCGACCCCTTGGCAGCAGCGGAGAGTTCCGCGAATCATACGTTGACGATGTTGTTGACGAAAGAGCGTTTGGCGAGAGTCGTAGAGCAACACGCACGTGATAGCAAGCGCTTATCATTGGATGATATTTTTAATCAACTACTGGATGCCGTGAAAGTAAGAATGGATTATAATGATTATGAAAAAGAAATTGCACGGAATAATGAAAAGTTGGTATTACATCATTTATTAAATCTGGCTGGCGATCAAAGTGTGATGAAACAGGTGCAGGCAACAGCAATGTTGAAAATCAATGAAATAGATATGCTGGAAATGCTCTCGCTCAACCCAGAGCAGCGGGCGCACGTAGCGTATTTGAAAGAGCAAATTCGGATGTTTAAAAATAATCCAAGCGAATATAAATTACCAACGATCCAAGCAATGCCCGACGGGCAGCCGATTGGGTGTGACTCGGAGAATTAGAAATTTAGAAATTAGATATTGGATAGCATATTAATCCGGGAACTGGATAATGTGCTATTCTTGTTTTATATTTGTTATTAAATACAAAAACAAATGAAGCACTCGAAAAAGCTTTTAAAATGGAAGCAAATTCGAAAATGATTAAAGAGCAGCGTAGCGCTTCCCAATACATTAAAAACTTCCTTTGGTTTCCTTTCAATAGTCGTTTTATGCTACCTTTGCCTTTCAAAAAAAATTGAAACCGGAAATGATTCGGATTATCGTTGTTGATCGAGCGGATGAGGAGCACCACCTGGAAGCACCCACTGATATGAATATGAATCTGATGGAAGTTTGCAAGGCGTATGAATTGCCTGTTCAGGGCACTTGTGGCGGTATGGCGCTTTGCTCTACATGCCATGTGTACGTGCTTAGCGATCATGGATTGCCGGAGATGAACGCAGCAGAAGAGGAAATGTTGGATCAGGCTTTTTTTGTGAAAGAAAATTCCAGACTGGCTTGCCAAATTAATATGACGGAAAATTTGGAGGGTTTAAAAGTAAAACTAGCACCAGAGGCGCAGTAATAAAGGATTAAGCTGATGAGCTAATCATGTGACAGTACCGGCCTTATACACCCGCGCTTCCCAAGGTTTGAGCAAGATGGCATCTATAGCTGTGTAATTGGAAAGGATCAATTCCAGTTTTGCATCTTTAGGCAATAACAAAAAGTCAATTGCTTTATCACTGAAATTCAGGCAAATATAAAACACACCGGCTTCATCCTTGCGGCGATAGGCATACAGGCGCGGGTGATCGGGTGCGAGGTCTTCAAAATCACCGTAAATAAGAGTGGGATTTGCTTTTCGCAAGCGCAGTAATCGTTGATAGTACCGGAAAATGGACGCCGGATCACTAAGGTCTTTCGCGACATTGATGTTGGTATAATTAGGATTGAGTTTGAGCCAGGGTTTGGTATCAGAAAAACCAGCGTATTGGCTGTCATCCCACTGCATCGGCGTTCGGGCATTGTCGCGCCCGTTGAGGTTCACAGCTTGCAGCAGTTGATTGGTATCTATGCCATTGCGCATCGCCATTTGATAAGCATTGCGGGCTTCTATGTCATTTACTTCCTCCCAGCTTTCCAGTTCTATATTGGTCATCCCGATTTCACTGCCGTAGTAAATACAAGGCGTACCACGCATCGTTAACAGCATGGTTGCCAGTAGTTTAGCAGATTCTACACGATAGTTTTTATCATTGCCAAAGCGAGAGAGCATTCTTGGGAAATCGTGGTTATCGAGGAAAACATTCACCCAACCGCGATCGCCTATTGCCTCATGCCATTCACGAAAAACGCGCTTAAACGCGGGAAGTTCCCAGCTTTTGGGATCAAACCGTCCACCCGGACCGTGATCAATACTCATGTGCCCAAAGTGGAAAATCATACTCAATTCCTTGCGATCTTCTCCAACATAATCGTTTGCCATTTGAGGCAGAATGCCTGCACCTTCCCCCACAGTCATCACATCATAATCCGCTAGCGCTTCGCGATACATTTCTTGCAAAAATTCGTGCACACGGGGTCCGTTGGCATACACTTCTACGATTACTTTGCCAAAGTCAGAGGTATCTATATCAGGAAAATCCAGTCGTTTGGAAATCATCGGGATCACGTCCATTCTGAAGCCGTCAATTCCTTTATCGAGCCAAAAACGCATCAATCGGTACACTTCCTGGCGTAGCTTCGGATTTTCCCAGTTGAGGTCGGGTTGTTTTTTTGAAAATAAGTGAAGATAATATTCGCCCGTGTATTCATCCAATTCCCACACGTTACCACTGAAAAAGGAGGGCCAATTACAGGCAGGTTCGGGTTTCCAGAAATAATAATCGCGATAGGGATTATCTTTAGATTTGCGGGCTTCTTGAAACCAAAAATGCTCATCAGAAGTATGATTTACCACCAGATCCATCAGGATGCGAATGCCGCGTTGGTGTGCCGCTGCCAGCAATTCATCAAAATCAGCCATAGTACCGAATTCATCCATGATGTTATAATAATCGCTAATGTCGTATCCATTATCATCATTAGGCGATTGATAGATGGGGTTCAACCAAATAATGTCAATGCCCAATTCCTGGAGGTAGTCCAGTTTTTGGATGATACCGCGCAGGTCGCCGATGCCATCGCCATTACTATCTTTGAAGCTTCTTGGATAAATCTGATAAATCACGGATTCCTTCCACCAGGTTCGTTTCATAAGTCGCTTGGATTTTTAAGTTGAGCGCTTTCCTTTACTGTCGTTTATGGGCATATTGGCAAACCAGCCCCTCAGCTTATGTTGGTTTTCAAGGAGATTTTTTGAGGATTTACTTCAGGGTGTAAAATACAATTTTTTTGAAAGGGAGCATACCTCAAATTTAATGACCAGCAGGCCTTTGCAACTCCTCATTTTATAAAATTTTTGTAAAAAAGAAGGGACTCATTTTGATTGTTTTAAACATTGCTTACATTTGCAATGCCTCCCTGACTGCAAGCATCCTGCAAACCGAGTTTTTTCAGCCAACAAAAAAAGACAAAACTTGAAAGGCACTTTATTCAATGTGGCTCAAGCTTTTATTGAGCAGCATGAAAAACAATCGGTTACGGTACTCCCAACAAACTTGCACAAATTACTACTGTCAGTGGGCTGTGCTCATTTTGATATGGCCCTGGCGGAGCTGTATTTTCAGGAAGCGCTGGCTTCACAGCGAGCAGATGGAATGATTCTTCAGCAAACGGGCGAAACTACTGATGTGGCTGCTTTTCCGCTACATGGCGCACTGCTGTGGTACCTGTACAGTGTCTCCAAAAACAAATCACAAAGC
Organism: uncultured Saprospiraceae bacterium; assembly: GCA_964526645.1. GTDB lineage: Bacteria > Bacteroidota > Bacteroidia > Chitinophagales > Saprospiraceae > JADJNW01. The sequence continues at coordinate 7,685 of CAZGJN010000031.1, forward strand.
AAACATTTTTTAGCAAAACTATACCCCAGTGTCTTATCCTGGCATGCCTATCTTTTTTTGCAAAGGGATGCCCAGGAAGTGGCACTACCTGCTATTTTTCATCCGGCAGAATCTTTGATAGAACCCCTCGATGAGCAGGCTTTGCCCATGCAGGAACCCCTGTTTTTAGCGGCGCTTGCCTGGTCAAACGAGGGGTTAATAAAAATTGGGCACTTGCTCAAAGTGGATATTTTGGAGGTGATTCAGTGGCACGAGTTATCCATTTTCAGCATGAATAACAAACTGTGGAACAGGGAACAAGGTGCTTATGAGGCTTTTTCAACCAGTGTAGGGGCAAGCAAGCGCTTGTGCTCCCTTGCAGGGGTGATGCCTATGATAGGCGAAGTCCCCACCCAGGATCAGGCGGAGCAAATCTTACAAAAACTGGAAGCCACTTTTTTGACAAATCAAGAAGAAAGCTTTATTCTTTTTCCTTCATGCGCGGGCGAATCTCAGGCGAGTATCCTGGTAAACTGGCTTTTGTATCGAGGATTGAAGCGCTATGATTTTGATACACTTGCCGGCTTGTTGCGCCGCAATATGTTGCAATTATTCAAAGTGCATGGTTTTTATGGGCATTTTGATGCACAACGTGGTGAGCCGACCCACCCGCACTCCTGCTGCGATCCTGCCATAGCCGCTATTGCACTGGATTTGTTGAAAGGGAAATAGGCAGATATTGTTGAGAAATAGCCACCAATTTTTGAGGAGCAATTATTTGTTGACTGCCGTAGCCTTTAGTTTTTGGAGGAAAGGAGAAGCAAAGATAAAATTTTCGAGCACTTCATTGTCGGTATGGAGTACCTCCTCGTTATTGCCGCGCCAGGCGATCTCCCCCTGATGCAAGAGGATGATATTGTCCCCGATTTCCATGACAGAATTCATATCATGGGTATTAATAACTGTTGTGATATTATTTTCAATTGTAATACTGCGAATGAGTTCATCAATCAGAATAGCCGTTTTGGGGTCTAATCCAGAGTTAGGCTCATCGCAAAAAAGGTATTTGGGTTGAAGTACGATGGATCGGGCAATGCCCACGCGCTTTTGCTGCCCACCGCTGATCTCCGAAGGATAGCTTTTATTTTTACCAGAAAGGTTTACGCGTTCCAGGCAATAATTGACTCGAAGGAGTTTTTCCTTGCTAGTCATTGTTGTAAACATATCAAGGGGGAAACGAATATTTTCTTCCACCGTCATCGAATCGAATAAAGCCGACCCCTGGAAAAGCATTCCCACTTGCATGCGCAGGGCGCGGAGTTGTTTTTTATCCAAACTGAAAAAGTCAATATCATCATACCAAACCCTGCCGCTGGTGGGTTGTACCAAGCCAACAAGGATTTTGAGTAAAACCGTTTTGCCTGCACCACTTCTACCGATGATGAGGTTGGTCTTTCCATCATGGAATTCTGTTGAGATACCTTTTAGTACATCATTTCCATCAAAAGATTTAAAAATAGCTTCTGCTTTAATCATATATCAATGATAATTCGATACCTTTATTAAGTAAGTAAAACAGCAATCAGATAATCAGCTAATAAAATTAAAATATCACTAAAGACCACAGCATTCGTGCTGGCTTGCCCCAACTCGATACTACCGCCTTTTACATAATACCCTTGATAGCAAGGCACGCTGGTTAATAAAAATGAAAAAACAATCGCCTTTACAAACATCATGGTTACATTCGATTCCTTAAAAAAAGAGCGAACCCCCTGAATGTATTCTGCCTCTGACATCAGTCCGACTGGTACGGTTGCCAGGTAGCCTCCCATCACACTCACAAAAGCACCAATAGCAACCAGCATCGGGATGACAAATAAAGCGGCGATTACCTTGGGCGCAATGAGGTAGCCGGCTGTGTTCACGCCCATGATCTCCATGGCGTCAATGTGCTCTTTCTGGCGCATACCGCCTATCTCAGCAGCCATATTGGAGCCTACTTTACCCGCCAGCACCAGGCAAATGACCGTTGGCGCCAATTCGATGATGGTACTATCCCGTACGATGTAGCCAATGTAATAACGTGGCACCAGCGTGCCATCCAATTGGTAGGAAAACTGAATAGCCGTAACGGCACCAATAAAAATAGAAATCAGAATGACGATCACCAGCGAGCCGATGCCGATATCGTTCATCTGTCGCATGGTTTCTTTGTAATACATGCGCAGGTTTTCGGGGCGGCTTAATGCTGCTCCCAGCATAATGACGTAACGACCAAGGTGGTATAGGATTTTAAAATTCATATCAAGCTTCTTGCTGAGAATGTATATTTGCAGGTGTTTGCCTGGCACTTTTGAATGAAGGGCAAGGGTGTTTTAGTTAATCGAAAAGCCAAAATTAAGCTAATTTCCCTACCGGATGAACTTTTTACGCAACAACTTTGCCCCTAAACAAGTTGAATCAGCTGTAAACTTATTGCCCAAACATCAATTTACCTTGCGTATGAATTGCATTATCACCGGTGGTACTAAAGGAATTGGGCGTTCTACTGCCCATATTTTTGCCAAAAATGGATGCAACCTTGCCATTGTCGCCAGAGATCAAGCCGCTTTGGATGCTTTCAAAGAAGAGCTTGAAAACCACTATGCAGGTATCCAGGTATTAATTTTTTCGGCGGATTTAAGCAAAAAAGAAGCGGTAGCGCAGTTTATTTCGTTTGTGCAATCAAATTGGCAAGCAGTGGATGTACTCGTCAACAACGCAGGGCTATTCATACAAAATACCATGCTGGAAGAAGAAGAGGGGCTATTAGAGCAGATGATGCAAGTCAATCTGTATGCGCCTTTCCAACTTAGTCGTGCCTTTGCACCCATGATGATTCGGCAAAAACGGGGCTATATTTTCAATGTTTGTTCCATAGCCAGCTTGCAGGCTTATCCCGATTGCGGTTCTTATACTACCTCCAAGCACGCGCTCCTCGGCTTTTCGCGCTCCCTTCGCTTAGAATTGAAAGATAAAGGGGTGAAGGTGACGGCGGTAATACCAGGTGCCACTTGGACGGCCTCTTGGAAGGGGGCTTCTTTGCCACCCGAACGCCTGATCCACCCGGATGAAGTAGCTAAAGTGATCTGGAATGCCTGGAATACCAATCCTTCCACGCTCATCGAAGAAATTTTGCTGCGCCCGATGTTGGGGGATTTATAACCAGAAAAAATAAAATTGAATTTTCAGGAATCGCACTGGCAAAAACAGGGGTGTAGCCATTGTCAAATCTTCGTGCAAAAGATCACTTTATAGAAGATTTTGCAAAAAGGAAATTTTAGCTCGGATAAAAACTAGCAAAATGAGTGCTAACAGAATATCTTTTATTGCAGGATTAATGCTTTGGTGCAGTACAATTACCGCCCAAACTGCCCCGCCACAGCTAGATATGCGTTTGTATGATATTGCTCAAGCACCTTCTGCTGGGCGGATTGAAACCGATATTCGCCAATTAGCCAATTTTGGTACGCGCAACACCATGTCGGACACGCTTTCCGAAACACGCGGTATAGGGGCAGCGCGGCGTTGGATTAAAGCAGCATTTGACAAAATTTCAAAGGAATGCGGTAGCTGCCTTGAAGTTACTTACCAATACACCCTGGCAAAAGGGGACGAGCGCGGCCGCATCCAAGAAGATACCTGGATCGTAAATGTTATTGCCATTCAAAGAGGCGCTGTTCATCCGAATCGGTATGTGATCATGAGTGGCGATATTGACTCTCGCGTGTCGAATCCTTCGGATGGGATAAAAGATTCTCCTGGTGCCAACGATAACGCTTCGGGGATGGCGGGAACGATTGAGGCGGCAAGGGTTTTGACCAAGTATAAATTTCCAAGCAGTATTGTGTATGTCGGCTTGTCAGGCGAAGAACAAGGCTTGTTTGGCGGCCAATACTTGGCGGAGTACGCCAAAGCTAATAATTGGGAAATCACTGGGGTACTTAATAACGATATGATTGGAAACATTGAAGGCATCAATGGTGTGATTGACAATACGTCTTTTCGGATTTTTTCAGAACCCACACCTGCTACCGAAACGGAGCAACAACGTGCCTGGCACCGAATTTACGGCGGTGAAGTAGATGGACCCTCGCGGCAACTGGCGCGTTATGTAGCCCGCATGACCGAGCTATACCTGCCTACTTTGCAAGCAAAGATGATTTATCGCTTAGACCGTTTTGGGCGCGGCGGGCATCATCGTCCTTTCAATGACTTGGGGTACGCCGGTGTACGCATTATGGAAACCAATGAACATTACAATCGCCAGCACCAGGATTTGAGAGTTGAAGATGGCATTGCTTACGGCGATGTGATCGAAGGTGTCAATTTTGACTATGCTGCCAAACTTACAGCGGTGAATGCCGTCGTATTGGCGGGCTTAGCCTGGGCTCCTCCAGCTCCCAAAACCGTGATGATTGGTGGGGCGGTACAGCCTTCTACTCGATTGCGCTGGGATGCTGTGGATGACCCCAACCTTGCCGGATATAAAATTTATTGGCGCGACACAACGGCTCCGCAATGGACACATTCGGTGTATGTGGATAAAGCAACAACCGATTATACCCTCGAAAATATAGTGATTGATAATTACCTCTTCGGTGTGGCAGCAGTGGGAAAAGATGGCAATGAAAGTGTGGTATCTTACCCCGTCACGCTGATTCCGCGGCGTTAGCACAGCACGCTTGAAATGGAAAGGAGCGATTTTTAGCAGCTTGGATTTAAAATTCAGCAAAAAGTATGGTTTTTGCTCAATTACTTGCACTGGCTACAGCTTGTTTTCGCTGATTCCAAAGAAAAGCCATCGTTGCTGCTGAAATCAAGTGCCATACGCCCCACCAGGCAGCAATCATCGCCATTCCACCCAAGCCATTGTAAAAATTGAAAATGATAATCAGCGCCAGCCCTGAATTTTGGATGCCAGTTTCCAGAGAAATAGCTCGCGCATCATACGCATCTAAGCGATTGAGCAAAGCAAAACCATAACCACTAAATAATGCTATTGCATTGTGTATCAATACAATAAAAAAAATAAGGTGCAAGTAGCTTTTGATATTTTGAAAATTGGCAGCGATAGCAATAACCACAAAACTCGCAAAAACGAATAGCGATAGCCATCGCACAGGTTTTCTGATAAGTGCCGTCACTTTCGGAAATTGATAGGCGACAAACATACCAATGATCAGTGGCACAATAATCAATTGAACAATCGTATAAACCATATCTATCAAAGGCACCGCCACCGCTTGCTGGAATGCCTTGCCGCCAGGTATCAGCATCGTAAGCAATGTAAATAAAAGCGGCGTGGTAAATGCTGCTGCCAGCGTAGAAGTGGTGGTGAGAAATACAGAAAGGGCTACATTGCCGCGCGCTATGTGTACAGCAAAATTGGATACATTGCCTCCTGGGCAAACCGACACTAACAACATCCCCGATGCTACCGACGTAGGTGGTTGAAACAAAAAAATCAAACCTATCGTAACCAGGGGAAGCAGCACCATTTGAGAAATGATGCCAACAACAGCCGCTTTGGGCTCTTTGAATAGGAGTTTGAAATTTTCCAGTTTTAAATCCAGCGCTACCCCAAACATGATGAATGCCAGGCAGAGATTGAGAATTGTAAGTTGTTCTGGATTGAAATTGACTTTTACACTATCTATGATTTCCATGTCTTTCTTTTGGATCGCTTCGCTCAAATGTAGGAATTCTTTTTATTTCCATAAAATCAACTATTTTTAGAATCGAATAACCAATACAAATTTTAAGCATGAAGCATTTTTCGCTCATTATTTTCTGTATCATCCTGGCGCAGCACTTTTTTGCGCAAAGCGACCTTCAAAAAATGGTGGCAAACGATTATCCTTACCTGGAAAAATTGTATTTGCACCTGCACCAAAATCCCGAACTTTCTTTCTACGAGCACAATACCGCCAAGCGCATGGCGGAGGAACTTCGTGCTTTGGGGTTTGAAGTAAGTGAAAACATCGGTGGCAATGGCGTAGTGGGTGTTTTAAAAAATGGCAATGGACCAACCGTCATGGTACGCACGGATATGGATGCGCTTCCCATTACAGAAGAAACGGGTTTGCCCTATGCCAGCCAAGTAAAAACAAAAGACGAAACAGGCAGCGAAGTGGGCGTGATGCACGCCTGTGGGCACGATACGCACATGACTTCCTGGGTGGGCGCAGCGCGGAATTTGTCGAAACTAAAAAGCCAATGGCAAGGAACGCTTGTTTTTGTTGGGCAACCCGCAGAAGAACGCAACGGCGGCGCGAAAGCAATGCTGGAGGCAGGCTTGTTTTCCAAATTTCCCAAACCGGATTATGTCCTGGCACTGCATGCCGCACCGAATGTACCTGCTGGCAAAATCGGCGTGAAATCAGAATACAGTTTTGCATTTACCGATTTTATGGACATCACCGTGTACGGGCGAGGCGGGCACGGCGCGTATCCGCATACGACGATTGACCCGGTGGTGCTTTCCGCAAAAATGATCATGGCCCTGCAAACAGTGGTCAGCCGAGAGATTTCGCCGCTCGAACCAGCTGTAATCACTGTTGGCTCGATTCACGGTGGCGCGAAAGGCAATGTGATCCCCAACGAAGTGAAGCTGGAACTCACCATGCGCTGCTACAACGATGAAGTCCGCGAGCAAATTATTGAAAAAATCAAGCGCATTTGTATCGGTGAGGCAATGGCGGCGGGCGTTCCAGAAGATAGAATGCCTAAAATGAATTTGAAAAATGAGTATTGCCCTTCGGTGTACAATGACCCTGGATTAACCGCTCGGCTCAAAACTGTTTTTCAAAAAACTTTGGGTACAGAAAACGTGCTGGATGTGCTACCGACTATGGCGGGGGAGGACTTCAGCTACTTTGGCAGAACGGCGGAAAAAATTCCGACTTGCATCTTCTGGCTGGGCGCAGTTGACCCCGCATTATTGGCAAAGGCTGAAAAAGGCGAAGCACCCATGCCGAGTTTACATAATTCCAAATTTGCACCTATACCGGAGCCAACTTTAAAAATTGGTGTCATTGCTATGACCGCAGCTGCCCTGGATTTATTGACCCCAAAGTAGCGCTCATTTCCAAGTAATGAAACCATGACCGATTTCCAACAACTCATCGAGCAGTTCTCCTATCTCGGTATTTTTTTCTGGTTTGCTTTTTTTGACCAGATCACCCCGATTCCGGAAGAATTGGTACTCATCACGATGGGTTTTATTGCCAACCAGGGGCATCTTGATCCGGTGTTGGCGGGCGCAGTAGCAGTTGGCGGTTTGATGGTGATTGACAATCTTTACTACGGCTTGGGCAGATCAGGTAAAATGATTTTTAATCGTTTTCGGAAAGCCTCAGAAATGGAAGTGATGGAACGATTTAAAACCCGCATCAAGCAACACGATTGGCAGACCATTTTTATGATGTCGTATTTTCCTAAATTACGCTTTATTACGCCCTTTTTGGCGGCAGCGGCAGGTATTCGCTGGGCTCGTTTTGCGATGATCAATGCGGCAAGTTCGGCAACTTATGTGACACTTTACATCTTGCTGGGCATCTTTTTTCAGCAACAACTGCAAGCTATTAAATTAGAAATTTTGATGCTTTATATCACGATTTTTACCTTGATGATCGGCATTATCGTATTTATTTGGATTTTCAGAAAACCGACTTCCTCTAAAAAACAAGAAAAGATCGAACCATAAAGGAACAAACTATGAAGACTACCAACTGGGGCATCATCGGCTTGGGCAAAATCGCACACAAATTTGCAGCAGATTTACAACTTGTACCCAATGCCAAGCTGCATGCGGTTGCTTCCCAATCGTTGGATAGGGCGCAGGTATTCGCCGCACAACACAACGCAACGTATGCTTATGGGACTTATGATGAAATCGTCAACTGCCCTGATTTGGATGTAGTGTACATCGCTACACCGCACGTTTTGCATTGTGAAAATACGCTGCTTTGTCTGCGGCACAAGATTCCCGTGCTTTGCGAAAAACCTTTTGCAATGAATTTGCGCCAAGTACAAAAGATGATCCTCACTGCTCAGCAACATCAGACCTTCCTCATGGAAGCCATCTGGACGCGCTTTATGCCTACTATTGAAAAAACATTGACGCTCATCGAACATGGAGTCATTGGCGAGGTCTTATCTATCAAGGCAGATTTCGGGTTTAATGCACCCTTTGATCCTCAGCGTCGCATTTTTAATCAACAATTGGGCGGCGGTGCTTTGCTCGACATCGGCATTTACCCGGCATTTTTGGCTTTGCTTATTATGGGAAAACCTTCCCGCATCAAGGCTTTTGCTAAGATGAGCACAAGCAGCGTGGACGAAGAAATAGGCGCTGTTTTGCAATATGAAGATGGACGTTTGGCGCATCTGCACGCTACCATTGTATCCAAAACGAAAACCGAGGCTTTTATCTATGGCGAAAAAGGGACCATCCACTTGCACACTCGCTGGCATGAACAAACGAGCATGTCTTTATTGCTAAATGGGGAACGCCCCCAGCATTTTCACTTTGAATACAAGGGCAAGGGCTATCATTATGAAGCGGCGCATGTGATGGATTGTCTGCGATCAAGTAAAACGGAGAGCGATTTATTGCCATTACAATTTAGCAACGACTTAACCACTTTATTGGATGCCATCAGAAAAGAAGCCGGTATTGTTTACCCCCAGGATGCGCTATAAAGTAAGCACTATTCTTTAATTTTACACTTATTACAATCAATCTAAAGCATAGAAACATGCGCAATACCCTGCTTTTTTTGGCACTTACGGCTATTTTTTTTGCTTGTAAAAGAGATGCTCACAAAACAGTCACTGCTGACATCTGGCTCACCACAGGCGACAGCCTCACGCGCCTCGAAAAAACGGCAACCTTGTTTTTTCAAAAAAAAGAAAAGGACACTACCAACCTCATCCAGCTTGATACAAAACAAACTTTCCAAAACATGCTGGGCTTCGGCGCTTCTATGACCGGCTCTTCGGCTCATGTACTGACGCAATACCTCGACGATACCCAACGACAGGAAGCGATGAAGGCGCTTTTTAGCAAAGAGCAAGGCATCGGTTTGTCTTATATGCGGATGACCATCGGCGCTTCCGATTTTTCTTCTCATAATTACAGCTATAACGACCCACCTAACGAGGTTTTCGATGAAAAACTAGCGTTTTTTTCTATCAAAGAGGATCAGGATGACGTTATTCCCCGCATCAAAGAGGCTTTTGCTATTAATCCCGATCTGGAACTCATGGGAAGCCCCTGGAGTGCGCCTGCTTTTATGAAAACAAGCGGCAACATGGTGACAGGAAAGCTCAAACCTGAAGCGCAAGCCGCTTTTGCTAATTATTTTGTAAAATACATCCAGGCTTTTGCACAAGAAGGCATCAAAGTGAGTGCTATCACGATCCAAAACGAACCGGAATACGAGCCGGCTGGCTATCCAGGCATGCTCATGACCGCCGAAGCGCAGCGCGATTTTATTAAAAACCACCTCGGACCTACTTTTGCGCAAAATCAAATTACGACCAAAATCGTTGTGTACGATCACAACTGGGATCACCCCGAATATCCCCTCACAATCCTCAATGATGCGGAAGCCAAAAAATTTGTGGATGGCAGCGCTTTCCATTGTTATGCCGGAGACGTGAACAACCAAAGCAAAGTACACGAAGCCCATCCTGATAAAAACCTCTATTTCACGGAATGTTCCGGTGGTGGATGGAGTGGCTCCTGGCGTGACAATCTGATCTGGAATTTTAAAAACTTGATCATCGGCAATTTACAAAATTGGAACAGCTGTGTGCTCCTTTGGAATTTAGCCTTGGATGAAAACGGCGGACCCACCAATGGCGGCTGCCCCAACTGCAGGGGGGTACTGACCGTGAGTAGCAAAGGCATCATCACTAAAAACATTGAATACTACACGCTAGGGCATGTGAGCCAATTCGTACGCAAAGGTGCTAAGCGCATCGCTTCTACGGATTTATCAAGCAGAAAACTGAGTAATGTGGCTTTTCAAAATCCAGATGGTTCTATCGCGATCGTCATTCTCAACGAAAACGACAAGATTCAAACCGTGAGGGTACAAAGTGAAGAGGGCTTGTTGCAATACGCTATTCCGGCTTACAGCGTCGTGACGGTTCATTGGAATCCTTCTTTGTAAAACAACTCACCTTTTCTACTCACCTCCTACTTTGTTTTGCAAAAGCAAAGCAGGGCTTTTATTTTTGACTGAATTGATCCACCTTTTGAATCCAAAATCGAATGCTTTATGAAACAATTATACCTCCTTTTGTTAGTGTGGATGTTTATTGCTAACGCTTACAGCCAAAATCAAACTTACTGTAATCCCATTGACATCAACTATCGCTACAATTTTGAGCAGCTTCCACAGCAAATTTCCTATCGTTCTGCCGCCGATCCGGTCATTATTAATCACAAAGGAGCATACTATCTCTTTGCAACCATTGCCGGAGGATATTGGCATTCCAAAGATTTAAAAAACTGGCGCTTTATACAGCCCGAACGCTGGCCTTTCGAGGATAACTGCGCTCCTGCTGCCTGGTCGTACGGCGATACGCTGCTTATTTTTCAATCAACTTTTCAGCAAAGACCAATTTTATATACGACAACACCCGAAACAGGCAAATTACACTTCTACAATCGCTGGTTACCACTCATTAGAGACGAATTAGGGCCCTGGGACCCCGCGCTATTCCACGATGAAGAGACCGATCGCTGGTTTATGTATTTTGGCTCTTCTAATTTGTATCCGATCTTCGGGGTTGAATTGGATTACAATCGCCGCTTGGCGTATAAAAGCGATGTAAAACGAATGGTTTATCTGTATCCGCACGTGCACGGCTGGGAAAGATTTGGACCGAATCATACCAGCACTATTACACCCTTTATTGAAGGTGCATGGATGACTAAATATAATGGTAAATACTATTTGCAATACGGCGCACCAGGTACTGAATACAATGTATATGCTAATGGTACTTATGTAGGCGATGATCCCATGGGACCTTTTGAGTATGCGCCGTACAATCCGGTTTCCTATAAGCCTGGAGGTTTCGTCACTGGTGCAGGACACGGCAATACGTTCAAAGATAATTATGGAAACTATTGGAACACCGGCACCCCCTGGATTGCAGTCAATTGGAATTTTGAACGAAGGATAGCTATGTTTCCCGCAGGTTTTGATGTTGATGGACAGATGTTTTCTAATACACGATTTGGCGACTTTCCACAATATTTACCTACAAGTAAATGGAATGATAGAAACGAATTATTTACAGGTTGGATGTTATTATCGTATAAAAAGCCTGTGATCGCATCTTCTGTAAGAGATACTTTTTATGCAAACCGCTTAACGGACGAAAATCCACGTACTTTTTGGGTTGCACAAACGAATAAAGCCGGAGAAACCGCGACGATTGACCTGCAAAAAGTATATGATGTAAAAGCTTTACAAATTAATTTCACCGATTACAAATCAAATATTTATACGAACGATGATCGTGTTTATATTCAAATGAAATTCTATGCTTCGACAGATGGTAAAAACTGGCAAGTCATCTTTGACAATACCGACAAAAAAGAAGATCGTCCCAATGCTTATATTGAACTGCCGCAAACCATAAAAGCGCGCTACATCAAATATGAAAATAGCTATGTACCCACGCCTAATCTTGCCATCAGCGATATTAGAATCTTTGGCAACGGCTATGGACAAGCACCCTCCACGCCTGCTAATTTGAAAGTACAAAGGCACAAAGACCCACGCGATGCTACCATCACTTGGGACGCTGTTCCGAGCGCAGTAGGCTACAATATCCTCTGGGGAATCGCACCTGATAAGCTCTATCAAACTTATCAAATCTGGGCGGACGCACCTACAAAGTTGGAACTCCGTGCATTGAGTGTAGGAGTTGATTATTACTATGCCATCGAAGCTTTTGATGAAAATGGCGTATCAAAAGTCAGTAATGTGATAAGCGACAAAGATTAAGATTAAGATTAATTTTAATTTTTCATTATCTTGTACTAAAAAATAAAATTATTCTTGAAAAAGTTATTACAAAAGAGACTTCTGAAGTTTCTGAAACTTCAGAAGTCTCTTTTGTTCTTTGTTAATTTATTTTAAATATATTTTATGTAATATAATAGGAATGTTTTTTATTTTTATTAAGTCGCTTTTGGTGTCAATTATTTTTGATAAGGACTAAATTGTTTTTATGCCAATAAAATAACCAACCAGCCCACCGAGTAGCAATACAACGACGTACGAAAGCAGTTTTGTCCGGGTCATAGTATTTGATTTGAATATAGGTTTTATTTTCTTTGCTGTAAATGTACAAATTTTTATGTAAGCTGTTTAGAAAATAAGAATGAGTACCGGGTTGGATTTATTGAATCTTTAGGTATTTGTTTTAATTTTAATAAGCCGATATGCTGATCTTTTAATATGCTAGTAAATAACAAGACAATATCAAAGTAAAGAAAGTATCAACTTGAATTGTTAGCGCACACAGTATTTGCTACAGTTCAAAAATTTAGTAAATTGCTTCTTCTACTAAAAAACGCTTAGTACCGTGAACATACTATCTGCCAAGAGTCGTCCATTTCTTATTCAACAATTGGAATCGCACACTTTTGATTTGCTTATTATCGGTGGGGGCATCACTGGCGCAGGTATCGCGCTGGACGCGGCAACTCGCGGCATGAAGGTGGCATTGTTAGAAATGCGCGATTTTGCATCAGGCACAAGTAGTAAATCTACTAAGTTGATTCATGGAGGTTTGCGCTATTTGAAACAATTGGAGGTAATGCTGGTGCGAGAAGTAGGTCGTGAACGGGCCGTGGTACATAAACTGGCACCCCATTTGGTAACAGCGGAAAAAATGTTGCTCCCTTTGATAGATGGCGGCACCTACGGCAAATGGGCTACGTCTCTTGGCTTATATGTCTATGATTTACTAGCGGAGGTAGATGGCAAAGACCGCCGCCGTATGCTTTCACGCGAGGAAACGCTCATGGAAGAACCACTTCTACGAGAAGAAGGTGTTATTGGCGGTGGGTTATATGCAGAGTATCGTACAGACGATGCCCGGTTGACAATCGAAATTATTAAAACAGCAACACAATATGGTGCGCTGTGTTTAAATTATTTAAAGGCAGTGGAATTTTTATATAAAAGTGATAAAATTCAGGGTATTCGATGTAAAGATTTAATACAAAACAAAGAAATAGCTATCAGAAGCAGCTTTGTTATTAATGCTGCAGGCCCTTGGGTGGATGAGCTGCGCCAGTATGACGGATCCCTGCAAGGCAAGCGCTTATTTCATTCCAAAGGGGTGCACTTGGTTGTTCCTTACAACCGATTGCCGTTAAAAAATGCCGTTTATTTTGATGTGCCCGATGGACGCATGATTTTTGCCATTCCACGCCAACGAACGACTTACATTGGCACAACGGATACCCCCTATGAGGGCGATTTGAATCAGGTTTTGGCAAGCAAGGCAGATGTGACCTACATTTTGAATGCCACGAATCGGATGTTTCAGCAAGTAAATTTGACCATAGCAGATGTCGAATCCAGTTGGGCGGGGCTGCGCCCCTTGATTTACGAAGAGGGCAAATCAGCATCAGATATGTCGCGCAAGGATGAAATTTTCGAATCTACATCAGGTTTGATTTCTATCGCTGGAGGCAAATTGACAGGCTACCGCAAGATGGCGGAGAAGGTAGTCAACCGCGTAGCAAAAAAATTTAAGGTACAATATAAAAAAGACTTTGGAACATGTAAAACGGATAAAGTACCTTTAACTGGCGGTCCTTTTCGGGATGCAGCAGCAGTAGAATTGTACCAAGAGATGGTTCGTAAGCATTTGCAGGATCTGCACTTGCCTGCCGATACTGCAAATTATTTAGTGACCAATTATGGCAGACAAACAAATGCTATTTTAAATTTTATGATACCTTCTTCTAAAAATCCACTGGCAGCCTTGGTGCAAGCAGAGTTACAATTCTGCTTGCACAACGAATTGGTTTTCAAGCCGATGGATTTTTTTGATCGTCGTACGGGGCGTTTGTATTTTGACATCAAAAGCATCAGACCGACATTGGATATTATTTTGAAAGATTTTCAACAATATTTTGATTGGAATGAAGGGCAAGTGGAAGTGGAAAGACGGGAGGTATTGGCTGCGATTCAGGCGGTTTCTACTTTTGAATGACTTTCCGAGAAGTTGGACAACCAAACTACGACCTCAAAAAATGATAACTATCGTTTTTATGGAAGTACCAAGTGAAAATATTACAGAAGCACTATGAATAAAGGGTTAAAAGTCTTGTGCTCGATACTACCAATGCTTCAGATTGACTGGTGCAAGTACCTAATTTAGGTAGTATATTTCAAAAATTGTAGCAAAATTCGCTAATTTCGCAGCTTTGTTTCAACGGAGGCATTGAAACTTTTATACCCAATAGTTTTGTAATACAAAAAAGCGCTGCGAATTATGGAATACAATCCCCGCGACATTGAGAAAAAATGGAAACAGTACTGGGACGACCACGAGGTGTACAAAGTTGAAAATACCAGCGACAAACCCAAGTATTATGTACTGGATATGTTCCCGTACCCGTCGGGCGCGGGCTTGCACGTGGGGCACCCGCTGGGCTACATCGCCACCGATATTTTCTCGCGCTTCAAGCGCCTGAAAGGCTTTCATGTGTTGCATCCGATGGGTTACGATTCTTTTGGCTTGCCGGCGGAACAATACGCTATCAGCACTGGGCAGCATCCGGCTATTACCACCGAAAATAATATTAATACTTTTCGCAAGCAGTTGGAAAATCTGGGTTTCAGCTACGACTGGAGCCGCGAGGTGCGCACGTCCGATCCTTCTTTTTACAAATGGACGCAGTGGATTTTTATGCAATTGTTTAATCATTATTATGACCGCGACTTGGATAAAGCAGCGCCAATTAGCGATTTGACGGTGCGTTTTACCACCGAAGGCAATGCAAAAATAAATGCGGTCTGTGACGAAGATACGCCCGTCTTTACTGCTGCCGATTGGAATGCAATGAGTGAAAAGGAACAACAATCGCTGTTGTTGAAATATCGCCTGACGTTTCCGGAAGAGTCTTATGTCAATTGGTGCCCGGCATTGGGCACGGTGCTGTCGAATGACGAAGTGAAAGACGGCGTGTCGGAGCGTGGCGGCTACCCGGTAGAGCGCAAGTTGATGAAACAGTGGGCAATGCGTATTACAGCTTATGCGGATCGGTTATTGGAAGGCTTGAAAACGTTGGATTGGCCCGAATCCATTAAAGATCAACAGACGAACTGGATCGGGCGCTCGCAGGGGGCTTCGGTGCGCTTTGCGGTGGATGGTCATCCCGATAAGCAAATTGAAGTTTTTACAACCAGAGTGGATACGATATTTGGAGTAACTTTTATGGTATTAGCACCTGAGCATGAGTACGTTGCAGCGTTGACCACGCCAGAGCATCAGGATGAAATTGAAAAATACCAGAAATGGACGGCTTCCCGTTCGGAAGTAGATCGGCAGGCAGAAAAAAAGATAACTGGCGCATTTACTGGAACTTATGCCATCAATCCTTTTAATGGCGAGAAAGTGCCAATTTGGATTGCCGATTATGTCTTGGCGGGCTACGGCACGGGCGCGGTGATGGCGGTGCCTTCGGGCGATCAACGCGACTGGAATTTTGCAAAGCATTTCAATTTGCCGATTATTCCCATTCTGGATGCGCAGAAAAATATCGAAGAAGCCGCCGATGCTACGAAAGAAGGTAAATACATTAATTCTGGCATCATAAATGGCATGACGTATGATGAAGCTGTGCCGACCTTAATTAAATGGCTGGAAGACAAAGGCTTAGGCAAGGGCAAAGTGCAGTACCGCATGCGCAACGCCGTGTTCAGCCGCCAGCGTTACTGGGGCGAGCCGGTGCCGGTGTATTGGAAAGACGAGCTGCCCTATTTGATTGATGAATCAGAATTGCCTTTGGTTTTGCCGCAGGTGGATAAATATTTGCCGACGGAGACGGGCGAGCCACCGCTGGGTCGCGCCGAAGACTGGAAGTATAAAGGAAAATATCAATATGAACTGAGTACCATGCCTGGTTGGGCGGGTTCTTCTTGGTATTTCTATCGCTACATGGATCCGCAGAATGAAGAGGCATTTTGTAGCCCAGAAGCCGTGAATTACTGGCGGCAGGTGGACTTATACCTGGGCGGCTCCGAGCACGCAGTGGGGCACTTGCTCTATAGTCGCTTCTGGAATAAATTTATGTATGATTTGGGTTTGGTGCCGGAAGAAGAGTACGCGAAAAAGTTGATTAATCAGGGGATGATACAGGGGGTGATTGAGTATATTTATTTATATAATAAACAAAAAGTGAAATCACTCTCTGATATTGGAATAAAATCTGAAGCCAATGTTGCAGGAGAAAATGATGTGCCCGTTAGCATTTTTGTTAGTGCAGACGCAATTGATTTGGTTGGCGGAAACGATAACTTAACTAAGATAGCAATCCCTATTGAGTTCGTAAGAAATTATGGCTCAGATGATTCTTATTTAGATATAGAAGGCATTCAGAGATATAAAAATTGGAATTATGAATTTAGAGAATCCACTTTTATAACTAATGATGGATTTTTAAAGGAATCGACTCCTAAAAAGTTTGATGGCAATTGGTTCTCACAAGAAGAATATGATAAAGGCTTCAAATTCTTTACAAAATCGGAAGTTGGCAAAATGTCCAAACGTTGGTACAACGTCGTCAACCCTGACGATGTGGTGGATAAATACGGCGCCGATTGCTTCCGCATGTATGAAATGTTTTTGGGACCGATAGAAGTAGCGAAGCCCTGGAATACATCGGGTATTGATGGGGTGAACCGCTTTTTGCGCAAATTCTGGGGCTTGTTTGTAGATACTGCTGGAAACTTTAATGTAAGTGAAGAAGCACCCACTAAACAAGAATTAAAAACATTACATACAGCTATCAAAAAAGTAAATGAAGATATTGAGCGCTTCTCGTTTAATACTTGCGTGAGCGCTTTTATGGTAGCTACTAATGAATTAAAGGATCTGAAATGTAATAAGCGCACTATTTTAGAACCATTGGTCGTACTAATTGCGCCGTTTGCACCGCATTTAGCAGAGGAATTATGGCATCAATTGGGGCACGAAGGCAGCATTCACAAGGAAGGCATGTATCCGGTGCACAAGGAGGAATATTTAGTTGAGGATGAAATTAACTATCCGATTAGCATCAATGGTAAGCATCGCACCACCGTGAAATTCCCAGCAACGGCGACCAAAGAGCAATTGGAAAAGGCAGCATTGGAAATCGAAGGCATCCAGAAATGGATTGACGGGCAAAGCGTGAAAAAGGTCGTGGTCGTGCCAGGGCGCATGATCAACGTAGTGGTCGGGTAAAAATTAATTGCATTATAAAAGGGTAGGAAGCGACAAATTCCTACCCTTTTGCATGTGCCAGAAATGAAAAAAAATTCCTTACCTTAAGCCTTTCGATTCCGCAAATAGGTGCAATGTAGCTAATCATGAAAACCTTTCATATTCACATTCGAGGACAAATACAAGGCATGGGATTCCGGCCTTATGTTCTTCGGTTGGGGCTAAAAGGCTGGGTCAATAATGCTTCAGACGGGGTTCATGTGGAATTTAACGCCAGTGGGGAAGATGCAGAAAATTTTTATGATGCTTTAATTCTACGAGCACCTGTTTTATCAAAAATCGTATCACATGAGATGAAAGAAACCTTGCCAAGGCGCTTTTGTCATTTTCAGATTTTGCCAAGTGAAGATCAAATAAAGGCAGATTTAATAAACTTTATGTGAATTGATTTTCAATATTAATACAAATTTAGTTTTTTTGCATAAAAAAAAGAGATGGGAATTAGTTATAAAGATATAAAGAAAGGAAGCCAGTGGAAAGCGGCAATTGGCTTGAGTTCCAGCTAATTTATGAATTTGAGTGTATTATTTGGACAAGCATATGAGTCTATCCATGAAGTAAGTCTGGAGCAAGGTGCCTCGAATTTAAAAAAGGCATTGTATTTGTCCACGTATGAAGATTGCTTGTTTTTTGTACTTTTCGCTTTGAAGAATGGACTAAGGTATGAAAGTTTGGGCTTGGTTTTTGGGATGGACGGGAGCAATGCACAGCGCAATTTCGAGAAATATTTGACTGTCTTGGAAAAGGCTTTGGAAAGTAAAGGGGTCTTACCTCGGCGCAGTTTTAAGAGTGCCGAAGAATTTCGCGCCTATTTCCAAAGTCAGCAGGAATTAATCATAGATGCCAGCGAACAGGCGGTGTAGCGTCTCAAGGGGTGGCAAGGGCAAGGAGCCGCATATAGTGGTAAAAAAAAGACATACGAATAAAGCGTTGATAATGAGCGATAGAAGTCGCAAGATTTGGTATTTGAGCCATTGTTACCCCAGCAAAGAACATGATTACGCTTTATTGCAAGCGGAGTTTAAGCCCAGCCAGGATTGGTTTAGCTCTTTTGACATCCGCCTGGATTTGGGATTTCAAGGTTTTGCCGATTTATATCCTTGTCACAAACTTTACATCCCGCATAAGAGAAAGCGAGTCAAAAAAGGACAAAGCAACGATTTAAATCAGGTACAAAAAGCCGATAATAAGGAGCAAGCAGGGCATCGAATCTGGGTGGAACACAGCATTGGTGGGATGAAACGTTACTTGATATTGGTGCATCGAATGCGTATCAAGAATCGAGTTATTATTAATCAAGCCCTTGGAGTGTGTGCCGCTTTGTGGAACTTTCATTTGATAACTAACTGATTTTCAATTTGTATAAAGTCTATTAAATAAGTTGATGCTTTGCTCAAACTCAATTTTACATATTCTATTTCAGTGAACTGATTATTAACTACTCATTAGTTAGTGCGTAAGTCCTAATTTTGTACATTATTTTATATTTTTTGTTAAAATTTTATGGTGAAAAGTTGCTTATGAAATATTTTATCATAAATCTTTGTTTACTAATTAGTTATAGTGCAAATACACTTTTCGCCCAAAACCTGATCCAAACCATCCGGGGTAAAGTGACGGATGCTGATACGGGGCAAGCCCTTGCAGGGGCTACGCTACAAATTCTGGAAACAAATATAGGCACTATTGCCAATGCTGCTGGAGATTACCGCCTGGAAAATGTACCGGTAGGGCGCTACCAGTTGCAGGTGCGTTATGTGGGCTATCAAACGCTTACCATCGCCGAGCTTTTGGTCGAATCGGGGCGAGAACTCGTTCAAAACATCGAATTGACAGGGTATGCTGTTCAGGTGGGAGAAATTGTGGTGCAAGCTTCCCGAAATCTGCCACATCCTGTAAGTGTGAAAACTCTCACAATCGAAGAGGTTCTCCGCTTTCCTGCTACTTTTTATGACCCAGCGCGCTTGGCAACGGCTTTGCCAGGTGTAGTGGGCGACAATGACCAGGCGAATGGCATCGCGGTACGGGGCAATTCGCCCAATGGCTTGCTCTGGCGGCTCGAAGGGGTAGATATTGTAAATCCGAATCATACGCCCAATGCCGGTACCTCCAGCGACCGCGTGACCGCGAATGGCGGCGGAGTCAATATCCTCAGTGCACAAATGCTGGGTACTTCCACTTTTTACACGGGGGCTTTTCCGCCGGAGTACGGCAATGCCCTCTCCGCTGTAATGGACATGCGCCTGCGCACAGGAAATGACGAACAATCCGAAACCATTGCTCAGATTGGCTTGATTGGACTCGATGTTGCACACGAAGGCCCTTTTGCAAAAAAAGGCGGTGCTTCTTATCTGTTCAACGCTCGTTATTCAACGATAGGGTTACTGGGAGCCTTAGGGGCGAATTTTGGCGATGAGCAAATCAGCTTTTACGACCTTTCTTTCAATTTTAATTTTCCATTCCAAAATGGCACTCGGCTTACTTTTTTTGGTCTGGGCGGCAATAGTGAAAATAGTTTTGAAGCGCAGCGCGATTCCGCCGTTTGGGAATTTCAAAAAGACCGATTTGATATCAATTTTAAATCTTCTATGGGGGCGCTGGGGGCTACTTATACACAACCTATCGGAAAAAAAATGAGCTGGCGCAGTGCTTTGGCGTATTCGATTTTGGATAGTGAAAGGACCGGAGACCGTTTGAATGATTCCTATCAATTGGTAAATGTGGAAGCGGATAAATTATTGCAAAGTAAATTGTCATTACATACTTCTTTGGCTTTTAAGCAAAGCGCGCGTTCTAACTGGCAACTGGGCGTTGTGCTTACCCGACAAGATTTTGAGATAGAATCGGCTGAAAACCAACAAGTATCTGTCTCTGGGCAAGGGGACGGGCTCTTGTTGCAACCCTATTTTACCTGGCGCTATCAAATAAATAATGCACTGACGGCAAATGTAGGCTTGCACCTGTCACATTTTACTTTTAATACCAGCACGGCCTTAGAACCCAGAGCCTCGCTTCGCTGGGTATTTTCTGAAAAACGAAGACTGAGCTTAGCTTACGGATTACATAGCCAGTTGCAACAGCCTCAATTATATTTTGTTCAAAATACACTAAATGAAAATTTAGATTTTACGAAATCTCATCATGTTGTATTGGCATATTTAGAAAAACTAAGTCAAGCAAGTGCGCTCAACGTAGAGGTTTATTATCAATATTTATTCGATATTCCGATTGCTCAAAAAACAGGTAGCGCTTTTTCTGCTTTAAATTTATTGGAAGGATTTATAAATGAATCACTTATCAATGAAGGTACTGGCGAAAACTACGGCATCGAACTGGGCTATCAACAATTTATCACAAATGACTTTTATTTATTAACTAATGCTACTTTCTATGAATCTACCTACACAGGCAGTGATGGCATAACGCGTGATACCCGCTGGAATGGCAATTATATTTTCAACATAACTACCGGCAAGGAATGGCGGTGGGTACAGAAGGAAGGCAGTATTAAGGCTGTTTTCGGAGCGAATGCGCGTATCGCTTACATCGGGGGCTTCCGCGATACACCCATTGATGCACAGGCTTCGCGAGATGCAGGCAAGACGGTTTATATTGAAAATGAATCATTTACCATTCAGCAAAAAGCTTATTTTAGAAGTGATTTACGGTTTTATTACAAACGCAATAAAGCTAAATACAGTACGACTTTGGCGCTCGATATACAAAATGCGACAAATGCGCAGAATATCGCTTTCAGCTATTATGATATTCAAAAGCAGGCGATTGTAATAAAAAACCAACTGGGTATTATACCTTTATTAAGCTGGCGGGCGGAGTTTTAGACAAAACTATTACAATTACATCCTTATGAAAATATTGAACCTCATCCTGGCAGTAGTCTTTTTGCTTTTTGCCATCGTGCAATACAATGATCCCGATCCCTGGCTTTGGGTAGTCTTGTATGGCTTCGTTGCTGGGGTAGCCGCTTTTGCTGCTTTTGGCAAATACCACAGCTGGCTTACCGCCATCGGATTGGCGCTTTCGATCGTTTGGTTAGCATCCCTCACGCCCGGCTTGTTGGAATGGATTCAAATGGGTATGCCCAACATTGCTGGTTCGATGAAAGCTGAAACGCCTTACATCGAAAACACAAGAGAATTTTTGGGTGTTTTTTTATGCGCAGGGGTGCTCTTTTTTCAATACATTCAAGCTCGGAAAAAAAGCGGAGTACTCAAGGTCTAATGCCTTAAAGATTTCTAATAAACATATCGAACAATTTTATGAAAAGACGCGACTTTCTCCAAGCCTCCTCTGTGGCAGCCTTAGGTGCATGGGCATTTCCTTGCACAACACTTGGGTTAAAAAAAGTAAAAAATATTGGCATCCAGCTTTACACTTTGCGTGATTTGATGAGTAGAGATGCTGTGGGCACTTTGACGAAAGTTGCCCAAATTGGCTACAAAACAGTGGAATCACATGGCTATGCCAATGGTAAACTATATGGCATGAGTGTAGGGGAATTCAAAAAGGTTTTGGATGATTTGGATTTAAAAACGCCCAGTAGTCACCTGGGATTGGATATTTTGCGCGGCAACTGGGAAGGGGCAGTGGCTGATGCTGCTTTTTTGAAGCAACAATATGTGGTATGTCCTTATTTGACGGAAGATGAACGTAAAACGATTGACCAGTATAAGCGTTTGTGTGAATTGCTCAACAAATGTGGCGAAATGGCTAAGAAAATGGGCGTGCAACTGGCGTATCACAACCATGATTTTGAGTTTTTTGCAATAGACGGGCAGGTGCCGATGGATTTGATGCTGGAGGAATGCGATAGCGATTTGGTGAAAATAGAACTTGATTTGTATTGGACTATTCGAGCGGGATACGATCCAATTGCACTTTTTGAGCAGCAACCTGGTCGCTTTCATCTTTGGCATGTGAAGGATATGGAAAATTCGGCTGAAAAAACGTTCGTGCCGGTAGGAAGCGGGCTTATTGATTTCAAAAAAATCTTCCAGCATGCTAAAAAAGCAGGTATGCAATACTTTTTTGTAGAACAGGACCTACACAAAAATAGTCAGCCAATCGCTAACATAGAATCCAGTTATAAATACCTCAAAGGGATGCGATATTGAGGAACAGAAGTCATCTGATGAATTTTCAAAATCATCAGGTGATTTCCCAGCCATATTGTTTCCAGTCCTCTTCGTAATCAATATCAGGTAGTTCGGGCAAGAGGAAATAGCTTGCACCCAAGTGTTCTATTTTTTCTAAAGTAAGCTGAAGCACCCGATCCGTACTCCATTCTATTTCATGAAAGAGCGTCGGCGTATGCTGGCGCATGCCCAAAAGGTAGTAGCCACCATCAGTAGCGGGACCCACCACAAAGGGGTATTCGTCCAATTTTTGGAAAGCCGTGTAAATGATCTCAGGGCTTAACAGCGGGCAATCACTGCCAATGATAAGGGCTTTATCTTCAGGGCCAATCAAGCCCAGCAAAAAAGCATTGCTCATGCGCTCGCCGAGGTCAGCGCCGTTTTGCACCATTTTTTGAAAATCCTGCGGGGACCACTCGTCTTCCTCCTCAATAAAATCGCTGTAGAACAGTATTCTTCGGGCATCCACGCCTAGTGCAACTTGCCGCGTATAGCGAAGCAATGCCCTGTAAATCTTTAATGCCTGCTCCTCTCCGAGGGTTTGGGCAAGCCGGGTTTTGACTTTCCCTTTCTCCGGGTTTTTGATAAAAATTAATAAGGTGTTCAATATCAATAACTTATTCGTTTGAGCCTAAAATTTTCGACTTGACATTTTTTTCTGCCGCCAGTTTTTTGAATGTATCTAAACCACATTGCAGAAAGGCAGCGTACTCCTGCGCATCAGGGGTGTAGCCTACCGGCTGGTTGAGCAATTGCCCATCCGGTGAAACTAGCACATAATAGGGCTGTGCCACCGTGCCAAAATATTCCAATTGGAAATATTGCCACTTATGGCCATAGTTGCGATTCACGCGCGTACCGCCATTGTATTTGGGTACTTCTATGCGCTCTTCATCTGGCAATCCTTTCTTATCATCCACATATAAAGAGATTAAGACATAATCATTTTTCAAATAATTGTTTACCTTCTTCAGTGGCCACACATGTTCTTCCATTTTGCGGCAATTAACGCAGGCATAGCCAGTGAAATCCAGCATAATCGGCTTATTCATTTCTTGGGCATAAGCCAAACCTTCGTTAAAATCTTTGAAACAATTCAAATTTTGAGGACAATCACAGGGATAAAAAAAGCTATAACAAGCAGGAGGTGCCAATCCACTCAATAGCTTCAGTGGACGCAGGGAACCGATTTTATCATCATAAATAAAGCCAGTGGCTAAGTAAGCAGCAAAGGCAAAAGACCCTATCGCGAGCAAAATACGCCCAGCGGAGCGTTTTTTTAATGGTGAATCATGCGGGAATTTGATCAGCCCCAGCAAGTAAAGCCCCAAGCCCAATGCCAGCAAAATCCATAGTGCCAAGAATGGTTCTACTTTCAAAACGCCCCAATGTTTTACCATGTCAGCATTGGAGAGAAACTTGAGTGCCAGCGCCAATTCTATAAAGCCCAGCGTGACCTTCACGGTATTGAGCCAGCCGCCTGATTTTGGCAAGGAGTTCATCCAGCTCGGGAAAGCTGCAAACAGCGCAAAAGGCAATGCCAGTGCCACCCCAAAGCCACTCATGCCCGCGGTGAGTTGCCAGGCACCGCCATCGGAAGTCAAAGCCCCCGCCAAGAGTGCCCCTAAAATGGGACCTGTACAAGAAAAAGACACCAATGCCAGGGTAAGCGCCATAAAAAAGATACCCAGCATACCTCCAAGCCCTTCGGCGTTGCTGGTTTTATTGACCCAACTGCTGGGCAAGGTCAGTTCGTAATAGCCAAAAAATGAAAAGGCAAATATCAAGAAAATGACAAAAAAAGCGACATTGAGCCACACATTGGTGGAAATTTCATTCAGAATATCGGGATTGATATTATCCATCAAATGAAAAGGAATACTCAGCAGGGCATAAACGGCGAAGATAAAAAACCCATACATCGAGGCATTCAGGATACCCTTTTGGCGATTCTGGCTGCTTTTGGTAAAAAAGCTCACCGTAAGCGGAATCATCGGGAACACACAAGGCGTGAGCAGCGCCAAAAAACCACCCACCAAGCCCAGCAGGAAGATCGTCCAATTGCTTTTTACTTTCGTATTCAGCGCTTCGCCACTGCAGTCCCCTACGGGCTTAGCCAGATCGGGTTTCGGAAAATTACTAAAAAGCGCTGCGTTTTGAGTTGATACGGCTGTCTTTTCTGTCGTTTTTATGGACACATCACTTCCAATGATAATTTTTAAATTCGCTAAATCCGCGCTGAAATTCACCTCGGTCGTTGGCAGGCATTTAGCATCATCGCAGATAGCGTATTCCACAAAGCCCTGCACCATTTTGCCTGCTTCTTTGACTTTGATGCGCTGGGTAAAGGTCGCTTCTTGTTTAAATTTTGTCAAATTCATTCTAAAAAGCGGATCATAACCTTTTACCACTTTGGGGCTGGTTTCCGTACTTTTTCCTATTAGTTCGATGTGATCGCTGGCACTAAAATCTAAGCGAGTGGGGATGGGACCATCTTCCGAAAGAAATTGAGAATAAATGTACCAGCCTTTTTGCAAGCTTGCTTTGAAAGACAAATCGAATTCACTGTCGCTTATTTTTTGAATGCTCGCCGACCAACTCACTGGATTGATACTGCTGGGGGGAGCTGTGTTGATCGCTACATTATCCGTAGCCTCCTGGATCACCAGGGGAGATTGACTTGTTTTATCAGTGCCCGATTGTGCATTTGTTTCTTTGGTGGCACTTGTTTTTTGGCTTGGTTTTGCTACCAATTCAAAAGAAAAATTTTCTTCAGTGGGTGGCAGGCACTGTTCGTCATTGCAGGTCATGTATTCTACATAACCCTTGATAGGCTTGCTAAAGTCTTTCACGCGCACGCGCTGGGTGAATACGCCCTTGCCGGAGAATTTGGCAACATTCATTTTAAATACCTTGTCAAATCCCTCCTTGCGGTTGCCCGTTTCCTTGTTTTTACCTACCAATTCAAAGTGCGTATCTTCGTCGTAGTAAAAAGTAGTGGGAATTGGACCGTCATCCCCTTGCAAATATTGCGAATAGACGTACCAGCCGTTGTCAATGGAAGCGGTAAAAATGAGATCAAATTCCGTATCGCTCACTTGTTGGTAGGTGGTACTCCATTTTACAGGATTGAGCAATTGTGCTTTTACAACCCAAGCTGCAATGGCAAAAAATAAAAGCAAGGCAAATTTTTTCATATTTTTTAGTTTGTCGAGTTCAACTTTACTTCAATGGAATCTCAAATGGCACATCAGTGGGCGGCAGGCAGCTTTCGTCGTCGCAAGTCATGTATTCCAAGTTTCCTTTTACAAGCTGCACGCTACCAGTCAATTTAATGCGCTGAATGAACTGCACTTTTCCACTAAATTTTACGATGTTCATCCCAAATAGTTCGTCAAATCCTTCTTTTTTAAGGCCTTCTTCGCGGGTTTTGTCCACTAACTCAAAGGTATCGGATTCAAACCTGAACGAGGTAGGGATGGGGCCTTCATCTGAATCCAAATACTGTGAATAAATATACCAGCCATTTGCCACATGTGCCGTCAAGACTAAATCGTATTCCTGTTCGCTTATTTTTTTTGCATCAAAGGACCAAGTCACTGGTTTTTGTTGTGCTGCTACAGCACTGGCGAACAAAAACAAAAGCAAAATTATATTTGTCCACTTTATCATCCTGTGATTATTTTCACAAAAATACACTTGCAGTACCAAAGCGTTTGGTACAGGTAGGACGATTAATAAAAGATTAACACTATTTTACACGCTTGGCTAAAAGGCATCGGTATTTTAAAACTTTACAAATTACATTTTTATGCCATACCATTCTTTTCTGGAAGTATCGGCAACAGTTGCGCAAGCCCTCAATACAAACATGCCCGTAGTGGCGCTTGAGTCAACGATTATTGCTCATGGAATGCCCTATCCGCAGAATGTGGAAACAGCGCAGCAAGTGGAGTCGGCGGTGCTAACAGAAGGCGCAATTCCTGCTTCGATTGCAGTGATAGACGGCAGGCTGAAGGTTGGTTTGTCGGTTGAAGAAGTGGAGCGTTTGGGTAGAAAAGGAAAAAGTGTGCCAAAATGTAGTCGGCGGGATTTACCGTTTGTGGCAGCTAAAGGTTTCGACGGCGCTACGACCGTTGCGGCTACGATGATTATTGCGCGGATGGCTGGTATTGAGGTCTTTGCTACGGGAGGTATTGGCGGGGTGCATCGCGGTGCTACCCAAACGCTAGACATTTCTGCGGATTTAGAGGAACTGGCGCGTACCAACGTCGCAGTGGTTTGTGCCGGTGCAAAAGCGATCCTCGATTTGCCGCTCACACTCGAATACCTGGAAACAAAAGGCGTGCCGGTTATCGGTTTTCGAACAGATGAATTTCCCGCTTTTTATATGACGCAGAGCGGTTTATCGGTGGATTATCGCTTGGATGAGGTAGCCGATTTGGCGAAAGCCATTCAGCTAAAGTGGGCAATGGGTTTGCAGGGTGGAGTAGTGATTGCCAATCCAATTCCTGAAACATTTGCCTTACCTCAGGATGTGGTGTACAGTGCGATTGAAAAAGCCCTGCAAGAGGCTGATAATCAGGGCGTAAAAGGCAAAGCCGTGACCCCTTTTTTACTGACAAAAATAGAAGAATTAACCCAGGGCAATAGCCTGCGTGCAAATATCCAATTGGTTTTGAACAATGCCCGATTAGCCGCCCAGCTTGCAAAGGCAATGCTCGTTTATGCAAAAAACTCGAAATAGCGGTATCGTGGGCTTACATTTTTTGGGAATTGATACCTTCAAATGCTACATTTCAGCTTTCTCTTGATAGAATTCCCCCTTTTTCCAAATGAAGCCTTTATATTTGCTGAAAAGCTTGCTTATGAAAAACTGGTCTATCGCCTTACTGGTGTTGATTTTTTGGGGCACCACGTTGCGTGCACAACCCGATTCGCCCAAGCGAGAGTTCCGCGGAGTGTGGGTAGCAACGGTTTCCAATATTGATTTCCCCAAGTCACCCACCCCGGATGCCATTGCGCACAAAGAACAGTGGAAAAAATTATTGGAACGATACAAGGAGATTGGCTTAAACGCAGTGATTGTGCAGGTACGTCCAGCCGCTGATGCTTTTTATCCATCGGCTTTAGCGCCCTGGTCGAGGTACCTCACCGGTAAGCAAGGCACACCACCCCAGCCAGATTATGATCCACTGAAATTTATGATCGAAGAAGCACATCGCCAGGGTTTTGAATTTCATGCCTGGCTCAATCCCTATCGCGCTACAACCGATACCGATACCATGAGTTTGTCCAAGGACCATGCTTTTTACAAACACCGCGACTGGATGGTGAAGTATGGCGATCGCTTTTATTTCAACCCGGCGCTACCTGCCGTGCGCCAGCATTTGAGGGATATTGTATCGGAAGTAGTGACCAAGTACGATGTAGATGCCATTCACTTTGATGATTATTTTTACCCTTATAAGATCAAAGGCGAGGTTTTTCCTGATAGCACCGACTTTTGGCGCTACGGCAATCGTTTTAACAATATTGATGACTGGCGGCGCAGCAATGTAGATTCCCTGATCGAAACTATTTCTGCCACTATCAAAGAACTCAAGCCTTATGTGAAATTTGGTATCAGTCCTTTTGGGGTTTGGCGCAATCGCGACAAAGACCCCGCCAATGGCTCGGATACGCGCGCTTCGCAAACTTGCTACGACGACCTGTACGCCGATGTGTTGAAATGGATTCGACTGGGTTGGCTCGATTATGTAGCGCCACAACTCTACTGGAATATTGGGTTTCCGCCTGCGGATCATCAGATTTTACTCAATTGGTGGAGCACCCGCGTGCAAGACGTGGAATTGTACATTGGGCATGCTGCTTACAAAGTAGCGAATAACCAAGAGCCTGCCTGGCACGATGCCAATGAAACGCCGAAACAAATCAAGTTGAACCGTGGCAATTTCAAAAGTGCAGGAAGCATCTATTTCAGTTCAAAATCGCTCCTGGAAAATAGGCTTGGAGTAAAAGATTCTTTGGCTGTTTACTACCAAGTCCCTGCCTTGTTGCCCACGCCGGTGAATGTAACGGAAAAAACGAATCAAGCACCCGTATTGCGCGTTTTAAAAGTGAAAGATGGCAATGTGCGCGTGCGATGGAAGCCCAACAAAATGGACAAGGCCAATCCGGCGGCTTATTATGTGGTGTATCGTTTTTTGGGTACAAAAACAGAAAACTTTAATTGGGAAAACCCCGAAAATATCATTCACATCACACCTTTTTTTGATAAAAAGAAAAAATTTGAATTTGTGGATACCCGCGCGGAAGAAGGCATCACGCAGCAGTACGCAGTGGTGGCGGTCAATCGGCAGCACGTGGAAAGCAAACCCAGCAAAATAAGAGCAATTAAATTTGGCAAGCTCAAGGAATTGGCAATTCAATAATTTTACACAACAGGCACTCATCGAATGGCTTTTAAAAAATAATACAGGATGAAATAATTCCTCTATCTTTGTCTTTTTCAAACCAAAACCGCACAACCCATGAATCGTTTTTTCACGCTAATCATCATCACATTTATTGGCGTTTTCGCCATCGTATCTTGCAAAACCGATTCTAAGAAAACACAAGTAGATTTCAAACGCACCGAAAATATACTGAGCATTCGCCTGCGCGCCGAAGCAGATCGGCTGAATCCTGTATTGACTACCAGCAATTATGCCCGTCAAATAGTGGATCAGATTTTCCAATACTTGCTTACGATTGATCCGCAGACCTACGAGTTCATTCCACAGTTGGCAAAAGCACGTCCTGTTATCCAGGACATCACAGATGGACCTTGGAAAGGCGGCGTTGCTTACACTTATGAGATTTTTGAAGAAGCGCAGTGGGATAATGGCACCCCGATCACAGCACAGGATTTCATTTTTACCCTCAAAGCTGTTTTCAACCCGCTGGTGCAGGCACAAGCCTTCAGGGCATACCTGGCTTTCATAAAGGATGTACAAGTGGATCCTTCCAATCCGAAGAAATTTACCGTGATCACCAATGAAAAATATATTCTTGGCGAAGAATCCATCAGCAATGGTTTTGCCATTATGCCCGCTTATATCTATGATCCTCAGGGCTTAATGAAAGAGATTCCATTAGCCGATCTGGCGGATCCGGCAAAGGCAGAAGCATTAGCTAAGTCGAGCGAGAAGTTGAAGCAATTCGCAGAAGCTTTTAACAATGAAAAATATGCACGCGAGAAGGGGTTTGTAGTTGGTTCAGGACCTTATCAATTTGAGGAATGGCAGAGCGGGCAGAAAATTGTGTTGACAAAAAAAGCCAACTGGTGGGGTAACCAATTGGCATCAAAATACCCTGGTTTAGAGGCTTTTCCGGATAAGCTGGAGTTTTTACCCATCACCGATCCCGCTGCGGTACTCGCTGCCGTGAAGGCTGAAGAAATAGACGTTGTAACGGAACTGGATACAAAAGATTTTCTTGATCTGCGCAGTTTGCCTTTTGTGCAAGAGCGATACAATTTTCATACACCGCCAGCGTTGGCTTACAATTGTATTTACATCAACAATAAAAACCCCAAGCTTTCCGACAAGCGCGTGCGGCGTGCTTTGGCGCATGCCATTGATATTGATGAGATTATCAACACTGTTTATGATGGGTTTGGCGAACGCACAGCTTTGCCGCTACTGCCTTCTTCCAAAGAGTATGATAAAAGCTTGAAGTTGGTGGATTATAATGTGGCTAAAGCGAAGGATTTGCTTCAGCAAGCTGGCTGGAAAGACACCAACAACAATGGCATTGTGGATAAAGAAATCAATGGCGAGCGCGTAGAACTTACCCTGGGCTGCCAGGTGTCGGCTACCAGTGAGTCGGGGCGCAACGCGATTTTGCTCATGCAGGGTACGGCCAAGCAAGCTGGTATCGGTATTGAAATAGTCCCCAAAGAATTCAGGGTGATCATGGAAGATGTACGCGCTGACAAGCATGAGTTGGCGGTGGGCGGCAGAACGATCCCTCCCATTACTTGGGATCCTAAGCAAGACTGGCATTCCGAGGGCTTGGCGGGCGGTAGCAATCACGCCAATTTTGAAAATGCCGAAGCGGATAAATTGATTGACGAGATTCAAGTGACCCTGGATGATGCAAAAAGAGCGGCATTGTACAAGCGATTTCAGGCAATTTTGTACGACGAGCAGCCTTTTATTTTCCTTTTTATACCTACGAATCGAGTTTTGATACACAAGCGGTTTGATGCAGAGGCTACTTCTATTTTGCCTGGTTTTACGCCGAATCAGATCAAGCTGAATTTGTAGTAAGTTAGTCAAGTAGTTTTAAAGTCAACAGTTGAAAGTCTTATAATTTTGTTAAGATACAAATAACAGCTATTTTTTTTACAAAAAGCTGATTTATAGATAGATGAAACCAAATCAGCACATTGGCTTATAATCCAAATCAGTACTTGAGGGTGTGTGCTTCAGGTGCTGATTTGGAGCACACAAAGCATGATGCGCATCAAAATGGAGCCGCTCTATGCTGAACTATTGATAATCAAATGGCTATATGTTTCGCTATTTGCTCAAACGAATACTGCTCTTTGTCCCTACGCTGCTGCTCATTTCCCTACTGGCGTTTGGGCTTAGCAAGGTAGCGCCTGGCGATCCGGTGGAATCCGTCAACAAGAAATCCGATAATGACGGAACGTATCTGAAAGACAGAGAGCGGGTTTATAAAGAAACGGCTCGATTGCTGGGGCTTGATAAACCTGTTTTTTATTTTTCCCTTTCTGCTGCTGCTTACCCGGATACTTTGTATCGAATTTTGGAGCGGGATCGCCGCAAGGCGATGCGCCAACTTATTGCTCAGCACGGCAACTGGACGCAAATTGCTGCTTATCAGGCAAATATCCGATCTTTTGAGAATTTTTTACAGGAACTGCCGGACACTGTTCCTTTTGAAAACCTGAGCAGGTTGCGAAGCAATACGCGTCAATTATATTTTCAATACAAAGACCCTCAGATCACTGGCACAATAGACACTTTGATCAATTTAGCGAAACAGGATAGTGCTTTGACGCACTTGAGCCTCCAGCAAATACAGGATATAAAAAATGGCTATGAAAAAGTAAAAACAGCAGCGACAAGATGGAAGCTGTATGTCCCTGATTTTAAATGGTACGGCTGGGATAATCAATACCAAAACTGGTTTGGCAAATTCCTTCGGGGGGATTTTGGCATTAGCTACATGGATGGTCGCCCGGTGGCGAGTAAGATGAACGATGCCTTATTCTGGACGCTGATTATGAATGGCTTAGCTATTTTTTTTGCCTATTTACTGTCTATTCCTTTGGGCGTTTTTTCGGCTGTACGCAGAAACAGCTGGCAGGATCGCTTTATCACCGTATTGTTGTTTCTATTGCATTCGCTGCCCGTATTTTGGATTGCTACCCTGTTGCTGATTTTTTTTACAACGCCGGAATATGGAATGTACATTTTTCCGAACCCTGCCCGCGGAATGGGTGATTTGCCGGAGCATCCTTCTGCTTGGGATATTTTGGCGGAACGCGTACCCAGGCTTATTTTGCCGGTTTTTTGTCTTACTTACAACTCACTGGCTTTTATTTCGCGACAGATGCGAGGCGGCATGCTGGACGTGTTGAAGCAAGATTATATCCGCACCGCGCGCGCTAAAGGTTTGGGTGAAAAAAAAGTAGTTTGGAAGCACGCTTTCCGCAATGCACTATTCCCGATTATTACCTTGTTTGCTTCTGTTTTTCCTGCGGCTTTAGCCGGATCCGTTGTGATTGAAGTCATTTTTAATGTGCCTGGTATGGGGCAACTGACGGTAGAAGCCATCAGAACAAATGATTTTCCGGTCGTTTATACCGTTTTGATGTTATCTTCCGTATTGATTATGTTAGGTTTATTGATTGCAGATATTTTGTATGGATGGCTTGATCCAAGAGTCTCATATAGTCATCAAAAATAATGAAACCCAAAAAAAATAAGAAAATAAAACTACACACCCGCAAACCTGGTTTGCCACCGGGCACCCTTGTGTTTACAGGGGAACAAAAAGTAGATGTATCCGACGTATTGATGTTGCAATACAATGAGGAGCATTTGATAGAAAAAAGGCTGAAAGATGATTTTCCAGCATCCGAGACCAACCATTTTGTCACTTGGTATGATGTAAAAGGCTTACACAATGTCTCTTTGATAGAGCGCCTGGGCAGCCTGTACAATGTCCACTCACTTATTTTGGAAGATGTACTGGATACACAACAACGACCAAAGTTTGAGGAATACGAGGATGGTATTTTTATCATTCTGCATGCAATCACATTTGACAAAGGAATAAAAGAAATCCATACCGAGCATATTGCCATATTCGCCGGGCATAATTTTTTGCTTTCTTTCCAAGAAAAAGACGATGATACCTTTGCCCCCATCCGGGAGCGTATTCGCACCGCCAGTGGTCGTATCCGCAAACGCGGCAGTGACTACCTCGCTTATGCCCTGGCAGATAGCGTGGTGGATCATTATTTTTTGGTGCTCGACCAACTGCAAGATGCCATCGAATCCCTGGAAGAGGAGGTCATGTATAACCCGAATAATCACACAAAGGGAAAAATTCACCAACTCAAATTGCAAATGCTGCTCTTGCGCCGATCTGTCCTACCATTGCGCGAAGCGATCAACTGGTTTGTCAAGACAGATTGCCCAGTGGTACAAGAAAGTACCGAAGTGTTTACCCGCGATTTATATGATCATATTGTACAAGTGATTGATATGGTGGAGACCTATCGTGATATTCTCAACGGTTTGTATGATTTGTACCTCTCCGAAATTAGCTATCGGATGAATAATATCATGCAGTTATTAACTATTATTTCTACTATTTTTATTCCCCTGACTTTCCTGGTAGGCGTGTATGGTATGAATTTTGAAAATATCCCTGAGCTAAAGTGGCGATACGGTTATTTTTTTGTGTGGGGGCTGATGATTGTCATTACTATCCTGATGCTTTTCTTTTTTAAACGTAAAAAATGGTTATAGAAATCTCCAATAAAATACTCAAAAGCAATGATTTTATATCAATTGAAATTGATGATGTTATATTGAAAAATCGAATAACTTACGGATTTACAACTGTTTAATTTTTAAAATTTGCGCCTTCTCGGTTTAAATTTGGTAGAAGTCTGGTACATTTTAGAAATGCGCCAGACCGTATTATAAAAAAGTGCGCCAGGTTATATTGTAAAATTCAATTCACAGTATTTTCAGCTTTCGGAAACCACAGATTATTGTATACCAGCCAACCTGCTCGTTCCCAAAAAACCGTGATGCTGCTGGGGCGAATGAGTAGCTCATCCAAGAACACTTTAGAATGTTGTATTTCCTTACATTCCAGCTCAAACCGGACCTTATTGGCACCATCTTTCAGATTGATCGGAAACTGTACCAGCCCCCAGCCATTATTATCCAAAACAACAAGGTCAAAACGCGTACCATTGTGTGCGATCATCGTTTCTGTTCCATCCGCGGCTATTTCCCAAGCCTTAAAATTGGTACGAGCGTACTGATCCTTGCCGAGGTAAACCCAAACTTCGCAAGTATTATGTGCAGCAGGCATTTTTTGTTCAAAAATCTGAATCCGCTTTTTCAGTGGTAGCTCCAAAGCTCCTTTCCCTTGATACACCTGCTGGGAAGCCAGGCTGTCAAAGTTCATATAAAGTACTTGTTGGGTACTATCCGGTAGCCATAAGTTGCCGATGCGAACATAAGTTTTCTTCGAGCCTTGCCATCCATTTTCTACATCTTGCTGCCAGGCTTCTACACTTTTATTAAAAGCATCTATCTCTATTTCAAATAGTTGCATCAACTCATCATCGTACAGGGGCTTTGCAAAACGCAGCAAGTAGCCATAGTTGCGTTTAGAGGCAGCGAATTGCGCTTTGTCTAGCACGATCAGCAAAGGTTTTTGATTGGGCAAATCTTCCACAAACTGATAAGGGCGGTAGGGCAGGAGCGTGATGGGGAACATTTTGAGCGTTTGCTCGTAGGAAGTACGGCTCAGCCACACGCCCATACTTGGCACTTGATAATGCAATCCAGGAATCAGGCTCAGTCGCAACAGATCGCCGTGGTACTCGTCTTGCATATTTTCAGACCCCACATGATAATAGGGCAGGGGGAGTACCGCCTGGTATCGCCGGATGTCTATGTTTTTAAACCAATACTGCGGGCTGGCTTCAAAGGCTGTTTTATTCAACTTTGGGTCTTGCCAAGGCGGGGGAGTCGCTTTGATTGCGTAATGATAGGCTTCAAAAGCCAAAAATAAAAGGGCAACACTGAGTAGCAAGTGTCTTTGCCAGCCGCGTGTTATTTTTTTTGCAATATGAAACAAACTGTACCAGGTGATGATATTCCAGCTGTAATAAAACACCCAGGCGAAGCGCCCCTGCCCTCTAAATTGCCGATAAGGACCTACATAATCTACCAGAAAATCCAAGCCCGGAATAGTAAAAGGCAACCCTAAGGAGAGTAGCAGGACGACAAAAGCGGCGGGAAATAAATTTTTTAAAAAAACAGGCGTGCTATCGGTCAAAAAAGGTTGATGAAATTTCCTACTGCCCCAGCGGATGAGTAACGCTAGAAAAAAAACGACGGCTGCAATCCCCACATAAGCTTCCCCTTCGATGTTCATGCCTCGAATATCCACCACTTTTTTATCCAACCAATCCCAGTAAGGTATAAAATTAGAAGTCATGATGCCTTCCCAGTGTGCATGATAACCCAGAAAGCCAAGCGGAATGGCCGGGCGGTCGGGCACATGGTCACTCCAACGCAGCCATCCTTGCAAAAAAATAAAGGGCACAATCACCTGAATGGCAAAGTGGCCGGCTAACTGTCCTACCTTCTGCCAGCTGAAATTTCGCAATAAATGAAACAGAAAATAAAAAGCGATCAGCATCGCGCCGATACCAAAAAAATAAAAGTGAAATTGGGCACTTATGATCAGTAGAAGACTGGTAGAGATGCTCCACTTCCAAGCCGGCTTTGCTTCAAAGCGCAGTAAAAAGTACAAAATAGCTGGGATTACAAAAGCATACGACAAAGAATAATGCCCTACCAAGCGATAGGTTTGCGGCGAAAGCA
The DNA here is from genome assembly GCA_964526645.1 of uncultured Saprospiraceae bacterium. Lineage (GTDB taxonomy): Bacteria > Bacteroidota > Bacteroidia > Chitinophagales > Saprospiraceae > JADJNW01. Next base: position 43,557 of record CAZGJN010000031.1, read on the forward strand.
TCGTCAATGCTGTAGCCACCAAAATACTATACCACACCGGCAGACCAAGCCGCACAAAAATCAGATACAACAAAATACCGCACAGCAAAAAGGACAAAATGGGCGCGAGGTTGATCACCGCTACGGTGTAATCTGAAATATCCACCACATTCCGACTGATCCACTTGATGGCATTAGCCAAGATCGGCTGCCCATCCGTAAACATAACATGCTCGCCATAGGGATAATTCATACCGCCGTAGTGCAAATAGGAGCTATCCTGCTTTACATGATACAATATAGTGGCATAATTTTTAAAACCATCGCCGTAGATTTGATAATAAACACGATTCGCCTGCAAAATGTAAGGCTGGTACCGCACCAAGAGCAGCGAAGCAGTCAATCCAATCAGGACAAGTAATCCAAGTGTTTTTGATTGTTTCATGGTTTCATTGTTCCAATTTACCGATACCACTTTCACAATTTAAAAAGCCCATATTTCAAGATGCAATAAATCGCCCGAAAACCATCGCGCCAGCCTATTTTCTTGCCTTCCTCATAGGTTCTGCCGTAGTAGGAAATACCCACTTCATAAATCCGCACTTTAGGAATCCTGGCAATTTTTGCAGTTACCTCCGGCTCAAAGCCAAAGCGCTTTTCTTTCAAATTCAAGCCTTTGATTAAATCCGATCGGAACATTTTATAGCAGGTTTCCATATCGGTCAGGTTCAAATCGGTAAATAGATTCGACAAAAAAGTCAGGAATTTATTGCCAATCGAATGCCAGAAAAATAAAATTCGGTGCGGATTGCCTCCCATAAAGCGCGAGCCGTACACCACATCCGCAAAGCCTTTCAGCACAGGCTGGAGCAGCAGATTATACTCTTCGGGGTCGTACTCCAAATCCGCATCCTGAATGATCAGATACTCGCCGGTCGCCCGAGCGATGCCCGTGTGTAGCGCCGCGCCTTTGCCCTGGTTCACTTCGTGTTTGAAGTATTGGATGTTGAAATCCAAATGAGCCGCTTTGTATTTCAAAATAGCTTCTTCGGTATTATCTTTTGAACAATCGTTAATTATAATTACCTCTTTTTCAATTCTATTGGGCAATTGAACTGCTCGCACTTTGTCGAGGATCAAATGAATCGTTGCGCCTTCGTTATAAGCTGGAATAATAATAGAGAGTGTGCGAAATTCCATTCAGTGGTGTTTGGATGAGAAGCATCTGTTTTGCGTTGGCAAATTTACAAGAATGTTCTAAACCTACAACTCACAAGTCCTAATCTCCTATCCGATAAACCATTCTTTGTTCTTGTTGTTTCTCCAAAAGCGTCAAACAAAAATTTCCTGTACCTTTGTAAAAGAAGTTGGAAGTAAGCGGTACGAAGTACGCCTTAGTTGCCAACCATAAATGGTCAATCATACATGATCAATTCAAGAGAAGTGGAAGAAAATGTGCTCCCCATACCGGATGATGACCCCACCGCAGCAGCGCGCAAGCGGGATCACATCGAACTGGCGTTTCGCTCGCAGGTGGAGCGTGGCGAACTCGACCAGCGATTCTACTACGAGCCTTTGCTGGCGGCGCACCCGCAGCGGGGCAGCCTGAAAAACTTCCTTTTCCTCGGCAAAACCATGCGCGTACCCATGTGGGTGTCGAGCATGACGGGCGGCACCGAATGGGCGCACACGATCAACCACAACCTGGCGCGGGCCTGCCGCGATTTCGGCATGGGCATGGGGCTGGGCTCCTGCCGGGCGCTACTCACCAGTGACGAAACGCTGCCAGACTTTGATGTGCGGGATAAAATCGGTGACGACCTGCCGCTTTACGCGAATTTGGGAATCGCCCAGATCGAGCAGATTGTAGAACGGGGCAGGTATTTTTTGATAAAAGATTTGCTGGCAAAGTTGCAGGCGGATGGTTTGATTATTCACGTCAATCCTTTTCAGGAATGGCTCCAGCCCGAGGGCGACCGTTTTGCGAAAGCGCCACTTGAGACCATTGCTACCGTTCTGGAACGGATGGACATCCCCCTGATTGTCAAAGAAGTGGGACAGGGCATGGGCTATGAGAGCCTCAAAGCATTGTTTCAAATGCCTTTGGCAGCAGTGGATTTTGCTGCGAATGGCGGTACGAATTTTGCTAAGCTGGAATTGTTGCGCAGTGAAGAAACAAAACAAACTATTTATAACCAGCTCGCCAATGTGGGGCATAGCGCAGAGGAAATGGTACTGATGACGAATCAGTTAGCCCAAGAACTGGGTGATAAAATGTTGTGCAAACAGGTCATCATTTCCGGAGGTATTAAACATTTTTTGGATGGGTATTATCTTGTAAACAAAGTGAATGTCAATGCAGTGTATGGTCAAGCGTCCGGTTTTCTCCAACACGCGCGCGGCGGTTACCAAGAGCTGTATGATTATGTGGATGCCCAAGTGCAAGGGCTGGAATTGGCGAATGCTTTTTTGAGGATTCGGTAGTTTCGGAGCAAGTAAAATTAGAGATTATAACTTAATGCAATATTTAAATAGTTAGTTGTCTGTTATCTGGCATCTGACTTCTGGCATCTAATGAAAATGCAGGATAAAAAAACAATCAGCGGCTTTTCCAAATTAAGCAAAACGGAAAAAATAAACTGGATCGTAGAAAATTTTCTCTCTGACCCCAGTGCAGTAGCGGATTTCA
>CAZGJN010000032.1:0-44211 GCA_964526645.1 uncultured Saprospiraceae bacterium
CTGTAAAGTTATTACTTTTTTTTGCTTTATTTAGTGCGTAACTCCTGTTATAAATATGGCACATTTTGGAAATGCGCCATATTTTGATTATAACATTTGTTTTGCTTCATTGCAATAAGAACAACTCAAATATGGGTTCATCGAAAAAGCTTGTCTAATTAATTGTTTGCCTTCTACATTCGCGCTATCTTTTAATTTCAACAAACCCTCCAAGCACAGTAGTTCAGGATTTTCAGACTTCGTCTTTAAAGCTTTCGTTAAATGTTCGCTCGATTTATTATAATTTCCTTTTCGATAGTAAATAACAGCTAGACTTTTATTTACATCAATATTATTTGGGCGAGCAGCGTATTCCTTCTTCGCATATTCCAAAGCCTTATCCAAATTATCCAACAAATCCATATACACCTCAGCGTACTCCAAGGACATCATGTGCCCCGAAGCTTCATCATCCGCCAGCATTGCCAAAATTTCGTCGGTTAGCTTTTTAGCGCGTTCGGCGTTGCCATTTTCTTTTTCCATTTTTGCCAATTCTACATAAAAACCAACCTCTGGGATCAGCGTACAAGCCTTTTCCAGCAATTCTTTTGCTTTAGCATTATTTCCTTTCAAGGCTTCCACCTCCGCCAATGCTGCTATTGCAAAGGGATAATTCGGACGCGTGGAAAGCGCGATATTATATTGCATTTCAGCGCTATCTAAATGTCCATAATTTTTATATAAATTTCCCAATACCAAGCGCGCCCATTCGGTTTGTTCCAGCCCTGGATAACCCGCGGAAACGGCTAATTTCATGGCTTCAATCGAGCCTTCAGGTTGACCGTGAATCTCGCGTAAATAAGAAATACGACTGTAAGAACGAATATCCGGACGCACCGAAATCATTTTATCCGACATTTTCACGGCTTCTTCATAATTGCCCAATTCCACATTTGCATCTACCAAAACACCGTAAATACCAGCATCATAAGGGTTTAATTTCACAGCCTCCTCTCCTATTTTCTTGGCTTCTGCAAATTGGTGCAAAGATAACAACACGGAGGCTTTATCGAGCATCGCACGATACTTTAGGCCTTGTTCGGGGTTCTCATTTAATACTGCATTAACAATCGTCAGTGCGGCGGGGAAATAATGGCCATGCTCACCGGAAATACGGGCTTCCTGCATAAATAATTCTGCCAGACTTAATTTTGCATCATAATTTTTGGGATCGGCTTTAATTTTTGCTACCAAATTATTATATAAATCATTTACATTACCCATTTCTTCGGTCGGTCCAATGACCGCCTGACGCTGCAAAAGCTCAGGAATTTCCAATGACTCCATTGTTTTTCGGGAATTATCATTATTACAAGACCAACAAATACCCAATACAATTAATGAGTATATAACATTTTTCATTTTTATATAATTTTAAGGAAAAGCGCACTCATTTGCTTTTTATAAAAATAAGTGCGCTTCATAAAAATTAAACAGCTATAATTTCCTCTTACTTAAATTTTTGATTTCGAAAAGTTTGGCACATCTTGAAAATGCGCCAAACCATTTAATTCGTTTTCGTCAATTTCACGGTTTGCAGGATACTGTTACCGGAAGTAATCTTTGCAATGTAAGTTCCTGCTGCCAATTTGGTGGCGTTCCAATCTATCTGATATTCACCAGGTTGTAAATTTTCATTTAATATTGTTTGCAATAACTTGCCATTGATATCATAGATATGAATTCCTACTTTACTTCCTACGCGCACGCGGTAGCGGAAAGTCGTGGAATTTTTGAAGGGATTTGGAAAGTTATAAGCAAAAACATCTGGCGCATCCAAGCCCGTCACGCTGGTGGTCATCGTTGGCGGTAAAATATCTGGCTGATCGTATTCCCGCGCTTCCCCGGAGCATTTGCTCGTGCCCGACCAGGGTGTCTGGACATACGGGAAAGTGGCTTTCAGTGTAGTATCATTCGCATTTACGCCAGGATCATAAGTCAAAACATCCAACAAATCTTGCGTCACTGGATTCGGACCTCCAGCGATGTAGTCATCGTACCACAAGCCAATCGCAGCAAGGGCGACGCCAGCTACCGCTTGCAATTCAATCGTTGTAACATCATCCTCCAGCCGGCGGCCATTCGGGAAACCGTCCATATTCGGAATAAATTGAAGATTGGTATTACCGGCATAAGTCGGATTGGTTAAACCCAGCACCGCCGCTTGTACAATGCCTAAAGGACTGAAATTCGGGTCGTTGCGCGGGGTCACTGGCACTGCCATGTTCAGGCGGAGCATATCGCCACCATTAGGTAAAAAATTGTTAATGAACGGTTTACCATTCGCTAAAGGGTTGCCGTTTTTACCAGTTGCCAATTGATAAGGCGCTAAATTCGGAACTCCTGTGTGGAAAATAGGCCACAAATCTACGGAACGGGCAGCTCCTGCCTTCGGTAGCAATAACGTTCCAAAAACTGCATCATCCAAAGCCGTACCCGCCAATGCTGGATTGCCTTTCAAACTAAATAAGCCATCCTGTCCAAAACCAAAATCGAAGGATTGCAAGGAATTGCGTTGGATACGCAGAGGTGCAAACGCTGGCACCGCGCCACCAAATAAGCTATCATCCATGTACAAGGCGAGTTCGGGGTTGTAGAAAAAGTCGCCGAAAGTCGAAAGATTCGCTAAATCCTGATAAGGGGTCGTTGCATTCCACAAGTCTTTAAAACCAATCGGAATCACAGCTTCGTTGGTCAACGGCATACCGAGACGCGACACCTGCACCCAATCGCCATCGTAAGATTCGTTATAAGTTGAAGAATTCAAGGTTCTGATCTGGCGGCGGCTGGCAGATGCCCAAACCCCGATTACAAAATCAGAATCTAAAATATTCGCCGCCTGTGCAGCGGTTTTGCCATCTTTTTGCAACATCGAAATCGGCACTTGAATCGCAATCGTTGAAACATTCAAACAGCCTACGCCATCTCTTGGTGCATTGTTCTGACGAGGCATATCGCCGAGATCAAAAACACCCCCCAAATCTACAAAAAATGGGTCGTCGGTTGGGCCGCAGAAAACTTTCTCGCCGCTATTTGCTGTTCTAATCGCATTTGTCATTAATGCCTGGTACGTTGTATTCAAACCTGCTCCACCTTCAATCGAACGAGGACCAATATTATTCGGTGGCACGATGCCATTCATCACCACGGTTTGGAAAGTAGCGCCGCCGTTGGTGCTTTTTTCAAGCGTATAAGTCGTTTTATGATTTTCTTTACCCAATCGGATATAAAAAAACGTAGTTGGGTCTTCATATACCTTCTTGAAAGTAAAGCGATAAATAATATCATCACCAGTTGTGGCAATATTATTATCAATATGAATTTCGTAGCGAATATTTTCACCGAAACCATAATAATTTGGGCCGCCGTGGGGCAATTGCATCGGCACATAACAAGCGATAATCGTCACCATATCGGGATTATCCGGGCTGCGGAAAGCATACAAATCGGTATTATCCGCTAATGGATCGTTGGAAATCAAGGGCGCTTCGCGGTGGCTGGAAGCCCAAGCCAATTGCGCCACCATTATAAAAATGAATAAAATTATATTTAGCTTTTTCATTGTTTCTTTTAATTAAAAATGAATAAAACACAATCATATCAGGTTTGCTAAATCTTAAAGATTTAGTAAATCTTGATTTTATCAAAAAATACCTTATTGCCCTGTCTCTGTGCCACGCCAAGGGCTTGCCAGATAAGGAAATTGGCTTCTGAAAGTGGCATCATTAGCCTCTACACCAGTAGAATATTGCAAAACATTTACTAAAAGATTCGTAACTGGTGAAGGCGTACTTCCAGGCACATAATCATCGTACCACAAGCCAATGGCAGCAAGGGCTACACCAGCTACTGCCTGTAACTCAATACGCGTCACATCATCTTCGAGTCGGCGGCCATTTGGAAAGCCGTCCATATTAGGAATAAATTGAATATTTGTATTTGCAGTAAATCGAGGATCGGTTAAGCCCAAAACCGCTGCTTGTACGATACCCAAAGAACTAAAATCTGGATCATTGCGCGGCGTAACCGGTACCGCCATATTGAGGCGCAACATATCGCCACCATTCGGTAAAAAGTTGTTAATGAAGGGTTTACCCGCAGCCAGAGGATTCCCGTTTTTGCCAGTAGCCAACTGATAGGGTATTAAATTTGGAACACCCGTATGGAAAATCGGCCACAAATCCACCGCACGCGGGGAGGCGGCCGCTGGTAGCAACAAAGTGCCGAAAACTGCGTCATCCAAAGCCGTACCTGCCAATGCCGGATTGCCTTTTAAGCCAAACAAACCATCCTTACCATTGCGGAAGTCGAACGAACCAAGCGATTTACTTTGGATGCGAAGGCCTGCAAATGCTGGCACAGCGCCGCCAAACTGGCTATCGTCCATGTACAGCGCCAATTCTGGATTGTAAAAGAAATTGCCATAAACCGAAAGGTTTGCCAAATCCTGATAAGGTGTTTCAAAATTCCAGCGGTCTTTAAAACCAAGTGGAATGACTGCTTCGTTAGTCAAAGGCATCCCGAGGCGCGACACTTGCACCCAGTCGCCCATATCATTGGGAGCGGTGCCATCAGTATTCAAGGTACGAATGGCGCGGCGGCTGGCAGATGCCCAAACGCCAATTACAAAATCGCCATCCAGGATATTTACCGCTTGATTAACGTTCTTGCCGTCCTTTTGCAAAATGCTAATCGGTACTTGAATGGCAATGCTGTGAACATTGTACTTCGCCAAACCATCTCTGATTTTGGTAGTTTGGCGCGGCGAATCACCCAGATCAAAAATTCCGCCCAAATCCACGTAAAATGGGTCATCTACTGGTCCGCAAAAGACTTTTTCGCCATTGCCAGTCGTCGCAATCGCTGCCTGGATCAAACTTTCATAATTCGCAGTGCCCAAGCCAGCGCCGCCTTCGATAGAGCGCGGGCCAATGTTGTTTGGTGGTACAATGCCATTAGAAATGAGCGTCTGAAAGCTCATACCGCCATTAATGCTGCGCTCCATTGTGAAAGTCGTCTTCAGATTTTGCTTTCCCAGGCGAATATTGAAAAACGTCGTGGGATCTTCATTCACTTGCTGAAAAGTAAAGCGGTAAATGATGTCATCACCAGGCGTATTCACATCGTTATCAATATGAATTTCATAGCGAATATTTTCACCAAAAGTGTAATAATTCGGACCGCCGAAGGGCAATTCTCCAGGAATGTAATTCGCAATAATCGTGATCGTGTTCGGATTGTCAGGACTACGGAAAGCGTAGAGATCGGTGTTATCTGCCAAAGGATCATTGGCGATCAATGGCGCCTCGCGGTGGCTGGAGGCTTGTAGTATAAAGCTCGCGCTTAACGCAAGCAAAAAAATCAGCATCCCTTTCTGCGACGGCAGAAAGCGCCATGGTAATACGTTCTTCATGTACTTCTATTTTGGATTAAGAAAAATGACAATAAGAAATGTAAATCTTGTTTTTGAATGATGATTTACCCTTCAGTACGGTTGAAAAAAGTGCAATGGTTTTATAGAAGGAAAAAAATTCATTTTGGGGTAACTTCTTTTTTAGATTTGGAGCCATCAGCGTACGCCAAATGAATGGCTATCTTTTGTATCAATCGCTTTTTTGTTTTCATATTTTTCTACTACATTTGGATTTCAAGCTAAAAATCTTTATACGATGCGAGATCAAAAAATAGTTGGCAGAAGAAAATTCCTCAAAAATAGTGTCTTGGCTGCAGGTAGCTTCTTTATTGTGCCACGGCATGTGCTGGGAAAGGGATTTATCGCTCCGAGTGATCGGTTGAATATTGCTGCAATCGGAGCAGGCGGTAAAGGGCAAAGCGATATTATGAATGCCTGGAATAATGGTGCTAATAATGTAGTGGCACTTTGTGATGTGGACACCGCCCGCGCCAAAGGGAGTATCACTGCTTTTCCTAACAGCAAATTTTATAAAGATTTTCGGGTAATGCTTGAAGAAATGAAGGATACAATTGATGCGGTTACCATTTCTACACCCGATCATACGCATGCAGTAGCTGCCATGGCGGCAATGCAACTCGGTATGCACGTTTATGTACAAAAACCACTCACGCACAACATCCAGGAGGCACGTACACTTACGGAAGCGGCTCGAAAATATAAAGTCGTAAGCCAAATGGGCAATCAGGGCGCTTCCAACCCAAGCCAAAAAGTGATGATGGATTGGTTGGACAAGGGCTTAATCGGCAAAGTGTACGAAGTACATATCTGGACAAACCGCCCGGTATGGCCTCAGGGTATTCCTGTTCCGACGGATAAACCACCCCTGATTGAATCTATGAATAAAACTGATTGGGATCTATGGGTTGGTCCGGCGCAATGGGTAGATTATCACCCCTTGTATCATCCTTTCAAGTGGCGGGGTTGGTGGAATTTTGGTACAGGTGCACTGGGCGATATGGGTTGCCATTTGATTGACCCTGCTTTTCGTGTATTAGGCCTGGGGTATCCCACAGAGGTGGAATGCAGTGTAGGTCAGGTGTTTATCAAAGATTGGGTGCCAGAATACATCCCGGAAGGCTGCCCGCCATCCTCCAGCGTGCAGCTGAAATTTCCTGCTACTACGCGCAATAAATCAGAAGTGACGATGTACTGGACCGACGGCGGCATTCGCCCTTTCCATCCTGCTTTAATCCCTGCAAATGAGTCACTTGCAGAGGCAGATAGCAGCAACGGCGTAATTATGATTGGCAAAAAAGGGATTATGACTTGCGGCACTTATGGCAATCAGCCAAAACTTTATTTGAAAAATGGAGATAAAATAGAAATGCCCGCGCCAGACCCGGCAGTCAAAATACTGCCTGAATATGGGCATCAGATTTCCTGGACGGAGGCTTGCAAGGCTGGTTTTGGAAGCAAACAACACCTGGCATTAACATCTTCTTTTGACTATGCTGGTCCTCTCACCGAAACTGTTTTGATGGGAAATCTGGCGATTCGCAGCTACAACCTACGCAAACAGAGCACCAATGGTAGAGGCTTTGACTACTATGGGCGCACCAAATTATTGTGGGATGGGCAAAATACGAAAATTACCAACTTTGAAGATGCCAATCAATTTGTGTCGCGCACTTATCGAGAAGGTTGGAAGTTAGTATAATGTTAAACTTAAAAATTTTATGATATAAATAACAGAAAGTGAATGTTTTCTTAGTGAATAGATAAAAATAAAATTATGATTTGTGCAGGTCAGTTTTTTGCCTGAAACGCTCCGACTTGCTCGAAATTTCTAAAATCTACTGCTGCAACGCCTGACACGCCCTGTTCTGCCATAAAAACGCCATAAATCGTGTCCACGGCTTCCATGGTAAGTTTATTATGTGTAACAATAATAAACTGTGAGTCTTTGGAAAACTTCTTTATTATTTTATTAAATTTATTAATATTAGCATCATCCAGCGGCGCGTCCACTTCATCAAAAATACAAAATGGTGCAGGTTTCAAGAGATACAACGCAAATAATAAAGCCGTAGCCGTGAGCGTTTTTTCACCGCCAGAAAGTTGATTGATGGTTTGCGGGCGCTTTCCTTTGGGTTTTGCTACAATTTCAATCTTAGATTCCAGGGGGCTCTCCGGGTCTAACAAGATCAAATCGCAATTATCATCCTCTGTAAATAAACTACGGAAAACCTCAATAAAATGCAAACGTGCTCTTTCAAAAGCACCCAGAAATTGGGCAGTTGCCGTTTCTTCAATTTCTTTAATCGTTTTTAATAAGGAGTCTTTGGCCTTTATAATGTCATCCTGCTGTTGTGATATAGCATCATAACGTTCTTTTATTTCATCATAGGCTTCTACTGCCATCGGGTTAATTTCGCCATAGTTATCCAAACGATTTTTTAAGCGATCCACTTTTATTTCCAGATCAGCCTCCGCTATGGACTCTTCCATTGGAAATGCTGGTGCGCTGGACAAATCTGTATTAAACTCAATTTGGATACGTTGATGGATAGCTGTGATTTTGAATTTAAAATCGTTCAGTTTGTCTTTCAAATTATTAATAAGTACCTGGGCATTTTGAGTCGTTTTAGAAAGATGCCGAATTTTATTTTCCAATTCATTAATTTCACCCCTCGTTTTAAAATATTGTGCTTCCACATCGCTCAGGGTGATCTCCTGTTCTTTTCTTTCAACGTACAGCTGTTGCAATTCCTGTTCCATTTCGTAGAGCGATTCGTTGAGATGCCCTATTTCCAAAATATTGTGTTCAATGGCCGCATTGCTGTTCTCCCGAATTTTATGCTGTTCTACGAGTTGTTTTTCCCGATAGGATAGTTCCTGTTGAAGCGAAGCAACTTTATTTTGTTGGCGGATAAACTCAATATTTTTATCATTATAAGCCGTAGAAGCCTGGCTGAGCTGCTCTGCCAATTGCCGGAAGTTCTCGTCTGTATTGGAAATTCGTTGCTTTGCCTGGAGTAATTGTCCACTTTTTTCTTCCAAAGCCTGCGCAATAATGACATTTCCTTCGCTCCACTGGCGGATGTCTTCTTCCAGTTGTTGTCGCTTTTGATCAGCATCTCGTAGGAAAGATTCAAAGTTTTCCAAGCGGGTGTACAAGGTGATTTTTTCCTGAATAACTTTATTTACAAGGCTTTGTGCTTCCTGAATTTGTGCGGGGGTGCGCTGCATTTTCAGGGCTTCAATTTTTGATTTAGCATTATAATAATCGGTTGAAAGCCGGTTGGATTCCTTTTCAAACTTTTTTATCTGGTTATCTAATATTTCCAAATTTTTCTTGCGTCCGATTTTTTTTCCCTCAAATAACCCGATAGAACCCCCAGAAATACTATACTTTCGTTGAATAAACCGCCCACTTTTCGACAACAAAACGACATCACTCTCCGCTGCTTGAGCGATGATATCTTCGTGCTCCGTCACCAATACATTTCCCAAAAGAAAATTGCACAAATTTCGATAAGCCGGCTCTGTTTCCACCAGATCAATCGCCTGAAGCGTGTCGGGTAAAAGCGCAATGGGGGGCGTATAATCTTTAAAAGCTTCCAGTACAAAAAAATTAGCTTTGCCCTTTTGGCTTTTGCTCAATAACTCAATGGCTTGAGCCGCTTCCTTAAAATCTTTGACTACATAATAATTCAAAAAAGGCTCCAGATAATTTTCGATGGCTACTCGAAACTCTTCTTTTACATAAATCAGATCCGACAAAAGAGGTGTTTCTCTCCAGTCTTTGTTATTGCTCAAAAAGCGGATGGATTCCGGAAAGCCCTCCAAGTTTTCGATCATGCTTTGGGTGAGCTTGAGTTCATTGCGCCGAGCGTCCAATTCTCTATTGATTTTTGCAATTTGTTTCGATAGTTCTTCATATTCCGTTTCTACTTTGTGTAATTCCTGCTGACGCTGATCTTCTGCTTTTTCGAGGTTCTCCAAAAAAACCACCCGGTTTTGTTCCTCTGTTTCCAAGGCAGCCACTTTGAGTTGCAAGGCAGCCACTTCTTCCTGGCGCAACCGAGCATCGTGTGCTCCGCGATCTATATCCAATTGAGCACTTTGAATTCGATTATTGTTGATCGCTTTGGATTTTTCCAACTCAAAAACCTCGCGTTCCAGATATTGCTGCTCTTTTACGATATTGTCCAAATCCGATTTCAAGCTGCCGTGGCTTTCTCGAACTTGCTGCAAATGTTGGGCTGCCTGTTCTAATTGACTTGCAAAAGCCGCCTCCTTCTCTTTTTCGGTTTCCAACAGCGTTTGGTAATGCGCCATATCAGATTGCAGTTGCAAAGCCCTGTCGTTAGCAGCTTTGATTTCCTCTGAGAGTTTTGTGCGGTTTTGTTCGATAAACTGGCGTTTTTGCTCCAGCATTTTTTTGTCACCTTCCAAGCCTTTGATGCGCCCCACTAAGCGATTCAAATTGCGCTGCTGGTCAGATAAACTTTTTTCGGTATCCAGATTTGACTTCCGAATGCCCTCCAAATGCGCCTCTACCTGCCTCGATTCAATCTCCACACTCCGATACGTATTTTCCTCTTGCTCCAATTGTTTTTGCAATCCCTGCTGACTTTGCTGCAGCGTTTCCAATCGGAGTAGGGCAAGGTTAATGCTGAGTTGTTTGTATTCTTCGCGCAGCTCGAAGTAGCGTTTGGTTCTTTTGGCCTGTTTTTCAAGTACTTTCAGGTTGCCTTCGATTTCAAATAGCAAATCCTGAATCCGTTCCAAATCTGCCGATGTACTTTCCAGCTTGCTCAGCGTCTCCTTCTTGCGCGCCTTGTACTTCGACACGCCCGCCGCCTGCTCAAACATGCGCCGCCGCGAGTTCTCCTTATCCGCCAGAATATCATCTACCATCCCCAGTGCAATGATCGCGTACGAATCCGAGCCAATGCCCGTGTCCATCAGCAAGGTAGTGATGTCCTTGAGGCGGCAAGTCACGCCGTTCAAGCGGTATTCACTCTCGCCTGTGCGGTACAGCATGCGTGTGATCGTCACCATATTATATTCGGTAGGCAGCAGGTTTTTCGTATTTTCAAACGTAAGCGACACTTGCGCCAAGCCGCCCGGCTTCCGACTCTTCGTGCCATTAAAAATCACGCTCGACATCTGGTCTAAGCGCAATTCACTGCTCTTCTGCTCGCCCAGCACCCAGCGAATCGCATCCACTACATTTGACTTCCCCGACCCGTTCGGACCCACAATACCAATCACATCCTCCGAAAAGTTGATGACCGTTTCGTTGGCAAAACTCTTAAACCCTTTTATTTCGAGACTTTTCAATCGCATAGCCTGCAAAGATAAAAAAAACTCATTTTTTTCGATTTGCCAATGTGCTAATTTGCTGATATGCTTGATGCCCCAGAAGTCTTTTTGGGCTATAAATTCTATGTTTGTCAATCCGAGATTATTGAATCTATTCTCTATTACTGCTGGTTTTGTAAGCCCTCATTCGCATTAGAAACAAAAATACCACAGCGATTAGCCCTCGATGACGGACTAATCGCTGTAAGCAAGTTAATACACCGAAAAAAGATGTTTACCAAAATACAATGTACAAAGCTGCTAAAATACCGACCAGTAACAAAGCGCCCACTGCAAAAGGCGTGGAAGTTCGGAATTCGGAAACATCTACCTCGATACCGTGTACTTTTTGCTGTCCTTTTTTATCCAGCAAACTGATAATAATCATCGAGGCTACTAAAATCAGGAAGGTATAACCCATTCGATTCAAGAAAGGCAGGTTGTCGAGTAGCTCAGCCAATAGAAGCCCTGTTGGAATCGTAGCCAAAGCACCCACCAGCGCTGCCGAAGCTGTCGTTTTTTTCCAGAAAAAGCCGAGTAAGAAAATAGCCACCACACCCGGTGAAATCAGCCCGGTAAAATCCTGGATAAACTGGAATGCCTGATCAAAACGCTGCAACTGCGGGGCTGTAACAACTGCAATCAACATCGCTGCTATAATTGCCCAACGCCCAATGCGCACCAACTGGACTTCGCTGGCGGTCTTACCAAAGAATTTCTTGTACAAATCGAGGGTAAAAATAGTTGAGATAGAATTTGCCTTACCGGCAAGAGAAGCGACAATCGCCGCTGTCAATGCTGCAAAAGATAGTCCTTTTAGCCCTACCGGCAAGAGATTCAACAACACCGGATACGCATTATCCGATTTGACCACCATTTTGCCATTCACCTCGTACATCATTTCCTGCTGAAAAATGCCCTCTTTGTACAGCACATAAGCTGCAATGCCTGGCAGCACCACGATAATAGGCATCACTAATTTTATAAAACTTGCAAAAAGCAAGCCGCTGCGTGCCGTTTCCAGCTTCGCGCCCAGCGCACGCTGTGTAATGTATTGGTTAAAGCCCCAATAATTAAGATTAGCAATCCACATAGCTCCCACCAAAACTGCAATACCTGGTAGGTCCTGGTACGCATCTTTGGTACCGCCCTGCCCATCGGGAATCATCATTTGTCCTTTGTTCAAAATCATGTGGAAATGGTCGTCGGCTTGTTCTCTCAACAAACTAAGCCCTTTTAGAAAATCATCCCCAAATCCAAAGTGATTCGATACCAGGTTGAGTGCCAGATAAGTAGTAGCCAAACCGCCTAACACCAGTACCAAAACTTGAATTACATCGGTATAACCAATCACCTTCATGCCACCCAGCGTAATAATAATAGCAAAAATAGCCAGGAAAATAGTACAAGCCGTAAAGCTAAAGCCAGATACGGTTTGCACAGCCAGGGCACCGAGGTATAAAATAGAAGTCAAATTGACAAAAATATATACCAATAACCAAAACACCGCCATGATAGTGGCTACCGTAGGGCTGTAGCGCTGCGCCAAAAACTGTGGCATGGTATAAATTTTATTTTTGAGATAAATCGGCATAAAAAACACCGCTACCACCAATAAAGTCGCTGCCGCCATCCACTCATAAGAGGCAATTGCCAAGCCCATCGCAAAACCCGAACCAGACATGCCAATAAACTGCTCTGCTGAAATATTGGAAGCAATGAGCGATGCACCAATTGCCCACCACGTCAGGGAGCCTTCTGCCAGGAAAAAATCGGTCGTACTGACTTCCTTCGCCTTTTTTTTGGTATAAATCCAGTAGCCATAACCAGCAACAATAAAAAAGTAGATCAGAAAAATAATGTAATCGAGGGTCTCAAGTTGTTTCATACTGTACGGATGTTAAGTGATTGAACTGATCGAAACAGCCGAAAGATAAAATTTATCAGGAAAACTATGACGAAAAATTTTATTTTTTCTTTTTGAAAAAGATTGATCAATTATTTGTGCAGGTGCTTCCTGTTGCACTTTTCCAAAATCTTTTGTTTGTATATCTTTGTTTAAAAAAAATAGAAGTGTTCATTCATGATCAATGTATTTATTATAGACGATCATCCAATGGTGATAGAAGGTGTCAAAGCCCTACTGAATGCTACGCAGGGTATCACGGTGCTCGGTAGCGCAACTGATGCTTTTGCTGCAATGGATTTTTTGAAAAATCAGGAGGTAGATGTCCTTTTATTGGATATTAATTTGCCGGAAATCAACGGACTCGACCTATGCCTAGAGTTGAAGAAGAGGTTTCCAAATTTAAAAATTTTGGGATTGAGCACATTCAAAGAAAGGAGTTTTATCAACAGGATGATCAGCCAGGGGGCATCTGGATATATACTCAAAAGTGCATCGCAAGAAGAGCTGGTCGAAGCTATTCAACAGGCACACCTCGGAAAAATGTATCTCAGCATGGAAGTAGCACAGTTGATGGCGCAAGCAGATACATCACCGCCACCACTCCCCATTCTCACCAGCAGAGAAAAAGAAGTACTTGCGCTTATTGCGCAGGGCTTGACAAATAACCAGATCGCTGCGCAGCTATACATCAGCCCACTTACAGTGGATAGCCATCGAAAGAATCTACTCGCCAAACTTGATGTGAAAAATACCGCCGCCATGATTAAAATGGCAGTAGCATTTCAATTGATTTAAAAAAACCGCTATTCCGTATCTTTCCGAAGGGTTTCCAATTGCTGCATAACTGCTTCTGCTTCCGCTATTTTAAGTGCATACGCTTTCAGATCACCATTCCGCTGTAGGTTCATCGCTTCCTCCATGAGCTTTTGGTATTGCTTCTGCAATGCTTTGGCAGGGTCTTTTTTGAATAAGTTGAACATCTCTTTTTAAGTGTCGAAACAAGGGGAGTCAAAAAATGTTTTAAATAATTTCTTCAAAAGCATCCTGCTGTAACATAGGAAAAAGCCTGGCTTGTGCCTGATTTTTGATGGCGTGCATGCGATTAAATTCTTGCAATACGGCTTCACAAAAAGCGGCATCCACTATTTTGGATACATCCTCCATGCCGTTGTTCGCTTCTCCTTCTCTGAATTTATAAATCTGTTCGTACAAGCCCGTCTCGAATTTGACAGAATACTTGTTGTCCATTTTAAAAACGGTAATTTTCAGGGTAGGGTGATCAATGTAGCCAACAATCCTCATTTTAATTTTATTTTATAATTGCTGAATATTTTTAGTTAAATCATCATAAAGTTTTTGGTATGCGGGGAATTTTTCCAGGTATGCCAAGTGCCTTTGGATTGTCTGTTCATCTCCCCGAATGGCAGGGCCTGTCTGCATTTTCGAAGGCGGATAGACCTGTACTTTCTCAGCGGTTTCCAAAATAAGTGGTCGAAGCAAATCAAAGGGAATATCTTCTTTTGTTACAATATCATATCCAATTCTAAATAAATAGTTTGCAAAATTATTCACAAAAACTGCAGCTACGTGAAGCGTAGTGCGCTGGTTATCGTTGATACGAAATACCTTTGAGCTGATGCGCATACCGATGTTGTATAATAAATCTTCATCCGCCGAAGCCTGGGCATACACGCAAATTGGAATATTTGTAAAATCAACAGGTTTGGATATCGAAAAGGTTTGTAAAGGGTAAAAAACGCCAAATCGCTCAAAAAAAGGCTGCAACACTGCAGAAGGCGTTGATCCTGATGTGTGTACCACTAAGCCTTTTTTGACCTGGAGCTGTGCTGCTACCTTTTCAATGGCATCATCTCCTACCGCCAGGATATAAAGATCTGCGTCATCAGGAATGTTATTTAAATTCGATGTGGATATGGTGCCAATTTCGCCGGCGAGTCGCGCTGCTTTTTCGGGAACGCGGCTAAATACACAGCTAATGCCGAATCCTTTTTTCCAAAAGCATTTACCTAAGTGGTAGCCCACATTGCCAGCTCCAACCAAGACGACAGACCATTTTGTATCAAGCATTTATGATGCCAGATTATTTATTTCTGATTCGATGCAACATACTGATTGTCAGTCCGATCATCATCAAAGAAGTGCCAATCCAGAAATAATTAATGCCCGGAAATTCAATCGCCTCCAAAACAATGTAATCCGAACGAAAAGAATCGGTTGCTATTTCCAATGGTACTGCTGGTGTTTTATTTATCGGGGCTTGCGCTATAAATAATTGTGCCGTTTCTTTATCTGGGTCAACGCCCGCAAAGCGAATGTGCAAGCCCAAAGCCTCCACTTCATCTTTAAATCCAAAGATTTGGTTGTTTCTGATGATAAAAACGGGAAGCGCCTGATACGTATTTCCATCCTTTGCCGTAATGACCAGGTTCATCCCAGCTGCCACATCGCCTTCCTGCCGCTGATAGGAAGGATGCGTAGGATTAGTGACAATACTGGCAAACCGGATACCGAGGTTGCCCAAAGTAATGGTTTCTCCTTGTTTTACATTAAATTCTTGATAAGGGAGCTTGTCTTCCGGCACCATTATTTGATCAAAAATAGAGGCGTGAAGCCGGATTTTGGTACTCAAAGGATTGATCTGAACTGGATAAGCATATAACAACTGCCCGCGCAGAACGATCAAGGGCTTCACCAAAAAAGTGCTGTCTTCATCGTCACGCTGTACACGGATCGTTGCCCCCACGGCAATATCGCCAGGCACAGGCTGATAATCCGGATGGCTTGGATGCCGGTCAATGCTTTCCACGCTGATCTGGTAATTCTTCAGTGTGAAGGTATCTCTATCTTTTATCGGTACAGTATCCAGAAAAGAAAAAACGGTTGCTAATGGTAATTGATACAATTTATAATTCAAGCTATCCTCTCGCTTTCGGCGGAATTCCATATCAATTTCCACCTGTGGCAGCGTAGTGATGTGCGTAAAAACGTCTTTGTTCCAGTATTTTTTGGTGGAAGGATTGGATGCTGCAATTTTGGTAAAGGACTTGTCGTACAGAATATTAGGCTGCAAATCAAACTCTTCGATCACTTTCCCTTTTTCATCACGGCGCTTATAGTTGACAGTGTAGGTTCGGGTGAAATTTTCCATAGTATCCTGCGTGTAGGTCACCTCGTAGCCACTCATCAGCATAGTGGAATTTTTGAAAAGCAGGATATTGCGCTTAAAAATATCCTCGTCTGCCCCTTCTATCAAGCCATCCATCATAAAAGGATTGGAAGAGATATATTTTTTATTTAAACCAGAAGCCATGATGCCAACGATCATCAGACCAAATCCGATATGCGCAATAGCAGAGCCAGCGACCTTCAAATTACCGCGAAGGTAGCTGATGATGTAATCTAGGTTGGTAATCACAGTAAAAATCCCTGCAAACAATAAAAGTTTGTATTGCCAGGCAGTCACCTGTATCCAGCGCATAGTCAGCCAGGTAAGCATAAAAGAAAGTACCAATGCGATGCTTAGATGAACCCAAAATCGGCGCATCTGGCTTTTCCAGTTGGCTTCCCGAAAGCGAAGAAACTGTGTAAATCCAGAGAGCACGCCAATAAATACAGCTATCCAGAGTTGATACTTGTTATAATGGGGCACAGCATCCGTAATAACTCGCCCAATGAAGCCGGGTTTGAAAAACGCTACAATTTTATTATAAACAGGTAAAGAAGTAGAAGCGGTGATGATTAGTGCTGAAAAAAGTAGTACTAAAGTACCTATAAACATCCAAAACTCTTTGGAGGCAGTGGGTTCTTCTTTGGTCGGTGCAGGAATTTGTTTATAGCGCAATGCCAACAAAACGCCTCCTATCCCCAAAAAGGTAATAATAAATGCAATTAGTTGCCATTCCAATCCCATTTCTGTGAAAGCGTGCACAGAGGTTTCTCCCAATACGCCGCTTCGAGTCAGAAAGGTAGAATATAGAATTAAAACAAAGGTAAGGATATAAAAAACGTAGGTACTCCTGATGGAATGCCCTGTATTTTTGGCTATCAGATTGGTATGAATACCTGCCAGTAACACGAGCCAGGGCACCAGCGACATGTTTTCAACGGGATCCCATGCCCAATATCCCCCAAAACTCAACGCTTCATAAGCCCATGCGCCACCCATGAGAATCCCTGCCCCAAGGATGGAAGCACTAAACAAAGCCCAGGGCATCGCTGCTTTGTACCATTCGCTGTGTTCTTTCAGCCACAAACCCGCTATGGCAAAGCAAAAAGGGATGGAAGTAGATGCAAATCCCAGAAAAAGCGTGGGTGGATGGATCGTCATCCAGTAATTTTGCAACAATGGATTCAAGCCATTCCCTTTAATCAAGTTGACATATTCGGCATTCGCAAAAATAGGCGCGTCCATCACATCTCGCAGCAGCAGCGTAGGATTGCTTCCTATTTTGATGGCATCCTCTCCGCCGCCGATATAGATTCCCAAAAGCATGGAATTGATAAAAAGCTCAATCAAAGCCAGAACGCTCATCGTCGGGGCTTCCCATTTTTCTGCTGAGAATATCAACAAAATCCCTAATACGATATGCCAAAACATCCAGAGCAAAAAGCTGCCTTCCTGCCCTTCCCAAAAAGCGGCAAAAATGTATTTGAAAGGTAAATCTTCTGAGACATGCGCCCAAACGTATTGGTATTCGTAGTATTTGTTGATCATCACATAAAATAGCACCCCGATAACCGTAAAAACTGCTGCACCATGCACCAAATAGGAAACCCTGCCAATATTGCGCCAGGATTCAAATGTCCGATCATTGCGCTCTTTCGTAGCAAAATAATACCCGATAGTGGCTACCAGACTTGCCACAAAGCCCAATAAAATCGCAAAATGACCGATACTACCTGGCATTAGCCGCTCTCCGACATACTGAATGGAATCCATTGCTTAGCTTTAATGTATCAAAACAAGTTCTAATCACTTCTGACAACTCTAACCTTCGCCTTTCTGTTCACTCTTGATGTAAATTTCTTCATCCTTATATTTTGAAGGGCACTTCATCAATAAATCTGTGGCAACAAAGGCCTCTCCTTTCATTTTCCCCGTCACTACGATCTGTTCTGATAATTCAAAATCTTGAGGTTTTTCGCTTAAGAGTACCACTTTATGCTCCTCTCCATTGGCATCTTTTATAAAAAAGCTAAAATAATTAGGGTCTTTTTCTGGGTCGTAGTACATCTCCTTGTCTTTGGATAGTTGTCCGGCAATTTTTACTTTTTCGCCCGATTTTGCAGCATCGGCAAAGGTGCCATAGGTGCTCATATCATCCGCTGCGCTCACCAATAAAGCAATGGCGGCAACGATCATAACGATCACAACGATATAAACCTTCTTCATTTCTTCGTGTTTTTTATACAAAAATACACCAGATCGAGTGCTTTGTTGTGATGATGGGGTCAATTTGTTGTAAAAATGAAAAACAAAATCCTGTCGGCGATCCATTCCAACAGGATTTTGTAGAAAATACAAGCATTCTTGTTACCAAAACATTCCCACTACAATGGCGGTGGCAAGTAATAACAACAAAGCTAACACGCGGTAATTCTGATACCAAGGCAATCCTTTTAATTCCTGTGTTTCAGCATCAAATACTTTTTTTGTCCAGATTAATCCTTCCGTTTTTGCAGCGGCCGGTATAGGCGTAAGCATGCTGCCAATCACTACAACCGACAAACAAAGCAAGAAAAGTATACCTGTCATATAAAGAAAATGAATGTTTTTAATGGCTGGTATCCAGCCGTTGATGTTATTGGCAACAAGGAACATCGCCACAACAAACCCGACCATAAAGGCCGCAAAAGCGCCATGTCCATTCGCCCTTTTCCAAAATAATCCAGCAGTAAAGACCGCCACTACTGGCGGCGCGATATAGCTCAAAATGGTTTGTAAGTATTCCCAAAGGTTTTTAAAACTGGCAATGACGGGTGTCCAGGCTGCAGCAAGCACCACAAGAATTAACGTAATGATTTGCCCCGTTCGCACTAATTGTTTGCTACTCATATTCGGACGAATTTTATTAACAAAATCCATCGTGATAAGGGTAGAAGCAGAATTGAAAGTAGCACTGATACTGGAGCCCATAGCCGCCAATAAACCCGCCAGTACTAAACCGACCAATCCTGAAGGCAATAAGTCGAGCATCAGCATGGGGTAGGTGTAGTTGGGGCAGTTGATAAGGTCTGTGCAGATCGTTCCATCGGGCATTGTAATATGGATAGGCTTTTCCGCATAGAGCGCAATCGCCATCGTACCCGGCAACACCATAAAAAATATGACGGGCAACTTGAGCAAACCGGCAAATAAAGCACCCCATCTGCCATGATCGAGGCTCCGGGCGCTGAGCACCCGCTGAACCATAAATTGGTTATTTGCCCAAAAATAAAAACCCAGTAAAAAAACACCTGTAATCAACCCCAGCCAGGGTACATTAGGATCATTAATAGGGCGAATTACGCTGAGCATGTCATCTGGCGAATTGGGCAGATAGCCTTTGGCGTACTGTGCTTCCATGACCGCCAGCACATTGTCCCAGCCACCTGCTTCGGTATAAGCAATGTAAGTGATGATGATAGAACCCACCATCAATAAAATAGCTTGTACAACTTCTGTATGTACAACAGAAGAAAGCCCTCCGGGAATTGTATAAATGGCTGTGGCTAAGGCAAGGAGCGTTACAATGACCCAGGGGGATGTTTCTGGAAAAAGCAACTGAAAAATAAGCGTACCCGCAAAAAGTCCAGATGCGGTATCTACAATGATATTGCCTACTACGGTTACAAAAGAAAAATAATAACGAGAGCGCGCATCAAATCTTTTCTCCAGAAATTCAGGCATCGTGTAAACGCCCGTCCGCAAATAAAACGGCATAAAAAACATAGCAAAAATGACCAAGACCACCGCTGCCATCCACTCATAATTATACACAGCAATGCCTTTATTATAAGCGTCGCTGGCAAGCCCGATGAGGGTGTTGCTCGAAATATTGGCTGCAAAAAGAGAAATACCCACAATGGGCCAAGTCATATTCCTACCAGCCAAAAAATAATCTTCGGAGCTTTGTCGCTTGGCATGATAAAGTCCATAAATGATGATCAAGACTAAATAACCAATCATGATGCTCATATCGAGCACCGAAAGTTGAAAATTATTCATGTCAGGTTCAGGCGTTTTAGTGAAAAAAAAAGAGCGAAGTCAATACTAACGCTTCGCTCTTGTAAGAAATCACCCGACTGTTATTATGAAGGATTTAAAAAAAATCTTTATCCTTACAACAGTATTACCATTTAATTTTCTCCAGGGGGAGACAGTTTTGGCGAAACCACTCAGCCTTTAAATTACTCCTTTACATTACTTGACAAGTACTTTCCCACACGCCAAAATGATAAAAAATTAACTATAAATGTTAAGAAATTCTTAATTAAGTGCTAAGATAAAAGATTTTAAACTACAAGCGCAAAAAATTTTGTCAATTTTTTTTTATTATGTCAATTTTGAAAAGCATATATAGTACCACCAATTTTTATTCTGTATCAAAACGTATAAATCTTACTATGTTACGTTTTATTTGGCACGGCGCTAGTGTTTTTTGCCCATTTCCAGTTTTGATCGCGTCGTTCTTAAAAGACACAGTTTTGCAGAATAAAGTATAGCCCGCCTCGTAAATTCAGCTATTGATTATTTGCTTGCTGAACACCAGCGCGAAAAATCTTTTTGGTTCGGACATATTGATACTTCCCGGATCGGCGCTTTCGGAATGTCTTTTGGTGGAGCCGCTGCCGGGGAAGCCGCCTTACGCGATACCCACATTCGAGCTGGCACTAATATGGACGGTACGCCTTATGGCACCTGGATGCAGGATACGATGCGCGTTCCTTTCATGCTGCTGGAGGCAAAGCTCTCCCCTCACGGCTATTCGATGTATGCCCCCTTGTGTCAGCGCAGCACAAGCGATTACATAAACCTGCTTTTTGTAAATGCCGAACACTACAATTTCACTGATGTGAATTTATTTTTGCCCCTGTTTCGATGGATGGGCGTGTTGGGAAATATCAATGGAAGAGTCATACTTCAGCACCTGAACAGCATTGTTCCTGATTTTTTTACTAAAGCGCTTTCTGACCAGCCTGTATCAGAAAAAAATTATATCCTGTCAGGGCAATTAGAAAATACAGCTTTTTAAAGACAAGTTTTCTGGCTTTTCACAGCTATGAACCGTAGCGCTTTTCTCTATACATTAGAATACTTAGATGGAAGGAAAAAAATAGATTATGGTTATCATCGCTACGATTTTGAAAAGCTGCTTGCTAAAATGAGCATTCCGATTTCCAATCTCGAATTGGAGGACGTGCAAAAAAATATTGCCCTACTCAAAAGCCTGTAAATACCGCTACTTTCCGCCTCTTTTTTCCGTGTTTTGAAGCATTGAAGCAGAAATCATGCACAACCTCAAACGATGGCAGCATTAAAAACAACACCTAATCACAAGAGCGTCGAGGAATTTTTCGACTCACTCGAATAGCTGAAGGCTACGGTTCGCACGCATCTGCTAGCTTGTCCGTTGGGCAAGTTTGCCTCCAGTACCATTTTTTGAGCTAAGGGAAGATCGAACACCTCCGGCATGCTCCGAATGGCTGCCGCTGGTACGCCTGCTGCGCGCAAAGCCTTCAACAGCGCATCCCTATCAAATTGAAGAAATGCTGGCTGCAATGCCACCGCCAGCGCCTTTCGGTTTTGGACTCTATTCGTGTTATTCGAAAAACGCGCATCAGCCGGTAACGCATTCAAATTCAGCACTTCGCACAATTTCAGAAATTGCCGTTCTGTACCAACAGCCAGTACCACTTGACTATCGTCTTTTGTAGCGAAAATATCACCGTAGGGTGCTATGTTCGGGTGTTGAGTGCCCATGCGTTGCGGTACCTGCCCCGCCATCAGCCAGTTGGTCGCCTGATTGGCAAGCGATGCCACGGCTGATTCAAATAGAGAAGCAGCCACATAAGCGCCTTTCCCGCTCGTCTGTCGGTTTAATAATGCTATTAAAATTGCCTCTTTTAATTGGTGCGCCGTCAAAATATCAATGAGTGCTACCGGCATTTTTACAGGAGCGCGGTCAGGCTCGCCGGTCATGTACAAAAAACCCGCTTCTGCTTGCAATACTACATCGAATGCTGGTGTATCATCATCTTCCCCAAAACCGCTAATCTGACCAAAAATCAGACGTGGATTCAGTTTTTTTAAAAAATCATAATCCATGCGCATTTTTTCAGCAGAATGTTTTCTGAAATTGCTGATGACTATATCTGCCTGCGCTATCAAATTATGGACCATCACCTGATCTGCCTCGTTTTGTAAATCCAACAACAGCGTTTGCTTGCCCCAATTGACACTGCAATAATAAGCCGAATAATCCGAGGCGGGGTCTTCCTTGGCTGTTTTCCAAGAGCGTGTGACATCGCCACCGGTTGTTTTATTTTCAATTTTGATGACAGTAGCGCCTAATTCAGCAAAAAATACCCCCACTGCGGGCCCTGCCAGTACGCTCGCCAATTCAACTACTTTGAGGTCTTTAAAGATTGTACTGAACGCCATAGATATTTTTGAATTATAAGAAAATCAGTTATTTTACAGCTGATATATGATGCAACAAAATAGGTAGCTTGCCTGCCTGTTTGCATTTGTCCTTCAAGGTCTGAAAGTAATGAAAATCTTAAATTCAGCACAAATTAAAGAACTGGATGCCTATACCATCGCCCATGAGCCAATCGCTTCAATTGATTTGATGGAAAGAGCTGCTATTGTTTTTGTAAAATGGTTTGTAGAAAACTTCCCGAACCAAGATGTGCCAGTCCATATTTTTTGTGGTGCTGGCAATAACGGCGGCGACGGTTTGGCTGTTGCGCGTTTATTGCATCAACGATTTTATAAGATCACGGTCTGGCTTTGTAAGATCAACGAGCAAACTTCTCCTGACTTTCAGACGAACCTGGAGCGCTTACCTAAACGCACTGAGTTGCATATTCAAACCATAGCACACGGATTTCCGCTGCCTGAGCTACCTCAGGGTGCTATTTTGATTGACGCTATTTTCGGCGCTGGGTTGAACCGCCCCATTGCTGGCTATTGGGCGCATTTGATCGAACACCTGAACAATCAGAACATCATTCGTATCTCAATTGATATGCCTTCCGGGCTTTTTGCCGATCAGCACGCTGCCGGTGTTTGCCTTCGAGCACAGAAAACGTTGAGTTTTGAAATGCCAAAATTGGCTTTCTTTTTTCCTGAAAATCAAGATTTTGTAGGCGACTGGGTTGTTGAGAGTATTGGATTGCATCAAGATTTTATTGCCAAAGTTGAAAGCCCCTTTCACTATATTGATCCTGCTTTTGCAAAAAGTATTTTTCATAAACGACAGAAATTCAGCCACAAAGGCACATTCGGTCACGCTTTGCTCATCATGGGAAGCTACGGAAAAGTTGGTGCAGCAATATTGGCTGCGCGCGCCTGCCTGCGCAGTGGCGTGGGGCTTGTCACGATCCACGCTCCCAAATGCGCTTATTCTATTTTGCAGATGAGTATTCCGGAGGCTATGGTCAGTGTGGATCGGCATGAGTTTTACCTTTCCGAAATTCCGAAAATAGAAAAATACCAGGCAATAGGCATGGGTTGTGGGCTGGATGTCAAAAAAACCTCCAGTGAAGCACTAGAAGACTTGCTGGAAAACAGCAAAAAGCCACTGGTGCTGGATGCTGATGCCTTAAATCTGATAGCGAGGAATAAAAAATTACTCACAAAAATCCCCAAAGGAAGTGTGCTCACCCCTCATCCCAAGGAGTTTGAGCGACTGTTTGGTGCTACCGCCAATGATTTCGAACGCAATGATCTACAACGTGAGCAAGCTCAAACCTTGGGTATTTATATCATTTTAAAAGGTGCTCACACTAGCATCGCTTGCCCAAACGGGTATTGCTACTTCAATTCTACAGGGAATCCTGGCATGGCTACCGGCGGTAGTGGAGACGTCTTGACCGGAATCCTCACCGGTTTGTTGGCACAAGGATATTCATCATTTGAAGCAAGCGTTTTGGGGGTGTATTTGCATGGCTTGGCTGGGGATTTAGCGGCGGAAGCCATCGGTCAAAATGCCTTGATTGCAGGGGATTTAATCCAATATCTGGGAAAAGCGTTTGGAAAGCTGATGGTTTAAGGAAACGGAAGAAAGTTTTGAAAACATTTTTCGAATAGCTGTTCAGTCGTGCCACATAATAAATGCCGCATACAATTTTGAATTAGTGCCGGTTTTTTTCATTGTACAAAAGCCCCGTGTAGACCGTTCCTACTCGCTTCGCAACTTTCCGAAATACGTCAATCAGCCAGTTTTGAATATAATAATGCCGCTGCAATAAACGCGGCGTGTAGATGACAAGATGCACCAGCATCATACCAAAGGCGATAATGGCAATAAGAAAAAGGTAGATTGGATGGGTGCTGATATTTTTAGAAATGAGGTTATCGCGCCCCTGAGCAAAAGCCGCTTTAAAAAACCAGTCCACCTCCATTTTGTAAGGCGCTACGAGGTGATAGATGCGTAAAGCGGGGTCATGACCGATAGCGATACCATCTCGCCGGAGGCGCAGCTGCAATTCCACCTCTTCGTTGTAGGCAACTTTCGCGCCGCTCATGCCCAAGCGGGTGTCAAATCCGCCATATTTTTCTAACAAAGGCTTGTGGACGACCATAATCCCACCAATGGCATATTCATTGGATTTTAGTTTGGAAACCCGGCTATAATTCAACTGGTTGATCGTGCCGTATTTATCCTTGAACCAATGCGGTTTTGGGTGTTTGTACCAGGGAAGCGCCACGCCCCCAAATAGCTTAAATGGCTGTTTTTCGATTGTCTGCACAGCTCTTTCGAGCATATTGTCGGCAGCTTTAGCGTCGTCATCCAAAAACAGCACCCAATCTGCTGAAGCTTCCCGAAAGCCGCGATTGCGCGCATGACTCAAGCCTTGTTTTGGCTCAAAAGTGTATCGAAAATTTGGAAAAATGGATTCAAACCGCTTCGCGGTCGCTGCCGTTTCGTCAGAAGAATGATTGTCCACCACAACTACTTCAAACGCTGATAGAGCAAGTGTTTGTATTACCAGCGATTGCAGGCATTCTTCCAGCAAAGCGGCTCGATTATAGGTACAAATAATGACAGAAATTTTCATATCTGATTTTAGCACGCTGGTGTAGGGTAATGTAGCAATGACTTTTTTGAAACGAAAAAAAACGCTTTTACAGCTTGCCAAAAGTGCCGCCACTCGCGATTTTGAAAAGCCGAACGCGCCGTTTTGTATTGTAAATGTCGGAAATCCCACTTTAGACGCGATAGCGACAGATTGGGCGCCGCGCCTGGGCGCTGGAACCTACGCAAATAAGCTTCTTTTTTGACATAAAAGGCCCAGTTCATCGCTTTGATTCTATTTTTCAGGGTGGAAATACCCGCTGCATGAATGCGATAGTAGTAAAGCGGTTGGTTGATAAATAGCGTTGCACCCACTTCTTCCAGCTTGTAGTATAAATCCTTATCCACCGCCCGAACCAGCTCTGGCGCTATCCCCATGGTTTGGCGATAGGCCTTAGTTTTGAAAGTAGCAAAATGGCTGATCCGATCCAGGTGTAAATTGCTGCTGCCCAGCGGAATCGCACCGACCCAACGAGGAATTGACTGGACTTCCAATCGTTCATTACAATTGTATAAAGTGCTGTATATCAAGCTTTTTTCGGGATGAATTTGATGCCATTTCACCATAATTTCGAGCGCGTGGGGGTGCAAAGCATCATCGGGGTCCAAAAAGCCAGCCAATTCGCCATTTGCCAGGGTAGCCACCCTGTGTTTGGTATTGCCACAGCCGCGGTTGTCAGAATTTTGATAAATTTTAATGCGCTCAATAGACTCGTATCTTTTCAGTTGGTTCATCGAGTTATCCGTAGAACAATCATCAAGCAAAATAATTTCCCAATGCTCATAAGTTTGATTCAAAACACTTTCGATAGCTTGCTGGATATAAACGCCATTGTTAAAATTAGCGATTAGCACTGAAAACAAAGGCTGTTGAACATCTTCCATGGTAGCTTCTCTGGTTTTTAGCTTCCAAAAATAAAAAAATTCTGCACCCCATGTAGCATTGCAACAGTACGAAAACATTTGCGTTATTTTGTACGAAGCTAAAATGAAGTGATACTTTGGGAATTATTCAAAGGCAAGGCATCAGGGATAGCATCGTAGCGTATATGGGCGCAGCCATTGGGGCTATCAACACCTTGTTTGTTTACCCTGCTTTTTTATCACAAACAGAATTGGGGCTCTTCCAGTTTTTGGTCAGTTGGGCAATGATTATATCCCCTTTTTTACTCTTAGGTGCCCCCAATCTGGTAGTACGTTATTTTCCTGTTTTCCGAAATGAAACAAAAGGGCATCATGGCTTCTTATTTTTGATGCTTTTATTGCCTATTACTGGTTTTATATTGTTTTGTTTTGGAATTTTATTACTCCGAAAAAATATAGTAAGCTGGCTAAAGCAAGAAGTACAAGAACCCCTTCTGATCGAATATGCAGCGTATATCCTTCCGCTGGCGCTGTTTGTCACCCTCAATATTTTGTTGATCAACTATATCAAAAATTTTTTCAGGATTGTTATTCCTTCTTTTCTCGACAATGTATTCGTCAAAATTGCGACGGGCGCGCTGTCTTTTCTGCTATTTATCAATCTTTTAGACCTATTGGGCTTTGTGTATGGCATTTTGATTACCTACGGCTTGGTTACCATTGGTTTATTGGCATACACCCAGCACTTGGGGCAATTACATTTAAAGCCAGATTTCTCGATGCTTGGGAAAGCAGGGATGCCTACCGCCTTGGATGTAGCGGCGCACCCCCAGGGACTAACGTTGCGTAGAGAAATGATGGTTTTTGGATTCTTCGGCATTTTGGGTAGTGTGAGCGGTGCCTTTATGTCGCACATTGACAAAGGAATGATTTCGCTCCTGATGGGTAATGAAGGGCTTGAATTTACTGGTATTTATGCCATTGTAAATTACATTGGTACGGCAATTGACATCCCGCGCAAGTCCCTGGAAAAAATAACAGGTCCTGTGATTGCGCAATCCATACAGGAGGGGGATTGGTCAAATGTGCGTAAACTCTACGTAAAAAGCTCTATCATTCAATTGATAGCGGGTTGTTTTCTATTTTTAGGAATTTGGTGTAATCTGGATGATTTGTTTCGCATCATGCCCAACGGAGCCGTTTACAGCCCCTGGAAAGCAGTTGTTCTGACGCTAAGCATCAGTTGCCTGATAGATATGGTCACCGGTATCAATTCTCAAATCATTGCATACTCCCGGCATTTCCGGTTTAATTTTTATCTCGCCATCATTCTTGCCATGCTCAATATCGTATTCAACTACTTATTTATCAAGACCTTTGGTTTAGGAATTCAGGGCGCAGCACTCGCCACCTTGGCATCTGTTACCATATTCAATATTGTAAAATATAATTTCATCCTGTTGAAGTTTCAGCTACAACCCTTCACCTGGAAAACACTGTTCGTGATCATAGCCAGTTTATTCATTTTTTTAATTTGCACTACCCTACCCGATTTAGGACACCCGCTGCTCAATATTTTGTTAAAATCGCTGGCTATTATATTGCTATATATCAACACGCTGCTTTATTTTCGAGTATCTGAGGATTTTACGAAGCTCGTACATCAATCGCTGCAAGCGCTCAAAAAATGGTTCAGAAAAAGATAGATTTTAACAATAAATTTTTTATAATATTATCTTTCTTTAATACATTTGCCCCACTCAAACAATACACCAACTCATTTTTGAACTAAATTGCTCATGAACATGAAAAGACGACCTTTACTCCTGCTCAGCACCATGCTGGTTTCCACGCTTTTTGCAAATAACGTGCCCCTCACAGAAACAAATTTAGCCTGTAAAATTTTTGTACCAAATGCCTTTTCACCCAATGAAGACGGGATAAACGATGTATTTCAGCCTTTTTTGGGTTGCCCGGTGGATCAATACGATCTGAAGGTATTTAACCGCTGGGGAAAAATAGTATTCGAAAGCACAAATCCCGATGATGCATGGGACGGCAATGTGAACGGTAAGCCTGCCGCTTCCGAGATGTATGTTTATCTGCTGCAAGTGGATTACAACGAGGAAGGCACGCCCAAAACGGAATTAAAGAAAGGGGAAGTGTCGCTCCTGCGATGAGAAGGATGCCCATTATCCCAGATTGCTTGCTTCGCACGGTAATTTTCTTGCAGCAACCTGGGATAGTTGGGTGCATCAGAACACTTTAAGAAGCTTTGAATTTAATTTTTTTTGTATCTGAGGAAAAGGAAACGTCCCTGTGCTGATGAATAAAAGTATCGGAAGAAGCGGTCTTGCGCTCCACCTCCGTGAAAAGGCATCGCCAATTGTACAGCCAGGCAAAGGTTTTTTCCAATATCCAGCGCTTTAGCAGGGTTTTGCCCGAGATAATAGCCGGTACTTTTACTTGGAGAAAAACCGCCAGGAAGAGAAAAAAAATTTGCTTACAAATCATGCATTTCCATTTTCTTTAAACACCATTTTTTCGATAGTTGCCTGCAAATGTTGGATAAGCTGCTTCAGTTCTGCTATTTCTTGCTGCATCTGGTGCCTAAGGTGTTGTGGAGAAGGCAAAAAAGGGCTGATTTTAGCTCGTACATACCAGAGTTCCCGAATATCGCCCAGCGGAATTTTGTAAGATTCATAAAAATTATTATCAGAGTGCGCTATCAGTTGTTTTTCTTCTTTCAGTTGATTAAGCACGCGCTTGACCAATACATCTGCCTTTGTAACAATTACATACACATAGTTGTCTTTAATCGCTGATTCCCAGAGCGTTGGCTCAATAAAGCTACAAACGACCTTATCCCCTTCAAAAAGCGTAGGCTCCATGCTGTCACCTGCTACATCAAAAGAACGGTGCGTGCCGGTTTTATATTTGTAATCAGGCAAAGTGAAGGTTGGTAATTCCTGCATAAAAGTAGGATTAGTGATTTCACTGGCGTAGCCCGCCTGAGCAGGTACTGGTACATGTACGATGCGCTCATCGTCCTGCGCGTTGGTCACAATCGTCAGCACACGCAAGTTTTGGTTGCCTTCTTCGGTCATAAACATAGGGCCTTCCCCCGTGTAAAGATAAACCGGGTTCATTTTGTAAGCTTCAACTGCTTTTCGAATCAGATCAATCGTGACATCCCGCCGCCCCTTGAGGATTTCGCTTAGGCTCTGCGGAAGATAATCCAAGGAAATAGCAAATTGGCGGCTGGATCGGACGCGGTTTTCCTCTCGGAGCTTATCATGGCATTTAATAAAGCGCTGGGTAACGATGCTATTCATCTGAAAAACAACATTTTATGAAGGGATTTAACAAAATTAAAAAAATTGTTCATAAAATGTGTAATGTCGTCCTTTTTTTATACAAAAAAGTGATAAAAAATAGCAGAAAAGTGGCAATTGAAGTAGTTTGATAAACGAAATACTACAATTTTGCTGCAGGAAAACTATCCACAATTTTGATAAAATCTACTGCTTTTAAAGAAGCACCTCCTACCAAGCCGCCATCCACATCGGCTTGCTTGAACAAATCAGCCGCATTGGTAGCATTCACACTACCGCCGTATAGTATGGTTGAGGATTGTGCAGTATCGTTGCCGTAGCGTTCTACGATTAAACTGCGAATGTAGGTATGCATTTCCTGTGCCTGCTCGGGGCTGGCTGTTTTGCCTGTACCAATGGCCCACACAGGCTCGTAAGCGATCACAATTTGCCCAAACTGATCGGCTGTCAAATGAAATACCCCCTTTTCCAACTGACTTTTCACTAAGGCAAAGTGCTGATCTACTTCTCGTACTTCCAGTCGCTCCCCACAACAAAAAATGGGGTGCATGCCCAAAGCGAGCACCGCATTGACCTTCTGAGCCAACACTTCATCCGTTTCGCCAAAGTATTCGCGCCTTTCGGAATGACCGATGATGACATAATGAACCCCAATGGATTTTAGCATACCCGCCGAAATTTCACCCGTAAAAGCGCCGCTCGCCTCCTGGTGACAATTCTGAGCGCCCAGTTTTAAAGTAGAAATATCTTTGATAATGTTGCCAATGCTATTCAAATGGATAAAAGGCGTGCAAAGTACTACGCTCACCTTGGAAGGCTGAAGCCGCTCGACGATGTCTTTTGCCAAATCGCGACCTTCTTCGTAGTTTTTGTTCATTTTCCAATTGCCCGCTACGATGAGTTGTCTGTTTTTCATAAACGCTTGGATTGTGAGGTATTAAGATTGATTATTTTCTGTATTGGTTTTCAGCCGCTTCGCTTTTCGGTTATACCAAAATTCTGTCACCAAGGCCAAGCCAACTGCACCTACCATAATCACTAAATGCCAATACCAGGCTATGGGGGCACGCTCGGTTTGGATATAGATAATGTTTTCAGCAAACTGGTATTTATTGGCATCAAAATCTTTTATCCTATTGCGATTCTTCGGAAGTTGATAAACCACTCCTTTCAGATCGAAAGCGCCCTGCTGGATACAATTATGGCTATTGGCACAGCGCAGATCAAAATCCTCTGTCCACACAATGAGCTTAACAGGCGTTTTGCCCTTAATTTTTAGATTTTCCAGTGATTTAGCACTCACCACGGGATATTGAAGTGCAGCCTTGGGGTTGTTTTTTGTAGGCGGTGTGATCAGGAAGTCTCCGGTGCGATAAGCCCCTGTAATAGTTACAAAATCAGAATCGCCGATTCCAGCGCTTTCAAGCGTTTCCATAGAAAATTGCCGTAGTTTGTGCGTGCCCGTCAAACCGGATATAAGGCTATTGCAACTATTGATAAAACACACCACACAAGCTAAAACGATGACAAGCCGATAAAGCATGATCCTTCTGGTTTTTCAAAATTTCCAGTTGCGAAGGTAGCAATTAAAAATTGATTAAAAACAATTGATTGGCTTGTACTATCAAAGTCATTATATTTGTTCAGCCAAAACCATTCGGATGAAATTCGGCAAATTACCTGATGTATCAAATGTAAATTTCTTATTGCCACAGGATGCACCCATCAATCGAAAAATCCTGGAAAAAAAACCGTCCCAGCATGCACAGGCGCACTTTTACATAGGCGCTACGGGCTGGAGTATGAAAGAATGGATCGGTACGTTTTATCCCATCGGCACGAAGTCAAAAGATTACCTCAGGCAGTACACCCGCCAGTTTAACACCATAGAAATGAATACAACCCATTATCGCATTCCTACGGTTGAAATGGTGGAAAAATGGCGATCAGAGGCGGAAGCAGATTTTAAATTTTGCCCAAAAATACCGCAAACAATAAGTCATAGCAACAACCTGGGATTAAAAACCGGACAAACGGAAGCATTTTGTGAAGCGATTCGGGCATTTGGCGATCGGTTGGGCTGCTGCTTTATTCAGTTACCGCCGCATTTTGGTGTGGATAAATTAGATACACTCCGTATTTTTTTGCAAAACTTTCCGTCGGATGTTTCATTGGCCGTAGAAGCCAGACATGAAAGTTGGTTCAGCAATCCGAAAAACACACAGCAATTGCTGGAACTTTTAGAACAAAATAAGGCAACAGCTGTCATAACTGATGTGGCAGGGCGGCGCGATGTGCTGCACATGGGTTTGACCAACACGGTGGCGATGATTCGTTTTGTAGGAAATGGCTTACACCCGAGTGATTATAGCCGCATCAAAAGTTGGATAGAGCGCCTGAACCAATGGCGTGAACTGGGCATGGAAAGTATTTATTTTTTTGTACATGAGCCTGATAATATTCAAGCCCCCGAACTGGCGAGTTACCTCTACCAACAGTTGCTGTCAAATCCTCAATTCATCACCAGAGGGCCCCAAGTACAAACAAATGAAAGTAAGCAAATCAGCCTTTTTTAATCAAAAAATAAAGGTACAGTGACCACTGCTTTTAATTTACAACTCGACAAAAGCCTGCTCTATAACGAGGATGGGCTGCCCTATATTCACCGCGACATCAGCTGGCTGTCTTTCAATTACAGAGTTTTGCAGGAAGCGATGGATCCCAGTGTGCCTTTGCTCGAACGCATCAAATTTTTGGCAATTTACAGTTCGAACCTGGATGAGTTTTTCAGGGTTAGAATGGCCAATCACCGAAGCTTGCTGCGCTTGAGTAAAAAAACCAAACGGGAATTGGACTTTGCTCCCAAAATTGTGGTACGCGATGTACAAAAAATCGTCAACAAACACCAGGAGGAATTTAGCAAAATATTCGAAAAGCAATTGGTGCCTGAGTTGCGCAAACACAATATTTTCCTGCTGCGCCGGATGGATTTGAATGAGGAACAAAAAGAGTTTGTAGAAACTTATTTCAAGGAGCACATGCTGCCTTTTGTACAGCCTGTTTTATTGGTTGGCAAAAAGATTCGTCCTTTTTTGAATAATGCCGCTTTGTACCTTTCGGTATTGATGCAATCCAAAGAAGCACTCAACCCAACGGATGAATACGCCATCGTCAAAATTCCATCAGATCATCTGCCGCGCTTCGTTCAACTGCCTTCGCCTCCCAATCGGCGCGATTTAATCATTTTGGATGATATTGTAAGACATAGTGTTTCCTGGATGTTTCCGGGGTATCATATCCTCGATACTTTTTCAATCAAACTGACAAGAGACGCAGAGTTGTACATTGATGATGAATTTTCGGGGGATTTGATTCAAAAAATAAAAGAAAGCCTTGCCAAACGCCATGTGGGGCCGGCCTCTCGTTTTGTGTATGATCGCACGATGCCTGCTGCTTTCCTCAAACTTTTGATGGAAGTGTTTGAGTTGGAAAAATTTGACGTTCTGAAAGAAGGGCGTTATCACAATAACTTTGACTTTTTTAAGTTCCCCGACTTCGGGATGTCTCAACTGAAAAATCAGCCCTTGCCTTCCATTCCCTATCATCCGCTGGAGGATACCCGCGATTTTTTCAAAACGATCCGGCAAAAAGATCACTTGATTTATGTTCCTTTTCATTCTTACAATTCGGTGCTGCGTTTTTTTGAAGAGGCAGTCAGAGACCCATTGGTGACACATATTAAAATTACACATTATCGGGTAGCGCGCAATTCAAGGATCATGCAGTTGCTCATGGAAGCGGTTAAATCCAACAAACAGGTTACTGTTTTTGTGGAAGTCAAGGCAAGATTTGATGAGGAAGCAAACTTGGAATGGGGTGAAAAATTAGAGAAAGCAGGTGTGATGGTGCGGTACAGCTTCCCCGGTGTAAAAGTGCATTCCAAGTTGGGCTTGGTACGCCGAATGGAGAGCGAAGGTACTAAATTATACGCTTATTTGTCAACCGGAAATTTTCACGAGGACACCGCCAAAGTTTATACCGATTTTGGCTTTTTTACTGCCGATGAACGGATCACGAACGAGGTATCAAGAGTGTTTTCTTTTCTTGAAACGGTCAAGTTGCCCCAACAAGATTTCGAGCACTTGCTCGTTGGCAAATTCAACCTGCGCTCTGGCTTGGTGGATTTGATTGATTTTGAAATCAAGCAGGCAAAAATGGGCAAAGCTGCCAGCATGATATTAAAAATGAACAGCTTACAAGATTTGCCCATGGTGCGAAAGCTCTACGAGGCGAGCCAGGCAGGTGTCAAAATACAACTCATCGTACGGGGCATTTGCTGCTTGGTACCAGGTATCAAAGGCTTGAGCGAAAATATAGAAGCCATCAGCATCGTAGATCGTTTTCTGGAGCACGCACGGGTTTTTATTTTTCATCACGCCGGGCAAGAGCTGATGTACCT
Source organism: uncultured Saprospiraceae bacterium (assembly GCA_964526645.1). Classification (GTDB taxonomy): domain Bacteria; phylum Bacteroidota; class Bacteroidia; order Chitinophagales; family Saprospiraceae; genus JADJNW01. Next base: position 33,698 of record CAZGJN010000032.1, read on the forward strand.
ATCCTCCGCGGATTGGATGGTGCGCAACCTGACCTATCGGGTCGAAACGGCTTTCCCGATTTATAGCCAGGATTTAAAAGAGAAAATTAAAGCCTTGATTCAAATTCAGTTGGATGATAATATCAAAGCTCGTATTCTGGACAAGGGGTTGTCTAACCAATATAAAAAGACGAACCAAGACATCCCTATTCGCTCTCAATTGGAAACCCACTATCACATAAAACGAGCCACAGAATCCACAATCGAAAAACAAATACTGTCACAATCAACAGATTAAGTTACAGACAGGCAGGCAAGAAGAGAGGTATAATTTTAATTTAATACGGTTTCGCACTTGCTTCAAAAAAATGAAAAAAATTATTGCAAAATCTTGCGCTTAAAGAAGAAATAACGCTATATTTGTGTCCGCCAATTAAAAAAGTAGCAAGCGGATGTAGCTCAGTTGGTAGAGCACGACCTTGCCAAGGTCGGGGTCACGAGTTCGAGTCTCGTTATCCGCTCAAAAAAAGGTGTGAAAAGATCACGCCTTTTTTTATTTTTGCAGGACTTCATCTGAATAGCAAGGAATTTCAGCCTTCGCTTTCAATTGAAGCATTTTGCCCGGGTGGTGGAATGGTAGACACGCAGGACTTAAAATCCTGTGGGCAGTAATGCCCGTATGGGTTCAAGTCCCATTCCGGGTACTTTTTAAGCCTAATTTTCTTGAAATTATCAGGAAATTAGGCTTTTTTGTTCCAATTTTGCCCCTTTCAATAGTCGCTTATAGCGGCGCGGAAAATCATTCATTTTTCCATTTTTCTTTATCTTTACAGGATACGCTCCGCGGTTGTGCTTCAGAATATATGATGAATAGTTTTTGCTAATCTGTTAAAGTGCTTTGGATTGTCATTTTTACTGACAAGAATATTATACTGAAAATTTGGGATTTAACTTATCATACATTTCTTAGCACTACTGTTTTGGCGGGAAATGAAGTTGATTTGCTATTCTGAAAGTTTGCGCTTTTGATTTACATTATTGCTTATATAAAGTACAACGTAATCCCCGCCTTCGCAAGCCCCTTTCCTTTGGCTATTTGATAAAATTCTTGAAAGCTCAACATTTTATCAATTTTATCAATGCGACAGATCAAATCACGAAATTTAATTTAAATTGTGCTAAAATAAACCTATAATATTTCCCTGACTATCTACATCAATGCTTTCGGCGGCAGGTACGTTTGGCAAACCAGGCATCCGCATCATTTCGCCTGTGATGGGTACTAAAAACCCCGCCCCCGCGGCAATCTCAATCTCTCGAACCGTAAGTGTAAAACCAGTGGGTCTTCCAATTAAATCTGGATTATCCGAAAAAGATTTTTGCGTTTTAGCGATACAAAGCGGCAATTGAGTCAAGCCAAGCTTTTCGATCCGCTTAAGATCCGCTCTTGCTTTGGGAGTATATTCGACATCGGCTGCGCCATAAGTATTGATAGCGATGGCTTTAATTTTATCTTCCACCTGCCAAGTCCAATCGTACAAAGGCTGGAAAGGCGTAGCCGTAGTATCTGCCGATGCTGCAACGCGCTGTGCCAGTTCTTCTGTGCCTGCTCCTCCTTTTGCCCACCCCTCGGAAAGGACGACAGGAACGCCCATGTCAGTGCATTTTTCCTTTAAAACCTGGATTTCTAACTCTGTATCTTGAGTAAAACGATTAATAGCGACAACAACCGGAAGTTGGTATAATCGGCTGTTTTCCAAATGTTTCTCCAAATTGCAAAAACCCTTCGCTACCGCATCAGGATTGGGCAGTTGCAAATCTTTTAATGAGACACCACCGTGGTATTTCAAAGCCCGAATCGTAGCCACAATGACAATCAGATGCGGTGATAGCCCAGCTGTTCGGCATTTGATATTCAAAAACTTCTCCGCGCCCAGGTCAAATCCAAAACCTGCCTCCGTGACAACATAATCCGAGAGGGACAAGCCCATTTTGGTAGCAATGATAGTATTGGTACCTTGGGCAATATTGGCAAATGGACCACCGTGAATAATAGCTGGATTGCCTTCGATTGTTTGCACTAAATTGGGTCGAATGGCATCTTTCAAAAGCGCCGCCATTGCCCCGTTGGCTTTGAGGTCGCGCGCAAAAACGGGCTGTTTATCCCAGGTAAAGCCTACAAAAATATTACCGAGGCGTTGTTTTAAATCTTCCAGGTTTTTGGAAAGGCAAAGGATAGCCATTACTTCAGAGGCGGCGGTAATATCAAAGCCTGTTTCACGCGGTACACCCCCCGAAGTACCGCCCAAACCGACCAACACATTGCGCAGCGCACGGTCGTTCATATCCATCACGCGCTTCCAGGCAATCGTGCGTGGGTCGAGGTTGAGTGAATTTTTTGTATTTTGTAAATTATTGTCAATCAATGCAGCTAAGAGATTATGAGCTTTTTCCACTGCAGCAAAATCGCCCGTGAAATGCAAGTTAATTTCTTCCATAGGCAGCACTTGAGAATAGCCACCACCGGTAGCCCCCCCTTTGATACCAAAAACAGGTCCTAGCGACGGCTCCCGCAATACCACCGTTGTTTTTTTGCCAATGCGGTTCAACCCTTCTGCCAAAGCAATGGACATGGTCGTCTTGCCTTCGCCAGCAGCCGTAGGGGAAATAGCAGAAACCAGGATCAATTTACTTTTAGAAATTTTCGCTTCATCAATAAGATCGAGCGGGAGTTTTGCTTTGTAGCGGCCGTAGTAGTCCAATTGGTCTTCCGTCACGCCCAGCTTCGCTGCGATGTCACGAATCGGCTGAAGCGCGACGGACTTCGCAATGTCGAGATCAGTCATTATTTCGTTTATGCTTTGGTAAGGAATGTGGTTATGGCGCTGTTTTATAGCCGCCGAAAATTAACAAACAAAATCCAAAACATCCTGTATTTACAACCAAAGGTTTAAAAATTCGTTTCAAAAAAGAGCACCTAATTTTGAATACGATGAAAAAAGCAAAACTTGCATTTGGCTTTCTGATGGTAGCCCTCATTGCATACATTTTTAGTGGTTGCGGGCTACGGCGATTCACGGACACACGAGATGCTACCGTTTTTCAGCCCCTGGAGAGCAAGCGAATCAAAGGGCAATTGATCCGTTACAAAGCTAATGGGCATACTATTCGCTACCTCAAAGTTGGCACAGATACTTTGCCCACTTTGGTATTCATACACGGCGCGCCGAGTTCTCTGAAAAGCTGGGCAAATTATTACACCGACTCCCTGTTTCTGAACCATTTCAGAATGGTCAGCATTGATCGCCCTGGTTATGGGAAATCCGATTTCGGGGAAGTAGTCACTGATTTGAAAGAGCAAGCAGCACTTATCAAGCCTATATTTGATCAAATCCACAATGGCAAATCCATCACTTTGATTGGATCTTCCTATGGCGGTACAGTTGTAGCTCGCTTGCTGATGGATTATCCCGGTATCGCTGACCGAGCCGTATTTTTGTCCGCTTCACTCAAGCCAGGTGCTGAAAAAGTGTTTGGCATCTCTCACTTGATGAAAGCCCCAATTATTAAATATCTTTTTCCGAAATTTTTGAGGTTGGCAACCTATGAAAAGTTTTCGCACAAAGAAGAGTTAGAAAAAATGATGTGTTGGGAAGACATACGAATTCCCATACTGATTATCCAGGGTGATGCAGATGATTTGATCTATCCGGAAAATGCGCATTATGCAAAAACGCAGCTAAAAAATGCTTTGGTGGATTTGGTAATACTGCCAGGAAGAGGACACGGCCTACAGTTTTCAGAACCTCAAACAATTAAAACCCTATTTTGGAAGGCGGCAGCGCGGTAATACTGTTTTGTACCTATAATTGTTAGCACCTTTGTTTCGATACCCCATTTTATTTTATCGAAAAAGCGTACAACACTACAAATGCAGGCGAGCTTTTCTAGCGAGCAGAATGTCCTCGCTTTCCACTCGCTCCGGATCGGGCACACAACAATCCACCGGGCAAACAGCAGCACACTGGGGCTCTTCGTGAAATCCCACACACTCTGTACACTTATCGGGAACGATATAGTAATAATCATCAGAAATCGGTATTTGAGGCGCATCCACATCTATTTTTTTGCCATCTTCCAACTCATACATCCCTTTTATAGAGGCCCCATCTGAAATCCGCCACTCTATTCCACCCTCATAAATTGCATTATTCGGACATTCTGGTTCGCAAGCGCCACAATTAATACACTCGTCCGTTATCATAATCGCCATAGCTACAAAGTATTTTTTCTATTTAACCTTATCTTGTGCCAAAAGTTCTAAATTCGGCACAAAAATAGAATAATCGCAAGCAACCGACAAAGGTTCAGTACTGAAAATTGTATTCCCTTTCACTTTGCACCGTTTTAAACAACATTCATTGTGATACATAATAACTTTGCTTCCAAAATAATACCGTCTTTGGTTTTAGGTACTGCTATGTGGGGATGGACGATCCCAAAACAGACCGCTTTTGAATTGCTGGACAGCTTTTATGAAAATGGCTTTCGCAAAATAGATACGGCTACCAATTATCCGATCAACAAAAATCCAGCTGATTTTCGCAAAGCAGAAATGATCCTTCAAGAATGGACTCAAATACAGGGCATACATGACTTGCAAATAATTATTAAAATCGGTAGCATCAATAATCTGCGTAGCCCGGAGCACAATCTGAACAAGAGCTTTATCTTGTTGAACCTGGATGAGTATCGTTTTAAATTTGGCAGTAATCTGAATATGTTAATGGTGCATTGGGATAATCGCGATGAACAAGTGGTAATCCAAGATACACTGGAAGCTTTGGACATTGCCCGGCAGTGTGGCTTGGAGATTGGACTGTCTGGCATTCGGCATCCAGCCTTGTATGCAACACTCAACAAAACCTTTCAGTTTGATTTTCATATTGAAATAAAACACAACTTACTACAATCTGATTATCAGCATTATTCATATTTTCAGGATAAGCGGCGCTTTCTTGCTTATGGCATCAATGCAGGTGGGTTGAAATTAAACCCTTCCGAATATCGGGAAGACAGCTCACTCAGGGCACGCGGCGGTACAACCGATGCCGTGCATCCAATTGTAATAGCCTTGCAAAAGACGCTGCACGAGGCAAATCAAGTAGCAAATCGCCCGAAATTAACGACCATGAACCATATCGGAATGCTATATGCTTACCACAGCCCAGGCATAGAGTGTGTGCTTGTTGCACCTTCCAGTCCTTGGCAACTGCACGATACCATTGCGTTTTATCATTCTTTACAACAATTTGATTATACTGATGTATTTCAAAAACTAAAGATTCGTTTAGTATCTGATACCTAAACAATTGGCATCTTGTGATAGAACATTTCGATACAATCGTGATCGGAGGCGGTATTTTTGGCGCATACGCCGCTTTGTACCTTGCAAAGCAGGGGCAGCGCGTGTGTCTTCTAGAAAAAGAAGCTGAGTTATTTAAAAAAGCATCCATCGTTAATCAGGCACGGTTGCATAGTGGCTACCATTACCCTCGCAGCGTAGCCACCGCCCTCATGTCGGATGATAACAAACTACGCTTTACCGCTGATCATCAGGCTTTTATCAATGATACATTCGAGCAGTACTACGCCATTGACAAGTTTGGCTCTTTTACGGATGGGCAGCAATTTGAGCGCTTCTGCGATTATATCGGCATCCGCTGCGAAAAAATTCACCAGCATCCTCTCTTCAATTTTAATAGGATTGAAGCACTGTATGCAACTACTGAGTATTCTTTTGATCCTATTTTGATTGGAATTTATTACCAGAAAAAATTGTCTGAGGAAAAGAATATTACAACATTTGTTTCTACGACAGTGACTGCTGCTGAGGTCTTGCAAAATAATTGGCAGGTGCATGTAAATCGTCCGGCTGGTAGCAGTTCATGCCTGGTTGCGCCGCAAGTTATCAATGCCACTTATTCAGGTAGCAACGCTATCAACCGTATTTTTGGGGTGGCAGACATTCAATTGATGCACGAAATTTCGGAAATTGCCTTTATCACCTCGCCGCAGGTCAAAAACATAGGGTTGACCGTAATGGATGGACCCTTTGGCTCGATCATGCCCTATGGTTTGTCGGGCTTGCTATCTTTATCATCAGTGGCTTATACCCACCACAAAGTGTCTTATGAAAATCTTCCGAGTTTTGATTGCCAAAAAGTGAATACCTTTTGTAAACCAGATTTTACTGCTATTTGTAATCATTGCTTTGCCAAACCCGCTTCAAGTTATAGAAAAATGCTGGCGCAAATGCAGCAGTATTTCTCTGAAGATGTTGATTTTCAATACTTTTCTTCGCTTTTCACAATCAAATCCAAGTTGAAAGCCAACTTTATTGATGATGGTCGCCCGACGGAAATCTCAGTGCTTCGGGAAAATCCGCGTTTTTATTGCATCTTTGCAGGCAAGATTAACTCCATTTACGAGATTGAAAAAATACTATGAGATTTGACGACCGAAATTACACAAATAACTGATTTTGAAGTGAATAGCGATTTTTATTTTGGGGCAAATCAATAGACATACACTTACGCCGTTGATTGTGTAATGGTATCTTTTACAAAAAATTAATGCTCCAGCAATGTTGAGGTAACTGCATCCAGGATTTGGAAAGCGGTCTCTGCCATTTTGTTTCCTTTGGTATCCAAAAGCGGATTAATTTCCGTCACTTCTATGCAAACTACTTTTTTTGTTTCTATAAAACCGTTGATAATTTCCGTAATTTCCTGAGGGTCAAAGCCTTTTGAGACAGGTGTACCAGTTCCCATCGAAACCATATCGCAATCCAAGCTATCCACATCAAACGAAATGTAAATCACATCACAAGCTGCCAAGCGCTCAATGGCCTCCGCTATGCAAGTTTTCAATCCGCGGTAGCGCAATTCGTGCACCATGTAATTGCGTATGCCCAAGTGTTCCATTAGTTTGTCTTCCGCTATTTCGGTATCGCGCACACCAAAATAGACCAAATCCGCGGGCTGCAGCTTTGCGCCAGCGATGCCGATGTTTTTGAGCAGCCCCCATTCTTCTTTTGTATGCGCTATGACTTCATTAATCTGGTACAGTAGATTATCCTCCCCGAGCGCCGCCGCCATGGGCATTCCGTGTATATTGCCCGAAGGGGAAGTGTAAGGAGAGTGCAAATCGGCGTGCGCATCCAGCCAAATCACCCCCATTCTTTTGTCTGAATAGCATGCTTTGATGCCACTCATCGTACCCAGTGCCGAGGAGTGGTCTCCCGATAGCACAATAGGAAAAAACCCCTCTTGCAATACATTTTTTACAGTATCCGACACGCGCTGGCACTGCTCGCGCACATGCGTGATTCTCTTGGCAAAGGTGTTGACGACTTTATCATAAATGGATTCATTATGGGTTTCCACATTGATATGAGGAAATCGTGTAAAATAGTTATTATCAGCATTGATGGCAGCAATTTCCAGCGCATCAATCCCCATATCCGAGCCACGAGTACCCGCGCCAATGTCCGAGCGATTATTGATAATTTTTAATCGAATCATATAATTGTCTTTAATCTTTTCATTAAGATTTAATTCCGAAAAATTTAATATATTTAAAACATTATTTTAATTCAAAAATACCTGAAAGCAGCCGAAAATATACAGCGTATAAGCTTAGTCCACAACATTTGAGACTCAAAAAAGCGGGCGTATTTGAGAAGGAAAATTGTATTTTTGAATTCAAATCGTTTAATAAAAGGAATAAAAATCAATGTACAGCTTCGATGTAAAAAAGCGGGTGCGCTATGGCGAAACCGATCAGATGGGCTATCTGTACTATGGCAACTATGCGCAGTATTTTGAAATCGGGCGGGTGGAAATGCTGCGATCGCTGGGCTTGACCTACAAAGAGATGGAGCAGGAGCACGGCATCTGGATGCCCGTGGTTTACATGGAAACCCGCTATGTTCGCCCGGCGTTGTACGATGAATTACTGACCATTCGCACCACTTTGCGGAAGCTGCCCGAAAAGTTCATTACCTTCCATATGGAAATTTTTAACGAAAAAAATAAGCTTGTCAACGGCGGAAGTGTTAAATTGTGCTTTGTAAAAGCAGATACCGGCAAAACAATTCTTGCGCCGGAATTTTTATTAGAAAAATTAAGACCATACTTTGAAAAAGCGTAAACGGCTGCGAAGGCTGAAAACGCCGATAATTCCTAATGAAAAGCAAATCAGGAAGTTCGTTTGGGCAAATCCGCTCCTCTGCAAGTTGGTAGAATGGAGCAAATCGCATTCTTTACCAGGTTTTCACAAGGTTTCTATTTTTGACATCTTAAAATTCTTGTACGATGAAACCAAGCGCTTCGACTTATTTACCCGCGCCAACTCAATGGCTTTCAGCTTTTTCCTTTCTATTTTTCCATCGCTGATGTCTTTATTCACCTTACTGCCTTATTTGCGCCAGTACTTGCTCCAATATTTTTTACCCGATGACTCCGTAGAAAATTTTGATGACATATTAAAAAATGAAATTCAGCAGTTTTTGCCTGGTAATGCGGGGCTTGAAATTGCCAATTTTATCGAGGATTTGACGACCAATCCCAGGGTAGGCTTGTTATCTTTTGGTTTTGTTTTGGCGATTTTCTTCGCCTCCAATGGTATGCTATCCATGATGCAGGGTTTCGAGAAATCATATCCTTTGACTTTCAAAAAAAGAACGGGCTTTCAAAAAAGAATTATTGCTATTTTATTAACATTTCAACTCGGTTTGTTACTAATTGCCTCAGTCGTATTTATTATTTTAGGCAATTTGCTCATTTACGCCATTCAGCAATGGATACAACTGGATAAGCTAACAGAATGGAGCATCTTTTTTATTCGATGGGTCGCTATCCTACTTTTGTTTTATACGGTTATTTCCATCATTTATCGCTATGGCATTCCAACCAAACGCAAATTCAGGATGTTTTCACCAGGTGCTACACTGGCTACTTTATTATCCATTTTGACCTCGCTTGGTTTTGGATTTTATGTAGATAATTTCGGGCAGTACAACAAATTGTACGGCAGTTTTGGTACCATCATCGTCACCATGCTGTGGATACAACTCAACGCGCTCGTTTTGCTAATCGGATTTGAACTAAATGCCAGCATCGCTGTGAACAGGGACATGCGCGAGCAGGTGATGGAAAAAGCGAGTTACGAGTAAATAATTGAAATTTTACATGAAAAGCTTTTTGTCAGTGGCAATCAAAACAAAAATACGCCGATAATCAATACGCCTTCTTTGCGTTTAAGTAAAAAACGAAAATCGAATGAAGTTAAAAATACTCGCTTTTACTGTTGTAGGTATCCTCATTGGGATGGCGCATGCCAGCTTTGCCCAAAAATACAGCAACGAATTCCTCTCCATTGGCGTAGGTGCGCGTGCGCAGGGCATGGGCAACGCAGTAGTCGCTACAGTAGGGGATGTCACTTCCGCTGCCTGGAACCCGGCGGGTTTATCTTCGATTGAATTGCAAGGCTTGCAAATCGGCGCGATGCACGCGGAATGGTTTGGCGGGGTGGGCAAATTTGACTATCTCGGCTTTACGCTGCCCATGTCGCAACCTGGGCGCAGACTCGGCGTATCGCTGATCCGCTTTGGTATTGATGAAATTCCGAATACCTTGAGTTTGTATGAAAGCGATGGCACGGTCAATTTTGATAACGTGACCGAATTTTCGGCGGCGGATTATGCTTTTTTAATCAGCTATGCGCAGCCTATTCGTACCAAAGCAGGAAAATTGCAAGTGGGTGGAAATGTGAAGGTTATACATCGGCGTATCGGTCCATTTGCTACCGCCTGGGGCTTTGGCTTGGATATCGGCGGTCAATATTCGATTGGCAACTGGCGCTTCGGTGCGGTAGCGAGAGATTTGACCAGTACCTTCAATGCCTGGTCTTTTGATTTTACAGAAGAAGAAAAAGAAGTATTAGAACTTACGAATAACGAAATTCCGATCAGCAGTATAGAAATTACAAAGCCTCAATTACAATTGGGCATTGCCAGACGCTTCACATTCAATAAATTAGGCATTACACCTGAATTAGATTTCAATATCACCACGGATGGCAAGCGGAATACACTGATCTCATCCGATCCGTTTAGCATTGACCCGGCGTTCGGCATCGAAGCGGATTACAGTTTTCTGTTTTTGCGAGCAGGTGTGAGCCAGTTTCAGCAGGAAAAACAATTCGATGGCAAAGAGATTCTCGCGGTGCGCCCCAGCATTGGCGTGGGTTTGAAGATTTCCACCTTCAAAATAGATTATGCTTTCACAGACATCGGCGACCAGGACAATACCTTTTCGCACGTTATTTCACTCACGCTAGATATGAAGGCACGAAAACGAGAAGAGAACTGAAGGGGATGACAGTCATTTGCGGCTACAATGCACCCTTGCAATTTATTCAAATATTTAACATTTGTTGCTATTGCAATTTCCCCAAGATCTTTTTAAATT
>CAZGJN010000033.1:0-43282 GCA_964526645.1 uncultured Saprospiraceae bacterium
GTGGCAACGGGCATTGAAGAGCATAATGAATATGCGATTAATTTTATTGAAGCGACTCGCCAGATTAAAGCAGCTTGTCCCGGGGCGAAGGTCAGCGGTGGTGTGAGCAATATTTCTTTCTCTTTCCGCGGCAACGACAAGGTGCGCGAGGCGATGCACTCGGCGTTTTTGTACCACGCTATTCAGGCAGGTATGGACATGGGTATTGTGAATGCGGGGATGATCGAGGTGTACGAGGAAATCCCGAAAGATTTGCTGGAATTGGTAGAAGATGTACTGTTGAATCGTCGCCCAGATGCGACCGAACGTTTGACCGCTTTCGCAGAAACCGTGAAAGGCGATGGCGGACGCATGGTGGAACGCGACCTTGCTTGGCGCGAAACGACGGTGGAAAAACGCCTGGAATATGCGCTGGTAAAGGGAATTACCGATTTTATTGAAATAGACACTGAGGAAGCCCGTCAGAAATATCCGGCACCATTGCAAGTGATCGAGGGTCCGCTGATGGATGGTATGAATGTGGTAGGCGATTTGTTTGGCGCGGGTAAAATGTTTTTGCCGCAAGTGGTAAAAAGTGCGCGCGTTATGAAAAAAGCAGTGGCGTATTTGACACCGTTTATTGAAGAAGCCAAGGCAGTCAGTGGCGAAGCTACTACATCAAAGGGAAGGATTTTAATGGCGACGGTAAAAGGCGATGTGCACGACATTGGTAAAAATATCGTGGGCGTGGTGCTGGGATGTAATAATTTTGATATTATTGACCTCGGCGTGATGGTTCCGGCAGAGAAAATATTACAAGAGGCCCGAAAACATGATGTGGACATCATAGGATTGAGTGGATTGATTACTCCCTCCCTGGATGAAATGGTGCACGTGGCGAAAGAAATGGAGCGGCAAGGATTTAAACTTCCATTGTTGATTGGCGGTGCCACGACTTCCAAGACCCACACGGCGGTGAAGGTGGAACCGCATTATAGCGCGCCCGTGGTGCATGTGCTGGATGCCTCGCGCAGTGTGGCGGTGGCGAGTGCGCTGTTAGGCGAAGATGAAAATACGCGTAGCAATTTTATTCTCGATACAAAAAGTGAATACGCCCGCATTCGCGAGCAACGCGGCAATCGCCAATCTTCGAAGAAATATTTAACGTTGAAACAAGCGCGGGCGAATAAAACCAAGATTGATTGGGCAAATTACACGCCACCAAAGCCGAATTTCCTGGGCGTGAAAGTGTTTGACAATTATCCATTGGAAGAATTGGTGGATTATATTGACTGGACGCCGTTTTTCCAAAGCTGGCAAATGGCGGGCAAATTCCCGGCAATTCTGGAAGATGAAATTGTTGGCGTGGAGGCGAAAAAATTATACACCGATGCCTGGAGTTTGCTGCGTCGCATGATTGATGAAAAGTGGATTCAGGCGCAAGCGGTAATTGGCATTTTCCCAGCAAATAGTATAAATGACGATGATATTCAAGTTTTTGAAAATGAAAGCCGTACAGAAGTAAAAGCAGTATTGCGAAATCTTCGCCAACAAAACGAAAAAGCGCCTGGTTTGCCCAATTATTGCTTGACTGACTTCGTTGCTCCAAAAAACGTGGCAGGTTTTGAAAACCCGCCGCATTTGGCTGATTACATCGGCGCTTTCGCCGTCACTGCTGGTATTGGCATTGAAAAATGGGTGGAGAAATTTGAACAAGAGCACGACGATTACCACGCGATTTTATTAAAAGCCTTGTGTGATCGCCTCGCCGAAGCCTTAGCTGAGCGTATGCACGAGCGCGTGCGCAGGGAATTTTGGGGTTATGCTGCCGAAGAAAATTTGGAAAACGAAGCTTTAATTGCTGAAAAATATCAAGGCATTCGTCCGGCACCGGGCTACCCCGCCTGCCCCGAACACACCGAAAAACGGACGCTCTGGCAATTGCTCGATGTTGACAGAAATACCTGCATTCGTCTGACCGAAAGCTGCGCGATGTATCCGGCGGCAAGTGTGAGTGGTTGGTATTTTTCGCATCCTGAATCCAAATATTTTGGTTTGGGACAGATTTCTAAAGATCAAATCGAGGATTATGCCGAGCGCAAAGGCATGAGCGTGGCGGAAGCGGAGCGTTGGCTAGCGCCTGTGTTGAATTATGATGTGTAAAAATTGATGCAAATGAAAATGCCTTATAAATCAAATTGAATCCCCTGTGCCAGTGGCACTTGGGTACTCCAATTGATTGTATTTGTTTGTCGGCGCATATAAGCTTTCCAGGCATCCGAGCCGCTTTCACGACCGCCGCCGGTTTCTTTTTCGCCACCAAAAGCGCCACCGATTTCTGCACCGCTTGTCCCGATATTAACATTGGCAATGCCACAATCCGAACCTGCTGCTGACAAGAATAACTCTGCTTCGCGTACACTGTCGGTCATAATAGCGGAGGACAAACCTTGCGGTACGCTATTTTGAATCGCAATCGCTTCTTCCAAATCTTTGTATTTCAACAAATAAAGAATTGGCGCAAAGGTCTCACAACCAACAATTTCCATATCAGTCGTTGCTTCTACTACGCAGGGCTTCACATAGCAACCACTTTCATAGCCCGCGCCTTCCAGCACGCCGCCTTCCACCAGAAATTTACCGCCTTCATTTTTAATAGTTTCCAAAGCATTTTGATAAATTTCGACTGCGTGTTTGTCAATCAGCGGTCCTACGTGGTTGTTTTGATCAAGTGGGTTGCCAATGCGGAGCTGCCCATAGGCTTTGGCGAGTTTGGCTTTGGCTTCTTCGTATCGGCTTTCGTGAATGATGAGTCGGCGTGTAGAAGTGCATCGCTGCCCGGCTGTACCCACGGCTCCGAAAAGCGCACCCGTCAAAACAATATTCATATCGGCGCTCGGCGTGATGATGATGGCGTTGTTGCCACCCAATTCGAGGATCGAACGCCCCATGCGCTGCGCCACTGCTGCACCCACGATTTTACCCATGCGCGTGCTGCCTGTTGCTGAAATCAAAGGCACGCGGTGATCTTCAGTCAACAACTTGCCAACTTTATAATCACCGTTAACGATGCAGCTAATGCCTTCTGGCAAATTATTTTCTTTTAATACCTTTTGTAAAATATGCTGACAAGCAACCGAGCAAAGCGGGGCTTTTTCGGAAGGTTTCCATACACAAACGTCGCCACAAACCATTGCAATCATTGAATTCCAAGACCAGACGGCAACGGGAAAATTGAAGGCAGAAATAATACCCACGATGCCCAATGGATGCCACTGCTCGTACATCCGATGCTGCGGACGTTCGGATTGAATCATCAAACCGTACAACTGGCGCGACAGTCCCACTGCAAAATCGCAGATATCAATCATTTCCTGTACCTCGCCCCAGCCTTCTTGGAGGGATTTGCCCATTTCGTAAGAAACGAGTCTGCCAAGGGCATCTTTGTGCTTACGCAATTCATCTCCATACAGCCTTACGATTTCACCGCGCTTGGGGGCGGGCATCATGCGCCAGGTTTTAAAGGCTTCCTGAGCCGTTTTGATCACATTTTCGTATTCTTCGGGCGTGGTTTCACTTACGCTGCCGATTAAAGCACCATCCACCGGCGAGTAGGAATCAATATATTTTCCGGAATCGGAAGATTTCAAGCCGGTACTGGTGCCTGCGTTTTTGGCTTGTAAACCCAGTGCTTGGAGAAAATCTTTGTTCATTTTTTGTTGTGTTCGTGTGTCAAGCGTTCAGGTGTCCATGTACTCTTGCAACGTGAGCACAAGAAAACATGAATATTTGAACACAATTAAAATTAAGATTCTAAAAGTCGTTTTGTAACCTGTGAAATCAGCTTGCCATCAGCTTTGCCGGCCAGCTGTTTGGAAGCAATGCCCATCACCTTGCCAAGGTCTTTGGCTGTAGTGGCGCCGACTTCGGCGATAATTCCCCTTAAAGCCTCTTCTAATTCTGCCTCGCTCAACTGTTTGGGTAAATAACGTTCAATCACCTCGATTTCTTCTCGTTCAACTTTGGCAAGGTCTTCACGGTTTTGCTTTTCGTAGATTTCCAGAGACTCTTTCCGTTGTTTTACCAATTTTTGCAAAATTTGAATTTCCCGCTCTGTATCAATTGGTTTGCCTGTTCCATCTGTTTTTGCCAACAGAATAGCCGCTTTCACTGCGCGGATACCACGCAAGGCGGCTTCGTCCTTTGCCTTCATGGCTTCCTTCAGGTCTTGCATGATTTTTTCTTCCAGTGTCATCATTGAACGCAATTTTATTAAAGAAATGCAAAAATACAAAAGGGGAATGGGAGGATGAGAAAATCGTTTAATTTTGATTGTAAAATAATTTCAACAGATCCATGAAAACCCTCTTGCTATTCGTAACCTTATTTTTAACTGCCTGTACGGCTACAAAGTTTATTGTTGACGATAAAGGCGTTCCGTTTCCGCCTGATTACAGCAATTCAGCACATTGGGCAGCACTACCTACCAAAAATGACAACGCGGATCGGGTACCCGATGCTGATAGTATTCAAGATAATCAGGCGATTGCACCCGCGGATGTTTTTTTTCTACACCCTACTATTTATACTGGCAGAAGGCGCAATAAGCCCTGGAATGCTGCTGTTAATGATCCGAAGCTGAATCAAGCCGTTGATGAAAGTACGATTTTACATCAAGCAAGTATTTTCAATGGTGCAGGCAGGGTGTATGCTCCGCGTTATCGGCAGGCACACTTGAGTGCTTATTATACAAAGGATCGGCAGGCAGCGGAAGCTGCTTTTGAACTAGCTTACAGCGATGTGAAGGCTGCTTTTGAGTATTATTTAAAGCATTACAATGCCGGCAGGCCCATCATCATCGCTTCGCATAGCCAGGGTACGACACACGCCAAAAGGTTGTTGAAAGCGTTTTTTGATGGAAAACAGTTGCAAAACCAATTAATAGCGGCTTATTTAGTCGGTATCCCCGTAGAAAGCGATTATTTTCAAGAGATCAAGCCTTGTGATTCACCAAATGAGATAGGCTGTTTTGTAAGTTGGAGAGCTTACCGAAAGGGGTACTATCCTAAGAATCACACAAAAAACAACGGGCTGGTTGTCACAAATCCACTCACTTGGAATAGAACAAATACTTTAGCCCCTAAAACGCTCAATAAAGGCGCCATGCTCCGAAAATTCGGAAAGCTGCACCCGCACTTGGCTGAAGCGCAAGTACAGGATGGATTGCTTTGGCTAGAACGCCCGAAATTTCCGGGAAGTTTTTTATTAACAAATCCCAATTACCACGTTGGTGATTACAATTTGTACTACATGAACGTCCGGCAAAATGCGATGGATCGTGTGCATGCTTTTTTGAATAGATAAGCCCTATTGGAGCGATAGTACGATTGGTTTGAATGAAAATAATCAAAATATGCTAAATTTGTTAAAAAAACGTTATACAGATTAGAAACCCGGGCAATGGACATTTATTCTCGCAAATCGCGGTGGAAATTATACTTGGCAACAGGCGGGGCAATCATTTTGCTCATCACGCTATTTTATACCCGTTATCTCTCCAGGATGCTTGCAGAGAGTGAACGCACAAAGGCAGAGAATTTTGCTTTAGCGCTTAATCAAATCACGGACCCCTCCAGGGCAAACGATGAAGACCTCACCCTCCAGCGGGAGATCATCAGTAGCAACACCACCATTCCGGTTATTTTGGTCAATGATCGAGGCGATATAGATTTTGCTGCAAATTTTGGACCTGAACTGGATACAGACAATGTTTTTTTGAAAAACGAAGTGGAAAAGCTCAAAAAAAGTGGCTTTGAGCCGATCCCAAGTTTTGCAGGTACTTATGTGTACTACAAGGAATCCAAGATTTTGCGTCAGTTACGTTTTTTTCCGCTAATTCAGTTAGTTTTAGTGGGTGCTTTTGTAAGCCTGGGGTATATGAGTTTCAGTGCGGCGCGCCGCGCAGAACAAAACAGGGTATGGGTCGGGATGGCAAAGGAAACTGCCCATCAACTGGGAACGCCTATTTCTGCTATTATTGGCTGGATTGAGCACCTCAAGATGACTTTGCCGGACAACGAAGAATCGCAGGAAGTGGTCGAAGAATTGCGGAAAGACGTGACAAGATTAGAATTGATAGCTGACCGCTTTTCAAAAATTGGCTCTGCGCCGGTGCTGGAGGCAGTGAATATTTTTGATGAGTTGGAAAAATGCCGTGCTTATATGGCTGCGCGCGCCCCGCGCAAGGTGAGTTTTAGTTTTCCTGATAAAGAGCAACCCCCGCTGTGGGTCAGCCTAAATACACATTTATTCGATTGGGTAATGGAAAACCTAATGCGCAATTCTATTGATGCGATGGAAGGGCAGGGCAAAATCATAGCAGAAGTGCATACCGATGCTGATTTTGTTTATATTGACATGAGCGATACCGGCAAGGGCATTCCTCATAGCAAATTTAAGACAGTATTCGAACCAGGCTACACCACCAAAAAAAGAGGCTGGGGCTTGGGATTATCTCTCGCCAAACGCATCATCGAGCAATACCACAATGGCAAAATCTTCGTAAAACGCTCTGAAGAAGGTAAGGGTACTACTTTTACAATCAGATTTCCAAAACAAAAAGAAGGTACACCCACCCCCCAATCAGCTGCGAACATAGCCTCGTTTATTCTTAAATACGGTACTGACAGATTTTGAAAACCTGTCAGTACATACAAGTATTGAAAAAAATCTACCGTATCAGCACTTTTTTCGCATAGACGCGCTCGCCCGCCCGCACTTGCAGCAGATACATGCCTTTGGGTAAAGCACTCACATCCAAATCGGTCTGTTGTAAGGCGTTTTTCAAATTCACATGGCGGAGGGTTCTGCCCGTCAGGTCGCTGAGTTGATAAGATTCTATTCGATCATTACCCGCTAAGGTTACGCGAAGTTGGTTGCTTGTCGGATTCGGGAAAACCGATAATAAAGTCGCATCGCCAATTTCATCGGTACTGGTAGCATTACCAAAATAAACCGATGCAAACACGCTGGACGCAATGTCCTCATCGCAAGGCGAGTACATAAAAACTTCTAAATTGGGATACGCCAACGGGCTGGCTTCGGAAAGCCGACGCACCTCCAGAATCAAATCCTGTACGCAGCTATTGGCTGGAATGGTAAAGGGTTGCCCCAAATCATTGCCGTTGAGCGGTACGCCCGATGCCGTGACGACCGCGCCGTTGAGGTTGGATTGCGGGTTGAGTTTCAGATTGTAGCTGCGGGATTCATTGGAATTATTGCACAAATCCAGTTTGAATGTAGCAGAAGTGTTCACCGGAATGCCTTGTTTGGCAAGGGTATCAGCGGTTGCGCCGTCGTGCTGGAGCCGAGGCTGGTCGCGCTGATAGCCACCTTCGTAAGGGCAGGAACTGATTGTACCCGATTTTACTCTAAAAGCAGGGGTGCCGTACATGGGGTCGCGCACCACGTCCACGTTGAATTTGTCGCCCGCATCATCATCCCGGAAGGTGTAGCGCACATTTTTAGCAGCCGTGCCGCTTTGCGCGGTGGTTTGACCAAAGCGTTTCTGTGTTTTATATTCATACCCCGCCGAAAAACCCGAACCGCCGATGTTAACCACGCCTTGCACGCCAAAAGCCCCGTCAATATAACTCTCTGTGGTAATGGTTTTGGTATCGGTAATTTCGATGGAAGATTCCCGCGAGATCGGACCCGCACCGCCGCTGAAGGATATATTTTCAAACAAAGCAGGCGCATTCAGATCGTTTTTGTTGGCTTCATTGAGTTGCAATACTTGTTTCCAGGCGTCAATTTGGTTTTGCGCGTCGTTGATGGTTTTAATTTTTGCGCGGTCGGTAGGGCTGACGTCGACAGAATCTGCTACAATGCGCTCTAAAGCTGCTATATCTGCCTCAATGCCTTCTCTGGTATAAATAAATTGCCGCACCGATTCGGGGATCGGAACATACAGCAACGCTGAGTCTATCCGGCTTTGGCAGAGATTGGTATCCGCCACAACGCTGCGATAAACGCCATAGTTAATATCCACACCATAACCGATGAATACATCCGAGCCATCAGGCGCATCAGAAGTAGCAAAACCTTGGGTAATGGTGACACAGGTTTCTCTGGTGTTGCTTTCGATTTGAACATTGCCCGTGCCGCCACTGCCTCTGATTTCGGCATAAATTTCATAGTCAACGGTGGCAATCAGACCAATCGAGCCTTTTACACCCAGTTTCACATTGGCATTGAAGGAGTTAGATTCATCCGTTGCAAAGTTCGTTTCCAGACTGCGGCAGGTGGTCTCCGTCGTTTGAAATTCGGTGAAGCTGCCATCGCCCGGAGGATCATGCAGCACCAGATACGGCACCTGTGGCTCGGTCACCGTGCCAAGTATCGGTACTTCCTCCGGAATGATGCCTTCTACGACAAAGGGGATTATTAGAACCAGGTATTCAACGCCAAAAGACCCGGAAGGACCGCTGTAATGTTCCGATAGTGGAACATACAACCAACCTCGTTCCGTAGGTTGCGAAAAAGTGAAAGTGAATGTAGTAGTGTATTTGTACCCGTCGCCTAAGGTTGCGTCACCATCACCAAAGCCACCAGCAGGAAAGAACACGAACGGGTTGCCGGAATCTACCTGATAGCCACTGCCATTGTAGGAACCAATATACCCCGTTCCACTGGGTTGCATAGAAAATCGTAAAAATTGTTGATTGGAGTCTAGGGTATCCCTAGCAATGGATTCAAATGTAATGGTAACTTGTTCCCCCACTTTTGCTTTGAAATATTTAGCGGGAGGGGTAGCCTCGAACGCCCGCTTCAGCAGATCCGTCATCTGGGGTAAGTTATTGTTTCGTAGGAAGCCAGTTAAAAATGAAATCGAATAATCAGTTGGTTGTTCCAGGTAAAGAGCGGGGGTTTCACAAACTTTTCCTCGGTTACTCGACATTCGAATCTTTAAATTATTCCTCGGAGTTGTTTTTATTTCCGAAGCCTGCCCCTGCACTGCTTCTAAACACAGCAGCCAGGCGGCGGCGAGTAGCAGTACAAATCTGAAAAAGTAGTAATTGTTCCTCATGGCGTAGTTTTAATTAAAGATGATGCTATAAAAAAGCAGCAAAACTGCACGACTACCAAGCCAAGGAGGACGAATGGGTAGTTTTCTTGAGCGAAGGCGGGGGATTTTTGAGCAGAGGCGTTTTTAAGAACCGTAAAGCCACAAAATGTAAAACCTGAAGGAGAAATTTTCTTTATTTGAAAACGTCTTCCAGATTCAATTCGATGTCGAGTTGCATATCTTTGAGGATTCCTTTTTTCACAAAAGCTTCATATTCATTGGGGGCGCTGAAGATGTAAATGGTCGTAAGGTCAGGCAAAACCAGCCAGTAGGATTTTACGCCTGCTTCAAAATAAAGGTAAGATTTGGCAATCAAATCGCCGAGATGCTGTGTGGGTGAAAGAATCTCCACAACGGCTAAGGGCATTTCGGATACTTTTGCTTCGTCGTTGCCAGGTCGGAATTCAAAGTTTTTATAGATAAGAATATCAGGAACTCGTTCTTTCCCTTGTACCAGCAGGCTCAACTCAGATATGCCTTCGTACCTATCTGCGTATTTTCTGTCCAACAATTTTATGATTTTTGACTGAATATAGGCGTGATTTCTACTCGGCATAGGCTTCCCTCTTTCGATTTCATATTCTGATTGGATCAGCGTTGTTTCCATTATTCTTTTTTTTCAATTACTAACAAATATATGCAAAATATCGTTTCATGGCGATTCAAATCGTCTGTATCCTTTTCAACAGCTCTTCCCGTAATGACTTGCTCAGTGGAATGGCTTTGCGGGCAATGATGAGGTGGCTTTCAGCCACTTCGTCTATTTGCGCCAGGTTGACGATGAAAGAGCGGTGTACGCGAATGAAATGCTGCGTCGGCAATTTTTCTTCCATGATTTTGAGGGTGATGGCGAGCAGGTATTCTTTATTTTTGGTGAAAATGCGGCAGTAGTTGCGATCGGCTTCGATGTACAAAATGTCTTCCAGAAAAATCTTGACCATCGAGTCCTTGTGCCGCACAAAAATACGGTCGCTCAAGATAAAAGGCGCTTCATCGGAATGATTTTCTTCTATGGCAATGGCTTGATTATCAGCCATTCGGCTAATGGTCAATTCAATGGCACGTTGTAAATCCAGTTTTTTAAAAGGCTTGGAAATAAAAGCGTAAGGTTTAGCTGCTTTAGCACGGTTGAAGGTCACCTCATCGGCATTGGCAGTCAAAAAAATAATGGGCAACTCGCGCTCTTTTTGCAGTGCCTGCGCCAGTTCCACACCATCCATCTTGCCTTTCAGGCGAATGTCAAGCAGTGCAATATCCGGCACATTTTCTGCTGCATGCGCGAGCGCGTCTTCGGCACGAGCGAGAATGCCGGTCACTTCATATCCCAACTCGGTCAGCAAGGTGGATATTTTGGCAGCGATGAGCATCTCATCTTCGACAATTAATATTTTTACACTATGGGATTCCATAAATTTTCAATAGCTTAAAAACTGCCGACCGCCTATAATAATTTAGATACCAGATGCCAGACAGCTCTGAATAATCGTCATTTACCAAAAGTAATATACATCATTATTTTTTGAAATAGTAGCTGTTTACTGCTTACTACTCCCTTTCCACTGTTAACCGCTAACGTTTTTATTCACGCCGCCCGGTTTTTCTTAAATTCCAATCGCACCACCGTTCCATTTTTCACTTCTTCCTGGAGGGTGCCACCGAGTTGTTGGGTCAATAAAGTGATTAACTGCGAACCAAATCCCGTGCCTTTTGTTTGCGTTACTTTTCCAACACCATTATCGGCTACTTCCAGGCGTAGGCAGTTATCTTCAGTGGCTTCCAACTGAATTTTCACTTTGCCACTCTGCCCATTCGGGAATGCATATTTTAAAGCATTGGTCAATAACTCATTTACAATCAAGCCAATTGGTACAGCCGTATCCACATCCAATTCCAGTTGGTCCATGATGCATTCAATCTGAATCCGATCTTCTGAGTCAAAGGTATCCAAAATACCTTCACTCAAATTGATAAAATAATCTTTCATCTCGATACTCGACAAATTGTCGCCCTGATACAATTTTTGATGCACAATGCCAATGGATTGCACCCGATTCTGCCCTTCTTCCATCACCTCGCGCACACTGAGGTCATCCACTTGCCGTGATTGCAGCAGCAATAAACTCGATACCATTTCCAGATTATTTTTCACCCGATGATGTATTTCCTTGAGCAGGATTTCATTTTGCAAGTTGCGGCGGTCAAGTTGCACGTTGGTTTGCGCCAATTCTTCATTCAAGGCCTGGAGTTGCAGGCTACGTCGGCGGTTATTACGATAGGTTAAAAACAAACCGGCGAGTACCAGCGCGAGCAAACCCGTTATCCCCAGGCTGAGCCATTGAATGGTTTGCTGCTGCTGTAGGCGGAACTGTTGTTGCTGAATCGTTTCCTCTTTTTCATCAGCTTCGTATTTGTCGCGCAATTCCGCACGGATGGCAGCTAACTTGTTTTCATATATCTTTTTTTGCAACTCCATTGCCTGTACCGTTTGTTGATAAGCTTCCGCAGGGTTGCCCGTTTGAGCATAACAATCGGCGAGTTTCAGGCGTGCGCCGATGATGGCTTCTTCATTGCCCTGTGCTTGTTCGTACTTGATGTATTTCAAAAAGCTGAAAAGGGCGCTGGTGTATTCTTTTTTCAAATAAGCAATATTGGCAATATCTTCGTGGAAAGGTCCTTCTTCCGCTCCTTTTTTATGATAAGATGAATCCAGTTGCAGGATGGTTTCGTGATCGGCAATTGCCTGTTCATAGCGTCGGAGTGCCGTGTACGCCAGCGCACGTTGATAGTAAATGTAAATTTTATCATCCATATCGTCCTTAATCAAGCCTTTTTTGCGAGCATCCAACAGCCGATTAGCTTGTTCAATCGCTTTTAAAGGCTGCCCCGCTTCATTATACGCCGTCATCAGGCACAACAAGGGATTCATTTGCGCTTCCAGGCTACTACCGTTTTCACGGTGCATTTTCACTGCCAGTTCACCATAGCGAATCGCCGCTTTAAAATCCGATACATTTCGGGCAAAATCACATAGCCGACGATAGCAATTGGCAATACCCGCCTGGTTTTCCAGTTCTTTATAAATCGCAATCGCTTCCATGAGTTGTACCTCGCCTTCTTTATATTTACCCAAATCTTTTAGCGTAACGCCGTACCGAATGTAAGCATCTGCAATATTTTCTTTGTCTTTAGTTAAAATCGTATAATATAATCGTTGTTTTTCATGATACAAAATAGAATCTTTATTGCGATACGCATTATCGTAATGCCAATCAGAAAGTAGTTCATGGCACTTGGCGATGGCAGCATTGTCTTTTTCCTGTAATGCCCTACGCAAGGCAAAGTGCACATCGGAATAAAAACGATCCTTTACCGTAAAATTGTCATAAAGCCAGGACACCAGCGAGTCGAGCGGCAGGTTTTTCGGAAGCTGCGCAAAAGCAAAATTTTGCATCCATAAAAAACAAATTATAAAAATAACAATGGCGCGTTTGGGTTTCATGTTTTTGATTTGAATCAGTTTTTTCAACGCTTTTGTACAGCAAGGTAAATTTATCTAATTTTTAAATGATTTCTTAAGTGAGCACGCATATTTAAATCATACAATTATTATCATAAAATACTGATTATCAATTTTATTGGCTTTAGGCTGTTGACTATAAAACTGTTTTCTTACTTACCTCAATTCCACCTTCATAAACACGCCTCTCCCAATCTCAATAATTTCGACGCTTACCCTTGTCTTTTGACCACTGCAATTGATTTTGAGTAAAGCGTAATTTTTAGCATTTAATTTCTATCTTAGCTTAATCATTCAATTTTCAATATTTAGTATGAAAAACCTGCTTCTAGTCCTTTTTCTTAGCATCGGTGTAGCACTGCAGGCGCAAACCAAATCTATTCAAAAATCGCAGCCTTTGGTGGAAGCCGCTCCTGAGAGCGTTGGAATGTCTTCTGAACGCCTGGCGCGTATTGATGCGATGTGCCAAGAGGCAGTAGCCGCAGGCGATGTGCCGGGTATCGTGGCTTTGGTAGCGCGCAAGGGCAAGATCGTGTACCACAAAGCATTTGGCATGGCTGACAACCAGAGCAATCGGCAACTGAAGCGCGATGATATTTTCCGCATTGCTTCGCAAACCAAAGCGATCACGGCTACAGCTGTGATGATGCTCTGGGAGGAAGGCAAATTTCAATTGGACGATCCAATTTCCAAATACATTCCTGAATTCAAAAATCCGCAGGTTTTAAAAACGTTTCGCTATGCTGATACTTCCTACACCACCGAAGCGGCGAAGCGCGAGATCACGATCCGGCATTTGCTCACGCATACATCGGGGCTTGGCTACGGCGTGATTGATGGTGACGAGCGCTTTAAAATGATTTACTACAAGGCGGGGATCACCGATTTATTTACCACCGAAGCAATCAGCATCGAGCAAAGCGTAAAAAAATTAGCGCAACTGCCTTTGCATCATCACCCCGGCGAGGCTTATGCGTACAGCGAAGGCTTAGATGTGTTGGGTTATTTTATTGAAATAATGTCAGGGATGCCTTTTGACGAGTTTTTGCGCAAGCGCTTGTTCGAGCCACTTGGGATGAATGACACATACTTCTACTTACCTGAAAATAAAGCAAACAGGCTCGTGTCAGTGCAAAAACGGGAGAATGGCAAATGGCTGCGCTATCCGATCACCTTTTATGATCCTGATTACCCGATCAAAGGCGCGAAGCGCTTTTTCTCTGGCGGGGCGGGCTTATCCAGTACTGCCAAAGATTACGCTACTTTTTTGCAAATGTATTTGAATAAGGGCGAGTTGAATGGGGTGCGTATTTTGAGTCGTACAACAGTGCAAACGATCCTTAGTAATCAATCTGCTGATCTGTTTGGCGGTGCCAACAGGGATTATGGCTTGGCTTTTGGTATCCTGACAGAAGCTGGGCAAGCTGCTGGCGGACAGGGCAACGCAGGCACCTTCGACTGGGGCGGTTACTTTAACACACAGTATTTTGCTGACCCAGAAGAGCAAATCATCGGTATCATCATGAAACAAACCCAAGGACCAACCTCCGATCAAACGAGTTGGAAATTTCGCTTACTGGTGGGACAGGCGGTGGATGATTAGGCAGTGGGTGTTAATTATTTCAACTTTTCACTGCAAAGCAGCTCAAAAAAATTGATTGCACTATAGCCTGTTTTTTGTAAAAAGAACGCTCATTGCTACGCCTACTATTGCGATGGATGAAAGTGAATACTTCGTTACCAACACCTTGCGCAGCAAAGCTAAACAGTTAGCTTTGTTGTTTCTTAATTCAGTTATAAAGGTAGTATTTCGGGGGGAATGATGTCGTTTATATGCTGAGTACTGTTTTCAATTTGATTTTTTAATGCCTGCTGCCATTGATGGAGCCTTTGAGCAGCTTGATCTGGAGTGGCATTAGGAAATGTTCGATCCCATCTGTTTAATTCAGCTTCAATTTTTTTACTATATTCCTGATGACTCCCATTATGCCTTGTATTCGGTACAGGAAATAACATCACCTCCGATACCCACGATACCGAAGCCAAGTGCCCAGAGTATAAAGTGGTGGCGGTAAGGGTGGAGAAGGGGTGAGATTCAATCCGCCGAGTCTCATAGGGACTCGGCGGGGAAGGAAAGGAAGAGAAGCCCTCTTCTACTCTTTCAAACCCTCTGCCCGCATGACTTTCGATACCAGATCATCATTCACAAAGTCATCTCCCTGCTGAAACGGGATAAGGCAGATACCTGTGATGTTGACAGCCCGGAGCGCCTCGGCTACTTTTTCATTGACCATCCAAAGGAAAAGCGGCGCTGCAAGAAGGAAAAAATCCCATTCGATGTCTTCTTTGATATATAACGCTACAGAGCCAATTCCCTTTCGATCTCGTTGGTCTTCAAAGTTTTTTGCTCTAAAATCTTCATATACATACTCAAATCCATTTTCTTTAATAACCATTTCTTTGATGCCCCGAAAAACAGAGCGATCGTAGTCAACAATGTCGAATTGACCATTTTGCATAAGCATGTAGTAGGGATGAGAATTGTTCTTTCGATCAATGACGTAAGTGGGGAATACACTGTATTTTGGAGTATGAAAAGGAGTGAGAATCTCCAACAGCTTTTGGCTGATTAGTAAGAATGCGCTAGTGAAACTCCCTCCATGTTTAATTAAATCCGTTAACCTTGCACGATATTCCATTTTAAAATTGGGAACTTGAATATCCTCAGGGATAGTTTCGTATAAATATTTTGTAATATCATCTCTATATGGAACTTCGTTAGAATATACCCCATGGGCTTGTATCAACGCACTCCCCATAACTCTGCTATTCATGGAGTGTCTCAAAATATAATATTTCATGGCTATGAGTTTATGATTAGACAATATGCTCTTCAAAGATAGAATTAATCTATTGAGGTGCCTGTCGTTTGTGTATCAGAATGGTGGAGGAATAGATGGAGGAACTATGTCGTTTATTATTTGTGTGCTATTTTCTATCTGATTCTTCAACTGCTGTTGCCAGATACGCAGGCTTTGAGCTGCTTGGTCTGTTGTTGCATTGGGATATGCGTCAAACCAATGGTTCATTTCTGTCTTATGTACCTTCAATACGTTTAGCTTTAGCAAACAGTCGTTCGTGAACAAAATCATCTCCCTGCTGAAACGGAATGAGGCAGATACCTGTGATGTTGGCAGCCCGGAGCGCCTCGGCTACTTTTTCATTGACCATCCAAAGGAAAGGTGGCGCTGCAAGAAGGAAAAAATCCCATTCGATGTCTTCTTTGATATACAATGCGCTTGCATCTACTCCTTTTTGCTGCAAAACCTCCTCAAAACCAAAGGTTTGAAAATCTTCATAAATATGTTCATACCCATTATCTTTCATTCCCACAATCCTAGAAAAAACAGAACGGGAATAATCTGTCGCATGAAATTGTGGCGCATTTTGCATGAATAAGAAGTAAGGATGCTCTATTCCTTTTTTATCAATTACAATTGTCGGGAATACCTGAAATGGAGGACTTTGGAAGTTTTTCAAAACATGAAAAAACTTTTCAGAAATTATCGAATGAGTTGGGAAATTAAAAATCGCTGCGCTTGTCAAGTCTGTAAATCTTGCTCTGTATCTAAGCTTAAGCTTCGGAACGAAGAGGTCGCTTGGAGCAGGCTTGCTATAATAGTCACTATAGTTTGGGTAAGGCTTATTGGATGGTAGTACCTCGGTTTGCGGCACATCTGTACCTGCAATCTTAAAATTGGTTGTTTCAACAAGAATGTACCAGTTCATATCTTTTGTTTTTGAAAATAAAGGACAAGCAACAAAGCTAAACAGTCAGCTTTGTTACTTCTTAATTCAGTTATAAAGGTAGTATTTCGGGGGGAATGATGTCGTTTATATGCTGAGTACTGTTTTCAATTTGATTTTTTAATGCCTGCTGCCATTAATGGAGCCTTTGAGCAGCTTGATCTGGAGTGGCATTAGGAAATGTCCGATCCCATCTCCTTAATTCAGCTTCAATTTTTTTACTATATTCCTGATGGCTTCCATTATGCCTTGTATTCGGTACAGGAAATAACATCACCTCCGATACCCAGGATACCGAAGCCAAGTGCCCAGAGTATAAGGTGGTGGCGGTACGGGTGGAGAAGGGGTGAGATTCAATCCGCCGAGTCCCTAACAGGAGACTCGACGGGGAAGGAGCCTAACTCTCTACTTTCCTCTGGTTGCGCCGTTTGGGAAGAGGACAGTTTGCATCTGCCCGCCCCATTTGGGTTGTTCGATGCGCATTACTCTCATAAAAAGCTCATCATTTACCCAATCATCACCCTGCTGAAACGGAACGTAACAAACACCGGTGATTTTGGCTTCTTGCAAAGTCTTCACAACATGGCCTCGCGCCATCCATAGGAAAGGAGGGCCGCCCCACACGAAAAAATCCCATTCGATATTGTCTTTGAGGTATAACACGCGAGCATTGGTGCCTCCATGGTCTCTCACCTCTTGGTAGGTATTCACTTTTTCCGTTATATCCTTATACACCCCCCTCCCTCTTTCTTCATCCAAAACTAATTTACAAAAAATTGAACGTTCAAAATCTGTGGCTGTAAAATCTGCATGTTGTACATAGACATAATAAGGAAGCTCCTCCCCTTTTTTGCTAATAAGTACGGTGGGCAATGCACGGGAGGTGGGGACGGTTTTGAATTGCCTCAAGCAGTCGAAAAGTCTCCCACTTATAAGGGGGCATAAAGCTGAAGTCATCATACTGTGAATATAATCGGTTAGCTTGGCGTGATAGTGTAGCTTAAATTTTGGTGCAACAAGTGTGAAAGGGGCGGGCTCGTATAGATATCTTGCCGCATCAAATAATTTGCCACTTTTAGCCTGAACAACTACCTTTCCGGTGACTTCCTGAAGGCTTGTTCGGTGCAAAACATACCATTGCATAATTTAAAAAATTTATATGAGCTACCCCAAACAAGGAACTTGGAGTGGCTCAAAATGAAATAAAAACTTAAGGAACAAAAATAATTTCTGGTGGCACAAAATCATTTATATGCGCAGCTGAGTTTTGAATTTCATTCTTTAGCCATTGTAACCATTGTTGAATACTGTTTGCCGTCTGATCTGGGGTAGCATTAGGATAGGTACTTCTGAATTCCTCAAATCTTTCAAATATGAGTTGGCTATACGCTGGATGCTTCCCATTATGCCTTGTATTTGGTACAGGCACTCCATTATTAGCATGGTTCATGTGAAACGGATTTTGCCCTGCTTGAGCAGCTTTTTGAACAAGTGGATGATCCCAAAATGCTTCCGGCACAATATGGTGCGCCTGAAAATCAGTGTATGCTGGATTATTTTTCATGCCCAGTATTTCCCGCAATCTTCCTTTATGACTGAACTCAATCAGTCCATTAGAGACCTTGTATTGTAGCTTCCATGTCTTATTGGCGAAGGTAAAAAGAATTCCGGCATACTTTGCTCCAGTAGCTGCCCAACCAGCTATTGGTATGGTAGCACTAAAGCTAAATGCTGCATTTACACCATCTCCTTTAATAAGATAGAGTACTCCATTTGCACTATCGCAGAGTTCGCCTCCTGCTGGTATTAGCCCGCATATATCTAAAGCTGTATGAACTACCCCGCCTACGAGATTCCACATCGCGGTTAAGTGTACTTTCCAGTCAGGCCAAGTTGGATTTTGTAGGTGTACAAAAGCACATTCAAGGGCATAAATGGCTTCCCAAGCAGGATTTCCAGGGTAAGTATCCTCAAAATCTGTTTCACTAGTAAAATAAGGACCGTATTGATCAATAACAGATTTATAGATATTGTCATACGGTCCTTCAAATCTGTTTTCTGATAGCAAATGGGCTAAAGATTTTCCGGCTGTTTTCGAGGCATGGTCAAACCCTTTTTCTACAAGAAAATTTTTGATCTCATTAGCTATTTCACTATTTAAAAGCAATGTCTTCCCTTCCTCCTCTGTCAATTCCAATTGCGGGACTAAGTCTCCATAGACCAATTGGTACAACCCCAAGAAAGAAAGGAAAGAGGTAGTGGTCATATTTATTTCCCCTTCGGCTGCCATGTGCAGGTAGGCTTGAATGGCGGCTACTTCGAGCGGTGTGAGGTTCGGATGAGCTTGAATATAATTGATCACGTTGGAGAATAACCGATTATTTTGGGCTTGCATCCAGAAATAGAGGTCTTCTGTGCTTATAGGTATGGTACCAATCAGTACGGTAAGCTGACCACAAAGGTTTGCCTCGGTGGTAGTGTAAGTTAATGCAGAACGAGGAAGATCACCAGCTTGTATATCGGCTATGATGTCGCAGCGCTGTAGCTGCGTATTTACAGCAGCACTATTAGGAGATACCTCGCCACCATTGCCACCACCACCGCCGCCGCCATTGCTACCGCCACCGCCATAACCGAGCCCCCCACCGGTTGTTGTGCCAGGGGGACAATCACCGCTTGCTACTACGAAAAAATAGCACCTGTCTATTCCTCTAAATTCAATCTCCTTAGAATGGAGCACCTGAGGTATAGGTATACAGTGGGTTATCACTATATCAATGATACAATCTCGTAGGGAGATACCACCCTGCAAACCATCCGTATGGCGGTCATTATACTCGGATAGCCATTCTTCATAGTTCGTATCTGAAACACCAAATAGCTGTTTGTTAAATTCTAAAATTATAGCAACATAAAAGCTTATATTGCTTAATGTAAAGGAGCTTTCAGTTTGTAGAATTGAGTCTAACCAGATTCGCTCAACCAATATATATTTCCAAGCTTGACTACCAACATCAGGTACGGCAGCCAGAAGCGCTTCCAACTGCGTACTATTCTGCTTTGCAAAGGGTACAAATACACCCTGTTTAGTGTTGGTGGTATCATTTATCACTTCGCTTCTATCCCAGGCAGGATAACCAACGCGCTCCACCAAGCCATGTACGAATTTATGCTCCTGATTTTGAAGCAATATGTGGTTCATCACGGAGGTAATCAGGGCATCATTGTCGCGGGGCGTTATCTGGGACTGAATATGCTGATTGGCATTGCTGAGATAGTGGTAATCGAAAAAATTCTTTTCTTCGGGTGTGTT
The DNA here is from genome assembly GCA_964526645.1 of uncultured Saprospiraceae bacterium. Taxonomy (GTDB): domain Bacteria; phylum Bacteroidota; class Bacteroidia; order Chitinophagales; family Saprospiraceae; genus JADJNW01. Next base: position 19,744 of record CAZGJN010000033.1, read on the forward strand.
GAGGTTTTGTCGAGCAAGTTCAATAGCGGTATTCAGGTCTTCTTCTGGCTCAGGTAGTTCATGTAGGTCTTTTTCACAAGAGGTAATCAAAAGCGATATAAATATCACCAAAAAAGTGATAATAGAGGGGGGGGGAGGTAATAGACAAACTACGAAAATTCATTGATTTAGCATTTAAGGGTTAGTGAATAATAATTTACATTGCAATTAAAGAAATTTTAGCCAAAAAATTGTATGTTGAATATCATAATTTTTAACCATCAGGGCTCAAAACTAATTGCTTTTGCGGCTATCTTTGCTGAAAATTGACGCATGTCCCAATTTGCTCACCGAACACGCGCCAAGGAATCTCGCGCTGCCATCGAACGCTTGTATATCGCTATGCGGCATTTGTTTATTCGCGGAGGCTACAAGCCGATGGGCATTTCGGGTCAAGCTATGGTAGAAGCACTGAAAACGCTACAACCAGAAATTTATGGCGCTATCAATGACCCCGAACGAGTGGAACTGGACGGCTTGCTTTACGTTTTTCAACGCCTACCCAAAGGGATTGAAGAGTGCCGTTATATTCGGCTCATCTCGCGGGAGGGCTTTGAAAATGCCGGTTTTCCAACATTTGTACCGCCGAAGCGCCGCCGAAATTGCTACCGCGTGGATGAAGAGCAGATGTTTATTGAAATGACTCGTGGCAGAAGCGATATTTATGATATTTTGACCCATTTGACATTTTTGTACATCGAGGCAGAAAAAATTCGGCGCAATAGCCTCGATCAAAAAAATCGAAAGCGCAGGGAATGGCAACGCCTGGAAGAAATTGTAAAAAAAGAAGAAGCGGGCGATGATTTCAATCGAGAAGTCGCTTATACTTACCTCTCCACGATATTGGGGCGCACTTACGAAGAAACGATGGCGGCTGCCAGCCGATTTGACCGCGATGCCAATGTGAATAGCATTTTCAGGATCATATATGGCTTGGGCAGGTTATCCATGGAAGAAATACAGGAGAAAAAAGACCGTGAAATTTCCTTTTCTTCCGCTTTACGCGAAAAAATTGGACACCATACCTACGGCGAGCTCTGGGCACAGAATATCAAGCTTTTTTTGATAGAAAAAAAATGGGAACACCGCCCAATTCACATCATCAGCGCCAATACACACAGCGTGATGAACTCTCTGTACGCGCGCGCTGCCCTCCAAGCACCAAAGCAGCACCTGGAAGAGTTGGCGCGGGAGTTGAGCGCGGAGGAAAACAGCGCCTTACGGGAAAAAGTGAAAAAATACGCCATAGACCACGGTATGTACCAATTGGATGACACCAGTGGCACGAATATCTCCGTTCAGATTTTTGATACGCCTCAAATCCCGCTTTCGCAAATTCCAGCAGAAATCAAATGGCAGGCAGCTGCTATCAAAGAACAGCAACCTCTCATCCTGGTGATGGATTATGCTTTTGGCGAACAAGCCTACGAAACCTTGGATGAACTCCTAAAGCCCTACGAAATAGGCAAAGAGGAAGGCAATTTGAATATCATTTCAGTCTCTATCATGGGTAAGGCGGGCATCCTGGAAGGTGGCAAGGGCGACATCATGGTGCCTACGGCGCACGTCTTTGAGGGTACTGCTGATAATTATCCCATTGAAAATGATTTTAAAAAAGCGGACTTTGAAGGCTATGGCCTATCTGTTTTTGAAGGACCCATGATCACCGTATTAGGTACTTCTCTACAAAACAAAGATATTTTGCGATATTTTCTCGAATCTTCCTGGCGTGCTATTGGGCTGGAAATGGAAGGCGCACATTACCAAAAGGCGATTCAGTCTGCATCCAAAATCCGGCGGAGCATCAGCGAGCAAGTGAAGCTTCGGTATGCTTATTACGCTTCGGATAATCCACTCATCACTGGGCACACGCTGGCATCAGGGAGCCTGGGGCTTGATGGTGTGAAACCTACTTATTTGATTACCTTTCAGATTTTGAATCGTATTCTATCCTAAGAATTTTTAATTTGTACACAATTTTTAGATTGAAAAAATGAAAAATATGAAACAAATAGGCGTTTTCTTTCTTTTGCTGATGATTCTGGGCGCTTGTAGTAATAAAAAATCCAATGTTGAGCAGGATATCCAACTCCTGGTTGAGGAATGGGATAAAACCGCTACCTATTTGGATGAAATGCTCAAAGATTTAAATGCCCTCCAGGAGACCTGGTTGGTGGTGAAGGATAGCCTTACTGTGGATAAAAACATAATGGCGCAACTGGATCAGCCTGTAAAAGATAGCCTAAATAGCATGCTGACAAAATACGACGGCTACAATACTATTTTTCATAATCTGCGGCAAAGTATTACCGATTTTATTAATCAGTGGAAAGCACAATCTGACCAGGTGGAGTTGCTCAAAACCAGTGCCACAGCTGTAAATGTGGAGCGTTTGCAAAAAAGCCTGACAACTGCAAAGGAAAAACGTGCCGCCTGGCAAAGTGAAATAGATAAAGCAAAAGCAGATTTACATGATTTATTTTATGCTTTTATGAATACCCGCGAGCAGGCAACTGGGCGCTTGTTTGATCCACAACGACCAGGCTCAGCGCAGTAGGCAATGATATAATACCAATTTAGATGCCAGCTCAAATTGAAAAACAAATAGATATTTGAATGAATAAATCAGCACTTGCTCCAAAATATAAGTCAAAAGGCATTTAGCACTCAAAAAACGACCGTTTCGTCATTAAGGCAGCTTTTAACTTCCTTTTAGCATTTTGAATCAAAATATTGTCGGTTTTAGGAGCGTTTTGTTTACACGACCCAAAACCGGAATACCCATGACAATCAATCAACAACAGTTTGTCAAATTTACCAACTATCTCAAAAATCTGTCACTCGTTATCTTGGTGGCATTTATTACTACCAAGTGCGACATCATTAAGGAATTAACCACGGAGCCGCTGCCAAAGGCAGGCGAAACGAGCCCTTCCAAATCATCCTCCACAAAGGAAGTGGCGCTGCGAAATGATATCGTCACCTACGCCAAAAAGTACCAGGGCACAAAGTACAAAGCTGCCGGCAAAAGCCCTTCTACCGGCTTTGACTGCTCTGGCTTCACCAGCTATGTGATGAATCATTTTGAAATTGATTTATCGCCAAGCTCCCAAACACAAGCCAAGCAAGGATTTTCAAAAGCAATTGAAGCGGTAGAACCTGGTGATCTCATCTTTTTCCGAAGAAGCAAAAACGATCCCATTTTCCATGTGGCGATGGTGGTCTCTAATGATAAAAAAAGCCTGCGGGTGATCCACAGCACTTCCCGTGGCGTAGTGGTGGATGATATTCTCGCATCGGAGTACTGGAAACCCAAAATTGATTCTGCTCGCGATGTAGTGGAAAAAGCATTGTAAGGAAGCTAAACGAACCTCGTGATTTTTAATGCCTGTTTTGCCCATAGCCGTTTTGCGATCCATATCTTTGCAGGATGAAAATCCTCATTGCCACAGATTCTTTTAAGGATGCGCTGCCTGCCATCAAAGTATGCGAAGCCATTGCGCGGGGTATCAAAAATGCGGCACCCGATATTGAAACCATCCTTTTTCCGCTTGGCGATGGCGGCGAAGGAACTGCCGAGGTATTGACCTTCCATGCCCAGGGACAAATGATTGATTTGCAGGTACATGACCCACTTTTTCGCCCGATCAAAGCCGCTTACGGGATTTCAGCTGATGGAAAAATTGCTTTTATAGAAATGGCGGAGGCAGCTGGTTTACAACTTTTAAAACCTTCGGAACGAAATCCGCTTCAAACTTCCACCTTCGGGGTTGGAGAAATGATCGCCCACGCGATCCAGAATGGCGTGGGCAAAGTGTTGTTGTGCATCGGCGGTAGTGCTACCAATGATGCCGGTATCGGAATGGCGGGAGCACTGGGATACCAATTTTTAGACAACGAAGGGGCTGTGATGGCTAAAGAAAATTTGATTGGCAAAAGTCTCCACAAGCTTGAGCGCCTCATTCCTCCCCCTGCACAGGCTGCTATTGAAACCGTAGTACTTTGCGATGTAGATAATCCCCTTTTTGGTGAAAAAGGCGCTGCTTTGGTGTACGCTCGCCAAAAAGGTGCGGATGAGACAGCTATCGCTCAATTGGATAAAGGGCTGCAGCATGTTGCGCGTATTTTGCAAAACCATTTCGGAAAAGACTTCTCAGCCTTGTCAGGCGCAGGGGCAGCCGGAGGCTTAGGCGCAGGGGCAATGGCTTTCTTGAATGCGCAGCTCCGCCCTGGGATTGATACCGTTTTGGACATTACTGATTTTGAAAAAAAACTCAGCGGCGTTGATTTGATTATCACCGGCGAGGGTCGAATAGATGCCCAAACCTTGCATGGCAAACTCATCAGCGGACTCGTAAAACGAGCGAAGGGAATTCCCGTCATCGCGCTGTGCGGGGCTTTGCTAGCTACCCCGGAGGAATTGAAACAAATAGGCTTACAGGCGGCGTTTTCTATCCTCAATCGCCCGATGAATCTGGAAGAAGCCCTCCAACAAACAACAAACCTGCTGGAACATACCGCCCAACAGGTTTGTAGATTGCTGATGAATAGCTTGAGTCTATCGCACTAAGACAACATCTCCTTTGAAAATTTCTACTTTATCATCAATAAATTCTATTTCCGCAAAAAAGACAAACACCGCAGGATCCAAGGGCTTTCCGACCCCCGCTTTGCCCATCTGCCCCCCCCAACCACGAGCAGGGTCATTAGGTTGGAAATTGTAATCCTCGTACACCTTTTCACCCCAACGATTGAATATCTGGAAGGATTTTACACTGCGCACATCATTGCCGCCATAAATCATAAACACATCATTAGAGCCGTCATTGTCAGGCGTAAACGCATTAGGAATAAACACCCTTCGTTCTTTGCTTACATACACCGTCACGGCATCTTCATCGGTACAACCATTGATATCCTTCACAGAAATGCGGAAGGTGGTAATTCCGGAGAGAGAATCTGCCACCGGGTTGAGGCAGTCTTTGCAACTTAGCAGCTCACTCAGCGACCAATTAATCTCAGCGATCATATCCATCGGTAGATTGACCCTGGCATCCAGTTGGAGTTGATCTCCCAATCGAATGGCGATATTGTCTCCCGCTTCCACTTTCACTGGCGTAATGGCATTGATGGTCACTGTGGTATCCCATTCGCAGCCAAAAGCATCCTGTGCCAAAAGATGATAAGTGCCTGGAGGGATATTTGAAAACTGGCGCACCTGCGAAAGAGCTTGCCCATCAAAAGCATACAAAAACGTAGCGCTATTGTCCAAAGGAATGATTTGGATACGAGCATCGGTTAGTCCTTTGCAAGTAGGAGGACTTATAAGCACCTCAAAATTCAGATTATCCGGCAAAAACTGTTGCACGAGCACCTCGTCCGTCGCCGTACAACCATTTCGAGTATTGGTTACCAAAAGGTTATAAATTCCAGGTTCTGTGATGATTGGATTGCGTGCATTATTGTCAAAAGCCGTATTGCTGCCATTGACAGTCCAAAGGTATTGAAAATCAGCGCCCTGACTGGTAGCCACACCCCCAATAGTAACTTCTGTCACATCACAGTCCAATTGCGTATCATTACCTGCATCGGCTATAGGTGCTTGAAAATCAGCGGTTATAAACACCTCATCCTCTGCCAGGCAGCCATTGTCGGTGCGAGTCACTCGCAGCGTATAAGTGCCAGCAGTGGTCACGGACAAGTTGAGCGTAGCAGCCAGCTGGCTACCGGCTTCATCAAACCATTGGAAGGTCTCGGGCACGCCGCCAGAAGAGCTACCGACTAGTATTGCTGAGGGTTGCCTACAGTCTAAGCGCACGTCATTACCAGCCGAGACTTGGGGCAAGGTTCGGTTTTCCATCACTTCTGCCGAGGCGGTATTGGTACAACCACTTTCGCTGTCAGTCACAATTAATTGATAACTACCTGCTTGGGTAGCAGTGAGGCTATTTGCATTAGCATTGGCAAGGGGCGCGTTGTTGAATTGCCATTCGTACATTATACTTGCGCCGGTAGTGGAAGCACTTCCATCGAGGTTGATGCTATTAATCACACAAGTAAGCGTGCCGCCACTTTGAATAGCAGCAGTGATATCTCGGATTTTATTTTCTACAAAAATGGTATCAACATCGGTACAGTTTTCAAATGTGACCCTAAGGATATATGTTCCGCCCTGCGTTGCAGCAAAGGAAGCATCGCTGGAAATGATATTGCCATCCAAAAGCCATTCGTAAGTAAAGCCGGTCGGGCCCACCGAGCCTGATCCGTCAATCGTAGCAGTAGGGTTGATACAAGTGAGCGTGGCATCATCGCCGGCATTTGCCAATACCCCATTGGGCGCTACCAATAAAGTGGTAATCGTATCGCGGCAACCATTTTCATCTTGAACAAAAAACCGGTATTCGCCTGCACCAAGCGCTGAAAAAGTATTGTTGCTTTGCAAGCTGCCATTGTCAATGCTAAATTGAAGAATGCCACTACCCACTGCATTTAGGGTGACCGCCCCGTTTGTAAGGTTACAGCCAGGCTGAGTTATATTTTCTATGGCTAAAGTCGGATTATCATACTCGATTAGGGTAATTGCCGTGCGAACATTGCTGACACAGCCGGTGGTAACATCCCTTGATTCTACGAAATAAGTGCCCGCAGAGAGTGGTGTGAAACTTGCCGAATTTTGTACCAAGAGGCTACCACCCATCGCTGCATCATACCAGTCAATGGTAGCATTGCCAATCGGCGCGATGGTCAAGGCTGGAATAGCAAAACCTTCACATATTTCCGTTGGATCAATTGATGATGGAGAAGAAGGGAGGGCATGAATGGTTAAACTCGTGGTAGTAAAAGGTCCTTGACAACCCTCAGCACTTGTAGCGCTTACCCAGAAATCGAATGTTCCGGGCTGAGTATTATCTAAAATGGGCTTGAAAGAAGCGCCGCTTGCTATTGGATTTGTAATTTGATTATTGGGATCCACATCATACCATGCCAGCGTTCCAATTCCATCAGCCAAGATGCTCGGAATTTCCGCACCTGCACAAATCGGTTGTGGTGCAACAACGGTGGGATTACTCGGTAAACCATTGATGGTCAAAGAAACAGAAGCTGCTAAACTTGAACAGTTATTGGCATCGGTTTGAATTGCCCAAAAGGTGAAGTTACCGGTACCACTGATGTTTGGAATGAAGTTATTGCCATTTCCCACAGGTATTGAGTTATTCAAAGCGGGGTCTGCATTATACCAATCTATATTAGAACCCGTTGCGACAAGCGCAGGGATTGCCTCCCCTTCGCAAATCGGTTGCGGCGCGGCGATTCCCGGTTCGCTGGGCAAGGCATGCACCGTAAGATTCACCGCTGTAGCAGCACTGGAACAGCCGTTGCTGTCTGTCAATGCGAACCAAAAATTATAATTACCGGCGAAGGCATTGCTGATGCCAGGGGTAAAAACAGTACCAACAGCAATTGCTGATGGATTTCCTGTGGCGGGATCGCTATCGTACCAACGGATCGTACCCATCGCGTTGTTGATAGTAAAAGCAGGCACTGCTTCATTGACGCAGATTTGTGCATCCCCAGGGCTTTGGGGTGCATTTGGCAAGGCATTGATCAGTAGAATAATAGCGGTAGCCGCTCCTTCACAACCATTAGCATCCGTTTGGGTAGCAAAAAAGGTAAAAGAACCAGCTATTGAACTATCCAGATTGGGTACAAAAGAAGCGCCGTTAGCTATGGCAGAAGGATTGCCAGAAGTTGGATCCGTATCATACCAATTAATTCCAGCACCTGTAGCCGTCAGTGTTGGGATGTTTGTGTTTGCACAAATTGGCTGAGGTGCAACAGCTTGCGGCGCACCCGGTAAAGCATTGATGATCAAAGTAGTATTGCTTGGATTACTGATACAGCCATTATCTTCTACCACCCAAAAAGTAAAATTGCCCGCCTGATTGCTATTGAGCGTAGGCGTGAACGAAGCCCCATTTGCGATGGGAGTTGGATTACCAATGCCAGGATCTGTATTGTACCAAATTAAATTGCCCCCTGCCCCACTAACCGTCAGTGTCGGAATCGCATCGCCCGCGCAAATTGGCTGCACACTATTGATCTGGGGTGCATTGGGCGGAGCGTTTATGAGCAGCGCTACCTGTGCCGCAGCACTTTCGCAACCACTTGAGCTGGTTTCCGTCACCCAGTAGCGATAGCTTCCAGCGACGGAATTGTTGATAGTTGGTAAAAATGTACTGCCATTGGCAAGCGGACTCACGTTGCCCAAAGCAGGATCACTATCGTACCAGGAGAGCGTTCCGCCGCCGCCGTTTGCCGAAAGGGTAGGCACTGTTTCACCTGTGCAAATTGGCGTTACAGCCACAATCTGAGGCGCATCTAATTGAGCATTCACTACTAAGCGAATGGAATCGGCGCTTCCCTCGCAGCCACTGGCATTGGTTTCGGTTATCCAAAAAGTATAACTGCCCGGCGTAGTATTGTCAATAGCAGGCGAAATGGAAGTTCCTACGAAAATCGGCGTAGGGTTACCTTGAGCAGGATTGCTGTTGTACCAATTCAACGTACCTGAAGCCCCGTTTGCGGTGAGATTAGGGATAGCCTCGCCGATACAAATTTGCTGATCCGAAGCTGCTTGCGGCGCACCCGGCAAAGCATTGATTACAATCGAAACGGTTGAAGCAGTGCCTTCACAGCCATTGGCATCCGTTTGCGTTGCAAAAAAGGTGTAGTTTCCTGGGGTTGAATTATTGATCGCTGGTGAAAATGTATTGCCCGTAGCGATAGGCGCAACCGCACCGCTCGAAGGATCGCTGTTGTACCAGTTCAAATTTGACCCTGTAGCAGTGAGCGTTGGAATGGCTTCTCCTGCACATATTGGGGTGGGCGCGTTTAGCGCAGGAGCGCTTGGCGGCGCATTTACCACCAACACCGCCGTAGCAGCAGCACTACTACAATTATTCGCATTGGTTTGAGTTGCCCAGAAAGTATAACTTCCTGCCAAGGCATTATTGATAGCCGGTGTAAAACTATTGCCAGTAGCAACGGGAGCAGGATTTCCGACTGTGGGGTCACTGTTGTACCAGGTGATATTGGTGCCCGTAGCCGTCAAAGTTGGGATCGCTGCACCTACGCAAATCGGGCTTGGAGCAGCTACCGTTGGGGCGTTCGGCAGGCTATTAATCGTCAGGCTAATCGTTGAAGCAGCGCTCTCACAAGCGTTAGCATCGGTTTGAGTGATCCAGAACTGGTAGCTTGCTGCTGTATTGTTATTGACTACCGGCGTAAAAGAATTTCCATTGGCTATGGTAATAGGATTTCCAATAGCAGGATCACTATTGTACCAATTAATCGTGCCACCGTTGCCCGTCGCCGTCAATGTAGGAATAGCTGCACCCGCACAAATAGCCGCGTTTGCACCTGCCGTTGGGCGGGGCGGAGCGGTTCTCACATTTACTTGCGCCGAATTTGCCAGGCTTCCGCAGCCGTTATCATTTGTTTCTGTTACCCAAAAATTATATATTCCTGGAGTCGCATTGTTTATCACAGGAGCAAACACATTGCCTACAGCCAAGAGATTTGCCACACCTGTACTTGGATCTGCATCGTACCAATTCAGTGTATCGCCGCTACCCGCAGCAGACAAAGCAGGGACAGGATCGCCAGGGCAAATATTAACAACACTTGCAGCAAGCGTAGGTGCATTTTTTATAGCATTGAAAGATAGCTGTACAGGCGTAGCAGGCCCCCGACAACCCGCAGTGTAGGATTCCAAAACCCAAAAATTATTTGTACTAACCATGTTGCTATCCACCGGAGGTTTAAAATTAGCGCCCGTAGAAATGGCAGTTGGATTCCCGATTGTGGGGTCCATATTGTACCAATTCAAATTCCCACCGCTGCCGATTGCTTTGAAAATGGTAATCGTATCGCCGATACAAGATTGTACCGTATCCATAGCTACTACAGGCGCGGGCGGCTGGCTTATTACTATCACTGAAATGGTTAGCACTTCGCTGGTACAACCCGTTGAATTATTGCGCACACGCACCCAATAGGTGGTAGTGTCCACCACCATATTGCTTACAGGCGGATTAAAAGTATTGCCTGTACGAACTGGCGAAGGATTCCCGATTCTTGGATCGACATTAAACCATTGTACAGTATTACCAGAACCCGGATTATTGGTTCGGAGCTGAGGAATGGTGCCTCCCACGCATATCGGCGAAATGGCAGTGAGTACAGGTGGACTCGGAGGTATGTTCACCGTGATTTGCACACTACCCGCCTGGCTACGGCAACCATTAATTATCTCAGTGACATAAATTCGGGTTGTAGCATTTGGACTAAAGGCATAAGTGCTGCCGGTATGCACTAAATTATTGAGTGCCATATCAGAGTAAAACTGGAAGGTAGTATTATTGCCAGGGCTACCCGATCTGGGAGCAATGGTAATTGACTCCCCTCTACAAATACGAACCGTATTTGGATTAATAACTGGTGGCGGTGATGCTACTATCGTTACTCTGATACTCGTAGGCGCGCTGTCACAGGGGTCTCCTTCTGTTGTGATATACAAAGTAGCAGTCGTACCTGGGGTCACAAACCGGCTTACATCAAATTCAGGTCCGGTAGCAAGCAAGGTCGTTAATAGGGCATTGCTATATAGATTGTAGGTACTACCGCCAGAAGGCGTTACTACAAATGATTCGCCGTTACAAATGGTTATATTTTGCTGGTTTGCTGGAATAGTGGGCGGTTCAAGCAGCGGTAGCACCCTCACAGGTTGTGGGGCACTTGTGACGGGGCAAGGCCCGTTCGTAGTGTATTGCACAAAATAAGTAGTGCCCGCTATACCATTGGAGATTTCACCGGTAAGCGGATTGATGGTAGCGCCGTCATTGGGGACAGGATTAAAACTAAATCTACCGATTGGGCTGGCACTGGCGATATTAGTGGCGCGATTGCGCTGCCCCTGGCAAAAATCTTGCACCGTAAAGCTTGGGTCGGAATTGGGAATATCAAATGTTTCACTAAAATTTAAAGAGCAACCATTGGGGTCTGTGATGGTAAAAGACATGGCACTACCATTAGTCAATCCTGTGATGGTCACAATTTGCTGGTTGGCGCCTGATGTCGTCAAAGTACCTGCTCCAGTGTTAATCACGGTATAATTACCGCCAAGGCTTTCTGCTGGCTCTGTTCTAAAAATAGGCGAACCACCACTAATGGTAAAAGTGGCTGTACCAGTACACAAATTGGCATTGCTGGTGGTATTCATCACCTGGATTTCATCCAAAAACCAGAACTCATAGGCTTGATTGATACCTACCTCATAGCAACCATCGCCATCGGAATCGTGACCGACGTCTGTACCGGAAGCGTCATCAGCAGTTACAGGCGCAAACCAAAAGTGGTTCACACCCACAGCGTTTTGAATATCGGCAAGATTATCAGAGTCAAAACTTTCTCCGGTCCAGTACCAACCAGTCCAGCAAGGGTCATTATCTAAGTCATTGGGATTGGAAGGCGGACAGCTGAAAATAGCCAACATGATGCCAGCAGTTTGTCCAGGAGCAGCCGGTGGCAATACATAGTCCCCATTATTATTCAGTTCAATGGCATCTCCATAGCATACAACCCTCGGAATATTGCCATTGCCGTCGCTCACCAGCGTTAAGGTTCCTGCATCTGCTGCACACTGGCTTTGCAGTTGCTGCGCGTATCCAATAATTAAACTAATGACGATCAGAGAGCGTAATTCTTTCCTCATAGTTCGGGCAGTATTAACAACAAAAATGATTTATTGCCGATTGTAATAATTTGGCTTTCTGAGTTTTATGAAATGTGTTTGTATTAGGAGCCGCTCATCTCTTCTACCTTTTTTATAGCATTTAAACGGAGGATGTGTATGTTATAGCCGCTTTTGCAAAAAAGGTATTCTACAAAATTATGCTTTGTAGCGTTTAAAAAAAACAAAATTTAGCAATTTAAGCTTGTCTTTGTACAAAGCCAAGAAGAAAATAATTATAAACAATTGATTATGAAGAAGTATTAACAAGAGGAGCAAAATGCGAATTTACCACTTTTAGGGTACAAAAAAATCAGGCTTGTCAAATAAAAGACAAGCCTGATTGTAAGCAAAAGATGAGGAGTAGATTAGTTTAGCGTACTGATCACGCAGTTTTCTGTACCAAATTGGCTCGTTACATACTTGTCTGCCTCCTGGTCGTTGATCCAAGTTTGACCATCTACCAGATAACGGAATTGGTATTCCTTGCCTGTTTCCAGTTCAACCACAGCCTTGAAAAAACCATTTTTTTGTTTTTTCATTTCCACAGCATGCTCCGTGTCCCAGTTGTTGAATTCACCCAAAATCAATACGCTTTGAGCATCTGGTGCTACCTCTACTGGCAAAGTGAAAGTCGCTTTGCACAGGGGCTTCGCTTTCATAAACTGTTTAGTAATCATGGTTAAGTCGTTTATTTTTAAAGTTGAAAATTGATAAGTATGTTCGGAAGAAGGGGGCGGCAAGCTGCCTATTTTTTTCCACCCTTCAATTCATTTTGCAAGGCAGTTAGTTTATCCCATTCCCCGTCTGCAGCCAGTTTTGCTTGGGTTGGCCAAGTGGTAGGATCGTGCATTTTGTAGCGGCTACCAGCAGCTTCGAGGATGGCTTTGAGGTCTTTTGCTTTTGCCTTGCTGAGCGCATCAAAAGTGGCAATACCTTGCCCTTCCAGGATTTCGGCAATTTTTGGACCAATACCTTCGATTTTTGTCAGATTATCTTTTTCAGTAGCTGTCTTTTTAGGGCTTGTTTTTTTAGTTGGTTTCTCTGCCGGATTTTCCAATGCAACCGCTTCAAGCACTACCACCGAATTATATACGCCAAATGGGGTAGGCACATAGCCATCGGCTTCCCAGTCGTTTTCCCACCGTTGATTATCAAGCAGATAGCGGAATTCGTACTGCCGACCTGCCTCCAGTTCTACCGTTGCAGAAAAATCGATTTTGGAAGCTTTCATACTGATTGCCAAACTTTCATCCCAGCCATTGAAATCTCCTAATAATTTAACTTCTTTTGCTGTGTGGGTTGCTTCGAGCGGCAAGCTGAAGGTAACTTTGCAGATTGACTTATTTTTCAGATATTGCTTCTTTAGCATTTTATTTCAAATTAGAAGGTGAAACGAATTATATTTGCTAAGTGTAAAAAATACACTAATATTTTGTTCAATACAAAAATAGAACCCACTGACTTGATTGTCAAGGAAAAATGTTTATTAATTTGTAAACTTCGTTCAAAACGCACACAAAATAAGCGACACTTTTTTTAAAACCGGTCGAAAAAGCCGATTATTGGTTTATCTAAACAAGATTGATTAAAATATAATTTTGTGCAACTATCGTTTTTATGATGCAAAATTCTAAATAAAATTTCGTCGAATTTTTTTGAAAAAGCCTTCAACCACTTTTAAAATAAGAGCTTATCAGAATAAAAAGCAATGATAAAAGTCAATTGATAGTCTATAATTTGGTGATACTACATTGTTTTTAGAATTTTTTGAGCAGTATAGTGCAGTTGTTTAAAATATTGTCTTGAATAAACTTTGATCATCAATACCGAAAATGCTTATCCGATCTCATTTTTGCATAAAAAAAGCGCTTTATTATTCGCCCTTTCGGATAGCAGCTTCGTTACACTATTGCTTTAAAATTCATAGCATGAAAGAAAAAATCAAAGCATTATCCCGGCAATACCTGGAGGAAATCGTTCAAATCCGACGGCATTTGCATCGGCACCCCGAATTGTCATTTCAGGAAGTAGAAACAGGTAAATATATTGCCCGAAAATTAAACGAATTTGGCATCCCCAGCCATCATGGCATAGCAGATAATGGGGTGGTAGCACTGATAGCGGGTGAAAACCCTTCGCACAAAGTGGTGGCACTTCGAGCAGACATAGACGCATTGCCCATCCTGGAAGCCAACGAGGTGCCCTACAAATCTCAAAATCCAGGTGTGATGCACGCCTGCGGACATGATGTGCACGCAGCATCCCTACTGGGTGCAGCAAAAATTTTGAAAACGCTTCAAAATGAATTGGAAGGGACTATCAAATTGATTTTTCAGCCGGCAGAGGAACGTTTGCCTGGAGGGGCTTCGATCATGATTGCGGCAGGGGTACTCGAAAACCCTAAACCAGTAAGCATCTTTGGGCAGCATGTGCACCCACCCCTGGAGGTAGGCAAAGTTGGGCTGCGCTCAGGGCAATACATGGCTTCAGCGGATGAGTTGTACCTGACCATTCGGGGAAAAGGAGGGCACGGAGCACTTCCGCACAATTGTATTGACCCGATAGCCATAGCGGCACAACTTATTGTGGCTTTGCAGCAAATCGTGAGCCGCTACGCCGATCCAACGATCCCCAGCGTTTTGACCTTTGGCAAAATTAACTCTCTTGGTGGCGCTAATAACATCATCCCCAATGAGGTCAAACTGGAAGGAACTTTTCGCACTATGGATGAAACCTGGCGTTTTGATGCGCACAAACGAATGAAAATCATTGCTCTAAATATTGCAGAAAGCATGGGCGGCACTTGCGATTTTGACATTAAAGTGGGATATCCGGTGCTTCATAATGATCCGCCGCTTACGGCTCGTGCTCGCAGCTATGCGATAGAGTTTCTTGGCGCAGAGAACGTAGTAGAACTCCCTATCCGCATGACAGCAGAGGATTTTGCCTATTATTCCCAGCAAATGCCCGCCTGCTTCTACCGCCTTGGCACCGGCAATCCCGCCAAGGGTATCACCTCGTCCATTCATACTGACACCTTTGATATTGACGAAGATGCCCTGGCAGTGGGTATGGGTTTGATGGCATGGATGGGCGTGAAAGAGTTGAAAGAATGGAGTGATTAATCATTGAAAAAATCATCACCCCTCGTATTAAAAATTGAATATCAATAATTTAGACAAAAATTATATCTTTTTTATTAACACTTACTTACAAAAATTGAAAGCTTGAATATTTTACAGCACATTCATTTTACTGAGAGGCTCTTTAAATTTGGTGGAATTATTGACTAACAGCGTCTTGTATATTTAGCTTTAGGTCGTTGAAAAGATGAAGTAATGGAATATTGGAAAAAAGCTATGCTTAGCTTCCCTATTTTTCAAGTATCCATCCTTCTGAGACGCTTAGCTTATAGTAGGCAAATCTCTTCTATTAATATATTAAAATTTTTAATTTATTCTGAACAGATCAAATCATGAAAATAAAAAATAGGTTTATGAAAAATCCATTTCACCTCGCGTTTCCGGTAAAAGATCTGAGCATCACACGCCGATTTTACGAAGATTTATTGGGTTGTACAGTTGGGCGGTCGGCTGAACGTTGGATTGACTTTGATTTCTGGGGGCATCAAATTTCTGCGCACCTGACCGAACAGGAAATCCAGGAGCCACCCGCTAATGCTGTGGATGGCAAAAACGTGCCGATCAAACATTTTGGCGCGATCCTCACAATGGAGGAATGGGAAGCCCTCGCGGATAAGCTCAAAAAAGAAGGCATTGAGTTTATCATCGAACCTTATATCCGCTTCAAAGGGGAAGTAGGAGAGCAAGCCACCATGTTTTTTCTTGACCCCAGCGGCAATGCTTTGGAATTTAAAGCGTTCAAAGATTTTAACCAAATTTTTGCGAGTTGACAGCAAGAGAGGCTTTGTTGCGCAAAAGCGATTTGCCCAGAGCTATATGGCTTGATTGGCAAGGCTTGCGTTAGCGTGACCACTTGACCACTTGCCTACGTGTGTGGGCAGTGATTGATGCGTTTTCGTTTTCTGTCTCAAACCTAATATTCATTGTTGTATGAAAATTCGCGTGCAGCCCTTTGTCGGAAAAGCCGCCGAGCGCTACCTGCAGGATTTGGCAAAGCTTCGGTTGGAGGTTTTCCGCGATTTTCCTTATTTGTATGATGGCAATATGGATGATGAACGCGCATACCTGCAAACTTATGTAGAAACGCCTGACAGTGTGCTGGTCATCGCCTTTGACGGCGAAGCGGTGGTGGGGGCTTCTACGGCACTACCGATGGGGTATGAAACCGCCCCCATCCAACAGCCTTTTCTCGACAAGCAGTACGATCTTTCGCAAGTGTTTTATTTTGGGGAATCTGTGTTGAAGAAAGGATACCGCGGTAAGGGCATTGGGGTGGCGTTTTTTCAGCAACGGGAAGCGCACGCCCAGCAACTGGGGGGCTTCCGTTATTTGACCTTTTGCGCGGTTGTTCGCCCGGATGACCATCCCTTGCGCCCAGCCAACCATGTGCCCTTGCATGATTTTTGGATCAATCGGGGATTCCAACCAACGGAAATGCTGTGCTACATGGACTGGAAAGATTTGAATGAACCAACAGCAAGCAGCAAGCCACTCCAATTTTGGATTAAGCCCTTGTGGTGACTTGAATTTTTGTAAGTTCTTATTTCTTTCGACCTTTGCGAGACTACTTCAGGTATTTTACTAAAACATGGCAGCATCCTTATATCCTATGAAACTCTGGCAAAAAGGCTACACGATTAACTCCGAAATTGAGGCTTTCACTGTTGGGCGCGATCGCGAAATGGATTTGTACCTGGCTCCATACGATGTGCTGGGCTCCATAGCACATGCCAAAATGCTCGAAAGTATTGGCTTGCTTTCTTCGGCAGAGGTAGCGCAATTGATTCCTGCGCTGCGGCGGCTTTACGCAAAAGTGGAAGCCGGCGAATTTGTAATCGAACCGGGCGTAGAAGACGTGCACTCACAAGTAGAATTGCTGCTGACGCGGGAATTGGGTGAAATTGGTAAAAAAATCCACGCAGGGCGCTCCCGAAATGATCAGGTTTTGGTGGACCTCAGGCTGTTTTTGAGAAATGAAATTCAGCAGATCGCAGGACTGGTGGAGGGCTTATTTGATCAACTTATAGCACTGGCGGAAACACACAAGGAAGTGCTACTGCCGGGATATACACATCTTCAGATTGCAATGGTTTCATCCTTTGGATTGTGGTTTTCGGCTTACGCTGAATCTTTGACAGACGATATGCAGCTCTTGCAATGTGTTTACAAAATAATCAATCAAAATCCTTTGGGTTCTGGTGCAGGCTATGGTTCTTCCTTTCCACTCGATCGGCAGTTGACCACCGACCTACTGGGATTTGAAGCGCTTAGCTACAATGTGGTACATGCTCAAATGGGGCGCGGCAAAAGCGAATTGTTCCTGGCTTTTGCTATGGCAAGCCTGGGCAGCACTTTGGGCAAACTCGCCATGGATGTGACCCTGTACATGAACCAAAACTTCGGGTTTATCAGCTTTCCAGATGAATTGACTACGGGTTCGAGTATTATGCCGCACAAAAAAAATCCAGATGTGTTTGAACTCATCCGGGCGCGGTGCGCTCAATTGCAAAGCCTGCCAGGGCAAATCAGCCAACTGACCGCTGCCCTGCCATCGGGCTACCATCGCGATTTTCAATTGCTGAAAGAGCAAGTTTTCCCTGCTACACAGGAGTTGAAAAGCTGCCTCAACATTGCCACTTTTGCTTTGTCACAGATTCAGGTTAAGGAAAATATTCTGGCAGAAGACAAGTATGTTTACCTTTTTAGTGTAGAAGAAGTGAATAAACTGGTATTGCAAGGTGTGCCTTTTCGGGATGCCTACAAACAAGTGGGGGAAAGCATTGCAAAAGGGGATTTCAAACCGGATCGCAACATTAGCCACACTCACCAGGGCAGCATCGGCAATTTATGCCTTCCCGACATTCGCGCCAAGCTGGAAAAAGTAATGCGCGGATTTTCATTTGAAACAGTGAATGCGCGAATTGAAAGCCTATTGCAGTCGTAATGTAAAAAAAGGAGAGCTGCGCCTCAGGCACAGCCCTCTCCAATGGGTGATTATCGGCTTACATTGAATTTACTCATCAGTTGACCAAAGCCCAGGTCTATTTTTACAAAATACACGCCTACAGGCAGTTGATTTATGTTCATTTGCTCGTTGTTCAAACCCTCCACAACCGCATTTTTCCACTGCTGTACGATTTGCCCCTGTGCATTAAAAATCTGAAAATGAGCATCCATGTTTTCTTTGGTAAGAAAACTGAGCGTGACATTTTCATTAGCGGGATTGGGGAATATGCTCAGCCCAGTTTGATCGGCAGTTGGAGCACTTTGCGAAAGGTAGCGAGCGGTATCTGCTTCGCCGACGATTCCCTGACAGCTACTGCCTTCGTAGATTTTTATTTTCCGGAAGTAAGAATTGCCCTCGCCGGTGCCGATATCATTGTCCGCCACAAAAAACAAGCGATTGAAAGCCCCCGTGTAAAATTGCCCAACTGGAATGACGTAGCGCCGCCAGCTATTGTCGCCAGGGTAGTTATTGTAATTCAAAATCCCCCAGCTCTGAGTGCCATAAAATTTAAAGGTTCGGTTGGAAGAGATGTTATCATCATTGTCAAAACCAATACCATGCACCTCTCCCTTGATGGTGGAGCCAAACTCAAGCTCAAGAACGGTATTCGGCGTTACATTATAGTTAAGGAGGATTGCTTTCCAGGCGTTGTTTTGGATTTTCAGCTCCGTCCCGTTGTTCAATAGCTGGTAAGTGCCAATATCTTGCCCTGCCCCATAAGCAACGATCTGATAGTTTTTGAAATCAATAGAGACGCAGGTACCACCACCGCCGCCACCGCCGCCAGAGCCCGGCACACAGATGTCTTTTACTTCATTGAAGGTAAAGTTACCTCCCGAAGCAATCGTTTGCCCATCTTTGTTGGTAAGGGTGTAAGAACCATTGCCAAAATTGCAACATATCCCATCGCCGTAGGTATCCGTGATTTCAAATTTGTAGCAGCCATCCGCCAAGCAAAATGTGTCGCGCACAATGGTACCCGCTACCCCTTTGGAATAGGGCCCACCGGATTCAATCACGTTGCCGGAAGCGTCCTTTAATTTCCAACTTGTTTCAGGTCCATAATTATCCAATACCAGCCTTAAATAAACTGTATTTTTGGTACAGGTACTTGGATTCGGATTGCCACCGCCGCCGCCACCACCGCCACTGCAAGCGGTAAGGCAGGATGCTGCGGCTACTTTATTGCGAATAACGGTACCTGGTTGGGCACCAAAGCCCAAATTAAAATTGATACCTGTGCTGGTAATGTGGCAATACGACATGATGGTACCGCCACCTGAAGGAATACTGGGTAAAGAGCAATTGCCTTCCACAAAGCCGGCACAACCATCAATCGCTGTATTATTGCCATTCCATACGCAAGCGTGCGTGTGGTGCGAACCCATCAAATGCCCCAGTTCATGCGCTACCACCATCACCGTGAAAGAATAAGTAGGGACATTGCTATAAGAGGTATTAATGCTACTAAAGCTCAACTTGCCAGCCGTGTAAGGATGACACAAGCCATTTAGCACAGCGATACCACCACTACCTTTGTAAGAAAGCAACTGCCCCAAATCGCCATTGATGGTGGTGCGATATTGCTGGAATTGCGATAAAAGCTGAGAGCTGCTAGTGCCAGTGTAAGGGCTTGGGTTCGTCCAAACGAAGATTTGTGAAATGCTAATACCCACTTGGTCATTGGAATACAGCGTAGCCACTTGATTAAAAATACCGGTTACATAATTCGTAGCGCCGGTGGTACCGCCCTTGTTTTGAAAAATATCATAATCCACTTCAAAATAGATTTTGACGCAGTTGGCGGCGCTTCGATAGGTATCGGCATGCGGTTGTAAGTCTTCCAACGTATAGCCGAGTCCATCGTCAGGTGTTCCACATTCAAAATCCTCTTGCTGAAATACATCCCGATCATTGTAAAGGACGTGCTGTAGCGAGTTGTTGTTGTTGCTTAATTTCCCAAGTACCAAGGTGCCAAAATTGGAGGAACTGACCAAGCCCATGATCTCTCCTTCGAAAAAGCTAATAGCGACGAGCGATTCGCGCTCCCCTTTGACTACCCCCCTGTAATGTATACCTGGTTCCACTTCCACCGGAGCATTGGAAGCGCTCTCCACAACGCTAAAATCATCGCTGAGGATTTCGACTTTGACCAGCTCAAGTTCAATATTGCTGCGAGAGGTACCCGGCAGGCTGAAGCTGATTTCGGAGGGTGTATTTTTTAAAACATGCCTAAACCCTTCGGGATTGATCTGCAAGAGATCATAATGACTGAAGCGGCTTTTCAACTCTTCCTCCTCCGCTTCGCCCGGCTGAGCCAGTAGCAGGGTGAAGAGGTCAATTTCCTGGAAGGCAGCGCCTTGCGTTTTTGCCTCCTGGATCAATTCGGAGGGCTTTAAATTATTGTCACTTCTTTGTGCAAACAATAATACAAAGGGAAGACATAGGAACAGTGTCAAGAATACTCTTCTCATGGTGCGTAATCGGTTTTCGGTTAAAAAATAAATATTTGGCTTTCAAGGAAAAAGGGTGCATTACTCAAAATGAATGTGTTGTAGATAGTGCTTTAGTCGCACCAAAAAACCTCCCCCTGCCATTCATGCACAAAGCCGATGGCAGGTTAAAATTTACAAAATGCCGGTCGTCATTTTAACTCCTTTTTTTACAGGTGTACGCGCGTGTTTGCTTCTTTGGTTCAAAAAATGCTATAACCTGGGTTATTTTCATTTGATGTCAAATGAATGTGTAGCATCCTCAGGATGAGGTAAATATCAATCTGAAGTATCTCAAAAGTATGTTGCGGGATGGCAGCTTAAAGCGCTGCCATTAAACTGAAAACAATAACAGGTTTATTTTGGAAAGCTTAATAATCACCCTTTTTGTATATCGAACAAAGACAATCGCGCCCCTACAAAGATAGACGAAATAGCTTTGCTGCGGCTTATTCTCTTTGATCCATATTCTCTGAACGCAAACTAAAAGTATAAATTTTGTGATGATACCTAAAAAATGCCGATAAACTCTTTTTTCTTTTTGTTGCGTCCTGCATTCATTTCAAACACGAATTCATGTTGAGCATTTACCTTATTTGCAACGCAAGATATAGGTAGAAAGTGCTTGAGTGTGCAGATTGTTTTGGAACGGGGGGTGTTTTTTATAGAAAGGTCGTTTTTTCATCTAAAAAATGACATTCGGGCGAGGCATCGGTGTGCGGTATCAGGAGGATCGTTTTTGCCAGAGGGCGCGCAACCAGAATGAAGGTTGGAATAGTTTTTTTTGATTACTCAAATCGAGTACTAATTCTGAAAAAAAGTACGAGAAATAAGCGTTATCTGCTATTATTTTTGCTAAGATATTGGCGAGCCAGGGATATGCCAACAATTGCTGTAGGCGGTAGCTCCAGCGCATTTCTGAACCCAGTACCCGCCGCACCCTTTGGTCGTAGTTTTTCATAAAATCAGCAGAAAAGTCGCCTGTTTCTAAGCAATGTATCGCTTGCTCAGCTGCCAGGAAGCCACTGTAAAAAGCATTGCCAATGCCCTCGCCGGTGAGAGGGTCAATAAGATGCCCTGCATCCCCTACTATCAGGTAGTGCGCTCCAGAAATTGGGTGTTCTTTGGAGCCAAGCGGTAGTCCAAAACCTTTTACATCTTCTTCTATCACGGCTTCTGCAAAACGCGCCTGCATAAGAGGGTGCGTGCGTATCACCTTCCACATTTCTTCCCGCAGGTTGACACGCCTTTTGCTAATAAAATCACTTCTCAGCCCCAGTCCTACGTTCGCGTAGCCGTTGGGCAAGGGAAAAATCCAGAAATAACCGGGTGTGATGGATTGCACAAAATGTAGCTCAATGACATCCGCTTTTGTTTCTTTCACATTTTTAAAATAAGCTCTCACTGCCCCTGCGTGGTGGGCGGGGTCTTTTTCCAAACCAGCTATCCTGCGACTAAAGGGGGAATGTGCCCCCGAAGCATCAATCAACAAACGGGTTTCCACTTGAAAATGCCCAGCAGCATCACTGAGGCGAAACCCTTCTTCGATGGTTTCAAATCGTGATATTTCTATGCCTTCATGCAGATGAATATTTTCGCGGCATTTTACTTCCTGTATCAAGAAGTGATCAAAATCCATCCGGCGTGCCACATAACCCGGTGTACTCGGTGTCGTATCTCCCTCCATCGGTCGAAAAGGAACATAAATTTCCCGCCGGTTGGGCGCTACAAAACGGATTCCCTGGATTCCTTGCGGAGCAACTTGCTGTACAAAACGATTCAACATCGCTGGGTCCAAGCGTTTCATCAGGGTCAATACTTTACCGCTGATCGCATCGCCACAGACTTTATCCCTGGGGAATACCGCTTTGTCAATCAACATGCAAGGCACCGCCGCATAACTGAGTTTTAATGCCGTAGCAGCCCCTCCTGGGCCCGCTCCGATAATGCAAACATCCGTTTTTAGCATCATGGGGAATATTTCTGCCTAGATGAGTTATTCGATAGAGAAAATGTGGAGAAAAAAGAGCCTGGCTGGATCTTTTCTTGTGAGTTGTGATTAGAACGCCAGGCACCGTTGTTCATAGTTTGTCTGGGGGCAAATATAGTGCTTATTTTGCTTTATTGTCAAGTGTTTTTAAAAATATGTGAAGTAATAGTGAGGCGTTTTTTAAAAAAAACGCTAAATACGGCCTTCTTCCTCTTTTGCTACGCCAAAATTTTGTACCTTAGCTTACTTGTTGTTCAAAAAAAGGCTTCGAGCGGCTTTTTGTAAAGGTTTGATTTTTCCTCTGAAACAATCCTGTATTTGAACAACTAAATTGGAGATGTGCCGGAGCGGTTGATCGGGCTTGACTCGAAATCAAGTGTACTCGTAAGGGTACCGGGGGTTCGAATCCCTCCATCTCCGCTTTGAGTCCGGGCAATTTCACTTGCTGTATCTCAATTGCCAAAAAACCCTATTCCTTTCGCCATCAGGGTAGCACACAGCGAAATGACGACCACCAGCAGGAGTTCCAAACGGATCATCCATTTGATGGAATCAGGGAGCGTCACTACTTCTTCTGGGCTTGCGCCTTTCCGATTTTTCAGAAAAAATACAGTGGGGTAAATAGATAGTAAAGCCATCAAGATGAACAAACCAACCTTGAGGTGGAAAATCCAGTTTTTGGAATAAACTTCCGCTGGCTTGCCTACACCAAACCAGAGCGTAAGCCCCATCGCTACCACCAGGATAGCGCTAATGCCGTAAATGCCATCAATGATAGATAGTCGTTTGATTTCTTTGCGCGTCAGTTGTTTTTTTAACAAAAGGTGTTCTGCCACCACTGCACTGATCATCGTGAAAATGCTAATGAAATGAAAATAGCGAACCAATATTTCTGCCATCATAGTTTGAGTGTGTTTTACGGCCACAAGGTAAAGAATCTGCCGTAAATTTTTGGACGGCGCATTTGTAATAATATTGCCATAAAACTTTCTACTTTCGCAGAAAAAAAGACATGATCATAGTGACCGGCGCAGCGGGCTTCATCGGCAGTTGCCTCGTGCGAAAACTCAATAA
>CAZGJN010000034.1:0-42346 GCA_964526645.1 uncultured Saprospiraceae bacterium
TTGTACGTCTCTTATTTCAATGAACTTTTTTCATCATACATTTAGATACACAACGCCAAATTGTACGATCAAGTACTATGTATTACACTTCAAGATACTTTCTAGGTCAGCAGGAGAGTATTGGACAGACTTGAGGGTTTTGTGATCGTCAGTGCGGTACACCAGCCAGAAAGGACCTTCCTGACGAATATAGCAATCAAAGCCTTTGGTTTGTTGATAATGGCGCACGGTAGCTTCCGCTTCTTCCAGGGTTTTGCAGGTTTTACTCATGTTGGAGCGTTGCACCTCGTCGAATAAAGCTTTGAATTTAGTGCCCAATCCAAACTCCAATACAGCCCCCGCAAGGACGTATTGCATATCGCAGAGGGCATCGGCTATTTCTACTATATCGCCTTTTTCGATGGCTTCCTGAAATTCTTTGAGTTCTTCAGCCAGCAGGGCCACGCGCAGGCGGCATCGTTCTTCGCTGGGGATCATCGGTTCGGGGAGGATCGGATGCTTGAAGGTTTTGTGAAATTCTGCTACTTGATTGAGGACGTTTAATTGTTCCATGCCCATAGAATGTGGAGGTTTTGAAGTTAAATTTGGGCTCATTGCATCATAAGCCCTTTGCACAATGGCACAAAAAAACTAAACTTTTTTGCAAATAATGAACTTTTACCCCTACTTTTGTCACTTTCAAAAAAAGGAAGGGCAAAAGGCTCTTACGCGCTGGGAATCCTCATTTTTTCACAAAATCACAACTCAACGCAAGGTGAAAAACAGGTACTTCGACCTCATTGATCAGACCTTTTATTTTCCACAAGAGGGGTTTGATATTGAAGATGGGTATTTGGTATTCAATGGTGTGCCACTGATACATCTGATCAGAAAATACGGTACGCCGCTCAAAATCACCTACTTGCCCAAAATTGGTGCTCAAATCAAAAGAGCGCGCAATTTGTTTACCAGAGCCATGAAGTCGCAGGGCTACGGTGGCAGTTACTATTATTGTTATTGTACCAAGAGCAATCACTTCAGCTATGTGCTAAACGAGATTCTGGATCACGACGTACACATCGAGATTTCTTCTGCTTTTGATATTGATCTGGTAAGGAAGCTCTACGCCAAGGGGAAAATAGATAAAGACACCGTGGTGATCTGCAATGGTTTTAAGCCTTCTAACTACCTGGAGCGCATCGTCGAATTGATCAATGAAGGATTTCAAAATGTGGTGCCAATCATAGATAACAAGCACGAGGTTGATTACTACAATGAGCATGTAAAAGGCGAATGTGAGTTAGGCATTCGGGTAGCTACAGAAGAAGAACCGAAGTTTGAGTTTTATACCTCCCGCTTGGGTATCCGCAATGCCGATGTGATTTCTTTTTACAAAGAAAAGCTGGCGGATAACCCAAAGTTCAAACTGAAGATGCTACATTTTTTCGTGGATACAGGTGTACGAGATACCCTCTACTACTGGGGTGAAGTTCGTAAAGTGATCAAATTATATTGCGAACTGAAGCGCATTTGCCCGGATTTACACGCTATTAATATCGGTGGGGGGATGCCTATTCGCAATTCTCTGGGTTTTGAATTTGACTATAAGTACATGATTCGGGAGATTGTACGACTTATTTTGGATACTTGCGAAGAAGAAGACGTGCAAGAACCTGATATTTTTACGGAGTTTGGCAAATATACAGTTGGCGAGAGCGGCGCTACTATCTTTTCCGTCTTGGCGCAAAAGCAGCAAAATGACTCTGAAGTGTGGTACATGGTGGATAATTCTTTGATGACCACCTTGCCCGATGCCTGGGGAATTGGAGAACGCTTTATCTTGCTTCCGATCAATAAATGGAATAATGAGTACCGGAGGGTCAATATCGGAGGATTGAGCTGCGACAATTCTGATTATTACAATTCTGAAGTGCACCAAAGCCAGGTGTACCTGCCTACAGTTGATCCCAATGACCCTGAGCCACTCTACCTCGGCTTTTTTCATACAGGTGCTTATCAGGATGCTTTGAGCGGTTATGGCGGTATCAAGCACTGTTTGATCCCCTCCCCTCGGCATGTCCTGCTGGATAAAGACCCGGAGGGCAATCTGGTAGATACTTTGTATCAGGAGGAACAAACGGCACAGTCCATGCTGAGTATTTTGGGTTACTGAGTACGGCTGGCTGTCAGCAGAAAAGAAAGAGGGGCTTATTTCGATGCGACCTCCACTTATTATTTTGGTCAAAACCTGGCTTATTGCAAGCAGAAGGATTTGAGGCGAAACTTTTAAAGTTTAAAACCTGAAAATTTCAAACAAATAACCTTACTTTTGGGTAACAAAATAAAACTACACCAACGCCATGCCTGCTCGCAAAACAACCAAAACCGGTATCATCGAAAAGAAAACAAAGGCAAAGGAATTGCCTATTCTTTTACGCGCAAGTTCCAATTCTATGATAAACACCATCACCCTTTCAACAGACATGGAAACCCTCTACCTGATTGATAATGGTAGAGCAATCGCTTTTTCGCTAAACAGTTCCAACGGCGTGATCATAGCCAGCATAAAAGGGCAGGTCACGGCTGTTACAGCGCCCGATATTCCTCAGGAAGACCCCACACCCGATGGAAGTAGTTCTACCGCCAAAACAAGCCTCACCAAGGCAGAAAAGGCTTCGAACTTGCCTTCTCCAGGCGAGAAAGTGACCCTATCCATCCCTCAAAATCAGTGGACTATTTTTTTCAACCCGAAAAATGAATATCTGTGTGTAATTGGCGCGACGGATATTGATGTTGCCCGGAATCCGGAGTTGGATGTAAAACCTCAGATTCTGTTTTTCAGGCTAAGAGAAAGCGTTGTCACGATTCGGCGGGTGGGCACGAACCTGGAGCTGATTCCTACAAAGCTGGTATAAGCATATTAGGTCGAGCCTTGTGATGCCCGCATGATGTTGGAGATGGGCTGCTTGGACAAACGACTCCGCACCCAGAAGGAGACCAGTTCGTCCATACCAAGTGAAACAGCTTCTTTTTGATTTTCTTGCAGAAAAGAAATAAAATTGCTCAAGTCACGCAGGAGTTTAGGCACGTTGGAAGATGGCGCTTCATACATTTTTCGGATGTAATCTGTCACAGATTGCTCAAATCCTCGCTTGTTCAGTTGCTGTTTGTTAAAAAAACGCTGCGTTGCCCGAATGGCGCTATCCGTACTTTCTTCATCTCCGCTTTCATAACTCGCGATCAGATACAAAATATAAGCGCTTCTTTGAATATCTTCTCGAATAGTCGTCTTAATTCCTTTGATTGTCTTTAAAGCCCAGTTGATACAATCCGCAAATTTTTCATTGATAAAGAGCAAGAGCGAGGTATTAAAAATCAGCACCATTTTGCTCGCCAAACTCATTTGATAAGTGTCCAAGCCTTTTTCTATGGCTTTTACCAATGCTTCTATACCATCGGACTGCCCTGTGTTGATGTAGTACATCAGTTTATAAATAGAAACTTTCTGAAATACCATTACTTTGTCATGGACTTTATTCACGCTCGTGGTTTCCAGCTTTTGCAAGATTTCGGGCAGATAACTATACTGACCTACATTTGAATAGGCATTCAATAAATTTGAAATATCAACAATATACCGGTACAAATCTTCTTCTTTGTACTTAGGAATCTCATCCCAGGAATCCACGACTTTGGCATAATATCCCAGCATTTTTTCAGAATCTCCCGTCAATTGGGCATACACTGCCATGCTTTGATAAAATCGGCGGCGCGCGTGTGCCGATTTAGGCTCCTCTTGTTCTTGAAAAAAATAATCTTTAAATCGCGCTTTCAATTCTTTGTCTTTCAGGTCAAAATTTTTTCTAGACTCCGCCGTCAATTTGTAGAAAGCATCCAGATATTTGAACTCCTCGCTCAGCGAATGCAGGTGCTCCTCTTTGTCCGCCACCAGTTTTTTGATCTGATCATCGTAGTTGCTTTTATTGTTCCACACCAGGTTTCGAGCTTCTCGGTTGATCTCCAAGAGTGCCAACTGATCGTCCAATTCACTGGCAAGTTCTCTGGCGTTTTCCAGGCGTTCTTCGCTCTGTTCGTAAAGCCCCCTTTCGTACAAATACTTGGCATCCATAATCAACTCTTTGATGCGCGCCGAATAGGAATTGGCGCTTCGGTAGTCGCGCATGCTGCGCAGGATGGCATCGTAGAGGTAAGCTTTATCAGTGTGGAGGTTTTGAGGGAATTGCTTTTTCAAGGCTGCTTCTTCGTAGGTTTCCATCGCATTGATCGCCTGAAATAAAGCCAAATACCGATTGCCCTTGCCGCTTTTCTGGGCATCCAGGGTAAAATAACGCTTTTCTGATTTCGACATCGCCCGGATCAGGTGAAAAAGGGCTGTTTTGTTTTTCATTGTACAAAAAATAATTAAAACAAACCGTTTACCGGTATTTTAATACCGTTCACCAATTCAAAATTGCTTTTTTTTCAAAAAAAATAACTTTTTTTTCAAACTTAGAAACTTTAAAAAACAAACGCAGTAGTAATTTTCCCTGAAGCTAATTTAAGATTTAAACAATTGATTATCAAAATTATTTAAGAAATAATTTTTTTAAAAAAGCAAAAATACATTTTTTTAGAAACCTGAACTTTAGCTTTTCGGTGGTTTTACAAGCCTTTACTCTCGGTGTATATTTGTATCGTAATCAGAAGGATTACATGGTGTACAAAAAAACTGAGAGATGAAATGCGAAGCCTGAGAAAAGGAACGAAGGATAGGAGCCGCTTTTTAAACGCACATTTCAAATTTCAGCCTTGACAAAGAATCTGGTTTTAATTCTTGATCTAACATCTGTCCTTAAATTCCAAGACTTAGTTTGCTCGGGGTTGGACGGTGCGGCACTGCACTTGCCGTCCAATTTTTCGAGTATTGCAAAACAACCTACACACATTATCGGGCAATAAGCTGCCCGACATACTATGATAAAATGATTTTGTTCATAGGGCAATTCGGAAGCCCTGCGCCACCAAAACGGGGCAGGGCATTTTTTCCACAGGTTCTTTGAAAGACATAACAGGTAGCCTAAGCAATGAATGTATAAGGCATTTTACTTAGGCAGCCTATGGGGTAGTGGCGGCGAAAGTTAAGGAAGCGTTTTTTCATACTCTTTACAATCCTATTACATCGCCTTTAGCCAAGAGTTTTAGTATTTGCCGCCGGCACCCCGCTTTTTATTATGATAATTGACTTTCGTCATAAAGATTAAGGGTGTTTTATTTTTCAGAAGGGCAATTGGAGATAAGTAGATAGTTGCTATTATTCCGGGCTGGGTAACGGTAAAAGACTGTTGCCCAGTTTTCTTTCAATCAAAAGCGTATTTGTATTTTTATAATATATTTCAAACTCCTGTCAATTTGTTATTAGCACTTTGAACAACACACTAAACCCCAGAAAACCTTTTATTACATTATCGAAGCACTAAAAATATAGCAAGTAATAACACAATGATAATCAATATCAAAATATAAAAACTGACGTTACTTTGCGTTTTCTTAAAAAGTAGTTCTACTGCTTCCCGCCATTCCAGTTTTCTGCCGCGGCTTTCGATTACCATAAAAAAATACTTCCGGTGCCCTAATTTTTTCTGATCCCCGTGCTTGGCTAAAACAAAAAATTCATCATCCTGAAAAGCGAGATCATACAGCTCCCCATCATCATCACCATCTGGAAAAATAATAAGTTTATTCGTTTTTTCTAAAAAACGCCATTTTCCTACGGCGATGTTGCCATTCACTGATTTGATATATTCATCATCATTATTAAAAAAATGAAGTACCACCTGATGAAAATCATCTTCATCGCGCTTTTCTAGCCAGGGTTTGCCCAAATATTTTTTTTCACTCAAATCCTCACTCCAGGGGCGCGCCTTAGGCAAAATAGCATCAAGATATCCATCTAAAGAATCTGCTGGTGGCAGGTCTTTTCTAAAGGTTTGCCCAATTTGGTCTAATAACTTGCTGTCCAATAAATATGGTTTTGACAAAAGAAACAGATAGGTTTGAAACCCCTTTTCAACTACAAAAATACAACCAAGCGCTCAACTTTTCAACTTCTAAAGCTTTTTCCATGCACTTCGTTTTTTGAAATATTTCGGATTGACAACCAACAAGCCGAAAGATTCGCAGTTATCCTTTGTATGTCTGGCGTGGTGCGCCCCATGTGCACGCAGGATGGCACGGGAGTATTTAGAATCCAGTTGCCGAAACCATTTGAAACGTTGATGAATATAAACATCGTGTATCAAAAAATAAATAAGTCCATAAATGGAAATACCGACCCCCACAAAAAAGAGCCAGAAATAAGCTGGTACGGCACTACCCACAATGTAACAAGTGGCACTCGGAATAGCAAAAACCAAAAAAAACAGGTCGTTTTTTTCAAAAAAACCGTGCTTTTCATGATGTGGCTTGTGATGATCTTCGTGCCAAATCCACAAAAAACCGTGCATCAGGTATTTATGGGCTGCCCAGGCAACAAATTCCATGCCAGCGATTGCTGCCAATGTAACGAAAATATAAAATACTACTTGCATTGTATAATAAGTTGTGCAAATCACTTCGATCTGCGGATATTTATTTCACAAAATATTTAGCGCCGCGAAAAATAGAATTTGTAATAAAAACAAGGCAATTGCCACTTTGTTGCGCACATGGCGCTGCGTTTTGGTAAAAATACACAATAATGGCAGCGATACCCAAAACCAGCCCCAATAGTTTTGGAGCGGTGGCGTTCCGTTGTGCCATGACCAAAAATCATATCGAATGGCTACAGGTTCGATCAGCACATCTAATCCGACCATGAGGAGCGCCGCGAGGAGGCCTTTGAGAAGCCAGTGCCCGTTTGGGAGCAGATGGTTCATCGTCACGCCGATGGCGTAGGAAAGGAGCGTCCAGTTCACCCCAATCATCAAGGGGGTATCCCAGAGTTTGGGGCCCAGCACCCGCCCATAGCGATACGCTCCAAAAAGCAAGCCCGTTTGCACGCCAAACAATTCTGCTCCAAAGCCCACAAGGTATGCGGCTATCAAGAACAGGATCAGTTGCCGAGTCCAAATCTGATGAAACGCCAGCATTATGCTCAAGGATACCAGCAAGTTGATCGGCGTAAGCAAAATAAAATCAGGGTGAATCGGCAATGCAACGCCTATGATAC
The DNA here is from genome assembly GCA_964526645.1 of uncultured Saprospiraceae bacterium. Lineage (GTDB taxonomy): Bacteria > Bacteroidota > Bacteroidia > Chitinophagales > Saprospiraceae > JADJNW01. Next base: position 7,187 of record CAZGJN010000034.1, read on the forward strand.
CTACTGTGTAAAGAATTGCAAGTACGCCGATCGCCAATATTTCCTTGCGGGCAACTGTGCTATTTCTTTCATTTACTTCGTTTGGCATTTATGATTTTAATGTCAATTTTTCATGATCGAATCAATTATTTTCGCTGAAAGCAGCGCTAAAGGAATACCGCCGCCTGGATGTACGCTGCCGCCACAAAAATACAGATTTTTGATACGCCTTGAAAAATTTGGGTGCCTCATAAATGCTGCCATGCGATTATTGCTACTGGTACCATAAAGCGAACCAAGATGAGAGGCAGTCCGGTGCTCGATGCTGCGCGGGTCGAGCAGATCTTCACATTCAATCATACCGCCAATATCGGCTTGCAGGGTGCGGCTAAGTTTCACTACAATTCGTTTGCGGGCTTCGGAGATCAGCGCGTCCCAATTTTGCCCAGCGTTATGAGGTACGTTTATCATGGTGAACCAGTTTTCACAGCCATCTGGCGCGTCTTCGGGCGTATATTTGGAAGTAATATTGATGTAAACGGTGGGGTCGTGATAAATTTTACCCGCTTCTAAATGTTCAAATTCGTTTTTGTAATTATCGCTAAAAAAGATATTATGCAAATCCAATTCCATGAATTGTTTTTTGATACCCCAGTAAAAAATCAATGCAGAAGTAGATTTTTGTTGATTCAAAATACGGTGTGGCTGCTTCTCTTTTGGCAACAGCTTTTTATACACATGAAAAATATCCATATTACTGATGATACGATCGTATGGTAAAGTTTCTCCAGATGCTTTTAAACCAACTGCTTGCCTATTTTTGACAATAATTTCTTCAATTTTGGTATTAAAATGAAATTTTACACCCAGCTGTTTTGCTAATCCATAAATACTTTTTGTAATGTGATACATCCCACTTTTGGGGTAATAAGCGCCAAACCCGTACTCAAAATGCGGAATAATGGTCAACAAACCTGGTACTTTATAAGGATTCGATCCGTTGTAAGTGGCGTAGCGATTAAAAAGCTGTACTAATTTGGGGTGTTGTAGATAATGTTCATTCACCGCATTCATCGAAGTGAATAAGTCGAGTGTGGGAATACGCAACATTGCTTTAGCTACATCCCATTTCAGCCAGGTATCAAGGCGGTGTAATGATTTTTCGAGGAAAATGCGACCTGTCAGCTCATATTTTTTTTGACTGTCTGCCAAAATTTTTTGCAGAACAGTAGGCGAAATGCCCAATTTATCTTGAATTTCTTCCGCAAAAGCCTCCTGGTTGGCGAGCGCAGTCAAGCGTGTGCCATCTTCCCAGAAATATTCACAAACAATCGGCAATCGCTCGTACTGAAAATGCAATTTGGGGTCAAGCCCAGCTAAAGCAAACAGCTCGTCCACATACTGGGGCATGGTGAAAAGGGATGGACCCGCATCAAAGCGATAGCCATCCATGCTGATTTCTGACAATTTGCCGCCAGGGTAAGCGTTCGCCTCAAATACGTCCACTTCATACCCCCTGCAAGCCATGCGCACTGCCGATGCTAAACCGGCTATGCCCGCGCCGATGATTCCTATTTTCAAAGCACAATTTTTAGGTGCATAACAAAGAAAAAAAGGGAAGGTTTGAAAAATAACAGCTTCTACAATACCTGGTAAAAAAAATGGCATCACAAAATCTGATTGTACAACAAAATAAAAGGTGATTCGACCTTCGATTATTTGTCTATCAATTACTTGCAATTGGCAATTCCACAAAAAAACTGGTTCCTACCTTTACTTCGCTTTCAAACCAAATACTGCCGCCTACCGCCTGCACCATATTTCTGCACATAGCCAGCCCCAGCCCTGTGCCGGAGCTTTTGGTAGTGAAATTCGGTTGGAAAACCTTATCGCGCATAATGGCTGGGATGCCGCAGCCGTTATCACGTACTTCAATATGGGCTTTATCATTTCTTTTATGTAATATCATGTCAACTCGACCAAGTGTATCTGTGGGGATCGCTTGGATCGCATTTTTTAATAAGTTATTTAGCACCCGTATCATTTGATCGCGATCAGCCAAAACGAAAATAGGTTCATCAGATAATTGCAAATGTAGGGCAATATTGGCATTGGGACTTTCAGCAAAAAGATTAAAAACCGATTGCATTACATCATTTAGTATAAAAGTAATATTTTCAGGCTTGGGCATTTGTGCAAAATTGGAAAACTCCGTCGCAATGCGCGTTAGCCCGTCAATTTGCTCGATAATGGTCTGCGATACCCGTTGCAGCATGGGTTTTACTTCTTGCGGATTGGCTTCAGCCGTGTGCAACAAGTACTGAATGCTCAATTTCATTGGGGTGAGCGGATTTTTTATCTCGTGTGCAATCTGCTTCGCCATTTCGCGCCAGGCGCTTTCGCGTTCCGAAGCTTTCAATTTTTCTGTACTATTTTCCAGTTTGGTAATCATTCGATTATATTCCACTATGAGTTCTCCGATTTCGTCCTGGCTTTGCCACTCAATGGGTTCATTATGCCCCAATTGCAGATTGCGCAACTTAACGCCCAGGTTGACGATTGGCTGCGTAAAAGAATTGGCAATAGCAATGCCCGCTACACCGGTCATTAATAATAAAAAAGCATAAACATTCACAAGCATTTCAATAAACTCTGTACTATTTTGCCACCAAATCGTCTCATTATTATTGTTAAATGATAATCGCTGGATGAACCAAATGGAAGTAAACCCTACGGATGTGAAGGAAATTAAGGTGAAAAGGATTGCAATAAGCTGAATTTTGCTTCGCAAGGAAGCTTTCCCCACAATCGTAAAAGCACCTTCTACTGATATAATTTGAATATTCTTATTAAAAAAATAAAGTGCCAATGCAATAAAAAGGTATAAAATAAAAAAGCAGGAATAAATCGAAAAGGTTTTATAAAAAAAATAGTCTTTGGTGTAATAATGTGTAAGTACAGCCGCAAAAATTGCAAAGAAAACCATCCAGATGAGCAGCCAGGTGAGCCCTGGAATTTGATCTCGAATAAATGTATCGAGTAAAATAATATAAATAGCTAAAATAAAAATTAAAAAATAGGCAGGTAAAACGAAATTTAGTAGTAGGACAAAAGGCAATGACAGAAGGATGGCGATTGCAGCAGCTGACCAATTATCAACTCTTTTGAGTTGGATATTTTCTATAAAAAGAATGAAGCGATGCGCACAAAGATGTAGCGAAATTAATAAAATTGGAATACTGAGCATCATTAGAACAGCTATTCGTTCTAACTGATAAAATCGGTCGAGGCTAAAAGGGATATCGGTCGTAATGTTTTTTATTTTCCAGACAAATGATAATAATAAAAAAATGATACTGGCGTAGCTCCCCACTGCCAGCACCCAGAGGTATTTGGTTTTTAAATCGGTTTTCCCGGATGTATTAAAAAATAAAATAGCCAAACCAAGCGTGATAAGGCTAGAAATGAGTACTTTTTCGGGGCGATCGGATAAAAACAGAGTGACATTAAGCAACAATATTGCTGCAACTGCAAAAAAACTAATCCAAGTGCTGAATCTTAATTTTTTCATCATAAATTGCTATGTCATGCCAAGCAGAGTAGAAGTGCAAAGGAGGGGATACCAAATCGGGGGCATCAAAGATTAACACTGCAGATATAATGATTGAAGCTGAACTCAAATCCCTTGCAGCCCTTTTCTTGGTTCAAAATGGTACAAAACTTTGCTTCACAATGGAACTTAGCCTTTCGGTACAAAGTTAACACAAAAGAATTACATTTACCAAACTGTTGCAAGCTACTCTATCGCGGTTGCGTCGGAAGGTGCAAATGAGGAAAGTCCGGACAACGTAGAGCGCCACGCCACCTAACGGGTGGGGCCCGACAAGGATCGGGCACGGAAAGTGTCACAGAAAATAACCGCCTCGGCCATAGTCGGGGTAAGGGTGAAAACGTGCGGTAAGAGCGCACGGCTCGGTCAAGTAATTGATAGAGCGGATAAACCCCGTGGGTTGAAATGCCATGTACACCTTGATTCTATGCCAGTACCTGGTTGCTCGCTGGGGTATCTCGGTACTCACCGAGGTAGTCAAGGGGGGTAGGCAGATGCACCTCAGCTGTGAAGCTGCGGGTAGATAAATGATAGAGACCTCGCTACGGCGAGTATACAGAATCCGGCTTATTGGTTTGCAGCAGTTTTTTTTGAAATAGAAATGTGCCACACCATCATTTGAAATATGGCACATTTCTACTTTTTTGCTATTCGCTCAGTGCACCAAAATCGAATAATAAAGAGAAGCGGAGGGTGTTATCCAAGGGATTGCGTTGATTGGTAGTGGGAATCAAGTAAGAAAAATTCAAGCCAAAAATATTGTATTTAAGCCCCAATCCCATCGTAAAATACTTACGACCACCTTTTTGAATATGCTCATTAAAATAGCCGGCACGCACTGCAAACTGCTTATCGTACCAGTATTCTGCACCAAAAGAGTACATTAATTCTTTCAACTCTTCATTAAAGCCCTCTGGGGCATCGCCGAAGGAAGAAAAAATAGCGCTAACAGAAGATTGCTCTTTGTAATCAGGCACTCCGACGATGCCGCTCACATCGCAGTTAGGCCCTTGACAAGGAGTAGGCACCATAAGCTTGTTCACATCTATTGCAAAAGTAAGCCTATTATAATCATCGAAATCAATATCCCAGGCAGCCCCCAAGCCCAGGTTGGAAGGGATAAAATCCTTCACCAGTGAGCGCGTGTAAGTAATTTTGGAGCCGATATTGGAAGCCGCCAGACCAATCGTCAGGTTGGATTCTGCATTGTTTAGTTCAATTTCGGTTTTATACGTCAGCGAAAAATCAGCAGCCCCCGCAATGCCCGCCTCGATCTCTTCGCCGCTCACTGTCTGTCCTGCAGCAAGGTTGGAATAAATGAATTTACCGGTCACAGCCGCGGAAAAGTTGTCCGTCAACTGCCGTGCGTAAGCCACTGCTATTTCAAATTCGTTTGGTTTACCAACAATGAGTGGCTCTCCATTTACATCCGTAAACTGGATGTCGCCCAGTGAAAAGAAGCGTAAGCCAAAGCCCAGCGTTTGTAAGTCATCCAATTTGTAATAGGAAGAGAGATAAGCAAGGTAAACGTCGTTGAGCCCCAAGGCCCGCAACCAGGGGGTGTAAGTAGCAGAAACGGCAAAATTTTGCTCTGCAAACGCCAACTTGGACGCATTGAAGTGCATTGCATTCGGATCTGCAGAGATCGCAATGCCCACATCTCCCATTGCGCCAGAACGTGCGTCGGACACAATACGCAGAAAGGGGACTGCCGAGGAAACGGTATTCGTACAAGGCGTACCATCGGCGTTGATCAGATTTCCATTCTGATCGTAGGTACACTGCGCCTGGAGTAAAGTAGTTATTGTTAATCCGAAAACCAAGAGGGATGTAACAATTTGTAGTAGTTTCTTCATGAGATAGCTTAGTTTAGACAAATATTGCAAATACAGCATTTCAATAGTGTTGTCAGATTGTTTTGATATGGCGTCTATCAAACAGCTTTAACGGACTGTTTTGTTCTAAAAGCTGAATCAAAATTCCTGCCAAACATATCTATATACGAAAAATCGGAAAAGTTATTTTAGGATAACTAACTTTTCAAAATCACTTTCTCCTTTGAGGGTGCTGCTACCTGTTAAATTGCTGCGTATTTTTACTTTGTACAAATAAGTACCCCGCGCTAGCCGATCGCCAAAATCATCCTTGCCATCCCATTCGATGCAATCATTTCGCCGGATAGCGCCGTCTGTGAGGATTATTTTTTCAATGGTTTTGACCAAACGCCCTGAGATGGTATAAATTTGTATCAAAACATCAATCTCCTGGTTGGCAGCATTGTGATCAAACTGAAAACAGGTATAATCGGTGAAAGGATTCGGGTAATTGAGCACCCGTTCGAGGGCGATATTTTCTGAAGAAGCTACGATGAATTCGGTGTATCCTCGCGCAGCGTTGTTGGCTACATCCCAGGCAGTGACCTGAATTTCGTGCCGCCCATCTGCCAGATCGAATAGCGGGAAGCGTACCGTCCCCTTTGTGTCGTCATCTAAATCAGCTTGATAAAAATCGTTTAGCAGAAATGACTGCTGGGTGTTGTTGTCAATAACTGCTTCCAGATCATGCCCAATGCTATTGCCTACCACGTTGATCCCATTATCATCTTGCAATTTAACCAGCAAAGTAGGGTTGCTGTTAGTTATGCCACCGAAGACAAAATTTTCTGTATTCATAAAAACATCTACCTTAGGACCTTGTGTATCATCAAAGGCATTAGGGGCTGTTCCCCCGATGATGATATTTTCATAACTCCCGGATGCGTCCTGCATCTGGTCGGTATCGGCAGCATAATAACTGATTTTACCCTTGCCAAACTGGTAGTTGATGTCTTTGGGCAATACAAAAGAAAACTTGAAAGCGCCATTGCTCACCGAAGCGCGCCCTTTAAAAATGATATTGCGCTGAACGCTAAAAGGCGTGGGCGAGCTGCGTGCGTCTTGCCCCAGGGTAGTCACCGTGACCTTTTTGTCAAAAACAGTTGGATAAACAATGCCGTTGAAATTAGTCAATTGCGCCCCATTTTCATCTGTTACGATCCCTTCGATAGTGACCCTTTGCAATGCGCTGATTGTATCCAATTGTGTACCGATAATGTCCGAATTATTGATTTTGGTAGTGGTTATTCGAAATCCAGGCACTGCCAGATGCTGGGAAGGATCCCCGATGAGTGCAAATTTCCTGGAGTTGATTGTTATGGAAGAATTGGCAGGAAAACTATTTTTGCCTTCCCGCATCACTTCCCCCAGGCTGAGGGGTTTGCCTGCTCGTACCACAAACAAGCGATCCATCACTGCTTCTGTCAAATCAGCATTTTGGTTGGCGAATACAGCCCTTACGGTTGTCAAAAGCGCAATAGCACCACCTTTAGGATTGAGCAGGGCTTCCTCGCCGGCAGTGGTAAAACTTGGGTTATCATAGCCTGTGAAGGAACAAGTTGCGGTGATAATTAACGGCAACTGATCTTTATTTGACCAATTTACAATATCAGGAATGGTGATCACGCGCTCCTGTGCCAGCCCGCTTGGGCCGCCATGCCCCAGGTAGGTCATTGCCAGGATACCTTTAAAAATAGCGCGATTGACTTCTTCATTAGCCGCGGGGAAGCGATCGCCACCAGATGAAGATACCTGCGGAAAAGCATCGAGATAGACCTTATCCACATTCAAAAAACGGTGCACGCCGGCAATTTTATCAGCAATTTTATTGGCATCTTCCAGGTGGTCATTCCCATCTTCATCGTCAGCTACAAACAGTATCCGGTTTCGCCAATCATTGAGGCTTTTGGGATTTACATCATATTGAATAATTTTATCAACCACAGCTTCGGCTTCGGCTTCTGTTTTTACGGTTAGCCTGCCAATGGCTATATCCAGGCTCCCTTTGAGCGGATCAGAGGAATCTTTGTTATCCAAAATGGAGTAGTAATCATCGGATGGGAAAGCAAAAATGGGATTTGCCGCTTCTCTCTGATAGGTAGGAATAAAATTATTACCCAAACCATATATATTCCGATGGTCAAAAGAACCATCTCCGAATAACAACAAGTACTTGAAATTTGGGTTGCGATCTCGAAGTATTTTTGCAAAATCGCGGATAGCAGTAGGATCAAGCTTACCGGAAGAAAATTCATTGAACACTTGATCAATTAATACCGTGTAAACCCTTAAACCACTGTGATTGCTGCGATGCACTGCCAACCTTTGTGCTTGTGCCTCAAAACTTTTGTGATAAATGATCAGCATATCTGCATCGCTGATGCCGTGGAGATTCTGATTTTCAATTTTTCCGACAGCCTCCGGCGAGAGAAATCCCTTATTTTTATTGAACGCGATGAATGTCTTGAGCGTACTGGTATTAGCACCAAAACTAATCTGATTGCCATTGAGTGTAAATTCTTGATTGACAACTTGAAGCGGATTACTAATATCCCAGATAAGAATGTCGCCATTGGCATTATCCAACTGGAAGCTCGCGCTTGGATAAGCCAGGGTTTCGGCATCGCGAAACGCCATTTGGTCGCCAGCCATTATCAAACGCCGCCGCACATTGAGTTGTATAAAATCGAGCCAGCCTTCGCTACCATCATTGGCACCATCAGGGTTGGGATATTTGACCACCGCCCTGATCGTTCCGTCGTTGAGCACTAAGCTATTATCCGTCAAAATAGCGGTCTTGAAGTAATCTACTTCATTATCGCGCTCGCCGGTGAGCAAATCAACCCTGGAAGCCAACTGGCTATTGATTGCTTGACCATTCAATTCCAGCGTAAAACGAGATGCCCTCAAGGCGCGAAGTGCCATCTCTGCCCGAACCCTTACAGGCTGATTATCAATAATATTTGGAAAAGAAAAAAGGCTATTGTATTGATACTCTCGCACTGTTTTGAACCAATCGCCATACCACTTTTGACCAGAGCCCTGCGCTTTGCTGGCGCGTACCCCCCAATCGTGCATCAGATTTGCCTTATCCTCTTCAAATCGGGCAAAGTCATTAAAAGTATTGGAAAAATAGCTGGTATTATCCAGTGTGTTTTGATTTTGAATCCGTTGTCCTGCATCCGAGCTGATTTTTACAAAATAAAAATTCTGGGTGGCATACAGGTTTTTTTGCATATTAAAATCCTTGCTGATTGCATCAAATATCCATTTATCAGGACCTTCCGCATAGAATAGGATATAATCGCCAGCATCAAATTTACCATCCTCCTCCCCCACTACCTGAATAGGGTTTTCCGCCAGGTCATCTATTCGAGGAGCAGCAGTGAGGGTTGGCAGCATCCCGCCGCCATTGCCGTACAGCTTGATATTACGCGGATTGATATTGTCCAGATTGCTAATACCCAGCTTATTTTTGAGAAAATCGTAGGTAAGCCTGTAAACCCCCTCTTTTTCAACCGCAAACTTGTAGATGTCGCCCTCGCTCAAGACTGAAGTATTGGTTTGGGCGAATAATGTTAGTTGACCGACCAAAAACGTTAAAATCAGCGCAGATGTAGAATTCTTCATATCTTGTACAAGCTTTTATAAAATAGAATTTGTTGTTTGTTAAAGTTGAGCGCAACTTATACCAGCATTAAAGTGGAACACATTTTATCCGCATTGCATCGAATTTTTCAAAAAAAATAGCGGATGAACAGCAATTTGGGGCTACAATTTTTAACGTTAATGAAACGTTGTTTGATGGCTCATATTGCCTGAGAAAAAGGCAGCTTGACGACAACAAATGTCTTAATTTTTTTTTGGATAAATCCGACGAAGGAATGATAAGACTGATACTGCTCTTTTTTTTGCTACCTGCAGTAGCAATTTTTGCACAAGACCCCGTGTTCAGCCAGTTTTATGCAGCACCCTTGCAAATCAACCCCGCTTTTGCGGGTGTTACCCTGGCACCCCGCATCACCCTCAACTATCGCAACCAGTGGTCGCAGTTTTTTGGGGGCTATCAAACCTACGCCGCTTCTTATGAACAATCTATCGAGGGGTTAAACAGCGGATTTGGTATCATGTTGATGACGGATAATGCCATGGATGGGGTTTATAAAACCAATCGCTTCAGCGCTATTTATGCTTATCAATTGCAAATAAACGAATCGTTTTTTATTAAATTCGGAACAGAAGCGGGGATCATACAATCGAGTTTGGACTGGGATCGCCTCCGCTTTGGGGATCAGATAGACCCGATCAATGGTTTTGAAGACCCCTCTGGCAATCCGAATCTGAGCGAAGAGCAACGGCCTTCCAGCCTGAACAATAGCATATTGGATATTTCGGCAGGTTTATTAGTTTACAGCAATATTTTTTATGGCGGTATTGCCGTAAAACATCTGAACACACCCGATCAGAGCCTGTTAGAACTCAATAAAAATCTGGGTGTTGGCTTGCCGGTAGCGCTTACGCTCCATGGCGGCGCACAAATAGAAGTTAAAAAAGGCAATAATCGCTCTGCACCCGCGTTTATATCCCCAAATGTGCTTGTTATTAAACAAGGTGACTTTGCCCAGATCAACATAGGGGCTTATGCTGGCTTCGGCAAGTTTTTTAGTGGCTTGTGGTATCGGCATGCACTGACCAACGCAGATGCTGCTATTCTGCTGGCTGGCTTCCGGGAGGGGGCATTGCGCATTGGCTATAGCTATGACTTTACTATGTCGCAATTGGCTTCCGCCAATTCAGGTGGTACGCATGAAATTTCGCTGACCATCAATTTTGATGATAGTGAAACCGCAAAACGCCGGAAACGCTCATCGAAATATGAGGATTGCTTCAAAATTTTTAGATAAAAAAAGCGGAGCACTGTTGCTCAAATATTAAAATTGTCATTTGGCAATCATCAATATTCAATATTAATTTATATTTGTCGGTCAATTTTTTTAATGCAAATATGAAGGAAACAATGGAAAAACTGTTCAAATCAGCTTTTATCCTGCTGGGCATTGTAATGTTATTAGCTTCCTGTAAAAGCAAGGAACGCTCCTCAACTACCGGTTGGAAGTACAACGATGAAGACTGGGGTGGATTTGAAAAACTGAACTATGAGGGTCAGATCACAGGTCCCAACCTCGTGCTTGTTCAAGGTGGTACGTTCACTATGGGTACAACGGAGCAGGATGTCACTTACGAATGGAACAACATCCCCCGTCGTGTCACGGTTTCTTCTTTCTACATGGACGAAACAGAAGTGTCCAACATTGACTACCGCGAGTATCTGTATTGGGTCAACCGCGTATTCGGAGAATCTTACCCGGAAGTTTATCTCAATGCCCTACCCGATACCCTGGTATGGCGAGAAGAACTTTCCTACAACGAACCCCTCGTGGAGACTTACTTCCGCCACCCTTCCTACGACGATTATCCCGTTGTTGGTGTGAGTTGGGTACAGGCAAACGAATACTGCAAATGGCGCACTGACCGTGTGAACGAAATGTTGTTAATCGAAAGAGGTATCCTGAATGAAAATCCTGAGCAAAAAGATGAAGATAACTTCAATACAGATTCTTACCTCGTAGGGCAGTATCAGGGGAATGTTCGCAAAAACCTGAAAGACCTCCGCACCGGGGGCGAGCGTCCAGTAAGATTTGAAGATGGCATTCTTTTACCCGCCTATCGCTTGCCTACGGAAGCAGAATGGGAATACGCTGCACTCGCCTTACAAGGCAACCGCTCTTCGGAAAAAGATGAACTGATTACAGACAGAAGAATTTACCCCTGGAATGGCAGTACAGTACGCTATCAAAAACGCGACAAATACCAGGGCATGATGCTTGCCAACTTCAAACGGGGCCTGGGTGACTACATGGGTACTGCAGGCAAACTGAACGATGATGCCTGCCCAACGGCTCCTGTGCGATCATACCTGCCTAATGACTTTGGTTTGTATAACATGGCCGGCAACGTGAGTGAATGGACAGAAGACTTGTACCGCCCTTTGACGAGCATCACACTCCGCGATGTAGAAAATCATGACCTGAACCCCTATCGCGGTGGTTCTTTCCAAAAAAAGGTCTTGGATGAAAATGGCCGCCCTGTTGAAAAAGATAGCTTAGGGCGCATTCGATATGAAAAAGTAGAAAATGATGAAGTGGCAAACCGCGAAAACTACAAACGCGGGGAAGTATTCAATTACCTCGATGGAGATCAGGAATCTCAAGCGTTTTATGAATATGGCGTGACAACCCTCATCAGCGACAATGCGCGGGTGATCAAGGGTGGATCTTGGGCAGATCGCGCTTATTGGCTCTCACCGGGGGCTCGCCGCTACAAAGAGGAAAATAAATCTGATCGAACCATTGGCTTCCGCTGTGCGATGATTCGCGTGGGCTCGCCTACTGGCAATGAAGACCCAGGTGGACACCAGTTCAAAACCCGAAAGAAAAGAGAAAAGAAACAGAAGTTTTAAGATAAACTCAAATACTTCTTCAACGGTCTCCATATCTTTGTGATGTGGAGACTGTTTTGTTTTCAAACTATTCACTATGACAACAGCGCAATTGTATCAACTTTTTTTGCAACATCCTTCCGTGGTCACGGACTCCCGGCAGGTTAAAAACGGGGATTTGTTTTTTGCGCTCAAAGGGGAGCGATTCGATGGCAATCAGTTTGCAGGGCAGGCGATCCAGCAGGGTGCAGCTTTTGCCATTGTGGACGACCCCGATGTAGTCGCTTCGGATCATTTTATTTTGGTAGAAAATGTTTTAAAGGCTTTGCAAGACTTGGCTAAGCACCATCGGCGGCAATTTGAAATTCCTATAATCAGTGTTTGTGGCAGCAACGGTAAAACAACTACTAAAGACCTTATAAGCGCTGTGCTCAGCAGTCATTATGCTACCCATTTCACTCAAGGCAATCTCAATAACCACATTGGCGTACCCCTCACCTTGCTTTCTATGCCTGTTAGAACAGAAGTTGCGGTGATCGAAATGGGCGCTAACAGCCAGGGTGAGATAGCTTTTTTGTGCCAAATCGTAGAACCAACACACGGCTTGATCACCAATATTGGCAAGGAACACCTTGAAGGCTTTGGTGGCTTGGAGGGGGTCAAGGAAGGGGAATCAGAAATTTATCGCTACTTGGCAGCCCACAATGGCATGGCTTTTGTCAATATTGATGAGCCTTTTCTGGAGGAATTGGCGAGCCCCGTATCCAAGAAATTGTTTTATGGCAATAGCGATGACCTTGATTTGAGCCATCCTTTGTACGAAGTAAGACTCCTTAGCGCTTTTCCTTTTGTGGAGGTTGCTTTTTTGACAGAATCCGGTGAGGTGGTAGCCGTAAAATCTCAACTCTACGGGAAGTACAATTTTCCTAATATCATGACGGCTATCGTATTAGGCAAATATTTTAAAGTGCCGGAGCAAAAAATTAAGATTGCTATCGAAAATTACCAGCCTAAAAGCAATCGCTCGCAAATGCTCACACTGGATTCCAATACTTTTATCATGGATGCTTACAATGCCAATCCCAGCAGCATGGAAAAAGCCATTCTGAACTTCAAGGAGTGGCAAGCAGCAACGAAAATAGCCATACTCGGCGACATGCTGGAACTGGGTACTGAATCGCAGGCAGAGCACCAGGCTATTGTACGATTGGCATTAGCACAGGGTTTTGATCAACTGATTCTGGTGGGTAAGGAATTTAAAGCGGCTATTTCAGCCGAAGATTGCCTACATTTTGATACGGTAGAAGGCTTGCGCCAATGGTTTGAACAACAACATTTTCACCATACAGCTTTCCTACTGAAGGCTTCTCGCGGTATTCAGCTCGAAAAACTGATCGCAACAACGACTGCGCATTGAGCCAGATTCAAACCCATACAATCCTCAATTGAGGATAGCGCATCTTAGAAGCAAATAATTGATTTTCAAATGATTGCGCTTTTGATTTTCAAGTTTTCATCTACGCCGTCGGCTGCCAGGCCTGTCATAATCAAATCGGAATCCCAATCGCACCCCAGTAAAAAACTGCATAACATCGCTCTTCGTATCTTTGAGGAAGACCCCCGAAAAATCATTTGCATCGCCGATATTGCGGAGTTCCTCCCACTCGCTGGTAGCGTAATAGCGCAAGCCCAGTATTGGCGAAAGCGTCAGCAGGTCGGTCAATCCAATATCAAAACCTGCACCCAATCCAAGACTCAAGACCCTGGCATTGCTGTCAAAATGGGTAGCCGGCAGCTGTACTTTCTGGCTGAAATGAGTCAGTCCAGGCGACAGTTGTACAAAAAAGCCTTTTTTCAATAAGTTGCCTTGCTTCGAAAAAGTAGGGCAATCGCAATCCCCTTTGAAATCGAACAAGTAAAAATTAGTATTCATGAAAAAGTTAATCGCTGCCACATCCGTGCTACGCAAATCATTTTCCCCAGCCTGGTGCGCTTCTGAAAATTGACTAAAATTAAGTTCTGGCAAGAATTCTACCCTGTAATTTTTTAAGCGAAACCAATAATCCAGCCCGATACTATACCCATCGCCAAAAATTTTAATATCATCACTGACACTATTCTGGAGTTTCCAGTTAGTTGCCTCATTGAAACGATACCCGCCAGTGATGCCAAATTGCGCGGCAAGCGGTAGCGCAGCTGCTATACAGCCTATCAAAACCCATGTCTTCTTCATTGGAGTTTCGTTCTTTTTTAAGAATAAAACGAGAAAAAAAAAAATTCCGTATTTGAGGAATTTTTTAAAATACAAGATCGTTTTCTCTTTAATTGTAGGTTTTTAATGCCTATGTTTGTTTAACCACAAAAAACCATTGAAAATGAAAAAGGCTCTTTTTTCAATTCTACTATTGTCATTCCTTTTCCTTTCCGTCCTTGCTCAGGAGGACAAAACTTTTCAACTAACACTTGATTCCATCGAAAACAGCTTCCAGTATCAGCAAGGGCTTATTGACCTGAGCAATGGGGTTGCAGCCATCAATGTGCCCGAAGGATTTAAGTTTTTGGGAAGCGAGCAAAGCCAATTTGTGTTGGAATCCCTATGGGGCAATATGCCCGACGACCAGGTGTTGGGAATGCTCTTTCCCTCGCCGATGTCTCCATTAGATTCTACGGCTTGGGCATTTGTAGTCACTTACGAAGAAATTGGCTATGTGAAAGATAAAGATGCAAATAAAATTGACTACGATGATTTGCTCAAGGAAATGAAAAAAGATATAGAAGCAGCTAATGAGCAGCGGCTTAGCCAGGGCTATACAGGCGTACGACTCATCGGGTGGGCATCAGCGCCTTTTTACGATCAGGAGCGGAAAGCCTTGCACTGGGCAAAGGAGTTTCAGTTTGGGGAAGAGCAGATTCATACCCTCAATTACGACATTCGGATGCTAGGCAGAAAAGGCGTGCTGTCGTTCAATGCAGTTGGCTATATGGATCAACTTCAGCTGATTCAACCGGAAATCAACAAAATTGTCGAAAATGCTTCTTTCAATAAAGGCTACCGATACAGTGAGTTTAATCCAAGTATTGATCAGGTAGCGGCACTTACGATTGGCGGGCTGGTGGCGGGTAAGGTTTTGGCGAAGGCTGGCTTTTTTGCTTTGTTGTTGAAGTTCTGGAAGCTCATCGTGGTCGGTGTGGCAGCAGCTGGTGGGTTTATTTTCAAATTGATTCAAAAAATGAAGAAAAACAAGGAACAACAAATGATTGAAAATCTTTAATTCATTTTTATAAACCTCAAAATTCCAATTTATGAGACAACTGGGTATTTATTTGATGATTTTCGGGATTGGATCTATTATCCTGAGTTTCCTGGACCTAAATTTTAGACTACTGCTCTGGATTGATGCCTGGGGCTTGACCACCGGCTGGATCATCCGAATCGGGCTGACAGCACTGGGATTGGTGCTATTTTCAC
Source organism: uncultured Saprospiraceae bacterium (assembly GCA_964526645.1). GTDB lineage: Bacteria > Bacteroidota > Bacteroidia > Chitinophagales > Saprospiraceae > JADJNW01. The sequence goes on from CAZGJN010000034.1 coordinate 22,618, forward strand.
TCGCAAAAGACAAAAAAGTAGTTGAATCTCAAAGCTAATTTGATTAATGGGGTGAATGTTCATTCGCCCCTTCATATTAACTTCCCAAACACATCATACTCTGTTGCTTCTGTGATTTCCACCTGCGCAAAATCGCCGATTCGCACATAGTGTTCGTTAGCGGGTATCAGTACTTCGTTGTCCACTTCCGGCGAGTCGCCTTCGGTTCGTCCTACAAAGTAGCCACCTTCTTTGCGATCAAAGAGGGTCTTATAGGTTTTGCCTACTTTCGCCAAATTTTTTTCATAAGAGATTTCCTGCTGGATTTCCATGAGCCGATTTGCTCGCTCCGCTTTCACCTCTTCTGGCACATCGTCTTCCAGGTCATAGGCACGGGTGCCTTCCTCGTGCGAATATTGAAAAACTCCCAGCCGGTCAAAACGCATTTTTTTTACAAAATCACAAAGTTCTTCAAATTCAGTGTCGGTCTCTCCAGGGAAGCCCACCAGCATCGTGGTGCGGAGCGTCAGATCAGGGATACGCTGGCGTGCTGTTTCTACCAGCTCAATCGTTTCTGCTTGAGTGATCTGTCGGCGCATGCGCTCCAGTACAGTATTGCTGGCATGCTGCAAGGGCATATCCAAATAGTTGCAAATCTCTGATCTCTCAGCCATTACATCGAATACTTCGATCGGAAATTTACTGGGGTAGGCGTAGTGTAGCCGGATCCATTCAATGCCTTCCACATCCGCCAGGGCGTGCAGCAACCGCGGTAAGTCTCGTTTTTTGTAAATGTCCAAACCATAGTAGGTCAATTCTTGGGCAATGAGCATCAGTTCTTTCACACCTCTGCGAGCGAGGCTCTGCGCCTCTTTGACTAATAGCTCGATGGGTTTTGACACATGCCCGCCGCGCATCAGCGGGATGGCGCAAAAGGAGCAGGTGCGATTGCAACCTTCTGAAATTTTGAGGTAAGCATAATGCGGAGGAGTCACCGTGAGGCGTTCGCCGATGAGGTCGTGTTTATAATCGGCATTGAGTTTTGCGAGCAGCGCAGGCAGCTCCAAGGTGCCAAAATAGGCATCCACTTCCGGAATTTCTTGCTCCAAATCATCTTTGTAGCGCTGGCTCAAACAACCAGTGACGTAGAGTTTATCAATATCGCCTCGATTTTTTACTTCGGCATATTCCAGTATGGTATCAATGGACTCCTGTTTGGCAAGGTCAATAAAACCGCAGGTATTGATAATAACGACATTGGCATCGCGGTCATTGCTATCATGCACCACGGTGTAGTCATTGGCACGCAGTTGCGTGATGAGGTTCTCGGAATCTACGATGTTTTTTGAGCATCCGAGCGTGATGACATTGACCTTGTCCTGCCGTAATGTTTTGGTTTTCATGTTATTTTGTCAGACAATCCCTGGTTTTAAAAGTTTGCAAAGATACATTTTTTTGAAAGTCTTGTGAAACAGTTTTTAGTGCATTTGTTCTCTTTTTTTTAGAATTTTTTAGAACTGAAAGCACTTAATCAATGTTTAATGTTTAAACACTGATTTTGATTCAAAAACCAAAACCACCTTCATGACAAAGCAACTCATCAATGGCGTGCACCATGTCACTGCCTTGGCAGCTGATCCACAGCGGAATGTAGATTTCTATGCAGGCATTCTGGGCTTACGCATGGTCAAAAAAACCATTAATTTTGATGCGCCCGATGTATATCATTTCTACTATGGCAATGAAATTGGCGCTCCTGGCACAATTATGACTTTCTTCCCTTATGCTGGCATACGCTCTGGACGCAAGGGGATCGGGCAATTGACGGTGACTTCGTTCTCCATTCCTGCCGACTCTTTGGGGTATTGGATAGACCGCCTCAAAAAATTTGGCATCACGCCCAGCCAGCCACAGCAAAGATTTGATGAAACCTTTATCACTTTTGAGGATTTTGATGGATTGACACTGGAATTAGTTGCGACGGACAAAGACGAGCGCCCGCCTTTCACTTATGGGCAGCTTGCAGAAGCACATTCTATTCGAGGTTTTTATGGAGTTACCCTCGCAGAGGAAGGCTATGAACGCACCGCAGGACTATTGACCCAAACAATGGATCACCAACTCATCGGCGAATCAGGCAATCGCTTTCGCTACTCCGCCAGCGGGAAGCCGGGGGATTTTATAGACGTGCTTTGCATTCCAGGTACCTTGCGCGGGCTGGGTGGTGGCGGCACCGTGCATCACCTTGCTTTTGGCACAGATAATGACCAAACACAGTTGGACATCCGCAGCAAAATAGCCCTACAAGGCTTGAATGTCACGCCTGTACTGGATCGCCAATATTTCCACTCCATTTATTTCCGCGAGCCAGGAGGTGTGTTGTTTGAGGTAGCTACCAATCCGCCCGGTTTTCTTTTTGATGAAAATAAAGAACATTTGGGAGAGGCGCTCAAATTGCCACCCTGGGAAGAAGCGAATCGCGCTGAGATCGAAGCAGGACTAATGCCTATAAAAGTGAATGTGACTGATTTTAAGTAAAAAAACATGCACCAGAAAAAAGTTATAACGGCGGGCAAGCCTCTGGCAGCAGCTACCAAGGCATTGATCATGGTTCATGGGCGGGGAGGCAGTGCCGCTGACATTTTATCCTTGTCAACGGATTTGAATATTGCGGATTTTGCACTTCTGGCGCCCCAGGCGGCCAACCACACCTGGTATCCTTACAGTTTTATGGCACCACAAGAAGCCAACGAACCGTGGTTGTCTGCTGCTTTGGATGTTTTAAAAAACGTGCTGACTGAAGTGCAAGCCGCCGGTATTCCGACCGAAAATATCTACCTACTGGGCTTTTCTCAAGGGGCTTGTCTGACGCTTGAATTTGCAGCTCGAAATGCCACTCGCTTTGGCGGCGTAGTGGCTTTCAGCGGTGGGTTGATCGGGCAAACGCTACACTTGGAGAATTATCAAAGTGATTTTTTACAAACACCCATTTTTCTGGGATGTAGCGACGTTGATCCGCATATCCCTTTGCAAAGGGTGCATGAGAGCGCCGCCGCTTTAAAGGATCGCAATGCTCATGTGTTTGAAAAAATTTACCCCGGTATGGCACACACGATCATTCAGGATGAAATCAATTGGGTGAATACGCATATTTTTAGCGAAGGGAATCGTAACGAAATAAAATTGATACCGCGGGTTTAATTTTTTATTTATTTAAAAATCAAAATATTATAAACTATTGACAGTATTCTGTGGATGACGTATGCGGATGGTGCACGGGTAGCAATAAACCGCAAAATGTATCCCGATAGCTATCAGGACTAAATATAAAATGTAAAAGTACCATGATGCCCTGCACAACGATATTCTAAATCGAAGGACTATTTTTCAGTTTCATAAACATGTTTTAGAAATTAAATTTTTTCTTTTTCTCATGTGACCAAACGGATTGCTTCACGTCAAATAGAAAACAAATTATTAATCCTAACAATCCTAATTTACATGAGAAAAGCAATATTTGCACTTTTAATCATCCTTTTTGCTGGTTCATTTGCCAAAGCGCAACTTATTGACAAAGGTGCCATCATGGTGGGGGGTAGCCTGGAGTTCACTACCCAAAAAAACAATAGCACTTTTATCATTAACCCGATGCTGGGCTATTTCTTTGCAGACAATGCGACTTTAGGCGCTTCTATTTCGTATTCTTCGATCAGCAAATTTGACGCATTTGACATTGGTCCCTTTGCTCGCTATTATCTCAATTTCGGCTTGTTTGGTCATACGGGGCTGAACTTCACACACATCAAGGATGCGGAAAAAGAAAATAACTTCGACTTTTTGATAGGTGCTGGCTATGCCGCTTTTCTAGCGGATAATGTGGCGCTGGAGCCCTTAGTCACGGTACACTTGCTCGATGGCGATACCTATGTACGTACTGCCATTTCTCTTCAAGTCTATTTCGGACGATAATTCGGCGTGCGCGGCGTGCTACATACTATGAGGTACACACATTTTGGATTCTAATCCCATGAAGTACTCCGGTTACATCTACCGGAAATTTGAGAGTAGCGTTTTTGTTTACAAAAGCGTTGCTCTTTTATTCTAAACCAATGCACCGATCTTGCCAATAATAACATGAGTAGCCGAGTATATTTGAATCTCACGCAATCATTTGATTTGAAACACTTTAAAACTACTCACTATTGGCTATAAACTATTGACTATCAACTCTCCATTAAGGACGGATACTTGGTTTTAAGTATTTGAGCCGGATGCGTTTGGCTTTTTGCCGGTACAGCGGCGTACGCTCGGAAGCTATGTAAACCAATTGATTATCAATAAAATCTATCGCTTCGAATTGTGTAGGCAGCGGCGGAAATTTTCTCACCTGTTGTTTTTTTAACTTACCCTTCAGAAAATGGCTGTTTTGAAAATCCTGCAATATCCAGATGGTAGTGCGGGTTTTGGGGATAAAGCCCAGGGTTCTGCGGAAGAAATAAGAAAGCAAGGCAACAGTTTTGCCATCAGGGCTAATAGCGGCCGCGGTGACGACCCGTTTTTTCAGGCAAATACTATCGGTCAGAGTAGCAATATACGTGCCAGGCTGGGCAGGCAGCTTATAGTGTTTGGTAAAATAATTGCCCCTCAGTAGCCTATTTTTAGAAAACAAGTGCAGGCTATCTCGATGCCAAAGAAAGCCCTCCATATCGAAATTGCTTTGTTCCGGGTGCGGTGGGAAAGCCTGTTGGTCAGGATATTGAAACAAAATAGAATCCAGCGAGCCCCATGCAGGCTGGTAAATATAGATGCGCAAATTCCTCCGCGCATTGGCATTATTGCCAAAATCACCGATGTAGATATTCCCTTGATGATCGGCGGTAATGTCCTCCCAATCTATATTTTTTACAGGCAAGCGTATTTCTTCCAGCAAGTTGCCTTTTGCATTGGTCAAAACTAATCTCGGCTGATCGCCACTGTCGTTGTGCCACCAAAGGCTGTCGGCAGATCGGCGGTACAAACCCGACACCTCCCGCAAGACATCTGGAAGAAGGAGACGTTTATTTTGCGCGGTAAGGCAGCAGGAGAGTAGCATCAACAAAAGAAGAAAAAGCTTTGGCATAATACGCTGCATTATTCAAAATTTTGAGTAAAGATAACACAACTACCTCTTTTGTTGCTGAAATACAAACAAACGACAGCTCAAAAATTGGAGTTTTCTTTCGTAAAAAGGATTTTTTAAAAAACTGAAAATCATTAAGTTATATCAAAAGCAATTTTACTAAGACTCGTAAGAATAGGATTTTTTGATGCTGCAAAACAACAAACATAAACTTACTTTTGGCAAATTATAGGCAATTGCTTCTTGTAGTTTACTCTAAAAAGCAATTGATCGTTGATAATTAACCATTGACTATCTTACAAAAGCTTGAAAATCATAAATTTATTCCAAATAAAAGTCATTTTAAAACAAGTGCTTATCTTGAAACAAGTGTTTAAAATATAAATTTTGGATGCTAAACAAATACAGTAGAAGAATTACGCAAGATGATACGCTGCCCGCCGCGCAGGCGATGCTATACGGCGTAGGGCTCAGCAAGGAAGACATGCAAAAGGCACAAGTAGGCATCGTGAGTACGGGCTGGGAAGGCAATACTTGCAATATGCACCTCAACGACTTGGCAAAGCAGGTAAAGCAGGGCGTAAAAGAAGCGGATTTAGTGGGTTTGATTTTTCATACAATCGGTGTGAGCGATGGGATTTCGATGGGTACAGACGGAATGCGCTATTCCTTGCCTTCGCGGGATTTGATTGCGGATTCGATAGAAACCGTGGTAGGCGCGCAGTGGTACGATGCGGTAGTAGCCGTGACGGGTTGTGACAAAAATATGCCGGGTGCCATGATGGCTTTGGGCAGATTGAATCGCCCCTCGATTTTGGTGTATGGCGGTACAATTAGCCCAGGGTGTTATGCCAATAAAAAATTAGATATTGTTTCTGCTTTTGAGGTGCTGGGACAAAAAATTGCTGGTAAAGTGACGGAAGATGAATTTCAGGGCGTAGTGCGCAATGCTTGTCCGGGTCCGGGCGCCTGCGGTGGCATGTACACCGCTAATACCATGGCCTCTGCGATCGAAGCAATGGGCATGAGCCTGCCTTTTAATTCTTCCTATCCTGCCAATAGCCCCGAAAAACAGGAGGATTGTATGCGCGTGGGGAAGGCAATTCTGAATCTGCTGGAAAAAGATATAAAACCTCGGGACATTATGACTCGCGAGGCTTTTGAAAATGCCATCACGGTGGTGACGGTCTTGGGCGGTTCTACCAATGCGGTCCTCCACTTGATTGCCATTGCTAAATCCGTGGGGGTATCCCTTCATATTGATGATTTTCAGAAAATTAGCAACCGTACGCCTTTTTTAGCTGATTTGAAACCCAGCGGCCAATATGTGATGGAAGATTTATATCAGGTAGGAGGCGTGCCAGGAGTAATGAAAATGCTGCTACAGGAAGGCTTTTTGCATGGTGAATGCTTGACGGTGACAGGTAAAACGATTACTGAAAATTTGGAAGCTGCCCCAATGCTGAAACAGGGGCAGACCATTATTCATCCCTTGCAACAACCAATCAAGCCCTCCGGGCACATCCAAATTTTGTATGGCAACCTCGCAACTCAAGGAGCCGTAGCTAAAATCACCGGTAAGGAAGGCTTGGTTTTTAAAGGCATTGCAAGAGTTTTTGACGGAGAAGCAGCTGCTAATGAGGCAATTGTAAATAAAAAAATTCAATCCGGGGATGTTATCGTAATTCGCTACTGCGGCCCAAAAGGCGCTCCTGGTATGCCGGAGATGCTCAAACCAACTTCCGCCATCATGGGAGAAGGTTTGGGCGATAAAGTGGCACTGATTACCGATGGGCGTTTCAGCGGCGGTACGCATGGTTTTGTGGTGGGGCATATCACCCCGGAAGCTCAAGTAGGCGGGCTAATTGCCTTATTGAAAGATGGGGATGAAATCACGATTGACGCTGAAAATAACAGGCTACACGCCAATTTGACGGAGGATGAAATTGCACAAAGGCGCGCAAATTGGGTGATGCCGAAGATCAATGCAGAGCAGGGCTGGCTTCGGAAATACGCACACATCGTATCCTCAGCAAGCGAAGGTTGTGTAACAGATGAAGTTTGACGGAGGGATACATAGCGATTGGCAGCACGGCTGCTATTTCTCTATCATAAAAATTTTTGACGGATGGGTAAAAATTATTTGACAGACGAAACGCCAGTGTTGCTGAAAGAGCAACAGGTAAGGGAAAAAATATCGGGTGCAGAGGCAGTACTACGCTGCCTGCTCGAAGAAGGCGTTGATACTATTTTTGGCTATCCAGGCGGCGCAATCATGCCGGTTTACGATGCTCTGTACCACTATCAGGATCGGCTTCGTCATATATTGCCGAGGCACGAGCAAGGGGCGATCCACGCTGCAGAGGGTTACGCGCGCGTGACCCGCAAGACCGGCGTATGCATGGCTACCTCTGGACCAGGAGCTATGAATTTAGTGACTGGTTTGGCGGATGCACTGCTGGACTCCACCCCCATCGTAGCGATCACAGGGCAAGTTGCTGCCAATTTGTTAGGAACGGATGCCTTCCAGGAAACAGATGTGATCAACTGCACTATGCCAGTGACAAAATGGAATATTCAGGTGACAAAGGCCGCTGACATTCCTGTGGCTTTCGCTAAAGCTTTTTATATCGCTAATTCTGGAAGACCAGGACCTGTACTGATAGACATTACTAAGAATGCACAATTTGAGATGGTAGAGTTTGAATACAGCCGCCGTCCGGTCATCCGTAGTTACCATCCTAAACCTAAACCAAGCCAAGAGGCCCTGGAAGCTGCTGCCGCTTTAATCAATCAGGCGGAGCGCCCAATGATTCTCGCTGGGCATGGCATTCAGATTGCACACGCACAGGAGGAGTTTAAGGCTTTTGTAGAAAAAACTGGAATCCCACTGGCTTGTACACTTCACGGGTTATCATCCATTCCATCCGATCATCCTTTGCACATGGGCATGCTGGGTATGCACGGCAATTATGGCCCAAATGTACTTCAAAACCAGTGCGATGTACTAATTGCCATCGGGATGCGTTTTGATGACCGCGTGACAGGGCGTTTGGATAGGTATGCAAAACAAGCTAAAGTGATTCATATTGAAATTGATGCCTCGGAAATCAACAAAAATGTGTATGCGCATGTGCCTATTTTATCAGATGCCAAAATTGCACTGCGCGAATTGCTCCCTTTAGTGAAGCAAAAATCTTATCCAGCTTGGCTTGCAGCATTTGAAAAATATGCCGCTATTGAATACGAAAAGGTCATTCGAAAAGATGTAATGCCCTCATCGAATGGACAAATCAAAATGGGAATGGCCGTGAAAGAAATTTGCCGCCAAACGAGCGGAAAGGCAGTGATTGCTACAGATGTAGGGCAACACCAGATGGTAGCAGCGCGCTACTATGAATTCAAAGATACTAACCAATGGGTATCTAGCGGGGGCGCAGGCACCATGGGCTATGGATTGCCGGCAGCTTTTGGGGCTAAGTTGGCCAACCCCCAGCGCGAAGTGGTGGCTTTTATTGGTGATGGCGGCTTTCAAATGACTTTGCAGGAACTGGGCATGTGCTCGCAGTGGGAGGTCGGCGTGAAGATTGTCATCCTCGACAATAACTTCCTCGGCATGGTACGCCAGTGGCAGCAGTTGTTTTTTGATCGGCGCTATTCCGCTGTGGCACTGAAAAATCCCGATTTTGTCAAGATCGCAGAAGGCTTTGGTGTTGTGGGCAAGAAAATCTCGAATCCAGCAGACCTCGCAGGGGCAGTCTCGGATATGCTACAACATCCTGGGCCCTACTTATTGCACATCGAAGTGGAAAAAGAAGAAAATATCTTTCCGATGGTGCCCAGTGGCGCTGCTGTGGATGAGATTGTTTTGGAATAGCCTTGTGTCAGAAAGAAATTAGAAAAAATGCACCGTAAATCAAAATATTTGAAAAAGAACGCAGCTTCTGCAAATCAAGAAGCGCTGCCAATTCAATTTTCCAGTTAACCCAATGTCCCCAATCACCAACCTCATCCATTTCAACATGAATAAAGAATATACCATCACCGTCTTTACAGAACACCAAACGGGCTTGTTGTCCAGAGTGGTATCTATTTTTACAAGGCGGCACATCAACGTGGAAAGCCTTACCACTTCGCAATCCTCGATACCAGGCATCCATCGTTTTACAATTGTAGTAAACACCAGCGAGCCGATGGTCAAAAAACTGGTAGCTCAATTGGACAAACAGGTAGATATTTTGAAGGCTTTTTATTATGAACGCGAGGAAATTGTGTACCAGGAAATGGCCTTGTACAAAGTGCCTCGCCATATTTTTAGCGGTAGCAACAGGGTGGAACAGCTCATTCGGCGCTTCAACGCTCGCATTCTGGAGATCGAGGAGGAATATATCGTGATCGAAAAAACAGGGCATGAAAGCGAAATTACCGCCTTACTCGAAGAACTGAAGCAATTCAGCATCTACGAATTTGTACGTTCCGGGCGGGTCGCTATCGTAAAACCTATGGAAAGACTGAATAAGTACTTGCAGTCTTTGGCGATGGAAGAAGTGGCAGAATGAACGATACAAGGCACAGGAATGAGGTCAAAATAAAGGTATCAATTGTTTCAAATACAAGATTGTTGCCCATTACTTAATCGGAAGCCGCTTAGCTCCCAATTTTTTCCTAACTTGCCCCTGCATTACACTTTTCAGCTTCAAATTTTGATAGCATGCCTATTAAAGTCCTGGTAATCAGTTCTTACGATGATACTTTCAACGCCGTTCGACCAGAGGGGGAATTATTTATAGGTTTGCAAAAAACCGGTGATGTACGCGTCACAATGATGACCCAGGGGAATTCCGAATACGCCCAGCGCTTTAGAGCAGAAGGGATACAAGTCATTGATTTTCATCCTAAAAAGAAGTTCGACCGCAGTGCAGTGCAGTTTATTCGGCAATATTTAGAAGCAGAAAAATTTGACATCCTCCATCTTTTTAATAACAAAGCTATCATCAACGGCATCCGAGCAGCTTGGCAGCTACCGATCAAGGTAGTCACTTATCGGGGCTATACGGGCAATATCCATTGGTGGGATCCCAGTTGCTACCTGACGCATTTGAACCCCAGGGTTGACAAAATTACTTGTCTTGCCAATTCTGTGCGCGATGTCTTGCAGCGAAATTTTATTTTTCAAAAATCAAGCGTCGCGGTGACGGTCAACAAAGGACACGATGCCGCCTGGTATGCCGATGTGCAAGCCGCTGATTTAAGTGAATTCAACTTTCCTTCTAATACCTTCAAAATCAGTTGTGTAGCAAATGCGCGCCGAATGAAAGGCATGCCTTATTTGATGAAAGCGATGACGCTGCTGCCACCCGATGCCCCCATTCATCTGCTGCTCATCGGCAGGGGCTTGGATACACCAGCAAACCTGAAGATTTTAGAAAAAAGCCCCAACCGAACAAAAGTTCATTTCGCCGGTTTCCGTAGAAATGCCTTGGAATTGGTGAAAGCTTGTGATGCTGCTGTGTCAGCTTCCATTTTCGGAGAAGCGACGCCCAAGGCAGTGCTCGAAGCGCTATTTTTGGGGCAACCCAGCATTTTTACGGATATTCCGGGCACCGAAGGCATGGGCGTTCATGACCAAACTGCCCTCATCGTGCCGCCGCGCAACGCCCAGGCGCTCGCCGATGCGATGTGTGCCTACTGGTCGAACCCGACAAAACGCCTGCAATTAGGCGAAGCAGGGAAAAATTTTATATCAGAAAACTTTAGCGTGGAGCGCTCTGTTCGGGAAATGTTGGCAGTTTACAAAAGCTTAGCAAACTGAGTGAGATTTTTATATTTTTAGAATACACCCCGCTTATTGATGCTGAAATGTTTAATTTTAGCCCTCAAAATTTGATGTACTGCCACTGCTAAATAAGTAGCAGCCCAGTTTTACAATCAACAGTCGAAATCCGATAAATGATAACGACCGTTTTAAGAGGATTCTATATAACTTAAATGTACTCCGTTTTACTTATTTTCTAATCACAAAATCAATGAAAAATTCTTTACTCCTTTTTTTATTAGCAAGCATTGTATTTTCTGCTTGTAAAAGTGAGCCGAAAACAACCGAGAAAACCTACACGACTTTTGAAGGCAAAACAATGGGCACATACTACCGCGTGACATACGCGGACAGCCTGCAGCGCGATTTCAGCAACGATTTTGAAAAACTTTTGAAAGAAATTAACGACGAAGTTTCCACTTACATTCCTTCTTCCACCATTTCGCAGTTCAATCAATCGCAAGAGGGTTTAAACTTGAGTGGGAAAGTACATTTTTTGGCAAACTTGATTAGCGCAATCGAAGTAAATCAAAAATCGGGCGGCGCATTCGACCCCACGGTGATGCCGCTGGTGAACTATTGGGGCTTTGGCTATACCGAGAAAAAACCAGTAACCGATGTAGATAGCGTCAAAATTGACTCGATGATGCAATATGTCGGGCTCAAGAACTTGCAACTGATCCAGGGTGATAGCGTTGTGCTGAAAAAAAATAAAGCTGGCGTACAGCTTGACTTTAGTGGTATCGCTACGGGCTATGCACTGGATACCATAGGCAAATTTCTGGAGATGCGGGGCATCCAGGATTATTTGGTAGATATTGGCGGGGAGCAGCGGGCACGCGGGCTGAGTCCGCGGGGGGAAGTTTGGAATATCGGTATCAACGTGCCAAAAGAAACAGCTGACCTGAAGGATGTACAAGTGACCTTTCCGCTCAAGGATTGGTCGGTTTCTACCTCTGGCAACTATCGCAACTTTTATGTCGTAAACGGTATAAAATACAGCCACACCATCAGTCCCAAAACGGGTTATCCAGAGCGAAACACCCTACTGAGCGCTTCTGTTTTTTCAAAAAATGCCATTGCTGCCGATGCTTGGGCTACCGCTTTTATGGTGCTGGGTATTGATCGGGCTTTTCCGCTGGCAAATGAATTGCCGGACATAGAAGCGTATTTTATTTACAGCAAGGAAGATGGCAGCATGGCTGTAAAATATTCCACTGGCTTGACGGAAATTTTTGACAAAAAGTAAGGAATATTGTCTTTCAAACATCTGAAATCGAGCAAAAATGGATATCAAACTTGAGCGAGACCTCTGTTTTCTGGATATAGAAGCTACGGGGTTAAATGTAGTGCGAGATCGAATCATTCAGATCGGTATTGTAAAATATTTCGCGAAAGAGGGAAAAGCGCCGGAAGAGCTGTATTTGATGGTCAATCCTGGCATCCCCATCTCGGAGGAGGCCATGTCCGTACACGGCATCACACCAAAAGACGTTGCCAAAAAGCCCGTTTTTCAGCAGGTTGCGCAAAAAATATACGATTTCATAGGCAACGCTGATCTTGCCGGCTACAATTCCAATCGCTTTGATATTCCGATTTTGATGGAAGAATTTGCCAGAGTAGGAATGGAGTTTGACATTTCAAAACGCCGCATGATTGATGTGCAACGCATTTTTTACAAAATGGAGCCTCGCACGCTCAAGGCAGCACTGAAATTCTATTGCGACAAAGACATGGAAGATGCCCACAACGCCCTTGCCGATGCAAAAGCGACCATCGCCGTTTTTGTTGGACAATTGGATCGCTACAAAGGCGTTGATTATATTGACGAAGATGGCAATGTGCAAAAAGCGCCGATCAAAAAAAGTATTCTTGAATTGCACGAATTTACTAACGATAACAAATTCCTGGATGCTACCCAAAAGTTGCGCTACGATACCAATGGTGTGGTAGTATTCAATTTTGGGAAATACATCAATCAACCCGCTGCGGAAGTTTTATCAAAAGATAAGCAGTATTACAACTGGATGCTCAACAAGGAGTTTACATCGCAAGTGAAACAGATTATCAAGAAGCTGGTGAAGGATTATGAAAAAAATAATAAACCTGAAAACGATAAAAAAACAGGGCTATAAAAAAACAGATTTTCTTACTGCCTTGATGCGGCTATCTTGCTGTGCTTCGATCCTCTTTTTGGTGGAGGGCTGCTACGAACCCATAGAAGGATGCTTAGACAATAAAGCGACCAACTTCCAGATAGATGCAGATGAGGCTTGCTCGGGGTGTTGCAGGTATCCAGTTTTGAAACTACTGGTCGAGCACAAGGTCGTTTACCCCGATGCCACTTACAACCTGGCTTACAATGACTCGGTGTATCAGGATGGCGCAGGTAATACCTTTCGGGTCAAAAATATCCAGTTTTTTCTTTCCGATTTTCGAATTATCAAAAAAGATGGCACTGAGCTTGCTGTGCCTGATAGCCTCGAAGTTGAAATTTTCCAACCAGATGGTACAAGCCCTAAGCAATTCATTCGGGACGATGCCGCCCTTATCAATCGCAATATTTTTTCAACTTATGAAATTGGCACTTTGATCACAAAAGGTGAAATCCGCGCCCTGCGCTTCACAGTAGGGCTGACCGAGCCTGCCAATAGCGCCAATCCTGCTTCTTTTCCTACGGGGCATCCGCTGCGCAATGTAACCATGCACTTCAACTCAGACTCAGGCTACGTCTTCAATCAATTGCAACTCTTTAACAGCGCTACTTTGAGTGATACCACGACGACCCTCATTGAAATAGGTACCCCACCCTATGCAAGATCAGTCGAAGTGCCCCTGGCTGCTGATATTGTAGAAGGTTTTAATATCCGAATAACCCTTCGGGTAAATTACCTGCAATGGTTTCAGGATATCAATCTAAAAACAGATGCGCCAGCAAGCTTAGCGACAAAAATTGTCAATAACGCTGCAAACTCGTTTTCTGTAGTTGCCGTTGTGTTGGAAGGTTTGTAACTTACATCATTGAATATTCCCTTATTTGATTATAATTTAAAGTCGGTTCAAATGGAGTTCGTGAGGTTTAGTGTGTTGTCAGGATTTAAAAAAAACCGAGTAAGTACATTTAATTTGAACGAAAATCCATTGTTTTTTCACTTTTCAATCGAGCTTTTGTCAGATTATAAAAACTTTCCGATGAAAAAAATAATCTTACTTTTTGCCGTAGGTTTTGCGCTGGTAGCCGCTAATTGCAACGAGGATGACTGCTGCCCACCAGAGCAAACCGGTACCCTGGAATTGAACTTCAAAGGTTATTTTGGGGATGAACTCCTGGAAATGTATGCCAAAGATTACAACTACGAAGCCGGAATGGTATTGAAATTGCAGCTGTTTCGCTTTTACATCTCCAACTTAATTCCTTTGATGAATACCCCTGACCAGCAGCGATATGTAGAAGAGGTGGCTTTGGTTGATTTTGAGACCGTGCAGTCGGATGCTGCCGCCGAACAGGGGGTCTCTATCCGCCTTGAAAAGGTACCCGTCGGCAATTACATTGGCCTCCAAATGGGCTTAGGCTTAACCGAAAAACTAAACGCCACCAACCCTGGCGATTATAGTACAGACCACCCTCTCAGCGATAACTACTGGTCTTGGGCTTTGGGCTATGTTTTCACCAAAATAGAAGGTAATGCGGACATAAATGGTGATGGCGTTTTTAATGACAAGCTGACCTTCCACATCGGGGGCAATCAATTCTATCGCCCGAAAGAATTTTCTAAAGACTTTACTGTAAAAGCAGACCAAACGACCCGCCTGGATTTCGAAGTGGACTTGCGCAAGGTGCTGGTTGCCGGAGAAGGCAACTTCCTGGATTTCCGAAAAGTGACGATTGACCACACCAACAACATGGAAGTCGCTACCTTTATCTCGAATAATTTGGCAAATGCAGTAGTCATAAAATAAGAGCTATTCATTAGCATGAAATGGATAATCGGTATAGCAGGCTTGGGAATCATCGTAGGAATGATCAATTGTAGCCGCCAGGGCGCTACGCCTTTGCTGCAAATTCCTTATCAACCCACACCTGTGACCCTCCAGGAACTTGAGGGTTTGCCGAAGATGCGTATCCCTGCTGATAATCCGCTGAGCGCAGAAGGAATCGCGCTGGGAAGACAATTGTTTTTCGACCCGATTTTATCCCTGGATAGCACCTTTTCCTGTGCGTCTTGCCATCAGCCGGAGCGCGCTTTTTCCGATGGCAAAGTAATTGCCATGGGCATTCGCATGCGCCGTGGGAAGCGCAGTGCACCTGTGTTGATCAATATCGGTTATCACGATACGGGGCTGTTTTGGGATGGGCGCTCGCCCACCCTTGAAGATCAAACGCTGCATCCTGTGGTGGACTCTGTGGAAATGGGCGATACCTGGCGCAATGTGGAAGCCAAACTCCAAGCACACCAGGAATACCCAATTTTGTTTCGCAAGGCATTTGGTATTGCAAATAAGAACCAGATTACCAAAGAGTTAGTCGCAAAAGCGATTGCACAGTTTGAGCGCACGATCATCAGCCAGGATAGCAAATTTGACCGTGTGCGGCGCGGCACGGCTCAGTTTTCGGAGGCAGAACAAAGAGGTTTTACCATTTTTTTTGACACATCTTCGGTATTGCCACACGCCGAGTGCGCTCATTGCCACATGGATCCGCTTTTCACAACTTTGGAGTACCAAAATAATGGCGTTCAGCAAGCCGAGGGATGGGATTTCCCTGATCAGGGCAGGGGTGTCATTTCCGGCAATCGCTTCGACAATGGCAAATTTAAAGTTCCCACGTTGCGCAATATCGCGCTCACCGCACCTTACATGCACGATGGGCGTTTTAGAACCCTGGCGGCAGTAATAGACCATTACAACGCTGGCGGGCATTTTGCAGAAAACCTAAACCCAAATGTGCGCCAACTGCACTTGTCGGAAAGGGACAAAACGGATCTGATCGCTTTTCTGAAAACCCTTACCGATTCTACTTTGTTGAACAATCAGGCTTTCGCAAATCCGTTTAAATAGCATTAATCCGATTTAATATGAAATGGAGGATTTTTTTGTTGGCGTTGATAGGCGCTATTCTTTTGATTGCCGCTTCCTGCGAGGGGAATAAAAATGGCAACTGTGAGGACTGCCCGGAGGATGATCTGATCAGTGGCACTTACAATCCAACGCCTTACAATTTGGAGGTTCCTACCTGGATGCCAAAACCATTTATACCCGCTGACAATCCCCTGACCAAAGAAGGAATTGCGTTGGGTCGGATGTTATTTTACGATCCGATTTTATCATCCGATGGCTCCATGTCTTGCGCCAGCTGTCATCAGCAGGAAAAAGCATTTACTGATGGTCAGCCCAAGAGTGCGGGCGTGTTGGGTATGCTGGGCAAGCGCAGTTCAATGTCTCTTGCCAACTTGGCCTTTAATCCTTCCGGCTTGTTTTGGGATGGGCGCTCCACCACGCTCGAAGAACAAGCGCTGCTGCCAGTGGAGGATCACATCGAATTGAATGAAAACTGGAGCAACGTAGAAGAAAAACTCCGCAAGCACGAGAATTACCCCACCTTGTTTCGGCAAGCTTTTGGTATTGACAAAAAAAGCCAAATCACGCGGAACTTAGCAGTGAAAGCCATTGCACAATTTGAAAGAACCCTCGTCAGTGGAAATTCCAAGTACGACCGAGTGGTCTGGCTCAACGAAGGCTGGTTTACGGATGAAGAAGAACGCGGCAGGCAGTTGTTTTTCTTTGAACCGACTTATCCCAACCATCCGGGCTGTTCTCATTGCCACTTCAACCCACTTTTTACCGACAATAATTTTCACAATAATGGCTTGGATGCTGTGCCCAATCTGGATGCTTTCGCAGATGCTGGACGTGGTGCCGTGACCAAGAATCGTTTTGATAATGGCAAATTCCGTGTGCCTACGCTTCGCAACATTGAACTGACCGCACCCTACATGCACGACGGGCGTTTTCAAACACTGGAAGAAGTGCTGGACCAATATGCTTCAGGCGGGCACGGGGTAGAAAATGAAAATCCGAATATCATCGCTTTCCCGCTGACTGTGCAGCAGAAACAAGATTTGATTGCTTTTTTGAAAGCGCTGACGGATACCAGTTTTGTAAATAATCCTTCTTTCAGCAAGCCTTTTTGATTGCGATAAAAGAGCGATGATATGGCTTTAGCTAAGCAGTAGATTTTTCATATCCACTCGCTTGCCTACTATTTCTGCTATTTTTTCGATGGGTACTCGTTCTTGTTGCATCGAGTCGCGTTCGCGAATAGTGACCGTGTTGTCCTCCAATGTTTCAAAATCAACCGTCACACAATAAGGCGTACCGATGGCATCCTGGCGGCGATAACGACGACCGATGGCATCTTTTTCATCGTATTGGGTGAGGAAGGAAAATTTGAGCTGATCCACAATCTCGCGGGCTTTGCCCGTCAGTTCTTCCTTGTTTTTTAGCAATGGCAACACCGCACACTTCACTGGCGCTAAAGCTGGGTGTAATTTCAAAACCGTTCTGGTAGAATCTTCGCCCTGAGCATCAGGCACGGTTTCATCCACCAAATTATTGCTGATCATGGCGAGGAACATCCGGTCGCAACCAATGGAAGTCTCCACCACATAAGGCACGTAGCTTTCATTCAATTCGGGATCGAAGTATTGCATTTTTTTGCCGGATAATTGCTGGTGGCTGCCCAAGTCAAAATCCGTTCGGCTATGAATACCCTCCAATTCTTTGAAACCAAATGGAAACTCGAACTGAATGTCCACCGCGGCATTGGCGTAGTGTGCGAGATTGTCATGATCTTTGAATCGCAATTTTTCGGCAGGGGTACCAAGCGCCAAATGCCATTTCATCCGCGTTGCTTTCCAATGATTGTACCACTCGATTTCTGTGCCTGGTTTTACAAAAAACTGCATTTCCATCTGTTCAAATTCGCGCATGCGGAAAATAAACTGCCGCGCCACGATTTCATTGCGAAAAGCCTTGCCAATCTGCGCAATACCGAATGGTACTTTCTGGCGCGTGCTCTTCTGCACATTCAAAAAATTGACAAAAATGCCTTGAGCCGTTTCGGGGCGCAGGTAGAGCTTACCCTCTTCGCCGGCGATATTGCCCAACTGAGTAGAAAACATCAGGTTGAACTGGCGCACCTCCGTCCAATTACGCGAGCCACCCTCGGGGTCTCCGATTTCCAGCTCATCAATCAAATTTTTTAGCCCCTCCATGTCGTTAGTGCTCATGGCAGTTGCCAATTTGCGGCTAACCTCTTCATATTCAGCTAAATACTTTACCACGCGCTCATTCGTTTGGCGGAACATTTCCTCATTAAAAGAATCTCCGAAGCGCTTGCGCGCTTTTTCTACTTCCTTGTTGACCTTTTCTTCAATTTTATCAAGATAGCCTTCGATCAGTTGATCGGCGCGGTAGCGTTTTTTGGTATCTTTATTGTCAATCAGCGGATCATTGAAAGCATCCACATGCCCGGAAGCTTTCCAGGTTTTGGGGTGCATAAAAATTGCAGCATCAATACCGACGATATTTTCGTGCATTTGTACCATAGCGCGCCACCAATACTCTTTTATGTTATTTTTCAACTCCACGCCGTAGGGCCCGTAGTCGTACACGGCACTTAGTCCATCATACACTTCACTCGATTGAAAGATAAAGCCATATTCTTTGCAATGCGCTGTTAGTTTTTTGAATAAATCCGCCTGTTGACTCATATTCTGAAGTTTGAGTTTTATGATTTGATGCCTGTTTTGGCAAAACACCGCAGCCACCATACCAAAAACGATTTCAAAGGCGCAAATTTCGCAAAAAATAAAGTTTATGGAAGTAGAAGCGCAAATTTATTCAGAACCTTTTTCGGTACGCAAGAGTGAAGCGGGGCTTTTTTGAAACTGGTGCTCCCGCTCGATGGTGTAGCCGAAAGTGCAGTGCGGCAAAAGGCGGCTCAAGGTCTTGGAAACCAATTTATTGTACCTGATCGGAATAACCACCGTCATCTCATCGCCCTCCAGCAGTTTAAAATGGATGATACAGCTTTGATTTAAACTAATTCCAAAAGGCATTCTCTGGAGCAGCACTGTATAAATCCACACAATTTGTTTAGGTTGGTTTTCCAGAAGGTACATTAGGAGGTTTTCTTCTCTATTTGGATACAAATGATACAAAGCGGTAATACTCAATACACTGAAAGTCAGCCCTGCAATCGTGATCAGTGCATTGTTGTGAAAAGCGAAGCAACAGCAAACAAGCCCCATTACCAGCATTGCTGAAAATGCTGCCAACTGCCAGTATCGCTCTCGCCGCATGGCGCGCTGTAATATTTGGATACCCGGATGGCGAAGTAAGCGCTTGTTTTGCAAGGGATATTTTAATATTGAAAAATTAAAAACAATTTGTTGTTGAATTTCGCTTCTTTTGCTATGTTTGTAACAAAGTTAGCGCTATTTTGTGGAGATTTTGCTAAAAAAAATGTGCTACACTGTCCAGTTTATAGAGATTAGATGAACATAGAAACAACCCCGAAGGAATGAAACCGTAAAATGTATCTCGATAGCTATCGGGAGCGAAATCTAAAATGTAAAAGTAGGTAATGGAAAATAATTTATTAAACCAAGTTAGTTACACCGAAGAAAATATTCGTTCACTCGATTGGCGGGAGCATATTCGGATGCGTCCAGGCATGTATATTGGGAAGCTGGGCGACGGCGCGTCGGCGGATGATGGGATTTATGTATTGATTAAAGAGGTGATTGACAACT
>CAZGJN010000035.1:0-42336 GCA_964526645.1 uncultured Saprospiraceae bacterium
TGAATTTTGGCACCTCGCACGAGCTGAACGTGGCGATTTTGTTTGATACCTATCGCTAAAGCGTTGAAATTCCTGTATCTTTGTGAAAAAAATGTAAAAGCAACGATGGAATTTCGGGAACGCTATCTCAATCCCTTCACGGATTTTGGATTCAAAAAGTTATTCGGCGAAGAGCCAAATAAAGACTTGTTGCTGGATTTTCTGAACGAATTGCTGCGCGAACAGGAAGGAGAAATCAAGAGTTTAACGTATTTAAAAAATGAACACCTGGGTTCGGGTGATGCCGACCGGAGGGCAATCTTCGATTTGTATTGCGAAAATGAGCGCGGCGAAAAATTTATTGTCGAATTACAAAAATCCAAACAGAATTTTTTCAAAGATAGAACGCTCTACTACTCGACGTTTCCGATTCGGGAGCAAGCAAAGCAGGCAGATTGGAATTATGAACTCAAATCGGTTTATACCATCGCCATTCTGGATTTTATATTTGGCGAAGACAAAGCTGATAAAGAAAAGTACCGTTATGATGTAAAATTAACGGATATTGAAACTTGCAAGGTGTTTTATGATAAGCTGACGTTTATTTATTTGGAAATGCCTAAATTCCAGAAGGATTTGGATGCTTTGGAAAACCGTTTTGAAAAATGGTTGTATGTGTTAAAAAATCTCAATCGGCTGGAGCGAATACCTGAAAAATTGAGGGAACGCATCTTTGAGCGCTTATTTGAAGTAGCGGAAATTGCCAAATTCAACCAACAGGAATTGCTATCGTATGAAGATAGTTTGAAATATTATCGGGATTTAAAAAATTCATTGGACACAGCAAGAGAAGAAGGAAAAATTGAAGGAAAAATTGAAGTGGTAAAAAAGGGTAAAGCAGCAGGTTTATCCATCGAAATGCTAATAAAACTAACCGGATTGACCCGACCTGAAATTGAACAAATCCTGAAAAGAAATTAAAGTTTCAAGAAAAACCCATCTCAAAATAAGCACTTTCCGATAGTAACATTTCTCCTTTTCTGCAATATACTCTGTATTGCAATACCAAAACCATGACCAGAAAAAAATTGCTGCTTATTTTTTTTAAAGCGCACCGAAGCCGCGTGCTTGGTGTGCTGCTACTTGATTTTTTAGCGAATGCTGCTACGTTACTCTTGCCACTCGTGATTGCCCAGACGTACTCACTGCTGTTTGACTTCCAATCGGCGCGCGGGCGTTTGCTAGAAAAATTCGGTATCGGCTGGCAGGCGGATTTCACGGGTTGGCTGGCATTGCTTGCGATTTTGATTTTGATAAAAGCGCTCCTCGATTTTTTTCGGAAAAGCGAACAGGGCAAACTCACCGAAACCTTCCTGCACTGGCTGCGGCAGCGACTGTTTTTACACCAATTGCGAATGGATTTGCGGCATTACGAAGAGCGCGGCATGGGGCGGTATTTGCTGCGTTTCAGTGGCGATTTGAGCAGCGTGCAGCAATTTCTATCCAAAGGCATTTTGCAATTTTCGGCGGATGTGCTGCTCGTAGTGATGGGCTTGGTGCTGTTGTTTTGGCTCGATGCCCGGCTTGGCGGGCTGGTGCTGACAGTAGCACTACTACTGGGTATTTTCATTTTTTTAACCAATCGGCGCATTGGCAGCTTAGAAACCCAACGGCGCGACCAAAAATCGGCGCTGCTTTCGTTTATCAATCTGCGCTTGCTCAACATCGCTTCGCTCAAGGCTTTCAACAAGGAAACACCGGAGGTACAGCGTTTTGACCGACGCGCAGAGAAAATTCAACAGCTGGGTTTTTTGTACCATCGCCAGGCAGCGCTGCTCGAAGCCTGCGTGCCTTTCGCGGTGCATGCAGCACTGGCGCTGGCTTTTTGGTTGGTTTTTAATTGGCAACAAACGGGATACGTATTCCAATCTGATAATATATTTGCTTTTATTCTCATTTTGCTGGCTTTGCGCAATACGCTGAGTCGTACCCTGCGAATTGGTTTGGTTTGGAAAAAAGGAAAGATTTCTTTGCAAAAAATCACGCAATTATTTCAACAAACCACTGAAACCGGCTGGTCGAAGCCCGAATTGGATTTCAAACAACCGACCTTGCGCGTCGAGGGACTCACTCTACAATTCCACGAAAATCCTATTTTTAAAAATGTGCATTTCACTTTGCTAGCTGGTGAAAGAGGCGTTATAATTGGTAAATCCGGCTCGGGCAAAAGCGCTTTGGTCAAGACCTTGGCAGGGCTTTATCCGCCCAGCACCGGGCAAATTTACCTCGACGCACATTCCACCTTTGATTTGCACCCAAAATCCCTACGCCGCCAACTGGCGTTCGTTTCCGATGCGCTGCCTTTATACGGCAAAACCATCGGCGAAGCCCTGGCTTACAGCCGCCGGCACCAAGCCAAAGCTGCTGCACTTTTCCAGCAATGGCAGTCGCTTTTTCCGGCTTTAGAGGGATTAGATTTTAACACCCCGCTGCGCGAATCGGGGCGGCTATCGGGCAGTCAATTGCAGCTATTGCAGTGGCTGCGCGCTTTGCTGACCAAGAAACCTTTTCTGATGCTGGATGAGCCATTTCAAAATTTGGATATCGAAACTGCCCAGGCATTGTGGCAACAAATTCCAATTGGTACTGCCGTTTTATTGCTTACCGCAAATGTTGAATTTTTAAAAACTATTGATATTCAAACCGATTGGTACTTGGATTTAGAAAAAAACGCACTTTCTGAAAAATTAACATCACGGGCTCAGTAACATTTGCTTCGTCTTGCAATATAAAATCGAACTGAAAAAGTAATTGACCATGAAAAACAAAGTAAAAAAATCTTTCGCCTGCGCTGGTGTACAGCAATACCAATTGAACAACACACTTGTGAACACTCACATTCCCAAAATGGGCGAAGTGGGTATTTTCCGTGTAGTAGAAGCTAATGGTAGCTATGTGGTTGACCCACAAGGGATTAATCGCAATATTTTTGACGAAGATATCGTGATGCTGGCTTTTGGCAATCGCTACGCGACGAGTCAAATCGAAGGCTATGTGCCTGATACGCCCGTGTGCGAATGTCACCTGCTGGGGCGTGGCGGTGTGGCGGGCGTTTTGAAAAGTGTGAACGCTACGATGAAAGCCGAAGTACCTGTCATTGAACTACTGGGCTACGCAACGGATGAGCAGGGTGAGGTGATTAATACCATTCGCAGGGCAGAACTGGATACGTTCAATCCTATTTCCGTTCAAAGCAAAGTGATTTTATCTATCGGTTCTTCAATGGATAGCGGTAAAACAACCACAGCGGCATTCCTCTGCGGCGGCTTGAGTGCGGCGGGCTACACCACGGCTTATTTGAAACTCACCGGCACGGCTTTCCCCAAAGATGCCCGCTATGTGTATGACCGAGGCGCTGATTTTATTGCCGATTTTACACATTTTGGTTACCCTTCTACTTTTATGTGCGAAAAAGACGAATTACTCGATTTGTACCAATCTTTGGTCAATCTGACGCAAAAGGCAGTAGCACCGGATTATATTGTGGTTGAAATTGCCGATGGTATTTTGCAACGCGAAACGGCGATGCTCCTACATGATGCACGCTTTATGAACACCGTACACAGTGTGATTTTCTCCTGTGGCGATAGCCTTGGCGTATTTAGCGGTTTGAAGATGCTGGAAGATATGAACATTCAGCCATTTGCGGTGTCGGGGCTGTTCACGGCAAGTGAATTGCTAATCGAAGAAGTCGAAAACGCCATTGCAATACCCGTACTGCGTTTATCCGATTTGCTGAATGGGCGGGCGTTGAACTATCTGCAAGCAGAAGAATACGAATTTACCATGCAAGAAAGAGCTTAGGACGTAAAAGGGTTTGTGGTAAAGCCCTTGCAGTGGTTTCGCTGTTAAGGGCTTCTTGATTTCGCCTGGCTCGATTTCGTAAATCTTCCAGATTTGCGAAATCTAAAAAGCGTTTATTTACTAAATCGGATAAAATTATGATACAATCTAAATTCTTTGCTGCGATATTTAGTCTTTTTATTCTTTTTTTAATCTTGTTGCCTATCAAAGAAAATTGGCGCACGAAGCCCAAAGATGGCTTTCCACTTTCTTACTATCCCATGTTTTCGCTGAAAAGAGGCGATACCCATTCTCTAAATTATTTTATAGGCTATGATGCTAATAATAAACGATATCATATTCCTTACAAATATATTGGTAATGGTGGATTTAATCAGGTGCGCCGACAAATCAACAAGCAGTGCCGCAAAGGCAAAGAAGCGCGATTGGCGAAAAAAGTGGCGCGCCGCCTGGCTAAATGCGAAGAAGCACCTTTCAATACTTTGGAACGCATCGAATTAGTAAGAGGGACTTATCATTTGGAAAATTATTTCCTGACAGACCATAAGATGCCACTCGAAGAAAAATTATTAAGTGCAAAAACAATTGAAAAACCATGAGAAGAATAGTAAAAACGCTGGAAAACTGGTGGTTCAGCCCGATTGTGCCAGAGCGCCTTGCGATACTGAGAATCTTTATTGGAAGTTTTTCGCTGTGGTATTTAGTCACGCGTTTTGATATGTTGCAATCCATTGCAAAGTCTTCCGCTTCCATGTATGAGCCGGTTGGCTTAGCAAGATTTTTGCAAAATCCTATGGCATCGGAGTTATTTAATGTTTTATTAATCATTACTATTTCACTAAATGTCGCTTATGTCATTGGCTGGAAATTTCGCTGGACGGGACCGGCGTTTGGGCTATTGCTGCTGTTTATGATGAGTTATCGCAATTCCTGGTCTATGATTTATCATAATTACATTGCAACAGTATTACACGTTTTAATCATTGGTGTAACAGCCTCCGCAGATGCCATTTCCTATGATGCCTGGCGACAAAAGGGACGCAATTGGCGCGAAAAAGGAATCGCAGGCTGGCAGTACGGCTGGGGTGTCAAACTCATCTGCACCGCAACGGTAGCTACTTATGTGCTGTCAGGTTTGGCGAAGGTGTTCGGCGAATTAGCCTGGGCATGGGTGGACGGTAGCGCCATGCGCTCGCAAGTGGCGGTGGATGCCTTGCGCAAAGAAATGCTCGGCGGCGCAGCAAATCCCTGGTTTGAGTGGCTTTATCCGCACACCGAGCTTTTTTTAATAATGGGCATTGGCACTATGATACTCGAACTCGGCGCGCCGGCTGCTTTATTGCATCGAAAGATTGCTGCAATTTGGGCATTACTGACGCTTTCCATGCACTGGGGTATTTACTTTATTATGGGTATTGATTTTCCGTATCATACTTATGGGTTCATCTTTCTATCTTTTTTTGCAGTGGAAAAGAGTTGGTTTTGGCTACAGCAAAGAATTTTTTTAAAGAAAAAGGCAGACTCTTTCTCACCTTATACCGTGTCTTTGGCAAATCATGATAAGTGAATTGAAGTAAAATAGTAAAAAAATAATATTTCACGCATATTTACTTTCCCCACTTTCTGAGTTGATTCAATACCGCCTGAAAGTCTTTGGGTAGAGAAGCTACGAAAGGCATCCGAGCGCCTGTGGAGGGATGATTCAACTCAAGCCGAGTAGCGTGAAGCGTGGTTCGAGACATCAGGGGATTTTCTTCCTGATCTTTTCCCAATTGGTAGTTACGATTTTTAATTTCAGAAAGAAAAAAAGCCTCACGTTTGCCATAAAGCGGGTCTATCGCCAGGGGGTGTCCGATAGATTTGAAATGCACTCGAATTTGGTGGGTTCGTCCAGTTTTAATATTGGCTTCCATCAAAGCGAAAGCTCTAAAAGCCTCAATCGTTTTATAATCGGTGAGAGCAGCCTTGCCATCACGGGAAATGGTCATTTTGCCTGCTTGTGTAGGATGCTGCCCGATTGGCTTGTCAATACTGCCTTCTGGCGGCGTAGGTTTGCCATCCACCAAAGCGAGGTAGATTTTTTCAATACTGCGGTCTTGAAATTGCTGCGACAAATTTTTGTGTGCTTCTTCCGTTTTTGCAAAGCATATCACGCCGCTCGTCTCCCTGTCAATGCGATGCACGATGAAGATTTTCCCTTCATACTGCATTGACAAAAGGTGATACAAATTGGATTTTGTGCTATCGAAGCGATCTGGTATCGTCAACAAGTCTGGAGGTTTATTAACAATTAATAGTGCTTCATCTTCATAGATGAGTTCAATTTTTACCTTCATTTGAATATGTCATTACATCAAAATTTCATAAAAATAATGATAGCGCTAAATTGTTATTTAATTTATGCTTTATTATGATATTCGTCCATTACATATAATACCCCTTTGAGCGGTATCCTGAGCCAATCGGGTCTATTATTCATTTCGTAACCGATTTCATAAATCGCTTTTTCTAATAGATAGCTGCGCAAAATCAAGCGCATTCCTTCCTCATCGGGCGAGATGAAACTTTGTCCTTGTACGCGATCCAAATACGCAGTCAGGAAATAATTGCTCACATAATGAAACCATTGGCGCGCCCATTGTTCCAACTGCGGCATATCTTCCTTGCGGTAATTCTGGTTGAGCAACAACTGTCCGTAAGCGGCGTAATGAAAGGAGCGAATCATGCCCGCCACATCTTTGAACGGCGTTTTTTTCAATCTTCGCTCGCTGATGCTGAGCATGGGTTCGCCTTCAAAATCAATGATAAAGAAATCGCGCCCGTTGAATAGCACCTGCCCCAAGTGGTAATCGCCGTGAATCCTGATTTTGGTGGCTTCGATTTTTCGACTGTAAATCTCCTGAAAGCAATGTAAAATCTCATTTTTCATAGCCAATACTTCTGCTGTTTCAGCAGCAGCGGCAGGCGGCAAAGCAGGAAGCTTTTTTTCTAAAGCGTTGAGTTTTTCGCTCACCAATTTGCGATGCCCAGAGTAAATCGAGCGCTGGTAATGTTCGGTAAATTTTTCAGGGCAGAACTCAGGATTTACATAGTCCGTTGCAAGCGCGATGTGCATTTCCGCGGTGCGTTGAGCGAGCAGGGTCACACGTTCATAAGTAAGGCTTTCGATCAATTTCTTCGCTGGCTCTGGTGTATCGTCGAAGTAAAGACGCGGCTTGCGCACCAACTCAGGAATTTCCAAATGCTTACCCGTTTTTCCAAGCGTTTTTTCATAAAAACGACTCAGCGTATCGAGCATCGCCGTCCAGGCTTCGCCCTGATTCGGAATTTTATTTTGCAACAAACCCAGAATCGTGTAAGACGCGCCAAAATCCTCGTATTGAATACCGCCACCGTAGCGCGGCGAATTGGCAAAATTGGTTTTTTCAGATAAAAAGCGCACCAACTCGAGGTCAGGATTGATATCAGTATCTAATTTTCTATATAATTTGAAGAAAAACTGATTATTATATATAATAGAAGAATTGCTTTGTTCCACTTTCAATAACTCCGAAACAATATCTTCTTTTTCAATTTCCAGTGCCGACAAGGTTTTTCCAGCTTCAAAACGCAGCGTCCCGTCTGTCACGTTTACGGTAAAGTTATTTTTAATCAACCAGAACAATTCGTCGCGGAAACGCTCATCATAAATGGCATCAATGATAATGCCTTCTTTTTCAGTAGTTTTTAAATAACAAATAACACTCTTGGTTTCATTTTTGATAAAATGGATCATGCGCTCTGGATTGGTCACAAATAGCACCGGCAAGAAATAAGTCTCCGGCAAGCCATCGGTGTAACGCATCCCGATATTGAGAAAATAAGCCTTCACGCCGCTCGCGTCAATAGACGGGAAGCGATTGACTTCCGCCGAAACGATTTTTTTGGATTTGCCCCCAAACCAACGCATCGTGCGCATATACCCGGGAAGGATTTTCTTCTCGAAGCGTCGCTTGGAAGTGTAATGCTCGAAGAAAGTTGCCCATTCTACGGTGGTTTCCAGTTCAGGAATGACGCGCTCTTTGGGCGTTTCCTCACTATCTTCGCTTTGTTCCATCAAAAACCAGTAATAACCATAAGGCCCGAGCGTAAAATGATAAGGCTCTTCGCTGACTTCATAAAATTTATTCTGGCTGAAAATCTCCATCGGCTGCACACCTTTGAATGCTTTCAAATCTAACTCAATTGCTTGCGAATGTTTGGATAAATTGCACAATACTAAAATGCTTTCACCCTGGTAGGCGCGTGTAAACGCTAAGACTTTGCTGTTGCTGGAGTCCAAAAATTCGATTTTGCCATGGCTGAAAGCCTTGAGCCGCTTGCGCATGGCGATGAGATTTTTCATCCACCAAAGCAAGGAACTCGGGTTGCGGTTTTGGATTTCTACATTCACACCTTCGTAGCGATAAAGCGGATCAATGATAACTGGCAAGAATAATTTTTGCGGATTGCAAGTCGAAAAACCAGCATTGCGGTCGGCATTCCATTGCATGGGCGTGCGCACGCCATTGCGGTCGCCGAGGTAAATATTGTCGCCCATCCCGATTTCATCGCCATAATAAAGCACCGGGGAGCCGGGCAGCGAGAATAAAAGGCTATTCAAAAGCTCTATTTTCCTACGATCATTGCCCAATAGCGGCGCGAGTCTTCGGCGAATGCCTTCGTTGATCTTGGCATTGTGATCCTGTGCAAAGACTTTGAACAGATAATCCCGCTCTTCTTCTGTAACCATTGCCAGCGTAAGGTCGTCGTGATTGCGCAGAAACAAAGCCCATTGGCAGGAGTCAGGAATTTCGGGCGTTTGTTCAAAAATATCCAGAATCGGGTAGCGATCTTCCGCCTGAAGCGCCATGTATAGCCGCGGCATCAAAGGATAGTGATAATTCATGTGGCATTCGTCGCCTTTGCCATAGTATTGGGCAGCGCCTTCGGGCCAGAGATTGGTCTCCGCGATTAGAATTTTTCCTGGATGCTTGCGATCTACATAGTCACGTAGGGTTTGAATATACTTATGTACTTCGGGTAAGTTTTCACAGTTAGTGCCTTCATAACGAGCAATATACATAATAGAAGTGAGCCGCAGTCCATCCACACCGAGTTCAAACCAAAAGTCAACGACTTTGCGCATTTCTTCGCGTACCAGTTCATTCTCATAATTCAAATCCGCCTGATGACTATAAAAACGATGCCAATAGTAAGCTTTTGCAATATTATCCCATTCCCAGTTGGAAGTTTCATAATCGCTGAAAATAATACCTGCATCAGGATATTTATCTGGTGAATCATTCCAAATGTAAAAATCGCGCTCCGGCGTGAACGGCGGCGCTTTGCGGGCGCGCTGAAACCATTCGTGCTGGGTAGAAGTATGATTCGATACAATGTCAATCACCACGCGCATTCCACGGCGATGGGCTTCGTCCAGGAAATCCTGAAAATCTTCGAGCGTACCGTAATTCGGATGGATTTTATAAAAATCGGCGATGTCGTAGCCATCATCCTTGAGCGGCGATTCAAAAAACGGCAGGAGCGAGATGCAGTTCACGCCCAAATCTTCCAGATAATCAAGCTTTTGCGTCAAGCCCCGGATGTCGCCGATGCCATTGCCACTGCTGTCATAAAACGAGTGAATCGGCAAGGCATACATAATGCTGTCTTTGTACCAAAGCGGGTTCTGCGATGTTTTTTCGGACATGGTTCAGTCAGTTTCAGTTTCCCCATGAAGGGCTTTACATTTCACCGGATAAAATACGAGTTTTCCTGAGGTTGCCAAAAAGGAAAGTTAGATTTTAGCAACATACGGGGTACCTGTTTTGTCGGCCCCTACTTTTACTGCTGTTCTGGGTTCTTACAAAATCCGCTCTGCGAGCACAGGCAACGCCGCTTTTCAGAAGATTAAAATATCCATGGGTCAAGTGAATTTTTTACATTTTAAATTTATCATTTTACATTTTGCGGTTTTTACTATATTTGTCGCAAACCCTATGCAATGGCATCAGAACAAGCTCGCGTTTTGCCAAATTGCAGGAGCAGATTAACAACGAAAAAGCCATTCAATCTTTAAATGGCGCCAGCGCCGCCAGCAAAGCGGAGTTTAAAGCCACGCAAGCCAAGCGCGTCATCTTCGGCGAAGTGAACCGCGATTTTACGGGCAATGTATCGCTGCGGCTTTCTTTTGAAAATCTCACCAACACCAACATCCGAACGAATACGGTTTTCCTAATTGGGGAAGAGTATTATAATTTTGAAAAAAGAAAGCAGAAGTTGACGGCGTTGGTGAATGCGTTTATTAATCCAGATGGGAAAATGGCGATGCCGGGGGGTGAAATTTCACCTGCAAAAAATACTACACAAGCCTATTTAGCACAACAAACTGTGGATGGTATTAAAATTACGCTCAATAAATTCGAACAAGCAGATAACAATGTAACTTTTTACTTTACGTTGGAAAATATGACCCCACAGAACCAAGTAAGAAACGTTCATACCCATTGGAACTTCAATGGATTAACTGACCAAGATGGTAATGAATATAAATGTAAAGCTTTTAGCTTAGGGAATCAAAACAGTGAAATTGATTTAATTTTCCAAACGCCTGTTAAATGTTTTGTACAATTTGAAGTAGGAGCAGTTAAATTAACTAAAGCGGCAAAGTTAAAAATTGGAGGTTACAATTATAATTTCCAGTTTATTAACCTAAAGCTGTGATGGTTACACTGCGGTTAGCCCGCCAAGCGCTAACCGCAGTATTTTCCTCCTTCCTCTTGCCAATCCCTCCCATTTCCTGTATTTTTGAAAAAAAGAAAACTTAAATGCAAACAGCGCTTTTAAAAGAAGTGAATAAGTTAAGTCTTCAGGAAAAATTGGCGTTGGCACACTATCTGCTGGATGAGCTGGCAAGTGAGGAAGTTGAACTCAGCCCGGAACAACAGGCAGAGTTGGAAAGCCGTTGGCAGGAAATCGAAAACGATAGCGCGGAATTATACACCGGTTCTCAAATGAGCGACGAACTTAAAGCAAAATATGGCTGGAATATTTCGCTACCATAATTCCATTACTCCAATTCTCCATTTTTCTTATCTTCACCCCATGAACCCGTACCGTTTAGACCGCACCGCTTTTAGTATTCAAACCTTTGCAGAAGCAGCGCACCAGCGTACCTACTGGCTTACCCGTAGCCCCCGTGAGCGACTGGCAGCAGCTTGGTATCTCATTTGCTCGGCTTATAATTTGGATCGCTCCAAACCGCAACGCTTGGATCGCACTGCTTTTGCTATGCGAAAACAGGATGTATGAGAAGTGATATTTTTAATGAAGATTTTCAGGATTTTATTCGCGCACTAAATGATTGCGAAGTACAGTATATTTTAGTGGGTGCTTATTCCGTCATCTTACACGGCTATGCCCGCACGACAGGCGACATGGACATTTGGGTGAATCCAACTGCTGAAAATTATCAACGATTAGTGAAAGCGTTTAATCAATTTGGGTTGCCTATTTTTGATATGACTTTAACAAAATTCTTACAAACCGAGGATTATGATGTATTTACATTTGGAAGACCACCCGTTTGCATTGAAATATTAACAAAAGTAAAAGGATTATTTTTTGAAAATGCTTACAAAGGCGCTGAATGGTTTGAGATTGAAGGTGATTTACAGGTAAGAGCATTGCGATTTTCTGATTTGATAACTGCAAAAAAAGCAGCAGGCAGAGCAAAAGACATAGATGATATAGATAACCTGCAATCATGAAAAAATCAACACATCTCAAAATCATCTCCGCAGGCGCGGGCAGCGGTAAGACCTACCGGCTCACCTCGGAAATGGTGGAACTCCTCCAACAGGGGGTTCGCGCCAATGGGATTATTGCGACCACGTTTACGACCAAAGCAGCTGCGGAATTGCAGGAGCGCGTGCGCGTGCGGCTGCTCGAAGCGGGCATGACGCGCCAGGCGGATGACCTCACGAATGCGCTCATCGGCACGGTGCACGGCATGGGCGTGAAGTTGTTGCAGCGCTTTGCCTTTGAGGCGGGAGTATCGCCAGAAGTGGAAATTATTGCGGATGAAGACCAGCAAGTGCTTTTTAATCAGTCACTTGCGATGGTTTTGACCGAGGAGCGCGTAGAGGCAATGGAGCATTTGTGCGACCGCTTGGGTTTGAATAAAAATGAGTATTTCGACTGGCGGCACGACTTGAAATTCCTCACGGATGTGGCGCGGGCGAATGATTTTTCGCTGGAAGTATTAGAAAAAAGTAAAATTCAGTCTTTTGAAAGTTTTCAGCAATTTTTAGAAAAGCCGTCGGAAAAATCAGAGGAATATTTTCAAAAAGAGTTGAAAAGTCTGTTGGATAAGACGATTGAAAGCCTTGAAAACAATGGCGATTCGACCAAAAAAACGGCAGATGTAGCGGCGCTGCTGCGCAATTTCCGGCGAGAACTAGACTTGCGGGGCGAATTATACTGGCATCAGTGGGCGAAAATTTCCAAAATTGATGTCGGTATCAAAAGCAAGGCGGATGTCGAAGAATTGAAGGTATTCGCGGGCGCGAGCGATACGCATCCGGCATTTCAAAAAGATATTCAGGATTTTATTTACTTGCTGTTTAATATCGCCATCGAATCTTTACAAGAATATGATGCTTATAAAAAACGCCGTGGATTGATTGACTACACCGATATGGAAGTGCTGGTGAAGCGCTTGCTTGAACATGAAGCCGTGCAGGAGGTTTTGAGGGAAGAATTAGATTTATTAATGGTGGATGAATTCCAGGATACCAGCCCTATACAATTAGAGATTTTTCTTAAATTATCAAAACTTGCCAAGTATTCCGTCTGGGTGGGCGATCCCAAGCAATCTATCTATGGTTTTCGGGGAGCAGAGCCGCGTTTGATGCAGGCGATCATAGATTATCATGGTGGTATAAAGCTGGAAAATATTCAAAAGCATTCCTGGCGTTCGCGCGAAGATTTAGTAAATATTTCCAATGCAATATTTACTAAAACATTTAATGATTTGCCGGTTGAGCAGGTTGCATTAGAACCCAAGCGCTTGAAAGTAGATGAGCCGATTGAGCTAAATGATGCCTTATTACATTGGCATTTCATTTATGACGGCGATGGGCGGCAACCAGGCAAACCCTGGATGGAAAATTGTATCGCGCAAAGCTTGAAACAAGTATTGGATCGTGGTATTCGTGTTTTACCGAAAGGCGAAAAAGTCCATCGAAATGCCCAACCCGGCGACGTGGCGATTCTCTGTCGCTCGAATGCCGAGTGCCTGGCAATCGCGGAAGCCTTGCACCGCGCGGGTTTGCGGGCAGCGATTTCCCGGAATGGCTTGTTGAATACAGCGGAAGCGAAATTGATTTTTGCTTGTTTGAAATATGTGTTGAATCAGCATGATTCGCTTTCGATTGCGGAGATTTTATTGCTGGCAAGTGGCAAAGATATAGAGGAAATAATCGAGGATCGGCTGGCTTTCTTGGAAAAGATAGAGCAGCAATCTACCCACAGCAAGTGGGCTGAAGATGATGCTATTATACAGCAAATCAATACGTTACGGATACAAGCGGCAGATTTGTCGAGCTCTGAGATTTTGAATTTGCTGCTGGAAGAATTGGATTTGCGGCGTACTATTGCTTCCTGGGGCAACGTGCAGCAGCGTTTGGACAATGTGGACGTGCTTCGGAAACTGACTTTGCAATATGAAGAAGCTTGTAATCGCTTGCATACGGCGGCTTCATTGGGCGGTTTTTTGCTCTGGCTCAGCGATTTGGAGAATAATAAAAAGGATTTGCAAGGCTCCGGCGAAAGCGCTGACGCGGTGAATGTAATGACTTATCATAAAAGTAAAGGTTTGGAATGGCCCATTGTTATTTGTCATAGCCTCGAAGGTTCACTTCGTGCCGATGTATGGGGTATTGACATCATACCAGAAACAGAAAATATAGATTTAAATAATGTGCTGGGGAATAGATGGTTGCGCTATTGGGTGAATCCGTATAATGACCAGTATCGGGGTACGCCGCTGGCAGAACGCATCGAAGCGAGTGAAGTGAAAGCAGCAAAAACGGCACAAGCATTACAAGAAGAAGCACGTTTATTATATGTGGGACTCACGCGTGCGCGCGACTATCTCGTCTTCCCAACTACGCCCAAGCCAACACAATGGCTCAACCGCGTCTGGCACGAAGGTAATAGCGATTATCCTACCCTTGATCATCAAAGCTACGAAACACCCTGGATGTGGCACAATCAAGTATTGACCAAGCAAACCGAGGTTTTTCCTTATCCCAAAGACTTTCCGCAAGCGGAAATTAAAGAACATGATATTTTATTTATTGAAAATCGCGCAGGTAAGAAAAAATATTTAACTTATGCGATTGATCCTGATAAAGAGTACTTTAGTGATGAAATGACGGTACATACCGGTTCAGTTTACAACTACGCTTCGCCGATTGCTTTAGCCGAAGATGCCGACCGCTACCAAGTCGCAAAAATGATCAAAGCATGTTTAATAGGATTTTATAACACTTATTCAATTGAAGATCAATTGCTTATGTTGGAGGCTTTTGTCAAGCGATACCAACTGGATGAAATGCTCAAAACCAGTGATTTGCACGCACAGATGCTATCATTTTTCAAAGAATTGGATAAACAATTTGTTATCAATAAATTGCATCGAAAATATCCAGTACGGTATTTTCATAACGGGCGCTTATTTGAACGAATCCTGGATTTTGTAATCGACACAAATCGAGGCTTTATTATTATTCAAAACTCCGGCTTCGCAGGTGATGCCAGTAAATTCAGGAATAAAGCACTGGAATTGGGTTCGTTTTTTTACCTCAGCAAACTGGCGGTAGAAACGATTTTTCAAGTCACAAATGTCAGAACCTTTGCGCATTTTGTGCTACAAGGAGCGTTACTGGAAGTTGAAATTCAAAAATTGCAAAAGAAACTGCCAGAAAAGGAGCAGCTTTCGCTTTTTTGAATCAGATTTGCAAAATAAAAATGCACCAAAACACTGTTAAACCATAGCTCGAAAATGAAACCATCCAAAGAAAAACTTTACGATGCGCTGGGCGAACTGATTTACGCTGTTGCTAAAGCCGATGGGCTGGTGCAGGCATCAGAAACCTCAAAATTGCAGGAAATCCTGCAGCAGCATCCTTGGTCGAAGGAAGTACAGTGGTCGTTTGACTATGAAAAAAACCGCGAAACCTCCCTGGAAGAGGCTTACAACAAAGCCTTGGATACTTGCAAAGCTTACGGACCTGCTGAAGAATACCAGACCCTTTTTGACATTCTGTACGACATTGCCAAAGCCAGCGACGGACTCGACCGGCTGGAAGCCAAGGTCATCGTGCGTTTTAGGCTCGCGCTCAAGGAGCATTTTATGAACTTGGATTTGGAGGCGTAATGAGCACAGGAGAAATATGATACAAGTCGCGTGTCATTCTCGCCTGATTGCTTCTACTGGATCGAGCCGAGCCGCTTTTGCAGCGGGATAAGCACCAAAAATAATTCCGATTAAAATAGCTACAGCCGTAATGATTAAAAGGGTATTGAGCGTGTATGCCGCTTGAAATGGGGCATCAATCAGTGCTTTGACCGATAGGCATCGTAATTATATAAAAGGTCCAAAAAGCTTCTAAAAAGAGAAACCAGAAATCTTTTCGAAACCTTGGTTGATCCCTGCGCGGGGTCAAGTAATGCTATCAAAAAGAAAAAAACAGATACCAAGAGCAACCAATAAAAATAATTGTGCCAACTGGGATGTGTAATTTCATGCCAAAGATAACGCGCATATCCCTGATAACCACCTATAAATATTTTCCAGTATTTTTCCATATATGAAGTCTGCTCATTTTTAATTCATTCATCCACTTTGCAGGACTAAATGTTGATATAAAAATCGCATCAAAATTCACCAGATTTTTGTAATGTCTGGGTTATTCACCCACTTACTCCAGTTTTTATTATAAGTATGAACAGCGCTAACTATCTTATCTTCTTTATTTACCACCGGATACCCCTGATTGATCCACTCAAAAATACTGCCGTAAAGGTTGTAAACTTTTTTATAACCCATTTTTTGTAACCTTTCACCTATTTTTTCGCTGCGGTAGCCTACCGAACAATAAAGTACAATGGTTTCATCTTTAGGCGTATCTGCCAATAATTTCGGATCAAAATGATCGTAGCCCAAGTACTGTGCACCTTTTATATGACTCACATTATATTCTGCTAATTCTCTTGTGTCAAAAATATGAATATTATCTTTGGTGTTATTTAATTCCGAAACGCCCATCAACGGCACGCTAAATGCTAAAAGTTGTCCCAATTTTTTATCAAACTCCTTATTAATTAAAATGGGCCGGTTCGTAGGGGGTTGGGTGCAGCCGAATTGAGTAAACAATAAGCCAATAAAAGTGATAAATATTTTTAATGTCTTCATGTTCAAAATATTTTTCAATAAAATATCATTTTATTTGCTTTAAAAAAAAGAAGTATTATATCTTAGAAGTACTAACTTTCGCAATAAAACGCCCGTCAAACTGTATTTGTTTTAGTAAATATCATTTGGCTGCACAAAATAGATTTTGGCTTATTTCTCAAGTTATTTTGGTCAAAAAATGGCATTCATTCCCAAGCCCAACCAGTTTCCTCGTCGGATCGCACCTACTCCATTTTGTAAAAAAAATTGATTAACAGTAGCGCCGTCGCCGGCAGCCCCTGGCATGCCATCCCTAAAGGTATAATGCAACATTAGTTTGAGATTTTTTTTGTCGAGGTACCAATTCAAACCCAGATCATAAGTGGTTTCACTACCCGATGAAGTACCCAATATCAGCGCATCTGCCTGGGCTTGAGCAGCCTTCGCCCCTTCAAAGTGCATCAGCATTGCCACTGGTTCTAATACAAATCTACCCGCTGGGATATTGACACCTACCCTGAGGTGCCCTGTGCTAGCGCGTGCTGCAATACTTCGGGTACTTTGGTTTGGCAGTTTTTCTTGTCCGGTTCTTTCCATCCAGGTCCATTCACCATCAAGTTGGAAGGCATTGTAATTAAGTAAAAACCCCGACCCCAGCGTCAAAGAAGATTCAAATAAATCAGTTTCACCCTGGTGAGCGGCATTAAAATCCAGCGAAAGCCCTCTGCGTTGATTAAAATAATTGATATCGTAGCTGATGCCGTACTTTTGCATTTCAGGTTCCCCTACAGTAAATACAACTCTTCCTGCCAGCAAAGGTGCAAAATTCTTGCCAGTAGAGCTTCCATTTAGCACTGTTATAGGGTTGAAGATTCCGATATTGTAATAAAGCCCAGCATGGCGGCTATTGATAAGCCCTCCGATATTGAGCCCTGCCGTCCTACCCGAACCAGCACCTACCAGGTGATTGCGCAAATAATTTTGCGACATGGACTTTTCAAAGGAGTTAACAGCCCATCCAGAGGTAATATTTTCTCTTTGTATCTGCGGACGAAACCATCCGCCCACCACATTCAATACTTCGCTATTGGGTATTACTTTCCATTGAAGAAAAGCGTCCCAAACGCCAACAGAAGGCTCTGCCCTGTTGGATACACCAACCCCACTGGACAGTATATCGCGCCCGATCTGATCATAAAAGAGCGCCAGTGTGTATTGCAGCCGCTCATAGGGGGTTCCATTAAAAACCAGGCGTGCCCGCCGCAAGGAAGTGTTAAAACGATCATCAACGGGCTCGTAGCCGCGAGTCGTTGAGTTATATATCTCAAAACCAGTAGAGTAAATACTCCACAATTGTATCATCGTTTTGATGTCAATCTTAAACTGCTCTTTTTTTTGTAACCAACGGGGTTTCCATGTAGCTACGGGTACTGTATCTTGTTGAATCAAGCGGGTTGGTGCTACAAAAACAGGTGTTTTTGCGATTGAAACAGTGGTAGAAAAAATGATCCACAGCAGAAGCGTCCAATAACGAATCGCTTGGGTGTAAAAGGGATTTTGGTATTTTTCCATTTATGTTTTTGCTTGACAATAAAGTTTTTAAACTAATGTGCCGATTTGTCAATATGTTAGTACAATTATAAAAAACAGTCAATCAGTATTTTATAAAAAATTATACCAAATTAAAAATCGTTATTTCTTACTCACTTTTCACATTGCTTTGCAGGGTATAAGGCTGAAACACCTTCTGATCCTCTTTTTCATAATGGTTGTCGAAAGCATCTACTGCTTGTTGATTGCTCAAAAAGAAATGGTCATTACCCACCAGCTCAGTCAGCCCTGCTTTTGAAAAAGCATCGCGCACTGGTCCAATTACACCCGTAAAATAAACATCAACATTTCTTCTTCGGAATTCCTTTACCCATTCTTCAAGAGCGTGGAGCGCGCTGCTATCTACGTGGTTGATACTGTCGGCATTGATAATCAGGAGCCTGAGCGTATGTGCCTTCTCCACTAAAATACCGTCCAGTTTATCTTTGATATAATTCAGATTGGCAAAAAAAAGCGGTCCATCAAAACGCACGATAGTAAGGTCTGGGCGTTGTTCTACATTATCAAAACGGTTAATATTGCGATAAAAAGGAGAATTGGGCACTCTGCCCAAAATAGCAATGTGTGGACGAGATGCGCGATAAATCAATAACCCAAGCGACAACAACACCCCGATAGCGATGCCCTCTTCCACGCCAATAAAAAGTGTTGATAGAAAAGTTGCCAGGAGCATTAGGAAATCACTTTTGTCGGTTCGCCACAAGTGAATCGCTTCCTTGAAATCAATTAAACCATATACCGCTACGATAATCACCGCACCAACGATGGCGTTGGGCAAAAAGTAGAATAAAGGTGTCAAAAAAAGCAATGTAAATACAATCAGCAGCGCACTGATGATGGAAGCCATCTGCGTTTTAGCACCTGCTTGGTCATTCACGGCAGTACGCGAAAAGCCGCCGGTAGTAGGAAAGGCTTGAAAAAGAAACCCCCCGATATTACTGATGCCCAGTGCTATCAACTCCTGATTTGCAATTACCTGGTAATCCTTGTGGCGCGCCTGCATAGCCTTAGCCACGGCAATGCTTTCTGTAAAACTGACAATAGCAATAGCCAAACCAACCGGTAATAATGCCTTTATATCCTGCCAGCTGAATTCCGGCAAGAGGAAAGAAGGCAAACCGCTTGGCACGGTGCCCACTATTTTTACCTGACCGACCAAGCCAAAGCCCCAAACGATTAAAATGCCATACACCACTGCCAATAAAGGACTGGGAATTTTTTTATTGATTCTTTTTAAAATCAAAATCAATAGGATACCACTACCCCCGATGCCGAAAGTCACCCAATTGATGTTACTCACTTGTTGGAAGGATTCCAAAAGAATATGAAAAACCGACTCGTTGCGCTCAATGGTGATCCCCAGTATGTGTTTGAGTTGCCCTAAACCGATGATAATGGCTGAAGCCGACGTAAATCCACTTACCACCGGATGTGATAGGAAATTAACTAAAAACCCCAAGCGTAGTATGCCCAATAGCAATTGCACAACACCTACTATCAGCGCTAACAAAATTGCTAATCCTACAAAAGTTGGTGACTGTGGGGCTGCGATCGTAGAAACGCCTGCAAAAACCATCAGGGATATGATAGAAACTGGACCTACCGATAATTGACGGGAGGTACCAAAAATGGCATACAAAAACATCGGAATCGTAGAGGCATACAGTCCATAAATGGTGGGCACTCCAGCGATCATCGCAAAAGCAATACTCTGCGGAATAAGCAAAATCCCTGCCGTAAGCCCCGCCGGCAGATCACCTTTAAATTGTGCCTTGCTGTAATTCGGCAGCCATTCTAAAATCGGGAGGTACTTCCTGAGCCTCATTTCTTTGCTTTTTAAAAAGTAAAAAATGGCTAATAAAATGCCGCCATCTCGTGGGATTGGCGGTGCAAAACTGAGCGTTTTTTTCGCAAGGATGTGTGAACTGTATCACACGATTCAAAAAAGGTTTTACTGATCATCTTTAATTATCAAATAGCGCTCAGCAAGGTGTGCTGTATTTGCCGTGCTATCGCCAATAAATTATTGAATCTATTGGCAAAGTACAATAAAGCCTCTTATTTTTTTAGAACCAATAGGGTTGTCATAAGATAAACGAACGGATAATATGTCAACAATTGATTTGTTGCAAAAATATCAATTGTAAAAAATGGTTGGTAGAGTAAATAGATAGTGTTACTTTTACATTAAATCTGTGTAAACCAAATTGTATGAAAAAGGTCTTGGTACTTTGTAAAGGTAATTCCTGCCGCAGCCAAATGGCGGAGGGCTACCTTCAGTTCTATGGCAAAGGCAATGGACTATTTTTTAGTGCAGGGCTTGAAAATCATGGTATTAACCCTTATGCCGTGCAAGTAATGGCAGAAGATAGTATTGACATCGGGAGGGGCACCTCCAAGGGCATTGACCTTTTTAGAGGGGAGCATTTCGATTTTGTGATCAATATCTGCGAAGAGCTTACAAATCAAGACTTCGATATGGTTACTGCTGATAAATGGCTACATCTAAACATTCCTGATCCTGCCGCAGTGGTAGGTTCAGAAGCCCAGCAAATAAAGGCATTTCGGCAGGTGCGGGAAGCTATCAAAATGCACATGCTCAAATTTATCGGCAAAGAACTCACGCCGGCAGAAGAACCCGCATTTTAGTCGTATAGGCTGTACAAAACAAAGCAATAAACCAGACAGGATCAGATAAAGCGGCTATCCTGGGCTAAATTTTTGTCTTTTTCTATCTTTGGCAAAAAAAGAGTAAATGGAAGTGCCATATATCAGCAGAGATTTGAGTTGGTTAGCTTTTAACCACAGGGTATTGCAAGAAGCAATGGATGAAGGCGTTCCTTTGTACGAGCGCATCAAGTTTTTGGCGATCTATAGTTCTAATCTTGATGAATTTTATCGGGTCAGGGTGGCTTCTTTGCGTAGCTTTAAAGCATTGAAGAAAAAAACGCGCAAGGAGTTGGATATCAAACCCAAAAGAGAACTGAAGGAAATCAGGCGGCTTGTGGAGCAACAGCAGCAAACTTTCGGTCGGGTTTTTCGGCAGGAGATTTTGCCAGCCTTGCAAAAAAAAGGCATTTACCTGATCGCTGATCAAGCTTACGACGCGGCACAGCAACAGTTTTTGAAAAAGTATTTCTTCGAAAAAATTTACCCGCTACTGCAGCCTACTTTATTGGATGACAAGGTGGAACCGCCCTTTCTGGAAAACGCTGGACTTTATTTTGTTGTGCATTTTTCTGATAATCAATCTGCTGCAATTGTAAATATCCCTTCCGACAAACTTCCGCGCTTTGTGGAATTGCCTTCGCCGGATGGTTCGTTTCACTTGACTTTTCTCGATGATGTTTTGCGATTTAACCTGGAAGATTTTTTCAAACAGGACATAGCTGGCGCATTTTCTATCAAGCTTTCGAGGGATGCTGAAATGTACATCGAGGATGAATATTCAGGGGATTTATTGGAGAAAATAAAGCAGGGATTAGAAGAGCGAAGTATTGGTTTGCCTACTCGGTTTTTATTCGACAATACCATGCCCTCGGATTTGTTGCAACGGCTAAAGGAAATGTTCAATTTGCGCAAAAGCGACATGATTCCTGGTGCGCGGTATCACAATTTTAATGACTTTTTTAATTTTCCCAATCCGCTGAAAGACAGTGAATTGTATGATTTGCCGATGCCGCCATTGCCGCATGCAGACCTGGAAGGTGCCTCGTCTATCATGGCTGTTATATTACAAAAAGACATAATGCTTCATTTTCCATATCAAAAATATGACTATGTCCTTCGGCTATTGGAGGAAGCCGTGCATGCGCCGTCCGTCAAGAGCATCAAAATTACACTCTACCGCGTAGCATCGCAGTCGGCTGTAGTAAAAAAACTGCTGGAAGCGCGTCAGGCAGACAAAGAGGTGACCGTTTTTGTGGAAGCGAAGGCACGCTTTGATGAGCAAGCCAACCTTCAATGGGGGGCACAGCTGGAGCAAGCCGGTGCGAAAGTTTTTTACAGCTACCCCGATATCAAGGTCCACAGCAAGTTGTTGCTGATCAGTACCCAGGAGGATTTTGAACCCCGGCATTATGCCTACATCGCTACCGGAAATTTTAATGAAAAAACAGCCCGATTATACGGCGATCATGCCTTACTTACCACAGACAATCGGTTGACGACAGAAGTGGCAAAGGTATTCAATCTGCTGGAGCGCAAGATTCTTGTGCCCAATTGTAAGCACTTGTTGGTATCGCCCTTTAGCTTGAGGGATCGTTTTGAAGCGCTGATTGATCAGGAGATTGAGCACGCCCGTGCGGGAAAAACTGCTTATATGATTTTGAAAATGAATAGCCTGGAAGATCAGCAAATGATAAAAAAACTATACGAAGCAAGCCAGGCAGGTGTTCGTATCCAGTTGATTATCAGAGGAATTTGTTGTCTTGCGCCAGGGGTGGATGGTTTGAGTGAGCAAATAGAGGCTATCAGCATCGTGGATCGCTTTTTGGAACACGCCAGGGTTTATATTTTTGCCAACAACGGGGATGAACAAATGTATATTGCTTCCGCTGACTGGATGCTGCGCAACCTAAGCCGCCGTGTGGAGGTGGCAGTCCCTATTTACGATCCGACGATCTATCGAGAGTTACGCCATATCATTGACATACAATTACGCGACAACAGCAAGGCAAGGTGTATAGATGCCAACTTTCAAAATATGCGCCGGCAACACTTGCCCATTGAGGCTTCTGTGCGGGCTCAAGCTGATATTTACCGTTTTTTAGAGCAGAGCTTGGCAGAAAAGAATGCTGCTTTTGCAATTAGCTGAATGATAGATAGCACTTTTTCTTGAAAAATTTATGAACTTTGCAGCTCTAAGTGGCTTTGGCAGGAAATCATTAAATAGTTTATTGTCGTGAAACAATTGAATAATGTAAGAGACTGGATATTTAGACAAGTACATTCCAGCAACCTGATTTACAATACTTGTTGGGAAGACCCCCGCTGCGACCGTCAATTGCTCGAATTGGATAGGCAAAGTGAAATCGTAATGATTACCAGTGCGGGCTGCAATGCCTTGGATTATTTGATTGACGAACCAAAGCATATTCATTGTATTGATATGAATCCTCGGCAGAATGCGCTCTTGCATCTGAAATTGGCTGCTTTTCAGGCTGGTCGTTTTGATGATCTCTTTTTGATGTTTGGCAAAGGTGCACATCCCAACATGAGGGAATTGTATGAAGAAAAATTGCAGGCTTTCCTTCCTGATTTTGCAGATAAATATTGGAGTAAAAATCTTAATTATTTCAATGGCAAGGGCGTACGCAAAACATTTTACCATTATGGCACTTCGGGTACTTTCGCTTGGATGGCAAACCAGTACATGAAAACCCGAAAGCGCGTTTATCGCAAGTTGCAAGCAATGTTTGAAGCAGAAAGCATTGAACAACAAGCCGCTATTTATTACGAAATTGAGCATAAACTTTTGAATAAACTGACAGAATGGGTGATGAATCGCCACCTGATCATGAGCCTGGTAGGGGTGCCCCGAAGTCAGCAGCAATTATTTATTGACAAGTACGAGCGCGGCGCTTTGGGCTATGTACAGGAATGTTTGCGGAAGGTCTTTACGAAGCTTTCTTTGCACGACAATTATTTCTGGCGCTTGTATTTGCAGGGTTCTTACACCGAGCAGTGTTGTCCTTCTTATTTGGAGCACGAGCATTTTGATACCATTCGTCGGCAAACGGATAAAATCAGCACCCACACTTCTACCATTAGCCAGTTTTTGAAAGACAATCCCAATCAGTATTCGCATTTTATTCTGTTGGATCATCAGGATTGGCTGGCTGCCAATAACCGACCGGCGCTGAAAGAGGAGTGGCAACTAATTTTGCAAAATAGCAAGAAAGGTACGCGCATTTTGCTGCGTTCGGCAGCTGAAAAGGTGGACTTTTTCCCGGATTTTGTTCATGAGGCGCTGGTGTTTGAGCAAGAAAAAACGAAAATCACCCACAATTACGACCGTGTGGGCACTTATGCGAGCGTGTATCTTGGCATTGTTAAATGAAAAAAAAATGAGGGTAGCGCTATGCCAGGGGCTGGCACTTCCCGTTTTTCCTATCCTCTTATGCTGTTGTATGAAAAACATTTCTTTCACGGATAATCCTGCTGAACAAGCGCAGACGATTCGCAGGTACTACCGCTTGCAAGCAAAAATTTATGACGCTACACGCTGGACTTTTTTGTTTGGGCGCAACAAAATTATCCAGGAATTGCCCTTCCCAAAAGATGCAAAGGTCAATATACTTGAAATCGGCTGCGGCACTGGGCATAACTTGCAACGAATTGCCAAAATTTTTTCAAAAGCGCAACTGACGGGGTTGGATGTATCAGCAGATATGCTTGAAAAAGCGAAGCAAAATACGCAATCCTTCTCAGAAAGGGTGACGCTGGTAGAAAAGCCCTACACCCTGGGCGATACAGATTTTACGGGCAGGATGGATGCCATTTTGTTTTCCTATTCCCTCACCATGATCAACCCGCAATGGAAAGACCTGATCCTGCAAGCAAAAAACGACCTTAAACCAGGAGGCTTTATCGCTGTGGTGGATTTTCACAATACGCGCTTCGATTGGTTTAAGCGGCACATGGGCAACAACCACGTGCGCATGGATGGACACCTGCTGCCTGTACTGGAAACGGAATTTCAAACCTTGCTCTCCGAAGTAAAATCTGCCTACGGCGGCGTGTGGGCGTATGTGCTTTTTATTGGTAGAAAAAATAGCTAAGCGTTACGCTTCATATCGTATTGAAAAATAAATGCTATTTGAATAGAGATGCGTCTTTTCTTGTTGAAAATGAGATTAATCGTTATTATCTTTTAGTAATAATTTTATTTTTTCAAAATCAGGGTGGGTAATACCAGCGGCTTCCAGTTCTTCAATGTCTTTCAAAAATATTACTTTCGAGA
The DNA here is from genome assembly GCA_964526645.1 of uncultured Saprospiraceae bacterium. Classification (GTDB taxonomy): domain Bacteria; phylum Bacteroidota; class Bacteroidia; order Chitinophagales; family Saprospiraceae; genus JADJNW01. The sequence goes on from CAZGJN010000035.1 coordinate 24,900, forward strand.
GCCTATCCTTGTAATTATTGCCGGGGAAATGCTTATCCTTCCATTCCAAATAGATGGGTACTGCCCTATCATATTGTCCCGAGAGCACATAACCTAAAGCCATATTGGTATAAACACTTTTGCGCTCAGGGTTGATTTTAAGTACTTCTTCAGCAGCGCGGATAGCTACTTCATTTTCTTTTACAAACAAGCTATAAAAACTCAAGTTGTACCAATATGCTTCATTTTTGGGTTGTAGCTCCACCGCAGCAGTAGCAGCCTGGAAGGCATTGTGATAATCTTTGGCAGCTTGCCAATCACGAGCCATCTGATTTAATCTATCAGCCTTCATGCCCATGTCTAACAAATCAGTTTTCGTGATTTTTATGGGGTTATTTGAAAACGAGAGGGTATTCAGATTCTTAAATTGACTCACAGAAAATGGTAGCTGATTCAACTTATTGTTATTAAGCTTTAGCGTATACAGATTTGTTAAATTGCCTATGCTGGTGGGTAAGCTGGTTAATTGATTATTGTGGAGCCAAAGGTCCTGGAGCTTTACCAAATTGCCGATTTCAGTGGGCAGACTGTCTAATTGGTTATTACTCAGGTCAAGGAAAGTAAGGTTCACCAATTTGGTGACAGCAAGTGGTAAGTGCTTCAATTCATTATTTCTCAGGTTTAGAGAGGGTAGGTTGACCAAATTGCCGATTTCTAATGGCAGGCTTTGCAATTTGTTATTTTGCAAAGATAAACTATACAAATTGTTAAGGCTCCCAATGTCAATTGGCAAACCGCGTAGCTCATTGTCATTCAAATGTAAATCTTGAAGTTTAATCAATTTTCCCACTTCGGCGGGCAGGTTTCTCAAGTCATTGCCACTCAGGTTCAGAAAAGTTAAATTAGATAAGTTAGTGATGCTGGCAGGCAGTTTTTTTATTTTATTATTGGCTAAAGCTAAAGAATTGAGCTTGCTTAATTTCCCAATTTCATCTGGCAAACTATCCAATTGATTATTCGACAGATCCAAAGCGGAAATTTTGGTCAAATTACCCAAAGCGCCAGGTAGGCTTTTCAATTGGTTATTAGTCAAACTAAGACTGTAAATATCCGTCAATTCACCAATTGCAGGAGGCAAGTTTTGTAGTTGATTCTTTGATAGGTGTAGCTCTTTCAATGCTTTTAAAGAACCGATTCCTTCAGGTAGCTCAGTGAGCTTGTTACTGCTGAGATTTAAGATACTCAAAGTGGTCAATTGCTCGATACTTTCAGGCAGGCTATCCAGTTGATTATTATCCAAATAAAGTTTTTGCAAGTTACTTAGTTTTCCAATCGTAGCAGGTATTTGAGTTAAACCGCAGGATCTTAAATCTAAGGTTTCTAAACTACTACAATCGCCAATTGCAGCAGGTAGCTCATCCATCTTAATTTGATACAAATTTAAATATTTCAGGTTTTTCAAGTTGCCGATTGTAGCCGGCAAAGAGCGAAACTTGGCGTTTTTAATGTCTAAATGTTGTAAAGTTGTTAATGCCCCGATACTGGGAGGAAGCGTATCCAATGGAGGAATTTTTACCAGTAAAATCGCTGTCAGTTCGGCTGGTTTCTGGGCATAAGCATCACTTGTAATGTGAAGCGGTTTGTTATAAGTGGCTAAGGATTTAAAAATGGGGTCTATCGAAATCAGCGACTGCTGGCCATTAAGGTCTAAAAAAGATAATTTATGCAGTGAATCGAAAGGTATTTCAAAGTTAGACAAGGGATTATCCTGTAGATTGAGGGATTCGAGATTTTTGAGTTGCCCTAAGCTCAAAGGCACACTGTTGAGCTGGTTGCCGCTGAGGTTGAGGCTGCGGAGGGCTTGTAAGCTGCCGATTTCCTCCGGAAGTTCCGTGAGCCCCACTCTGCTCAGGTTGAGTATTTCCAGGTCTTGCAGGTTTTCAATCTCTCGTGGCAGAGTTGTGAATTTGGAAGATACCAGATTTAACTCTTTGAGTTGATCCAACTGGCCAATACTTGGCGGTACGGTATCCAAGGCATTCACTAATACAAGCAAGTTGGATTGATTCGGATTGTAATAACTGACACCACCATATTGATCAGTGATAAAAACCAATGGCTTGATGCTTTGGCTTAATAACCGGAAGACCATTTCTATCGGGAGGTCTGGATTGGAGCGCAGATCCAGGCGTTGCAAGTCTTTCATCTTACTGATAGCAGGAGGCAAAGACTTTAAATTATTATTTTGTAATTCTAAAGTTGTAATATTGGGTAATTCGGCGAGCTCAGTCGGTAGTGTTTCAAATTTATTATGATGTAGCCGAATGGATTTTAGCTGGTGTAATCGCCGAATTTCTTTAGGCAACTCCTGCAATTCATTATCGTTCAAATTCAGATTTTGCAAATTTGTTAATTTAAACAATCCATCAGGTAATTTCTCCAGCTTGTTCCGAGAAATGGACAGGACATTTAACTTTACCAGATTCCCAATAGATTGAGGTATTTCGCTTATTTCGTTGTCTTCCAGATACAAATTTTTCAGATTGCTCATCTCACCAAGAGAAGTCGGTAGAGCCTCCAGTTTATTTTGCCCCAAATACAATGTTTGTAAGTTAGTCAATTGCACAAAAGACGGAGGCAGCCTGTCCAATTGGTTGTTATTCGCGTACAAGGTGATTAATTCTTTGCAGCTACCCATGTCGGGCGGTAGTTCCTTTATTTGATTACCAGAGATGTTGAGTTCCCGAAGGTGTTTCAGATTGCCTAAGCTGAGGGTCAAATTTTTTAATTGCAGGTTGTTGAGTATTAATTTTTGTAGATTACTCAACTGAAAAATGCCCTCCGGCAAGCTCTGCACCGGAAGGAAAGAAAGGTTTAATTCCTGTAGATTTTTCAACAAACTAATCTCCTTTGGAATTTCTTTCAATTGGGTATTATTATTGAGGGATAGGTTTCTTAGTTCTTTCAGCTTGCCGATTTCCGGCGGGATCGTTGTGAGTGGAAGACTGGCAATATCCAGTACTTTTAATTTACTCAGTTTGCCGATTTCGGGCGGTAGGGTAGTAAATTTATTATCATAGGACAATCGCAATACCTCCAGATTATTTAGATTGGCGATCGCAGCGGGCAAGGAATCTAAATAATTATAGCTCAAATCCAGCGAACGCAAACTGGAGAGTTGGCTGATTTGGGGCGGTAGTTGTTTGATTTCATTGCAATAAAGATTGAAATATTCCAAATTTTTCAAATTGCCGATCTGGGGTGGTAGTTCTTTGATACCATTATTATTTAGCAAAAGCACTTTTAATGCCGGATATTGAAAAACTTCAGCAGGTATGTCTTGTAGCCCTTTGCCTCGAAGATCAAGGGCTACGATAGGCTCATTTTTGTTGGTGTCGCGCCTGAGTTCTTCCATGCTTTCCGCTAATTTATATTCATATCCCAGGGTATCTATCAGATAGAAAGCAGTATCTTTTTTATTAATTTTCACTTTGGCAAAACCTGTTCGTTCATCAAAAGAGGAGGCTTCTGTGTATTTGAAAGGGATCAACTCGTTTCCATTTTTATCAATAAAGCCATAGCGATCTTCCAAACCGGCTTTGCGAATAGCCAGTGCAAAACGCCCCGCGTAGAAGTGCAAAGAGTTGATGATCCGTTCGTTTTTTTCTTGTTCTGTGCGAGCCACAATCAGGGCACTATCAGCTATGGCGCGCTCTCGGGTGGCTTCTTTGAGTGCCTTTTGGGCAATGGTAGCTTGGCGGAGCGCTTCTTGCCTTGCGGTTTCAGCGCTTTGTTTTTGCGCTTCGATACCTGCAAATACTTTATCGTACCAGCTGGCTATTTCTTGCTGCTGCGTAGGATCGCAGGCGCGGGCAGCTTTGAGCTGGTTCAGGGCTTCGCGGTAGTTTTCCTTTTGGTAGGCTATTTCCAATTTTTTTATAATGCGATTGTACTCGCTGCAAGGTTCTTGCTGGGCGCTTGCTTTTATAGCCAATAAAAAGAAGAAAAAGAACAAACAATAGCGTGCCATGGGGTCAATTTTTATTTTGCAAACGATTTAATCTTTCTTCGATTTCTGCTGCTTTCCCTTTGAAAGAAGGCATTGTCTGGTGGGTATCTACCAGTTTTTGAGCTTGCAAATACAACTCCCGTGCTGCGCTGGGGTAGCCGGTCGCCGAAAGGTCGTCGCCGCGCTGTAAAAGCAGATTATAATCTTTGAGGTCTCTTTCGGCCTGGGTAGAGAGGAGGTCTTGCAAGGTGTTTTTAGCCATTTGGGCATTATTCCGGGCAGCTAAGAAGCTAAGCGCTGCCGCAACTGCCAAAGCAATGGCAACAAAAGAAACCAACAGGGCTAATCTGCTATTGCGCTGGGCAAGCTGGCGGAGGTGTCGCTCTTGCTCTGCCTGTAGGCGTTCTTCCTCCGCCTGGCGGCGTACTTCTTCGAGTTCTCGTTCGCGGGCTATTTTTTCTTGGGCAGCCAGTAGGCGTTCTTCCTCTTCTTTGCGGCGCGCTTTGGCGCGTAGCACAGGTCCCACGAGTGAATCGTGGCTAAGCTCATAAGTATAGCCCTCCCCCTGTAAGCTGGGTTCACTTCGTAGCAAGTGGCTATCCACCAGAAGTCGCAACCCTTCCTGGCTCAGTCCGTAGGCTTTATAAATTTGGCCCTCATACAAACTCAAGCGGCGTTCTTCCTCTTCAAAAATCAAACCGTCCTCGATGAGTAGGCGCGCTGCGTGGCGGTCGGTATCATTTTTCAACAAATTGAGCTGGTCTTCATAGTAGTTTTCATACACACTTTCTACGTCGCCCAGGTCATGGGCTTGGATACATTGGTTTTCATACGTTACTTTTTTTCTACCGATTGGCAAAGGATTTGCAACTGGAAAGACTCGATTCGCTGGTTGCCCTCTTTGGTCAGAAAGTTCAAAATTTTGCGCAAAGCATCGGTATCGTATTCGAAAGGGGGAGTCGTTAAATCAACTGAATGGATACTTGCAGGTTTTCGGATGGCGGCTTCTGCCTGTATGTTGTTCAAAGGCGCTAATTCATAGCATTTTTTCAAAATGGACGGCAAATAGTCGCTCAACTGGTCAAGCAAGTGCATCCGATCTGATCGAATTGCCATGACTACCTTGAAAGTAGGCGGAGTTTGTAATAATTGTAAGGCTTCATCGCTCAATGCGGGTTGATCTTGCTGCATTTGCTGTTCGAGCGCTTCGATGTAGCGTTCGGGTACACTGCTGTAGAGCGCTTCCGACAACTGTTTTCGGAATTCAAAAATGGCTTCTTTCGGGAAGGTAAATAACTCTTCAAATTGGTCAAAAACCAGGAGCAGCCCTTTTTTACTTTGTTGAGCAAGCTGGTGGTCTTTCACTTTTCGCCAAATAGAACGGTCGGTTTCTATCATTTTTGCCAGCCAATCACTTGGCGGAGTGCTGATCGAAATAGAGTCTCTTGTAATGTCGGTCGGATTGTCATTTCTACCTTGCCGCCAGGCACCGAAGCGCACGCGGATGGCATCGAATCGGCCTTCTTCCAGCACTTTGGGAACAACCTCAGCATTGAGCAAGGAACTTTTGCCAAGCCCAGATTTTCCATAAAGTATTACCAATGATTCTAAACGAATAAGGCGGTGAAGATCTTCTATATCATTTTCCCTGCCAAAGAAAAGATAGCGCTGCTCCGTTTCAAAAGGACGTGCGCCCGGATAGCGATACTGTTGGGCACTTGCCATGCTTATCGTCGTTTTTCAGCTTTGTTAATTATTTCCAATAACCCATACCGAATGCGTGCTCTTTCCTTGCTATACTCCTGAAAATCCATTAACCCCAGGCGTTGCTGTTTATTCAGGTTTTCTAAAGAACCATTCAGCATCAGGGTTTCATCTAATATGTCCCTCATAGCATCCCGCTGCCCCGACAAGAAGACCAAAAATTGTTCAAAAGCATTTTCTAAGTCATCAGCGGCTACCATTTCGCGGTATTGATTCAATTGCCCACCTTCGGGGCTTTGGGGCGCTTCTCGTATTAAACCGGGGATGGTGGCACACTGTAGGAGCAATGCTTCCAGGAATTGCTCATAGTCCATTGGTACAAAGGTGATATTAAACTGCTCGGCGCAATGCGTTTGAATTCCTTTATCCAGTAGTTCGATAGGGGCATATTTCAACAAGTCCTTATTGCGATGCTGCCCCAGGATGCGCAGCATTAAGTGCATGTACCAACGATCAAATGGCAAGCCAAGGAAGATAAAGTTATCTGCTTTCGCAATTTCATCCTTTAGCAAAGGCGCAAGGCTATTGCCTTCAAAAACAGACTCAAGGTAATCGTAAAAATCATCATAAGTAAGCACCATGGAATCGCGCTGGTTCAATTCTCCCATGAAGTTGTAGAGCAAGGGCACCTGCGCTGTAGGGCGAAATATGCCAGGATCGGAAGGTTTCTTTTTGTGATAAGCATCAAAACGATGAGGAAGCTGAAGGGATTCAAAAGTCTCTTTCAGCAAATAATCGGGCAAAGCTGAAATAACAAAATGAAAAGAAATCTTGGCGATTTTTTCTATCAATCGCTTGGCGCGTGGGAAAGGTTGTTTATAAAAATTTTTCAACTCCAGGTGCGGCAAAATGGCATTACCACCAGGCAAATAGTGAAACCACGCATCGTCATATACTCGGATGCGCAGACGTTCGCCCTGGGTTCTGAGATGTTGGGCGAGTTTTGCTTCCAGTGTTTGCCCGTTTTCGGCGTATAAGCCGGGCCCGATGCACAGAATACACTTTTCTTCCAAAATACTTTGCAGAATAGCATCCCAACTAATTTCGGAAAAAGTGCTACTCATGACTGGAGCTTCCATACAGGCAATTGATAAAAGGATGAATCAAAATCTCTGAAAAGAGGGCATTTTAGTACAGGATATATCGAATGGGAATCGCTTTGGGCAAACATAATTGGTATTTTGGGTTGATTGCAAATTATATTTTCTCAAATATAGAAATATTCTTTAAATTTTGCAATAGAAATTATATGCCACTTTATTTTTTCCAGATAGCGTCTATTTCATAAAATGCAGCTTTTTTTAACACAACATCTCCTTGTTGGCTATAAAATTTAATTTGGCTGAAAGGCACACTTGGGAAGAAAATATCGGTCAGCGAAGTTGCACCATCATCAGCAAACAATTCGGCGGAAGCTACATCAAAAAATAAGTGCAACTTCACGGTATTGCCCGCTGCCCACCGGGGCGCAAGGGTCACTTTATCAGCAAAAAGCACTGAAAAAGCAGTGTTGCCTGCTTTTGTGCGATCACTATAATATTGCTTTTTGGCAGCATTATAGCCGATACGGTAGCTTTCACCTTTGGTATTGGAAAGCTCCAACCCAAAATTTGCTGCTGATCCCTCTGGTAGTTCTACTTCCAGGATCGCTTCCATCTGTGCGGGAGCTATAGCTATTTTGTCGGTCAGGTCAATTATGCCTTCTATCGGCTGTTGCGGCAATGCAGTATTTTTGTTGCGCAGCATTTCTAATTCTTGTACGGGATTCGCACAAAGGCGAAGCCCATAGGGTGTCCGGCGCAGCGTGAGGGTTCGGGGGAGCGTCATAGCGCTTCTCCAAACATCAGTGGGCACTACTTGGGCGTATTGCCAATTGCTCATCCAGCCTATAAAAATGCGGCGGCCATTGGCGGCCGGAATATCTGACCAGGTGACGCCTGCGTAATTGTCTCTGCCATAATCTACCCAAAGCGTATCCTGGTAATCGCTGTTGAAGTGGCCTGCCTCAAAATCGCCGATAAAATATTGCGTAGCCGAGCCGCCATTTGGACCACCAGGGTTGATGCTTACTAACAAGACCCACTTCTTTTGATCGCTGCCTTCTACAGGAAGTTGGAACAAATCCGGGCATTCCCACACGCCACCATGTGCACCTTCGGTTTTGCCAAAATCACTTCTGAAATTCCAGTCGCGCAGATTGGGAGAGCTATAAAAGCTAATATGATCACCTACTGCCAATGACATGATCCAGCGCTCATAAGGTGTATCGCCATACCAACTGACTTTGGGATCGCGAAAGTCGCGTAAGCCTGGATTGGGAATGATTGGATTGGATTCGTATTTCGTCCAGCTGCGCCCTTTGTCATAACTATAAGCCAAGCCTTGTGTTTGATAATCAATATTACCAGCTTTTTCACTTTTCATATTATGATAAGTAAAAATAGCAATCATCGGAGGCGCATTGTCTTTGCCAAGCCCGCTGGAGTTATTCCAATCCATCACGGCACTGCCTGAGAAAATAAAACCCTGCGAATCGGGATACAAAGCAATGGGCAGGTGCTCCCAATACACCAAATCCTTACTCACCGCGTGCCCCCAGTGCATGGGGCCCCACACGGTACTATCGGGATAGTGCTGATAGAATAGGTGATACTCCCCATCGTAATAGACCAAACCATTGGGATCGTTCATCCATTTTGCCGGCGGCGAAAAGTGAAACTGCGGGCGGTGTGCTTCCGCGTAATAATTTTTTTGATTGGATGGCATCTCTTTTTGCTTTTGGCAGGCAAAGAATAGTATTGTAAAGCTAATAAAAACAGCGATTTGCTTCATTTTATTTTTTTTGCGTCTTTGAAAATAGGTTTTAGCGATGCACTAATTTTTTTTCCAATTCTTCCAGCGGGACGCCTTTCGTTTCGGGCATCATAAACAACACAAACAAAAGTTGTAAAACCATCATAAAAGCAAAAATAAAAAATACGGTACCCGCCCCGATTTTTTCAAACAAAACCGGAATCAGCGAGGGGATGAATGCTGCCAATACCCAATGCGTAGAGCTGCCAAAGGCTTGCCCGCTGGCGCGCAGGTGGTTGGGAAATATTTCTGAAATAAAGACCCAGATGACCGTTCCTTGACCAATGGCGTGAGAAGCAATAAATAAAAACAGAAGGCCGGGTACTGCCAAGCCTTTCCAGCTTAGGAAAAACGCTAGCGCAACCAATGAGAGTGATACAATATAACCGAAAGAACAAATATACATCAGTTGTTTGCGCCCCAGGCGATCAATTAATGCCAAACCGATCAGGGTAAAAACTAAGTTGGTAATACCGATACCAATACTACTCAACAAAGCGGCACTGGCTTCCAGCCCTGCTTCCTGAAAGATTCGGGGTGCGTAATACAAAAAGGCATTGATGCCAGAAAATTGGTTAAAAAAGGCGATAAAAAAGGCAAGGAGCAGGGGGAAACGATATTTTTTGATGAAAATGCTCTCGCCGGAGGTGTTTTGTCGCTCGTCTGCCATGATTTTGTCCATTTCTTGTTCTACCTTTAGGGTGGGGTCTATTTGCTGGAGGATTGTAGCCGCCGCCGCGCGATTGTGCCTTTGTATGAGCAGCCATCGGGGGCTTTCGGGCACAGTCAGTACCATAAATGTATAAATCAGTGCCGGAAAGGCTTCCACGCCCATCATCCAGCGCCAGGCGTTATCACCGATATTACTCAAAAGATAATTGGATACAAAAGCAAGCAGGATACCAAACACAATATTGAACTGATAAAGCGCTACCAGTCTGCCCCTGTCTTTTGGCGGGGCAATTTCACTGACATAAGCCGGCGCTGCAATCGTAGATGCCCCTACGCCTAAGCCTCCCAAAAATCGGAAAAAGGCAAACACCCAAGGTTCACTGGCAAATGCCGAACCAATAGCCGAAACGGTATAAAAGATACCAATCCCAAAAAGTGTTTTTTTGCGACCCAGCTTATCAGTGGGGATGCCTCCAAAGATAGCGCCTACTACTGTGCCCCACAATGCAGATGCCATGACAACAACACCATGAAACATTTTTCCGCTTTGCCATAATTCCTGAAGTGCCAGGTCTGCCCCCGAAATAACCACAGTGTCAAAGCCAAATAAAAAACCCGCTAAGGCAACGGTGATAGACCAAAAGAGAATTTTAGTGTTGGTGTTCATACCCTTTAGTTTTACAAAAATTTTGAGGACATTAGCGTTTTGTTAATATCATTGGCAACAACCCGCACCAATGTTACAAAAAATTGGAAACTTCGAGCTGAATAAGACAGGCTTTTAATAAATTACTGTTTGAGGATACGCCTCAATCCTTCTCTGACGGTGAGTTTGGGCAGGGCTGTGGCGTCAATAAATTGCTGAACCGCTCCAGGATTTGTCTTTCCATACTCACGCAAGGCCCAACCTGCCGCTTTTTGTACAAAAAATTCCTTAGAATCTGCTCGGCGGCGGATGTACCGGAAAAGCAACTCGGCATCTGTTTTGTTTTTATAATCAAGTTGAAAAAGGATCGCTGAGCGCTGTAGCCACATATTGTCCGATTCAATCCAGGCTTGGGTATGCGGCAATATCGCTTCAGGAAAACGGAGTAACAGCTTGCCTCCGATTTTTGGAGCAAGAAAATCAACGGTATCCCACCAGGACTTTTGTTGGATCAGGATTTCAATCGTATTTAAAAAATTGGCATTGAGGTCTTTCGTTCGGTTGGCGAGTAAGTCGTGCACAAAGTATTGCAATTCCCGCTGGGGCTGCTGGAAGCAAGTTTGGCAGAGTTTGGGGAGTTCTTCCGCGGCAGCATGCCCAACTCCTGGATGACCCCCTTGGAAAGATACACCCTTTCAGGTTTTTTGATACCGAAAAACTCAAATTGGTTTTTCATGTAGCGCTTCATCGGTAGGGCATTATCAGGGTTGGCGTGTGCTGCAAATGTTTTTATCACAGCAGAAAGATATGTTGTAGCATCCATAGGCAGTTTAATAGCACTAATTTTTATAAAAACATAAGCCGAGAATAGCCAAAAACTAATTTTTTCGGCATTGGCGAGCAATCAGCACATTCGCTTACAAATTTAATAGTGTATCGAGCAATTGTTCTTTATGAATACGCTCGGCTTGTATGGTGATGAGTTGGCTGTACGTTTCTTCGATTGCGTGTGTTCCGAGATATAATTCCCCTTGTTGCAAACCAATAAAAACAACTGTAGCCGATAGATTGAACGGAATGTTAATGGCCGTGAAGCGATTGCCACTTTGGTACATGCGCGCTACCGCGTTGATGTTTTTGAAAACCAAAAAAGCTGCTTGATCATCCCACTCTTGAGTAGGCGGGAGACACCTGGCACTGAGCATTGCACCTTGTATTTTTTTTTGAGAATAAAAATAATAGCAGCCTATTCTATTGAAATTTGGTATAGTAAACTGAAAGAATTTCTTGTTGCCTGCTTTTTTGATACTGACAATTTGATCTTTTTCCTCCTTCCAGTCGAATGTTTGTTCCCGACTGAAAGGCACCATGGTGGAATGCGTTTCTTTGAATAACTTGACCGCCAGGGGATTAAAAAGAGAAGCCTGCACGGGCATTTCTACCTCGATAGGTGTTTCTAATTCAAGGCGCTCTCCATTTTGATAAGCTTCAAGGAAAAGGTAGCCGCCGCATTCCAGCAAGCGATTTTCGGAAGTAGCCATACAGTTGGACAAGAGCATGTCGCGTTTGTGAAAGATTTCCTCTAAAGAAAGTTCTACTTCCCCCTCTACATGCTTGCCAAGCCGGGTAATCAGGCTAAAAGGCGAAAAAACAAGCCGTGTACCACCCTCCCCAACAATGGTAGTGCGCCGATCAGCATCAATTGTATAAAATTGAGTCTTTACACAATGTTCGGAAAAAAAATCTTCCAGGGTAGCGTACCGTCCGACGTGTAAAGCCTCCTTTGCAGGATTTCGTCGTGTCATCATTTTTAACTAAGTTTTCTCATTAAACAACTTGTAGCCGCTCACACTCTGGGTAAAAAAGGCAGTATTTTGTCAGGATTGATATACTTAAAAAGTGTTGTTGTTGGGTAGTAACCAGAAACAAATATAAACATATATAGCCAAAAATACAGTAGGAATTGTAAATTATCGGGGGAATGACAAAAATTTTTTTCAGGGTTATAATAAAAAAAATGGTATGATTGGTAGATCGCAGCTTTGGGCATGGTAAGGAGGAGGAGGGGGATAAGTTGTGCGATAATGTTGTTGCTCGTTTTTTTTTACTTTTAAAATTGTTCAAAAAATTAGGATTCGAAAATGCTACAAAAGCTTGAAAGTTCATATTGTAGAACATTTTTAGTAAAATTTTTATTGCCCCTGAGCGGTTGTAACTAATGAAAGGGGACTTTATTTTTTTTAAAATCTATTTGCTATGAAGCCATTGGCAGAGCGGATGCGCCCTACGGGTTTTGAAAATTTTGTGGGTCAGCAGCACTTAGTGGGCGAAAAAAGTGTATTGCGCAAGGCAGTTGAGTCGGGCAATATCCCTTCTCTCATTTTGTGGGGACCGCCGGGTGTGGGCAAAACAACCCTTGCTAAAATCATTGCACACCAATTGAATCGCCCTTTTTACACCCTAAGCGCCGTGCACGCCGGTGTGAAAGAGGTGCGCGAAGCCATCGAAAAAGCGAGAGGACAGCGTTTTTTTACGGCACCCAGCCCCATTCTTTTTATTGATGAAATCCATCGCTTTAGCAAATCCCAGCAAGATTCATTACTTGGAGCAGTGGAGGAGGGCACAGTCACACTCATAGGCGCTACTACTGAAAATCCTTCTTTCGAGGTGATTCCGGCATTGCTATCCAGGTGCCAGGTATATGTGCTAAAGCATTTAGAAAAAGAAGATTTGATTTTTTTGGTCAATCATGCGATCACAACCGATGAGTACCTTCGGGAAAAAGCAATTGAAATACAGGCCCACGAGGCGATGCTCCAGTACGCCGGCGGCGACGCACGCAAGTTGTACAATATCTTGGAATTGCTAACTAATGAGGCGGATAAAACGCATCCGCTATCTATCACCAATGAAATGGTTTTGGAAAAAATCCAGCAAAATATAGTTCTATACGACAAAGGAGGGGAGCAGCACTACGATGTGATTTCTGCTTTTATCAAAAGTATCAGAGGAAGCGATCCCAATGCAGCCGTTTATTGGTTGGCACGTATGATTGAAGGCGGCGAAGATGTGAAGTTTATTGCTCGCAGAATGATGATTTCGGCTGCGGAAGACATCGGGCTTGCCAATCCCAATGCCTTGCTTATGGCCACTACGGCGTTTCAGGCAGCACAGGCGGTAGGCCTGCCGGAGGCGCGCATTATCCTTTCGGAGGCGGCGATTTATCTGGCAACTTCTCCCAAAAGCAATGCTGCTTATCTGGCAATCAGCCAGGCACAGGAGTCGGTACAAAAAACAGGCGGGCTGCCCGTTCCCTTGCACTTGCGCAATGCTCCAACTGCTTTGATGAAACAATTAGACTATGGCAAAGATTACCGCTATGCACACGATTACCCTGGCAATTTTGTCCAACAGGAATTCCTGCCATCGGATTTGTCCGGTACGATCTTTTTTGAACCCCAGCAAAATCCAGCGGAAGAAAAAATTCGAGAGCGATTGCGCCAGCAGTGGCGCGACAAATACAAGTATTGATTATTTGTTCAGAGAGCTGGTAGCACCATTGTCTTGCCCCTGTTGCAGGTTTTGTTTTGCATCAGCGGGAGTAGCGTTCTTCTTATAAAAAAACAGATTGAGGTCAGCGGTATCATCTGCATACACTGGTTCTATTACATCAAAAAAAGTGGACAAATAAGCCTCCATATCTGCTCTGGCTTCCATGTTTAATGGTTTGAATTGCTTGACAATATCCAGCAAGGCTTGCTTGTGACTGATAAAATGTTGCATCACACTGCGCATCACGGCTTTGTCAAAAGGATTACCCAAATACAGGCGATCCCTCATGCTGGTGAGTCCTCTGTCTGTTTGGGGCAGGGCGTAGGAAGCGTTTACTAAACCTGAAAAATCAAAATCATAAGGCACTGGAATTGTTTTAGCGCTACCTTCGGGAAGTACCAATTTGACATTTCGCAGCATGGGCAGATTCCAGTCGGCATTAGCGATCATGTACTGAAACAGCCCTACCATTACTTCATCCTTAGGGGAGACAGAATCCCGATTCACATTCATCACTTCGTATTCCTTGCCACCCAGGCGCGCCGCCATTTCGTCTGTATCTTCGATTAAGATGCCATAACGCTTGGTTTTTCCTGTTTTACCTTCGGTATCTATGTAGTTGACTTTCACTAGATGAACCCGAAAGCTTCTTGGGCTGAGTTCATTGTAGAGCTTATAGGTCAAGTATTCCTTGAGCACATTTTCGTTGCCCATCTCTTTGTCGTCCATGCAATGCGTGACGAGCTTCATGGAATTGTACGCTTTATGAATACCCGCAGCTTCCAGGTCTTTTTTAGCAAATTTTATTTTCACAGGTGGAAAATCGCAAATCCTGCGCCGGAATTTTCCTCTCACTTGTAGCTGGATGGGATAAGAAATCACTTGCTTTTTGCCTTTTTCATAGCTCAAAGTTGCATCCACATAAGCATCGGAGCGCCTGTTTTCTATCAGTTGCGCCAGGTTAGTAGCAATTGTGATTTCTTCAATATTTTCTTCTGACAAAATGGAAAAGATACTCGGCAAAGCACCGCTAGGCGTAGCCAGCACGGGGGCAGCCAGGTACAATAAACTGACAATGGCAAGATAGCTGACAGATAAAAATGTATTGCGGGTGATCATATTGATTATTTTGGTGACAAAATTCAAAGAAGCCGGATGACCAATCCATTTTTTTAGATGGATTGCCTTAAAGATTCGAGCAAATTGGCATTGTTGCTTCTTCTTTAAAATTTAACGTTGTGAAAATCTGTACAAAAGCTTAAATTTGGCAATAATTATTTGCAAAATCGAAACCAAAAGTACAATCATTCCAAATAAAATTCCATTTCATAGCAATTAATTAATTGTTAAAAGTGTTTTATTTTGTTTTGATTTATTTTTTAAGATAAAAAACTAAAACCTTGTTTTCAGCCCAAATATCAGGTGAGTTTTTTGAGCGACTTTAAAATCAACATTGCAGCATGCTTCGAAGCAAGGGAATACCACTGATTGTCCTGGCGCTGTTTCTCGTCTTGTCTTGCAAGACTCCTCAAAAGGAAGAGACTGCCATCCCTTCTTTTGCCTACCAGGTAGAGCAAAAACCTAAAAATATCGTACTCCTCATTGGGGATGGAATGGGGCTTTCGCAGATATCCGCAGCGCTATACGATAATAACAACCGATTGGCATTGGAGAAATTTCCAGTCATTGGCTTTCATAAGTCTTACGCATTCAATGAGTTGATTACCGATTCGGCTGCCGGCGCAACGGCTTTTGCCTGTGGTGTAAAAACTTTCAACTCCGCCGTTGGGCTCAATTCGGATACCTTACCCTGTCGCACCATCCTGGAGGAAGCGGATGCCAATGGACTGGCTACAGGCTTGGTGGCTACTTCTACCATTGTGCACGCTACGCCTGCGGCTTTTATTGCACACCAGGATTTGCGGATTAACTATGAAGATATCGCTGCTGATTTTTTGAAAACAGAAATTGACCTTTTTATTGGTGGTGGCAAATGTTATTTTGACCGGCGGGAGACCGACAATCGCAATTTGGTGAAGGAATTGATTAAAAAAGGCTACAATGTGTATGACTATTTTAGCCATGAATTGAATAGAATATACTTCGATCCCAAACAAAATTTTGCTTATTTTACAGCGGATAATAGCCCCGTATCGGCTGCCATGGGGCGTGATTACCTGCCTTATGCCGCAAAACAAGCACTTCAATTTTTGGAAAAACGGAGCGACAAAGGCTTTTTTATCATGATCGAAGGCTCTCAGATTGACTGGCGCTGCCATGATAATAAAGCAGAATTGGCACTTGCTGAGTTGCGGGATTTTGATGAGACCATCCAGGCCGTGCTCGATTATGCCCAAAAAAAGGGCAACACCCTTGTGATCGTAACCGGCGATCATGAAACGGGCGGTATGGCTATCAACCCGGGCTCTCGTATGAATAAGCTAAAAATTGAGTTTACCACTAATGGTCATACGGCTGCCCTGATTCCTGTTTTTGCTTATGGTCCTGGCTCACATTTGTTTTCTGGCATTTATGAAAATACAGATATTTACAAGAAAATGCGGCAAGCTTTTAACTTTAACGACACTTCCGCTGCCATAAATTGTCGTTAAACAATTGACTTTGGATTGAACAAATTGGCTTCAAATCTTATTTAACAATTGATTTTGATTTCTTTTCCTTTAAGCAATACAAAGGATTTCAAGGTTTTACAATCAAATAAGCATTTTTACTCAAATCGTTCAACAAAAAAACTTCAAACGCATGGTTTCCACAATGCCAAGCCTGGGGAATCTTCAATTAATCAGAGAAAGTGCCCGTGATTTTGCAGAAACGTACATCCGCCCCTATGTGATGGAATGGGATGAAGCACAACATTTTCCGATAGATTTATTTCACCAGATGGGGCAGTACGGTTTTCTTGGTGTATTGGTGCCGGAGGAGTACGGCGGCGCTGGGCTTGGCTATCAGGAGTACATCACGGTAATCGAAGAAGTGGCAAAAGTGTGCGGCTCCATCGGTTTGTCTGTTGCTGCTCATAATTCACTCTGTACCAATCATATATTGAATTTTGCCAGCGAAGCACAAAAAGCCAAATACCTACCTAAACTCGCCAGCGGGGAATGGATTGGTGCCTGGGGACTTACAGAACCCAACACGGGGAGTGATGCCATGCGCATGAAATGCGTAGCGGAGAAAGACGGCGAATACTACATCCTTAATGGGACTAAAAACTGGATAACCCACGGCAAATCGGGGCATGTGGCTGTCGTGATCGCGCGTACGGGCGAGCTTTTGGATAGCCGAGGGATGACTGCTTTCATTGTGGAGCGCGATACGCCTGGTTTC
Source organism: uncultured Saprospiraceae bacterium (assembly GCA_964526645.1). Lineage (GTDB taxonomy): Bacteria > Bacteroidota > Bacteroidia > Chitinophagales > Saprospiraceae > JADJNW01. The sequence continues at coordinate 41,723 of CAZGJN010000035.1, forward strand.
TATGCTGGGAAAAAAGAAAATAAATTGGGCATGCGAGCCTCTGAAACCGCAGAAATGATTTTTGATCATTGCAGGATACACCAAAGCCAGGTTTTGGGAGTAGAAGGGGAGGGTTTTATTCAGGCAATGAAAATTCTCGATGGTGGTCGGATTTCCATTGCGGCACTATCATTAGGCATTGCCAAAGGCGCTTACGAAGCGTCTGTGAAATACGCCAAGCAACGCGAGCAATTTGGGCAGCCGATTGCTAACTTCCAGGGGATTAGCTTCAAACTGGCAGATATGGCTGTCAAAATAGAAGCAGCAGAATTGCTGACACGCAGGGCGGGGGACTTGAAAGAACAGGGCAAAAAAAGCACCAAACTCTCGGCTATTGCCAAGTATTATGCTTCTGAAATTGCCGTAGAAATAGCGACAGATGCGATACAAGTGCACGGCGGCTATGGCTATACCAAAGATTTTCCTGTGGAAAAATACTACCGCGATGCCAAATTGTGCACCATTGGCGAAGGAACTTCCGAAATTCAAAAATTGGTGATTTCCAGAGAGGTATTAAAAGAAATAGGACTTACGCACTAAATAATAAGTAATTAAAAATCAGCTCATTGAAATAG
>CAZGJN010000036.1:0-36536 GCA_964526645.1 uncultured Saprospiraceae bacterium
CTATCCCTTCTCCCGCCTTCTCCGCTTTGGGGATTGCAAAGGTAATGTATGGGTTGAAACCTCGCAAGGTTTTTTCGAAAAAAAATTTAAAAAAAGTGTCTCGGTTCTTAAAATAATATTGCACCAGAAATTGATTACACGACGGAATTCAGAATAAAATTTTGCAAGTTAATTATATCCTTCTCTTTTCAGAGAAAAAGATGAAAGAAAAAACCAAGAAAATTTTCAGGGAATCTTTGTAAAAAGTCGCAAGAATAATAACACGCTTCTCATTCTATTTGTTCCGAAGTATTAAACTTTTTTCTTTGAAGAACTCATAAAGGCTGATGACCATCGCTTGTAGCAAAAAATTATAGGCAAAATCGTCCAGCGGAATAGAAAAGAAGCGTACGCCGAGGTATTCTTCCTGGTTGTAGAGCACCACCGGTTGATCCGTAAAAGCCCCCGTTAAAACACCGTTCACTAAAACAAAAGGGAGATACCCAATCAATAAGCTGATGTAGAAGCGATTGCGGTGTTTTGCCTGACCATACCGATAATGAAAAAGCCAAAACCCTCCACAAAGTAAGAAAGTAGTGGCGGTGTAAGCGTGCGTCCAGTATATAATCCCCACCACAAAGAAAAAGCCAATGATGAAAGGCGTAAGGTAGGGTTCTACAAACTCCAGTCTATCCTTAGGGAAATAGGCATTGAGGCATTCGTATATAAAGGTACTCGCAAAAGGAAAAGTGAAAAAGAATAGCCATTCTTCGATGGGCAAATTAATTAGCAGCAGCGTGTAATAGTTTGGGTTAAAGCCCCAAACACCTATAGCAGTTTTGAATATGTCCCAAATCCAAAAAAAAATAGCAACAATGAACAGCGCAGGAAATAAGGATTTCCAGTAGGTATAGAAATGAACTCGCTTGTCGAAGCTCAAAGAGAGTACTGGCAGGAGTGCAAACAAATGCAAATAGAGATATAGGAAGGGTGTTTCAAAAAAAGGGATTTGATAAATTTTGTACACCTCAAAAGTAAGGTTGTTTAGCTTGACAGCATCGGTTGCCCATTGGAAGCCAACTGCCGCGAGGGGTAAGAAAACCAACAGTGATTTTGACCAAAAAGTACTGGAAATATTGGTTTTCAAGTATTTGAAATCCTTGTGCATCAAGCGTTTTCCTTCAAAATTTGAAACATTTAGAGCATGTTAAAGCTATTACGGAGTGCAGAACTGAACAACAGCAACACTTTTTTAGAATCCTTCACGCGAATGCGCTCTTTTGTGACGCGGTGTACCGGCGCATTTTTGATTTTTTGAAACAGCTGAGTATAATACACATAGGCCAGGTACACACCAAACCGCGCACCTTTGGGCAATTGAGCGATGCCAAGCAAGGCATCATCAAAGTCCTTTTTGATATCTGCTTCGATGAGGGTTTTATCAGTTGCTGAAAAATTAGAAAAATCCACACCTGGGAAATACACCCGTCCGCGCTCATCGTAATCGCTCCACATGTCGCGCAGAAAATTTATTTTTTGAAATGCAGCACCCAGGCTCCTGGCCGGCTTCCGCAGCCGGTGGTACAAAATATCATTGCCATCCACAAAAACCCGCAAGCACATCAAGCCCACTACCTCCGCCGAGCCATAGATATACTTCTGATAAAGCCGATCTTCGTAAGCACTATGGTGTAAATCCATCTCCATACTGTCCAGAAAAGCATCAATTAATTCCATCTCAATATGATAGCGGTGTACCGTTTGCTGAAAAGCATGCAATACGGGATTCAGACTGATTCCTTCTGTGATGGCACGGTAAGTATCTTCGCGAAAGCGTTGTAGCAGCTTTGCTTTTTCATAGCGGTGGAAAGTATCCACAATTTCATCTGCGAAGCGCACAAAGCCGTAAATCGCATAAATCGGGGCACGAAGCTTTTTGTCAAAAGCGCGAATTCCCATCGAAAAAGAAGTACTATAGCGCTTGGTGATCCATTCACTACACTCCATGCAGGTCTGATTGTACAATTGCATCTGTGTCATAAGCTATTATTGACGCTGTTGTTGCTCTATCGTTTTTATCCTTATGATCGCTTCACGTGGCGATTGTCCATCGTGTTTATAATCTGAATGCTTTTATAATTTCCTTTGCTACTACCTGTCCCGAAATGAGTGAAGGAGGCATACCCGGCCCCGGCGTAGTAAGCTGACCTGTATAAAACAGGTTGTCAACTTTTTTGCTGCGCAGCCGGGGTTTCAGAAATGCGGTTTGCAGCAGTGTATTCGCCAGCCCATAGGCATTACCCTTGTAGGCGTGGTAGTCTTTTTTGAAATCATTGTGTGCGTATGAGCGCTTATAGACGATATGTTTACGAATTTCCTGCCCGCTTAGCTTTTCTAACCTGTCCATTACAATCGAAAAATATTTTTCGCGCAACTCATCCGTATCCTCCAAATCGGGTGCCAAAGGAATCAGGATAAATACATTTTCACACCCTTCAGGCGCTACACTTGCATCGGTGATGGAAGGCACACATACATAAAACAAAGGCTTGCTGGGCCACTGCGGCTGGTCGTAAATTTCCACTGCGTGCTGGTTGAAATCCTCATCAAAGAACAAATTATGATGGTGTAAATTCGTCAATTTTTTGTTAATACCCAAATAGAATAACAAGGAAGAAGGTGCCATCACCCTTTTGTCCCAATAGGAAGGAGCGTACTGCCGATTTTGTGAAGGTAGCAAGTCCTGCTCGACGTGGTGATAATCCGCTCCGCCAACTACCACATCTGATTGATAAACAGCGTCTTGCGTAAGCACTTGCGTAGCGTGCCCATTCGGTACTTCGATTCGCTTTACTTCCTGGTTCAATAATATTTTTACACCCATTTCCTCTGCCAATCGAACCATGCCTTCGATGATTTTGTACATTCCACCCATTGGGTACCAAGTACCGAGCACCAGGTCAGCGTAGTTCATCAAACTATACATTGCTGGGGTGTTCTCTGGCGTAGCACCCAAAAACAATACAGGAAACTCCAAGAGTTGAATTAATTGCTCATTTTTGAACAACTTGTGGATAGCAGTTGAAATCGAAGAAAACATTTGGAGCCGAAACAAACTCGCTACAATCCGCCAATCGGCAAATTCCATGACAGAAAGACTGGGCTTGTGCACAAATTCGCTCATACCTACCTGGTACTTGTACGCCGCTTCTGCCAGAAATTTTTTTAATTGGGCACTGCTCCCCGGTTCGTACTGCTCAAACAAAGCATACAAATCCGCCAACTCGGCAGGCACTTGCATGACATCATCCTTGCCAAAAAAAATGCTATACGAAGGATCCAGGCGCACCAAGTGGTAATAATCGGAAGGCTTCTTGCCAAAAAGTGCAAAATACTGCTCAAACACGTCGGGCATCCAGTACCAGCTTGGTCCCATATCAAAAACGAAACCTTGCTCCACAAACTGCCGCGCGCGACCGCCGGGCGAGCTATTTTTTTCTAAAACAGTCACCTCGTAGCCTTTTTTCGCCAGGCAGGTAGCCGCCGCTAAACCCGCGAAACCCGAACCGATGACAATTACTTTCTTTCCCAAAACAATATTTTGAAGTTCTTTTAATTTCCCCGTCTCCCAGTCTCTTTTTTTAACCACCGAGTTCAACAGCAATAGCGATATTTTGTTTAAGACTTTTTTGTTTTTGTATGAAAACACCAGGCAAAGCGCTGATGTACAAAATAGTAATTGAGCTTTTTCCAATTTGAATTCTAAAAACTGCGTTGTACTTTTACCGACTTTTATTGCCGATGAGCGCGACTTATACCATAAAACTGCCGCAATTTGAGGGTCCTTTTGATCTGTTGCTCTTTTTCATCGAACGAGATGAACTGGACATACACGATATTCCTATTGCTAAAATTACAGATGATTTTTTGGATTACATCCATCAGGCGGAAAAAATGAATATTGATCTGGCGAGCGAATTTATCCTGGTGGCGGCTACGTTGTGTCGTATCAAAGCCAGGCTGTTATTGCCCCGCAAGCAACTCGACGAAGCAGGCAACGAAATTGATCCGCGCGAAGAACTGGTGCAGCGCCTCCTTGAGTACAAACGCTACAAAAGTGTGCTGGAGGAAATGCGCCAAATGGAGGAATGCCGTGCCCAAAGGGCGCATCGGGGCAATTTGACGGACGAACTGGCTAAAATCGCTACGAAAGCCTTAGTGGATGTGGAGTTGGAATCGGTCACCTTATTTCGCTTACTCAAAACGTTTGAGCGCCTGGTGCAGCGTTTTGAAAATACGCATCCCAAAACCATCCACCAGATTGTTCAATACAACTATACGATTGAAGCGGAGCAGATGCTGATTTTGGATAAGGTGCGCAGCCGGAAAAAAGCAGATTTTAAAAGTATTTTTGAAAATTGCACCAATCGAATTCACGCTATTGTGACTTTTCTCGCCGTACTGGAACTCCTCAACATGGAAAAAGTCAGGATCACTGCGGGGCTGGAAGTCAATAGCTTTTGGCTGGAAGAACCTTCCATAAAGAATGGAGCAGCTTTCTAAAAGAAATCAATCTAATTTATTGAAAATCAAATATTTAATTTTTTAGTAATACCATCACGTTGAGGTTCAATTCTTTTAATTGTTCGGCTGCAATTTCAGAAGGCGCATCAATCATCATATCGCGGCCCTGGTTATTTTTTGGAAAAGCAATAAAGTCACGAATCGAGGACTGTCCATTCATCACCGCGCAAAGCCGGTCGAAACCAAAAGCGATACCTCCATGCGGTGGCGCGCCATACTCAAATGCCCCTAACAAAAAGCCAAACTGCGCCTCTGCCTGCTCTGATGTAAAGCCCAACAAACGGAAGTTCTTCATTTGCAGGTCGCGGTCGTGGATACGAATGGAGCCTCCGCCGATTTCTACACCGTTGAGTACCAGATCGTAGGCATCCGCGCGCAATCCCTTGAGGACGGCGTGATCATCGCTTGCCATTTTAGCAATATCATCCGGTTTAGGAGAAGTAAAAGGATGGTGCATGGCGTAGAATCGTTGGGTATCATCATCCCATTCCAGCAGCGGAAAATCAACTACCCAAAGTGGCTTAAATGTTTTTGAATCGCGCAATCCCAGGCGATTGCCCATCTCCAAGCGGAGTTCATTGAGTTGCTTACGGGTTTTTTCTGCCTCTCCGGCAAGGATAAGCAAAAGATCACCAGGCTTTGCGCCAGCGCGATCCAGCCAGATTTTTAAATCCTCTTGGGCGTAAAATTTATCTACCGAAGATTTGATGCCATCAGCTTCATACTTGACGTACACCAAACCTTTGGCTCCGATCTGTGGGCGTTTTACAAAATCGGTCAATTCATCCAATTGCTTTCGGGTATAATCGGCTACGCCTGGGGCACAGATACCTACCACTAATTCTGCACTATCGAATACACTAAATCCCTTATGTTGAGCCAAATCATTTAGTTCTACGAATTCCATCCCAAAGCGGATATCAGGTTTATCCGAGCCATAGCGCTGCATCGCTTCATCATAACTCATACGAGGAAAATCCGGCAATTCGATATTCAAAACCGTTTTAAATAGATACTTCGTCAAGCCTTCAAAGGTTTGCAAGATATCTTCGCGGGTTACGAAAGCCATCTCACAATCTATTTGGGTAAACTCCGGCTGGCGGTCGGCACGAAGGTCTTCATCGCGGAAGCATTTCACGATCTGAAAATAACGATCCATGCCTGCTACCATCAAGATTTGCTTGAATGTTTGGGGCGATTGTGGCAAAGCATAAAACTGCCCAGGGTTCATGCGGCTCGGCACCACAAAATCGCGCGCGCCTTCGGGTGTGCTTTTGATAAGAAAAGGCGTTTCAACTTCCACAAAATGGGCACTGGAAAGGTACTTTCGGGTCTCGAGTGCCAGTTTGCTGCGAAAAATAATGTTGCGCTGTACAGGGCTACGCCGCAAATCGAGATAGCGGTATTTCATGCGGAGGTCATCGCCACCATCCGATTCATCTTCGATGGTAAAGGGCGGTACTTTTGAAGCATTGAGTACCTGGAGGGCTTGCACCAAAATCTCTATGTCGCCTGTTGGGATTTTATCGTTTTTTGATACCCGCTCGATCACCTCCCCCTTGATTTGGATGACAAATTCTCTACCCAAGGTACGCGCCAGATCGAATAATGCTTTGGGCGTTTTTTCTTCATTAAACAATAATTGTGTCATGCCATAGCGATCACGCAGGTCAAGCCACATCATGAAGCCTTTGTCGCGGATAGATTGCACCCAACCACTCAGGGTTACTGTTTGTCCAACGTGATGGATGCGGAGGTCTCCACAGGTGTGCGTACGATACATTTTTTTGAATTTTAAAGTTCAAGGGTATGCGAAAAACGGCACAAAAATAAACTTAATTCCGTTTGCAGGCAGCAAAAGCATGGAGAATAAAATAAAAAATCATCGCCATCAATCGTACTTGTGCAAATCCAGCTCTTCGATCAGATGAATCAGTTTTTCGGCATAAAATTTATCCGTAGCGTACCCTGCTTTTTTTAAGCCCTGCGCCCAGGCTTTGTAATCGGTGCTTTTCAGCTTGTAGAGGTGCTTGTAGCGCGGTGCACGGAGCAGATAGCTGTGCGCCCGATAGCTTTCCCAGGGGCTTTTATAAATTCTGAAAAAATCCTTGTGTGAGTCATCCGTGAAATTGCTGCAATGCCCCCTACGACAAGTGCGGGAGAAACATTTCATCCCAAAGTGGTTATGGTTGTTGATAGCCAGCTTGCTATCGCCGGCATCACTTTCCAGCAAGCCCTGCGCCAGAATGATGCTGGCAGGTATGCCAAATTTATCCATTTCGGCTTGAGCCGTTTGGGCAAAGCGCTTCACATAGGCTTCCTGTTTGCGTTTTTTGGCAATCCTGGCGGCTTCAGAGTCTTTTGTTGCAAATCTGTCATCAGAAAAACTCATATTGGAAAACTCATTGGCTTGATTGCTGTCCTTTTTTTGAGTAATTTTTTGGGCCGGCGCTGCCTTCTCAAACATAGAAATATTGACAGGGCGCGCTGAGAATGCGTCTTCTTCGGGATGTTTTTCTACCACTTCTTCAACAGAAAAAGAGGGCTGAACCGTTTTGAGGTAAAGGTCAATGCTCAAATCTTTTTGGTAAATCAAGTAGGCAAAAACAACCAATAGGATCGTTTTGAGCCAATGCCGCCGGACAATTTGGCTGGTTTGCACCAGGGTGCGTTCCATCAAGACGGGTAAATTTCTATTCATGGCTAAGTAAGTTTAAATATGGCTACACCGCTAACCCCCCAGAAATTGGGTGTACTGCAATAAAAGCAGCGATTTTCAAAATTTTCGAACTCAATAAAGCGCCAATTTAAAACATTTTGTTTTGTTTTAAAAAAACATTTTTTGTTTTGTTTTAATTTTGGTACAACTTTTTTTTGGAATCACGCTCTTTTAAACTTTCGTTAAAAATTGGAGAAGTTGTTGTTTTCCAGCTACCTTTGCCAAAAATTTGAGATTCAATGAAAAAATTATTGTTATCAGCTTTATTAACTTCGTCTGTTTTGGTAAGTACTGCTCAGAAGTACGGTCATATCAACTTTGGCAACCTGGTGGCATCCATGCCGGAGACCAAAAAGGCGGATGAGGACCTCAAGGTTTTTCGAGATGGATTGGTGGCGGATGGTGAAAATAAACTAAAAGCTTTTCAGGAAAAATATGCTCAGGCGATCAAAGATGTGCAAGAAGGAAAACTTTCGCCCCTCCAGCAGCAACAAAAGGAGCAGGAACTGGAGCAAGAACAGCTGGCACTGCAAGCCTTAGAGCAAGATATAGCTCAAAAAGTAGAAGCGAAGCGCCAGGAGTTGCTGAAACCCATTTTTGATAGAGCTGCTAAGAGCATTGAGGACGTTGCAAAGGAAAATGGTTTTTTGATGATTTTTGATACCAGCATCTTCAACGCCGTGCTTTTTTTGCAACCAGAAGACGATATTTTGGCGCTGGCTAAAAAGAAGCTGGGCTTAGAAGACGGCAAATAATTTTGACTGCCTTCGCAAAAACCGGTGGATTGCGTGATAGTCTAATACACCTACTAATTTATCATTTTCATAGACAGGCAACATCGCGTACCCGGTGCCTTGCATTTGCTCAAGTGCGTACCTTAGCGTATCACTGGCGAGCAGCGGCATGAAGCTGTTGGTTGCAAAAGTAAGTACAGTGTCGTCGAGTTGTTGGTGTTCCACCGCTTTCTGGATTTGCGCTTCTGTAAGAATCCCTTTCAGGTTTTGCCAATCATCGAATACTAGGAAATTATGTTCCAATCCTTTAGAAAGCGTATGAGCAGGCAATGCCATTTGATCTGTCTGGTAGTAAGCTGAAAATTGGTTACGCATCAGTTGTGATGCCGTAAAAGTATCCAAAGAAGCATCTGTTTTCGCCATGCGGTATTCCATCATTCCCATGACTAAAACAAAGCCTCCAATCAGAACCAGCATAAAATTTTGCTCCAAGACACCTGCAATACCGATTAAAATTGCAAATGCAAAACCTACATAAGTCGCCGCACGGGTAGCGCGCAGGTGCCCCAGCCGGATGGACAGCAAAGCCCTCAGTACCCTTCCGCCATCCATCGGGAAAGCAGGAATCATATTAAAACCTGCCAGTAATCCATTCATAAATACGATAGTGACCAAAAACTGATGCACAGGATGGATGTGCTGCACAAAGCTATTGCTCGATCTGGAAAGCACTCCCAGCAATGCCTCGTAGGGCTCGGTGGCAATGACTAACAAATAAAAAAGCAACGCAGCTGCAATGACAATGTTGACGAGGGGACCAGCAATAGCAACGAGCAATTCTTGGATTGGCTTTTCGGGTAGTTTATCCAGCCGAGCGATCCCGCCGATGGGTGAAAGGATAATGTCGCGTGTACCAATGCCAAAGCGTTTCGCCGTAAGCGCGTGCCCAAATTCGTGCAACACAACGCAGGTAAATATAGCAATGAGGAGCAGCGTGAGCTGAAGCATCTCCTGCCAACCCTGGTTGTCCATGTACGCTTCATACCAAATCCAGACAAAAATAAGCCCGAAAGACCAGTGTACTTGCACCGGTATGCCAAAAAACTTTGCTATTTGAAAAGAACCACGCATGCAAGTTATTTCGAGTGTACACCCTCCCAACGCCACTAATGAAGCAGCCTTTATTCACAAACATCTATCAAAACACTAAGAGCGAAGAGATTGTTTTCCGAGTCTATTGCACTTAGCAAACGCCAGAAAAAAACCTCTCCAGCTTATCAGACTTTTTCCATAATACTGCCTGCAAACATTGGCTGGTATAATTGCCCTTCCAACACTGCCCTTGAAATTACAATCCGCTGCACCTCTGAAGTACCTTCGTAAATCTGAGTGATTTTGGCATCGCGCATGAGCCTTTCCACATGGTATTCCTTCACAAAACCATAGCCGCCATGAATTTGAACAGCCTCCACGGTATGCCGCATAGCTACTTCTGAAGCAAAAAGTTTAGCCATAGAGCTGGCTGTGCTGTAGTCCATGCCTTGGTCTTTCATCCAAGCAGCACGATAAACCATCAACTTAGCAGCTTCGATTTCTGTAGCCATATCCGCCAGTTTGAAAGCAATAGCCTGATGATTGCTAATTGGTTTACCAAAGGCTTTGCGTTCTTTGGCATAAGCCACTGCCAGTTCGTATGCACCACCGGCAATGCCAAGCGCCTGTGCCGCAATACCAATACGCCCGCCGGCAAGGGTCTTCATCGCAAATTTGAACCCGAAACCTTCCTCCCCAATGCGATTTGTTTTGGGTACTTTCACATCGGTGTACATGATGGTGTGCGTATCAGAAGAGCGGATGCCCAGCTTATCCTCTTTTGCACCGATCACTACGCCCTCCCAATCGGTCTCTACCAGCAGGGCATTGATCCCTTTGTGCCCCAGTTCTGGATGCGTTTGAGCCATTACAATATGCAACTTAGAGGTACCTCCGTTGGTAATCCAGTTTTTGGTGCCATTGAGCAGATAATGATCGCCCATATCCACGGCTGTCGTGCGTTGGCTGGTGGCATCGCTACCAGCTTCCGGCTCAGAAAGACAAAAAGAGCCAATCCACTCGCCGCGGGCGAGTTTGGGCAGGTATTTTGCTTTTTGTTCTTCCGTACCATAAGCCTCGATCCCCCAATTCACTAAAGAATTTTGCACCGACATAATAACAGAGCAGGAGCTATCCACTTTAGAAAGTTCTTCCATGGCCAATACATAAGAGATAGCGTCCATTCCTCCACCGCCGTATTGCGGAGACACATTCATGCCAAAGAAGCCAAGCTCTGCCATTTTACGAACTTGCTCGGTCGGGTACTGCATTTTTGAATCCCGCTCGATAACGCCTGGTTTTAATTCCAATTGAGCAAAATCACGCGCTGCTTGCTGCACGGCGAGTTGTTCTTCTGTGAAATCAAAAAACATATTGGTTGTACTTTTAGTTAGGTAGCTAAAACCGATTTTTCGGCGAAAATACGCTATTTTTTAACAAACAGCAATAACAAATGTTTCTTTCAGAAGGCATCAAACTTCCAACCAAAATTTCACTGCTTCACTTTCCTTTCCATTTACCTGGATCACCACGCGATGCTCGCCGGCGTAATAAGGTCGAATGCCAATTTTTTTGAAGGAATGCCGCTTCTTGAGTTGAATTTTTTCGCCGGGTTGAATGGTTTTGGTAGTCAACTTAAATACCTTCGGTGCGTGTTTGCCATTGGATTTCATAAAATACAGCACAAAGTCAATCGCCAGGTTTTGCGCTTGTTTTCCTTCGGAAATCAGATCAAACGAAAATTCGAGATAATCACCGACTTTGATATTGGGTTGTACTACTTGAAAGTTTTCCATTCTGACCGCTGCGCCATCACTGAAGCCCAATAATTTCAATGCTCCTGGGTGTCCCATCTTGATAAGTGTGCGCGAAGCGTGTTTGATGAGCCATTCCATTTCCTCGCTGGGATGCTCGTAGCGCCAGCGTTCGAGGGTCTCTACCACAATATCAGGATTATCTTTGGCAACATCATTGAGATTATTCGCAATCGAGCGGCGCACGAGCAAGGTTGGCTCAGGAATAAGCTTATCCAATAAAGACATCAATGGTTTCGGATCATCAATAAACATTTTCAACCTTCGTCCCAGCGGCAAGCGCGGGCGCGTCCCTTCGCTCACGAGTCGGCGCACATGGCAATTGGAATCTTGCGACCATTCGTGCAGCATCGCCATCGTTCGTTCGGGTTTCAGTTCAATAAAAGTGCGCAAGTCGCCTTCGGCGGTGAAACGCTTGGTCATTTCGTACAAAGCTTTGATCGAAACCTCGTAATGATCTCTGCCATAGCGACTTACAAAAGCGCATTGCGGCATCACGATAAAACGCTCAAAACCAGCTAATTCTTCGACTTTCAGTTCTGACATCAGGGAGCGCAGCAAAATATCAATCGCCGTAGGATAATCATCGGGCAGGAATTCGCGCAGCTTTTCGGTGATCAAATTAGAACGACCGCCGTAGCTGAGTTCCGGAAGTTTTGGGATGATCGCATTTTTGAAACCAGTTTCATCAAAATCCGACCAATTAGACTTAATAGCAGCAGCGAAATCATTGATTATTGGAGGGTTAAATACATCTCTGAGTTGAAATGTTTCTTGCATTTGGTAATTTTTTGTTTTAAATTTAAAACAAAAAGTTTAAAAAAACAACCCGTGGCTACCTAAAATTCAGTATTTGGTATCCCTAATATTTGTTTAATACCAATAAAATTGCCATTTTTGCAGCAACAGGTGGTGTTTTGAGAAAATTGAATCGGAAAATATCTGAACATAGACCCTTTTTATTTCAAAACACTAAAATTTCGTCAAAATGAAACGAATTCTCAAAATCACCGCCTGGATACTGAGCATTCTGATACTTATCGTCGGCGCTTTGGTTGTCTGGGTTGCATTTGCACCTGCACCCACTTACGATCCACCTACGATTCCTGAATTAAAAGTAGAAGTGACGCCCGAGAGGGTTGCGCAAGGCGCCAAGCTCGCTTCGATGCTTTGCGTGCAATGCCACGCTGGCAGCGACGGCAAGCTAAGCGGACAGCAAATGTTGGATGTGCCATTATCATTTGGTAAAATCCATTCTTTCAACATTACGCAGCATCCTGAAAAAGGGATTGGTGCCTGGACAGATGGAGAGATTTACGCTTTCCTTCGCAGTGGCTTGCGGAAAGATGGAACATTCGCTGCGATGATGCCCAAATTTCCTAATATGGCGGAAGAAGACATCTATTCCATCATTGCATGGTTGCGTTCGGATGATCCAAGATTAGCTCCTTCAGAAAAAAATAATGCTAAAAACGAATTGACATTTCTGTCCAAAGCATTATTAAAATTTGCATTCAAACCGCTGCCAATGCCTGAAAAAGCCATTCCACTGCCCGATACAACCGATCAGGTAGCATGGGGACGCTATCTGGCGGATGGCATTTATGGTTGCTACGCTTGTCATTCCGCTGACTTTTCTACTGTAAATGATTTAGAGCCAGAGAAATCCGCCGGATTCTATGCAGGTGGCAATCCTATGCTGGATTTTGATGGAAACTTGATCCCCAGCGCGAATATCACACCTGACAAAGAAACCGGCATCGGCAACTGGACGGAGGCGCAATTCCTGACTGCCATGAAAACTGGGCAAACGCCGAATGGGCCGGTTCGTTATCCGATGTTGCCTTATGCGATATTAGATACGGCTGAAATCAAAGCAGTTTATGCTTATTTAAAAACTGTGCCACCTTTGAAAAATGCAGTAGCACGAGCGCCAAGAGAATAGTTGAAAAGATTCAGGTGGGTAGCCACATCGCTGCCCATCTGAAATCATTGCCGTTCCGAAAGGAAATCTCGTAGTTGCTCTAGCTGATCCGTGTTTAATAAATCTACACCAATTTCTAAAAGCTTTTCCCAGACTTTCTTTTTCTCCGGGCTTGCCCATAAACGCACCCGTTGCTTGTGGCGATGCGCCTGCTCGATCCACTGCCTAAGTTTTTCAACTTCTTCTTTTTTCAACCGCCCTTTTCCGCGCCAGCTGAGGTGGTTTCTGTAATGATCACTGATGACGGGCATCAAATTTGCATCATATTTTCCTACCTCGGATGGTCGTCCATCAATGGCAAGCTGGCGAAAGGCTTCTTGCTCAACCAGTTCGATTGGGCGGTTGCCCGAAAGGAAAATAGTGACAGCACCTTGCTTTTTGATCCCATTTTCGTAGGTAGTCAGCATTTCAGAAAACGCCGCGAGTTGTTTTTTTAAAACCTGATAAGTTGCATTGGCATCCGTTTTTATGTCAATCATCAGAAAAAAGTCAGCAGTATAACCTGGATAGACCTCGCCCTTATTTTGGCGAATGATTTCCTGTAGGGGCTTTAAGTACAGATTCAACAAGGTTTTTTCCGTTTTTTTAGACAAAGGTCTGTCGTGCGAGACGTATAGTTCATTGTCAATCAAATAAATATCTGCTTCTATACTCGTAAACCCATGTGCCAGTGCATCCTGCAGAGGGCGGGTGTGCTCATAGTCGTTGTGTGCGTGCGCATTAGGCAGTGGAATCGTTTGACAAAAGACAAAAGATGCTTCAATTACAAAAAATAGAATAGCGATTATTTTCATGGCTGCATATTTTGTACATCAAATCCAATGTCTTTCCGATAGTATTTATTTTCAAAATCAATTTTAAGAATATTTTGATACGACTGCCGCAGCGCTTCCTGCAAATTATGCCCATAGGAAGTGACCGCCAGCACTCTGCCGCCATTGGTCACGATCTTTCCTGCCGATAACGTGGTTCCTGCATGAAATACAATGCTATTTTCCACTGATTCTAATCCGCTGATTATTTTTCCTTTTTCATACGCCTCCGGATAGCCTCCCGATACCAGCATCACCGTTGCCGTGGCGCGCGTTTCCTCTTCGATGCTCAAGCCCGCCAGCCCTTGGGTTGCAATAGCTTGCATAATTGCGACCAAATCCCCCTTGATGCGTGGGAGCACAACTTCCGTTTCGGGATCGCCCATGCGGCAATTGTATTCGATCACAAAAGGCTCTTCTGCCACACGAATCAAGCCCAGAAAAAGAAAGCCTTCATACACCAATCCGCGTTGCTGAATACCCCGAATGGTGGGTCGAATGATGCGTTCTTCTACTTTTTCCATCAAAACCTTATCAACAAAAGGCACTGGCGAAACAGCGCCCATGCCGCCGGTATTCAAGCCGGTATCCGCTTCGCCTATACGTTTGTAATCTTTTGCAACTGGCAACACCCGATAGGATTTTCCATCGGTAATAACAAAAACAGAAAACTCAATACCTTTTAAAAATTGCTCCACCACCACCTTTGCACTGGCGGTGCCAAATTTGCCGGCGAGCATTTCGCGAAAAGCCTGCTGCGCCTCCTGTATTGTTTCACAAATCAACACGCCCTTTCCGGCTGCCAATCCATCTGCTTTTAGTACAATAGGCGGTTGCTGATTTGCTATGTAAAACAAACCATCCTCCAGTGTTTCGAGTGTAAATTCGCGGTAAGCGGCTGTTGGGATGCCAAATTCCTGCATAAATTGTTTGGCGAAAGCCTTGCTGCCTTCGAGCTGTGCCCCAGCCGCGGAAGGACCAATGACGGCGATGTGCCGCAGGGAATCATCCTGCTTGAAAAAATCGTAAATGCCCCGTACCAGCGGCTCTTCGGGACCGACCACCACCATATCTATTGCTGCTGAAAGTACAAGCTGCTTGATTGCTTCAAAATCATTAGGATCAACAGGGAACAGCGTGCCTAAGCCTTGCATGCCTGCATTACCGGGGGCAATCAACAATTTTTTGCACAACTGGCTCTGGCGTATTTTCCAGGCAAAGGCATGCTCCCTGCCGCCGCCGCCCAGTAGGAGGATATTCATATCACAGAATTTTGCGCAAAGGTAAGAAAGTAAAGTTTTGCGTGTTGGTTTTTATCCCTCGCCTCACCGCCAGGCTGCGTAGCAAATGCAAAAGACCAATACCGTGAGCACCATGCCAAACATAAAAATATTGTAGCAAATGCGAAGCTGGTTGTATTTTTTGCCGAGAGAGCGCCCCAAAAAGTAGAGATCGCGCATGATGGCATTATCGAGATTATCATTATTGGCAATTACATACTGCATACCATCTTGGTATTCTTTAAAATTCATTTTGTAAAAATTGCCAAAGAAAAATAGATTAGATTCGCCTTCTTCTATCTGTTTGGAAGCAGTGTAGCCCGTCATTCGGATGGGGCGGGTAGCCAATGTGGCAAAAATCATGGAGGTGATACAGGTAGCCAACAAAGTAGTAATAGGATATACCAGATAAGGAATTTTTTGGATGTAAGAAGCCGCCATAGGAATGGCAACGGTAATGATGAGCGCATTGACACTCAGCATGATATTCGCTTTATTATCGGCTAAATTACTCAAATCCAAGTGATTGCGGAGTGCTGTTTTAAACATCATCTGTGCGCTGCGGCTATCAGAAATGCCAGTTTCTGAACCTGGGAGGAGCTGTTTGTCTTTCTTTTTATCTTTTTTCACGATTTTTTTCAATTGCTTGAGTGTAACTTCCTTTTGTGAATCATAAAGCGCCCGTGCACCTGGGGTAAAATACTGGTGATTTTTTACAAAATCGTAATTTAATTTGTACCAATCGGCATCGTCATAAGTTTTATGAAGGAATACCGCCCATTCGTGCCGCAAAGCTTCTATGACTTCGAGGTAATTTTCATAAGCCAGATGGCTATAATCAGCATCTTTAATAATTTGTTGCAACAAGTTGGTAGGATGCGCGGCGGGCGTTGTCACATCAATGCAAGCCAATACCTGCTGTATTTTTTCCGCGGGATAGTTTTGGCTGTTCAAAAAATCAAGTGCGATACGACAGCTATTGGCTTCATGCCCTGTGTAAACTTCGGTATAGCCCGTATCATGCAGCAGGCAAGCAATTTCGAGAATCTCCAGTTCGGTGGAAGGTATGTTTTGTTTTGAAGCAATATCCAAACAAGCATCGCGCACCGCCAGCGTGTGGGGCAAATCGTGGTAGAGATGGTCTTTCGTCAATTGGGTAGAGAGTAAGCCTCTCACATACACTTCTGTAGCTTTTGCGATGGTACTGTCAGCCATTATGGGTGTTTTAGGTCTGAAGTTAGTAAAAAAAGTATACAAATATACAAATCCAACTTTCCTGAAAAAGGATTAATCCTGAAGCTTATGAATCGTGCCGCCTTTCATTATCAAAACGACCTTCCTGAGATCACTGATGTTTTTTTCCGGAAAGCCTTGCACCGCTATGAGATCAGCCAGGTAGCCTGTTTTGACAAAGCCCAGCCTGTCATTGATATGAAAAGCAGTTGCATTGACAGAAGTAGCCGCCCGAAGCACCTCCAAAGGCTGCATCCCGTATTCCACCATCAATTCGAGTTCCCGCACATTATCGCCATGAGCAAAAACCCCCACATCCCCGCCGGCAAGGATTGTCACACCCGATTCAATTGCTACTTTTAGGCTTTCCCGCTTGATGCGAATGCGTTCTGGTTCCTGGTCTGATCCTCTTTTCCAACCGCGATATTGGGCAATGGCATCTCCGGCAGCAATGGTGGGGCAAAGGGCTACGCCATGTTTTTTCATCAAATCGAAAACTTCCTTTGTACCGCCGTCGCCGTGTTCAATAGTGGCTACACCCGCTAGCGTTGCCCGGCGCATACCTTCGGCCGTAGCGGCGTGAGCGACTACCTGACGACCGCTGCTGGCAGCGGTTTCTACGATGAGCTTCAATTCTTCTATGGAAAAAGTAGGCATGGCTTCACCTTGCAAGCCCCAACGGTAATCGGCATAAACTTTTATCAGATCTGCTCCTTTGCCAATCTGATCGCGCACCACTTTTATCAAATGATCTATGCCATCGGCCTCCTCAGCACCAAGTGGAATGTGCACATGCGGCGCAAAACCTTTTGGACCATAGCTCCCCGTAGCTACAATCGCCCGCCCGGCAACGATCATCCTGGGTCCAGGGATAATTCCCTTTTCAATCGCTTGTTTGATCCCAACATCTGCATAATCAGCACCTTCAGAACCCAAATCCCGAATGGTGGTAAATCCTGCCATCAGGGTTTCGCGTGCGTGCACGGTAGCCCGTACGACCCTTTCCGCCTGCGACTCCAACAAAACCTGATCATTCCAGGAAGTTTCATTATAAGGATGCAATAAAATATGCGAGTGTCCTTCGATCATACCAGGCATCAGCGTAGCACCGGGAAGTGAGATGACGTTTGTATTGGCAGGGGCTTTGACCGAATGAGCCGGCCCAACGGCTACAATGCGCTCTTTTTCTACCAAAACCACCCAGCCATCTTGCATTTCTGTACCATCGAAGATGCGAGCTGGGCGAAGGAGGATGCTCTGAGCAATGGCGCTGGATGTCAGAATCAGGCTTAAGGCAAGGGCTAAAATTTTCATCGTAAAATATTTATAAGCAATAAGTTAATTGATTGGCAATCAAATTGTTACTTTCACACTTTCCACATACGCCTGGTCCTTGGCCTGGAGTAATTTTGCCAATTGCAGGGTCATTTCACCGGGTTTACCATTACCGATGACATGATCGCCAATTTGCACTACCGGCATCGCGCCTTTGGTGGTGCTAGTCAGGAAAACCTCCTTTGCGGCAAGCAGTTCTGTCGGCGTCACGTCGCGTTCTTCCAGTTGGAAATGTTTTTGTGCAAGCGCAATGGTATTCTTTCGGGTGATGCCATGCAAAAGCTTGTCTTTCGGCGTAACCACTGTGTCCTCTTTTGTGACTAAAAAAATATTGGAGCGAACTCCCTCACGTACAAACTGACCATCGTGGTAAATGATTTCAATGGCGCCCTGCTGTTTCATATTGCCTGCCAGGCGTATTCCCGTAAGGTAATTGATCGTTTTTGCTTCCGGCAATTCGCGCTGGTGTTCGTGCAGGAGCACTTTTACGCCTTTGGTAAGCACATCGTCTTTGTAGCCGGGCATGGGATGCTCCATGATGAGTAGATTAGGGGCAACGGGGGTGTAGCCATCTTCGGCATAGCCGCCGGTGAGCACCAGCCGGATGGCGGCATCATCTAAGCTATTGGCTTGGATGAGCGCCTGGACATGGGCTTTCAGTTCATCTGTAGAGACGGGCAATTTCAGGTTCAACAAGCTTGCTGAATGCCGGAACCGCGCTATGTAATCATCCACATACATCGGCACGCCGCTGCGCACTAAGAAAAAATCGAATACACCGTAGCCACGAAGCGTTGCCAAATCGGTCACTTTCAAACTTGCTTCAGCAGCGTTGACCAATGCGCCATTGACGATATAAAACTGAATCATATCAAAGATTTTTAAGACAAACTTACTAAAGACTTGCCAATCTCGTCGAAAAAAGACTTCCGACAAATAAGACCAAGCGCTTTTCTTTGCTAAATTTCGCCATTATTTGATCCAAACAGAATCAGAATGACCATTTTATTACTCTTAGGCGGATTTGTATTGCTTATTCTTGGGGCGGAAGTGTTAGTGCGCGGTGCTTCGAGAATAGCGGCAGCCATTGGGATTTCACCTTTGGTGATTGGCTTGACGGTAGTGGCATTCGGTACCAGTTCGCCAGAAATGGCAGTGAGTATCATGTCGAGTATGAGTGGCAATGTGGATATCGCAGTAGGCAATGTGGTGGGTAGCAATATTTTCAATGTGTTATTCATACTTGGTTTAGCGGCTTTGATTGTGCCGTTGATGGTGGCGCAGCAGTTGATCTGGTTGGATGTGCCCTTGATGATTATTGCATCTTTGTTGGTCGTCTGGATGGGCTGGGATGGTAATATTAGTCGCTGGGAAGGGATTTTCTTATTTCTGGGAATTATCGCTTATACTGTTTTTCTTATTCGCCAAAGCAAAAAAGAGAAAAGTAAAGTTGTACAAAAAGAATACGAAGAAGAATACGGCGATGGCAAAGGCTGGACTGCCAAGCAATGGCTACTCAACGTCGCTTTTGTGATTATTGGCTTGGCAATGCTGGTGTTAGGTTCGCAATGGCTGGTGGACAGCGCCACGACGATCGCTAAAAGCATGGGTGTCAGCGATCTAATTATTGGTTTGACGATTGTAGCAGCGGGTACATCCTTGCCTGAAGTTGCTACTTCTGTGATTGCCAGCATTCGCGGCGAACGGGACATTGCGGTGGGTAACGTGGTGGGTAGCAATATTTTTAATATCCTAGCGGTATTAGGGATTTCGGCGCTGGTTGCTCCGGCAGGAATCCCTGTGTCAAAAGCAGCTTTACAATTTGATATTCCGATCATGATCGCGGTAGCGAT
The DNA here is from genome assembly GCA_964526645.1 of uncultured Saprospiraceae bacterium. GTDB lineage: Bacteria > Bacteroidota > Bacteroidia > Chitinophagales > Saprospiraceae > JADJNW01. Next base: position 19,420 of record CAZGJN010000036.1, read on the forward strand.
TGCTTGTTTGCCGATCTTTTTTACGGGTCACACCATTCGACGCTGGGAAGGCTTTGTCTTTCTTGGGTTTTATATTGCTTATGTTGTTTATTTGATCCTGGCGGCTTCCAAGCATAGCGCTTTAGAGGCTTTTGACGTGGCAATGATGTGGTTCGTATTGCCAATCACGGTTTTGACCTTGGTTATAACGGTCATTTATGCTGTACGCAAAGGTGAGCGAATTCGACGTTAAGCGGTTTCTTGCTCTTTTGCCTTTAATCTTTCTGCATTCTCAGCAATTTGAAGCGCTTCGATGATGTCCTCCAGGTTGCCCTCCATCACGGTGTCGAGGTTATAGTTTTTGTTATCTCCTTCCAGGCGGTGGTCGGTCACGCGGTTTTGAGGATAATTATAAGTGCGTATTTTTTCAGAGCGATCGCCACTGCCCACCAAGGATTTTCTTTGTGCGGCCAATGCCGATAAGTGCTGCTGCTGCTGCGCCTCGTAGATTTTTTGATACAAACGCTGTAAGGCTATTTCTCGGTTTTGGATTTGAGAACGACCATCCTGGCTCTCTGATACCACTCCCGTGGGCAAGTGCGTGATACGCACCGCCGATTCCGTTTTGTTGATGTGCTGTCCGCCTGCACCACTCGATCGGTAGGTATCAATTTTCAGATCAGCCCTGTTGATGTTTACGTCCTCCATTTCTAATTTGGGCATCACCACAACAGTTGCCGCGGAAGTATGCACCCTGCCTTGCGATTCGGTCTTGGGGATGCGCTGCACGCGGTGAGCTCCTGATTCAAATTTTAATTTGCCGTACACGCCATCGCCACTTACCTCCAGTACCAGTTTATTGTAACCGCCCAGGGTTCCTTCATTGACCTCCAGCACTTCTACGGTCCAGCCTTTATGATCAAAATAACGAGCATACATGCGGTACAAATCCCCTGCAAACAGGCTCGCCTCATCACCTCCTGTGCCAGATCGAATTTCAAAGATCACATCTTTCGTATCTTCAGGGTCTTTAGGCATGAGTAGCACTTTGATTTTTTCTTCGAGCTCTTCTTTTAAAGGCAGCTGAGTATCCAGCTCTTCTGCTGCCATTTGGCGCATTTCGGGGTCATTTTCTGCCAGCATTGTTTTTGCAGAAGCGATGTTGTTCAAGGTTTGTTTGTATTGCTCATACACCGTCACGATTTCTTTCAATTCTTTGTACTCTTTACTAATTTTTTTGTAGCGATCCATATCCATTACAACCTGAGGATCAGCCATTTGCTCTTCCAAGTGTGTAAATCTATCCCGAATGGCTTCTAATTTGTCTAACATATTTCTTGATTGAAAAGTAGGTAAAAAGAAATGAAGGTGCTCATGGGGTAACTACTAAGCAGCTACCGAAAATTAGAATGGCGATAAAAGGCAATAATCATTTGATTGTTCAATTAAACTACTGCAAAATTAGTACTTGAAAACCAGCTTTTGCAATAATGAATAAGAAATAAAGTGCTGAAACTGTATTTTTGTCGCCTATGGCGCTGATTTTACAAATTGAGACCTCAACGGATGTTTGCTCCGTTTGTTTGAGCAAAGGGTTAGACATACTTGCGATACAAGAATTGGCGAACTTCAGCGATCATGCTGCACAAATTACGATAATGATAGAAGCCTGCTGCCGGCAAGCTGGCATGGCACTATCCCAAATTGATGCCGTGGCAGTAAGCCAAGGACCTGGTTCGTACACGGCTTTGCGCATTGGTGTTTCCGCCGCGAAAGGAATTTGCTATGCGCTGAACAAACCCCTCCTTGCCATAGATACCTTGCTTAGTTTGGCCCTATCAGCCTACGAATCAGAAAAAAAAGATGCGCTTTACTGCCCTATGATTGACGCACGGCGAATGGATGTGTACACGGCTCTTTTTGATAGTAAAGGCAACACGATGCAAATGCCGGCAGCGTTATCCATAACAGCGGATACCTTCGATGCCTGGTTTGACAAAGGGCATACGATTGTTTTTTGTGGCAATGGCGCAGCCAAATGCCAGGCAGTGCTCACTTCGCCCTTGGCGCATTTTAGCCCGATTATTTGTTCTTCCAGGCACTTAATTCCACTGGCATTATGTGCATTTGACGAAAAAAATTTTGCCGATCTTGCTTATTTTGAGCCGTTTTATCTAAAACCACCCAATATTACGACTCCCAGGAAGAATTTGCTCTGATCTTTCTGATTGGCTTTTTTATTTTTGTAACAGCAGAAAAAAGATATGCGTTTTGATTATAAAAAAATGGCGGGTGCAGTTCTTGGTGCCCTTGTGCGGCTTTGGCAAAAAGGCGTAACAAAGGCAGGCTTGGTTTTGCTTCTTTTTTTTATACCTTACTGGTTTTCGTTGCCTCGCACTTTGTTTCAAGACCCTACCTGCATGGTTTTGGAGGATAAAAATGGCGATCTCCTCGGGGCGCGCATCGCAGCTGATGGTCAGTGGCGATTCCCCAAACGCGATAGTGTACCCGATAAATTTGCTAAAGCGATTATTGCATTTGAAGATCAGCGTTTTTACTGGCATCCGGGCTTTGATGCAACAGCAATGACCAGGGCTTTGTGGCAAAATATCAAAACGGGGCAAATCGTGAGCGGCGGTAGCACCCTGACAATGCAGGTGATTCGGCTATCCCGCAAAAGAAAACGACGTACTTTCTATCAAAAAATAGTGGAAATGTTGCTCGCCACGCGCCTCGAGCTATCACATAGCAAGCAGGACATCTTAGCCTTGTATGCCTCTCACGCTCCTTTTGGTGGCAATGTGGTCGGCTTGGAAGCAGCTTCCTGGCGGTATTTTGGCAAACAGGCCCGCCTGCTCTCCTGGGCGGAGTCAGCTACCCTGGCGGTTTTGCCCAACAGCCCTGCGTTGATTCATCCGGGCAGGAATCGAAATCTATTGCTGGAAAAGCGTAATCGCCTCTTGGACAAACTCTTTCAGAAAGGATGGATAGACAAAACCTCCTGCCAATTGGCAAAAGAAGAACCCCTGCCCGACGCACCTCATCCCTTGCCTCGGCTCGCGCCACATTTGCTGGATCGGGCTTATCTGGAATATGTTCGCACTGGCAAGGCCGACCAATCGAGGGTACAAACTACGCTGGATGCATCTTTGCAAACCCAGCTCACGCAAATTCTTCAAAGGCAGCAGCATTTTTTTAGCTATAATGAAATTCACAACATTGCGGCAGTCATTGCGGACATAGAAACAGGCAATGTATTGGCGTATGTGGGTAATGTGATTGGCGCAGGTGAAGCCCACGGCGAGGAGGTGGATGTGGTGAGAGCACCGCGTAGCACGGGCAGTGTGCTCAAGCCATTCCTTTATGCCTTGATGCTACAGGAAGGGCACATTTTGCCCAAAAGCCTCGTTCCTGATATACCTGCTCAGCTGAGTGGCTATCGCCCAGAAAATTTCCACAAAAAATACGACGGCATGATTGCCGCGGACCAAGCCTTGGTGCGCTCCCTGAATGTGCCTTTTGTGTATTTGCTACAAACGTATGGCTTAGAAAAATTTCATTTCAAACTACAAAAGCTGGGGCTCAGTACCCTCAACAAACCGCCTGGACACTATGGTTTGCCGCTCATCCTGGGGGGTGCAGAAGGAACTTTGTGGGACATTACGGGGATGTACGCCAGCATGGCTCGCACGCTAAACCATTACTATCCTTACCAGGGAACTTATGACCCTCAAGATTTCCACTCCCTTAATTATCTACATGGATTTTCCTTTCCAACTACCAAGCCAACGGCCCGCAGGGCCGACCCTACCGCCCTCAGCGCTGCTTCTATCTGGTTTACTTTTGATGCCATCAAAGAACTGCAACGACCGGATACCGAAGGCAACTGGCAGCAATTCCAATCAAGCAAACGCATTGCCTGGAAAACAGGCACCAGTATCGGCTTCCGCGATGGCTGGGCAGTAGGCGTGAACTCCCGCTATGCTGTGGGCGTTTGGGTGGGCAATGCCGATGGCGAGGGTCGCCCTGGATTGATTGGCGTATTCACCGCAGCGCCTGTTTTATTCGATATTTTTAATCGCCTGCCAGGAGGCGCTTGGTTTGACACACCGTACAACGAAATGACAAAAAGTGCTGTCTGCAAACAAAGTGGGCATCGGGCGCTCGATATTTGTGAAACGGATAGTATTTGGATTCCCAAAACAGGCTTGCAGGCAGCCGCTTGTCCTTTCCATCAACTTCTACATTTGGACAAAACGCTGCAATGGCAAGTGAGCGCTGATTGTGAAGCCCCCGAACGCATAGTACATCAGCCCTGGTTTGTGCTACCACCGGTAGAGGAATACTACTACAAATTTAAAAATCCAACTTACAGAATAGTGCCTTCTTATCGCTCGGATTGCCAGGAAACACTGGCTCAGAGCAACATTCCTAGCATGCAATTGATTTATCCGAAGCAACCCACCCGAATTTATGTACCCATTGACCTCAATGGTGAGCTATCCCGAACGGTCTTCACTGTAGCCCATCGCAACCCGGAAACCCCAATATACTGGCATTTGGATGATGAATACATCGGTAGCACAGAGACCTTTCACAGCATGGAACTCAACCCGCCCGAAGGCAAACACCGCCTCACGCTGGTGGATGAAAAAGGCAATCGCTTGGAGCAAGTTTTTGAAATCGTAGTGAAGGGAAAGTAAAAACAAGAAAGCCCAAGTTTTCACTCAGGCTTTACTCAGTAGACCCACTAGGATTCGAACCTAGACGAACAGAACCAAAATCTGGTGTGCTACCGTTACACTATGGGTCTGGCACAAAAGTAGAAAGGATTTTTGCTTTTTCCAATAGCGGGCGCAAAGTTACAACAAAAAAATTGCTGAAAAAAGTTTCTGCCCTGCTAAAAATCAGAAATACCGCGTCTTGCATAAAATGCTGTTGCAATATCTTCCAAATATTTTTTACAGCGCTTTTTGTTTCCATCAAACCCTTGTAATGATTGCCAATTGCTACCTTCTATCATCTATTTGACGTATTTTGTTGTTTATCAAGACAAAATAACGAACCTTTATTGGCATGGTAGCTGATGCTTATCAGGATATGGTGCAAAAAGCCTCGCCCTTTGTTAGAGACTTTGCATCAATTGGGCGTAGATTGTATCCCTTACAAATCGAGGCTTTGTTTTACTCACAATTGTCTAAAGTAAGTGCTCCTTTTGAATTAAAGCCTTTTACATCACCCTGACAGCTCAAAAATATAATATTGATGATTTGCAAGTGGGGAAATTTCAAGGCACACAGCGCTTGAGGGCCTTACAGAGGACGATAAAACTTTAGCATCTGTGTGTTGTTACCCACTCTTTTTGATAAAATTTGTCATTTTTGGATGGAAATACGCAGCTTCTTTGTCTAAAAGGCGATAACCATTTTGCTTAATGGATTACAGCAATTCCTGTAAGATTTTAACCATTTCTTAAGATTTGAAAAACGCTACTGTTTGTCAGATAAATAGTTTTTAACTTATCGCTCAAAAAAGGTGCTATGCGCAAAAGATCTACGCGAATTCTTTTCATTTTACTGTCCTTAGTTGTGTTTGTTGGCGCTTTCTATTTGTACAATTCCGGTTATTTCAACAAAAAAGAAACGCCCCTGCCTACCGATAGCCCAAGCCCCCGCCCGGCTGGCTTATCAGAAAGAGGCGGGCCAATTCCTGTGAAAGCCCTTGTAATTAAGGAAGGAAGTATCCAAGATGCTATTTTTGTAAATGGCTCTACGGTACCCAACGAAGAAGTAATCGTATCCAGTGAGGTAGCAGGAAAAATCATCAAAATTTCATTCAAAGAGGGTGCCTTTGTAAAAAAAGGAGCGGTATTGATACAATTGGATGTAGCAGAGCTAAAAGCACAACGAGAACGCCTCCTGGTACAACAACAACTCACCAGAAAAATAGCCGAGCGCCTGGAAGGCTTGTACAAAAAAGAAGGAGTCAGTTTGCAGGAGTACGAAATCGCCCGCGCAGAGGCAGATCAAGTGGATAAAGAACTGAATCTGATAGATGTACAAATTGAAAAACGCACCATCAAAGCACCCTTTGATGGGCTGCTGGGCTTGCGCCGGGTTAGTGAAGGAAGCTACCTATCGCCAGGCACTGCTATCGTGAATCTGGTGAGTGTGAACCCCATCGAAATCGAATGCTCCGTGCCAGAAAGGTATAATGCCAATGTAGAAGTGGGCACTAAGATTAAGTTTCGTATGGATGGCAGCAACACCGATTACCAGGCCACCGTTGTTGCAAAAGAGCCCAATATTGACCCAACGACCCGCACGCTGCGCCTCAAAGCCAGTGCGCCCAACCCTGGCGGGCGAATCTTGCCGGGCGCTTTCGCGAATGTGACGGTCAATTTGAAAAATTTTGAAGAGACAATTATGATTCCCACCGAAGCGATACTTCCGGAGTTGGGAAGTAAAAAAGTTTATATTTACAAAAATGGAAAGGCACAGCCCGTTGATGTGGAAACAGGCATTCGGAATGAAGGCAGAATACAAGTATTAAAGGGATTAAGCCCAGGGGATACAATCATCATAACAGGGATTTTGCAAATTCGCCCTGGTGCCGAGGTCAACATCACCAACTTAAATTGAAGCGCGGCAGGCAGTATTCATAAAAAAATAAAAGCAGCGATGTCCTATTTTGGAGATCGTTTAACAAAATATAAAGTTATGAGTTTATCATCCTTGAGTATTCAGCGCCCTGTATTGGCTACGGTAATGTCCATCATTATCATGCTTTTTGGTATTATTGCGATGAACTTTTTGGGAGTGCGAGAGTATCCCAGCGTTGATCCGCCCATTATCAGCATTTCTACCAGTTATATAGGTGCCAATGCCGATATTATTGAATCCCAAATTACGGAACCGATAGAAGAATCTGTAAATGGTATCGCGGGGATTCGTTCGATCACTTCTACAAGCCGAGAAGGGCGAAGCAATATTTCAATCGAATTTGATCTGAGCGTAAATATAGAAGATGCGGCAAATGATGTACGCGACAAGGTATCCCAGTCTATTGGGCGATTGCCACAGGATGTGGATCCACCTGTCGTTTCGAAAGCGGATGCAGATGATTTTCCGATTATCTTTCTGAGTGTTCGTAGCAAAAACAGAGGTTTGCTCGAATTGAGTGATGCGGCAGATCGCTTATTCAGAGAACGCCTGCAAACCATTAATGGGGTTAGTTCTATTCGCATTTGGGGTGAAAAGCGCTATTCTATGCGTTTGTGGATTTCAAGAGAAAAATTAGCCGCTTACCAATTAACACCCCTTGATGTACGCAGTGCGTTGCAACGTGAAAATATCGAACTCCCTTCGGGATCGGTGGAAGGAAATACCACAGAGCTGACGGTGCGTACGAGAGGGCTATTAGATACACCAGAAGAATTTAACAACTTGATTATCAAACAATCTGAAGGGAGAATCGTTCGTTTTCGCGATATTGGCTATGCAGAGCTTGGACCCGAAAACCTCCGCTCACTCATGCGCCGAGATGGTATCCCTGCAGTAGGCGTAGCTATCATTCCACAGCCAGGTTCCAATCATATTCAGATTTCGGATGAAATGCAAAGGCGTTTGGCACAAATCAAAAGAGACCTACCAGAGGATATTATTGTTGATATAGGATTTGACACCACCAAGTTTATCCGGTCTTCCATTTCTGAAGTACAGGAAACGATCTACATTGCTTTCGGGCTGGTGGTACTTATTATCTTTCTCTTTTTGCGGGATTGGCGTACCACAGTGATTCCGGTGGTAGCAATTCCGATTTCGCTTATCGGTGCATTTTTTATCATGTACCTTGCTGGTTTTTCTATCAATGTATTGACACTTTTAGGTATTGTGTTGGCCATTGGTTTGGTGGTAGATGACGCTATTGTGGTGGTAGAAAATATTTATACCAAAGTAGAAGCAGGTATGACCCCCTTGGAAGCAGCAGTGTCAGGTTCAAGGGAGATTTTCTTTGCGGTGATTGCTACTACGGTGGCTTTGGTGGCTGTTTTTATGCCTGTGATTTTTCTACAAGGTTTGACCGGGCGCTTGTTCCGCGAATTTGGTATTGTAGTAGCGGGAGCGGTGCTGATTTCTTCCTTTGTAGCGCTTTCTATGACCCCCATGCTGTCTTCCAAAATTTTAAAAAACAGAGATCAACATCCCTGGTTTTACAGGCTAACAGAGCCTTTTTTTACAGCACTGGTTTCGGGCTATAGAAGTACGCTGAATGGATTTATGAAGGTGCGCTGGATGGGCTTCGTGCTGATGTTGGTGGCTGGCGGGATGACTTATCTGCTCGGCACAAAACTTTCCTCCGAATTGGCACCTTTGGAAGACCGCAGCCGCTTGCGCGTCAATGCAACAGCTACAGAAGGAACTACCTTTGAATCCATGGATTCTACGATGCGCATGATTGATGCCCTTATTGAGAAGGAAGTACCTGAAAAACGAGGAACGGTGCTGATCACCTCGCCAGGGTTTGGGAGTTCTTCTGTCAATAGTGGGTTTGCAACTATTATCCTGCCAGAACCGGACCAAAGACAACGCTCTCAGCAACAAATCCTGGACGAGCTATCGCCCCAGCTTGCTAAAATAACCGAAGCGCGCGTGTTTATGACCCAAGACCCAACAATTGGGGATCGCAGAGGGGGCTTGCCGGTTCAGTTTGTCATCCAGGCAACTAATTTTGAAAAGCTGCGCGAAATACTGCCCAAATTTATAGATGAAGCCAGAAAAGATAGCACTTTCTCCATCGTGGATTTGGATTTAAAATTCACCAAACAGGAAGCACTCATTAATATTGATCGTCAAAAAGCACAAGACTTGGGGGTGTCCATATTAGATGTAGCCCAAACCCTCCAGTCAGGCTTGAGCGGGCAACGGTTTGGCTATTTTATAAAAGATGGCAAGCAGTACCAAATTATCGGGCAAATCGAACGCCAGGATCGCAATGAGATCAGAGATTTACGCTCTTTGTATGTGCGCAATCGCGAGGGAATGATGATTCAATTAGACAATATTGTCTCTGTTGAAGAGCAATCTGCACCGCCTGCCTTGTATCGCTATAATCGCTTTATGGCAGCCACGGTATCTGCCGGCTTGGCAAAAGGTAAAACGATCGGGGATGGCATCGAAGCGATGCGCGCTATCGGGGATCGGGTACTGGATGAATCTTTCGCTACCGCCCTTCGAGGTCCTTCCAAAGATTATGAAGAAAGCTCCTCCAGCTTGGTTTTTGCTTTTGCTTTAGCCCTGATTCTTATTTATTTGGTGCTGGCGGCGCAGTTTGAGAGTTTTGTAGATCCTTTTATTATCATGTTCACCGTGCCCTTAGCAATAGCCGGCGCGGTATTGGCGCTATGGTGGAGCAAAGAAACGCTCAATATTTTCAGTGAGATCGGTATCATCATGCTCATTGGTTTGGTAGCCAAAAATGGTATTTTGATTGTAGAATTTGCCAACCAACGCAAGGAACAAGGTTTGAGCCGTATGGATGCTATCAAAGACGCTGCCGTGTCCCGTTTTCGTCCCATTTTGATGACAAGCCTATCTACTGTGCTGGGCACGCTGCCTATTGCTTTGGCTTTAGGCGAGGGTTCCGAGAGTCGTGTTTCGATGGGGGTAGCTGTCATTGGAGGGCTTATTTTTTCTACCATTTTGACCCTCTATGTGATTCCTGCTATCTATTCTTATTTGTCGAGCAAAACCGCCACTCGAAATACAGAGATATCCGAAAAAACAGACAAAGAAAGTATCTCAACAGAAATACTAACTCAAGCTTGATCGTATGAAAAGCCCGAAGAGCAACAAACTTCGGGTTTTTCATTTAGCAGGTCATCTTCTTCGTTCAATCAATATTTTTCAGATATACGGCTTTGCTAATCAATATTTAATCCTTGTTTTACTAAGAAATTAAACTTGCGTTAATACAAGTTTGCCTATCTTTGCCTTTCATTATTCAATCCAAAAACGATTTAATTGTATGACTGGAATCTTACCTAAGCCGATCGCGCTATTGCCGATTGCTATGCTTTTTTTCTTTGGCGCTTCGGCACAAAACGAAATCAATTTTAACTTTCTATCTACTTATCGTACCGGCATTTTTGATGAAGGCGCTGCCGAAATTGCCGCTTTTGATGCCGCCACCGCGCGCATTTTTTTTACCAATGCCAGTGCCAATACCCTTACAATCCTCGACATTAGCAATCCTGCGATGCCTGCCAAGGTATCTGATATTAATTTATCCGCCTACGGTGGCGGTGCCAATAGTGTTGCTGTTTATAATGGCTTGGTGGCAGTAGCAGTGGAAGCCGATGATAAAACGATGAACGGGGCAGTGGTGTTTTTTGATGCCAATGGTGCTTTCCTGAAAGAACTGACGGTGGGAGCATTGCCCGATATGCTCACGTTTTCGCATGATGGCAAAAAAGTACTCATTGCCAATGAAGGCGAACCCAATAGCGATTATTCGATTGATCCAGAAGGCACTGTGAGTATCATTGACTTATCGGCAGGGCTTGAAAGTGCTACGGTTAAAACCCTCACTTTTGAAAGTTATAACGACAAAAAAGCTTCTTTGCTGAACAAAGGGATTCGCATTTTTGGACCCAACGCAACAGTATCGCAGGATTTAGAGCCAGAGTACATCGCGCTCTCTCCTGATGATAAAAGAGCTTATGTTTCTTTGCAGGAAAATAATGCCTTTGTCGTCATTGATGTGGCAAATGCTACCATTTTAGACATTCTACCCCTGGGGTACAAAGACCATCTGAAGGGAGCACCTATTTTGACACAATTCAAAATCAACGAGTTGATTGACCTGCCCGAACTGGGCACTCCTGTTTATAACGGCGGACAAGCCCCCGTGAAGCTCGGTGGTTTTTCTGGCTTGTATTTCGACCCACTCGAATCTGATGATAAAAGTTATGTGCTTTATACTATTCCTGACCGTGGGCCAAACGACGAGGCTATCCCTGTGAACGATGTTGTGCAAGAGACCTTCCAGGATTTGCGCCCCTTTAAACTACCCAACTACCAAGCTCGAATTGTAAAAATGACCTTTGATCCTACCGAAGGAACTGTTGCCCTGGACACACAGATTTTGCTGGTGCAAAAAGACGGCATCAAGCCAATTTCCGGAAGGGGCAACGTGATTAGCTTTGACGAAGTGCCGGTCACTTACACTGATAGTAGCACCATTTATGACAAACCGGACTACCAGTCCAAATCCACGGGTGAAAATTATCAGGAGCTGCCACACGACCCTTATGGCGCTGATTTTGAAGGCATTGTACGTGACAAAGATGGCAACTTCTGGATGTGCGATGAGTATCGCCCTTCGTTTTATAAATTTAAAGCAGATGGTACGCTCCTAGAAAGGTATGTGCCTCAGGGAACTTCCGCATTGAATTTTCCACCGCTGGAGCAAGATTTATTCGGCAAAGAAACCCTACCAGAAGTATATTCAAAAAGATGGGCAAACCGAGGTTTCGAAGCCATTGCCTATGATGGAGAGGCTAATATCATCTATGGTTTCATTCAATCGCCAATGTTCAACCCTGATAAAATCACCCAAAACAAATCAGACGTATTGCGCATACTGGGTATTGATGCTGAAACCGGCACGCCAATCAGCGAATATGTTTACTTGCTGGAAAGGAACAAAGACGCGGGTTTAGCCATAAGCCGTGTAGATAAAATCGGAGATGCGGTATATATCGGCAACAAAAAATTTCTAACCATCGAGCGCGACTCCAGCGTACCGGGCCAAAGCACCGGCAAGAAATTTATTTATGAAATCAATTTGGCAGGAGCTACCAATATCTTGGCTCTCCCTATTTCCGCCCAAGACACCGGAAAAACCCTTGAACGAATGAGCGCCGATGAACTTGCCGCGCTGGGCATCGTGCCTGTTCATAAAACCAAAGTGCTCAATTTACCCTCCATTGGCTATCAGGCAGGCGATAAACCCGAAGGCTTGACTGTTTTGCCCAATGGCGCTTTGGCGGTGATCAATGACAATGATTTTGGTATCGCAGGGGCAGGTGCCAGCGATGATATTGTGCTGGGGATAATCCATTTTGGTCAAAACTATGGCTTGGATGCCAGTGATCGAGATAACCGCATCCAAATTTTACCGCAGCCTGTTTTGGGTATGTTCCAACCCGATGCTATTGCTACTTATGAAGTGGATGGGAAAACCTACATCCTTTCTGCTAATGAAGGGGATGCCCGCGAGTATGATAACCTTGAAGAAGAAACCAGAATCAAAGGCCTCACGTTAGATGCAAGTGCCTTCCCAAATGCGGCTTCTCTTCAAACAGATGCCAATATCGGTCGGTTAAATGTGACAAACACGATTGGCGATATTGACAATGACGGCGACTTCGATCAGCTGTATGCCCTGGGCAGTCGCTCTTTTTCTGTTTGGGATAATCTCGGAAATTTGGTTTTTGACAGCGCCGATGAACTGGAGCAAATAACGGCAGCTGAATATCCGATGTATTTTAATGCCAGCAACGACAACAACAGCTTTGATAACCGCAGTGATAATAAGGGGCCTGAACCAGAAGCCATCGTGATAGCAACCATTGACGACAAGCCGTACGCTTTTGTGGGGCTGGAGCGAATCGGCGGCGTAATGATTTATGACATCAGCAATCCTACGCAACCTACTTTTGTAAAATATTTCAATCGGCGCGATTTTACAGCAGCTGTAGCATCAGCTGAAGCTGGCGATTTAGGCCCTGAAAATATCATTTTTATCTCGGCAGCAGATAGCCCCAGTGGCGATGCTTTACTGATCGTATCCAATGAAGTGAGCGGCAATGTTTCGATTTTCACCACTGGCGATGTAACCGATGTGGTCGATGAAGTTGCGGTTTCCACCTGGCGAATTTTCCCGAACCCCGTCAACGATGCTATTTTTACGAACATAGCTTCGGATTATGCGATTTACAATGCGATTGGGCAGCTTGTTTTGAATCAAAAAAACACTACCCGACTGCTCGTAAGTTCTTTACCACAAGGCACTTACCTCATCCGTAATCTGAAAAACGGTCAGTCGCAATTATTTGTAAAACAATAATTCCATCTGGATGATGTCGTCCGCAAAAGGCGGCATCATCCTTTCTAAATTCAGGAACCATGAGCTATTATAAAATCATTGATGGCGTAAAGTATGACAAACAACTCCTGGATGTAGCCGAAGAATTGACCAGTGGGAAAGGAGATGGGCGTATTTCGGAACGAGAAATACAACTGATTGTAAAGTTAGCGAAAGACGGGCGAGGTATCACGCCCACCGAACAAGCAACCTTGTACTACATTCGCGCTTCTTTCAAGCTGACAAGCGCTGCCGCCAATTGGTTTGATCAGCAATTCCCAGCACAGACATCAAGCACTTTAGCCCTGCAAATTCAAAAACAAACAGAAGCGTTCCAACTCCCGGGTTTAGTAATTGAAATAGACGAAGCAGAAGTGAATAATCAAAGCCAATTGAGCCATAATGTGATCTCCTTTGAGCAAGCGTTGAGTGCTACATTGAGTAGTTTTCTGAAAGACGGAAACCGGATGGAATCCCCCCGCGATGTGGTACTGAATGTGCATGAAATCTTTCGGGAGCAATTTGAATCCGAAGCAGCTTGGGAAGAAGCGCTTACCAATCGCCTACGAGCTTACATGAATGAAGGAGGCTTTCTGCGCTTGCTGCCACTCCACATGCCTACCAACGAGGAAGATATCAACTTTAATTTACCCGAAGACGGCGAATCCACAAAAGATAATTGGATTTTTCAGCTTTCTTTGAGAACCCTCTCCGACCACGTTTTCTGGGCAGTGACGGATCGTACAGGCGCACGACCAACCTACAATTACGGGTTTAATTAAAAGCTAATGCCTCCTTTTTTTCTAAAAGTTGTTTTTTAAAAATAGGAACTTGCGCCTTGTTTAAAACGTTATGTTTTAGAATTGACTAAAATCATTAATAAATATCCATTTTCGTGCATTTCAAACTTTCTTCCCCCTTTGTACCTACAGGTGATCAGCCGCAAGCAATCGAACAATTGACACAAGGTATCGTGAACGGGGAACGATCGCAGGTACTACTTGGTGTGACGGGTTCCGGGAAAACCTTCACAATGGCAAACGTGATTGCACAAGTCAATCGCCCTACTTTGGTGCTCACGCACAACAAAACCCTCACGGCTCAACTGTACGGCGAGTTTCGGGAGTTTTTTCCTGATAATGCAGTGGAGTATTTTGTTTCTTATTACGACTATTACCAACCAGAGGCATATATCGCTGTAACAGATACTTATATCGAAAAAGACCTTTCTATCAACGAAGAAATTGACAAGCTGCGCCTGCGGGCTACCTCCTCCCTCCTCTCTGGGCGGCGCGACATCATCATCGTAGCATCGGTCTCTTGTATTTATGGTATGGGCAATCCTGAGGATTACAAAAACAGCATTATTCGTATTCGAAAAGGACAAATCCTTTCACGCAATGCTTTCCTGTACAGCTTGGTGGATAGCCTGTATGCCCGAACAGAAATCGAGTTCAAGCGTGCCACTTTCAGGGTAAAAGGAGACACCGTGGATATCAACCTACCCTATGTGGATTATGGCTATCGCGTTATTTTTTTTGGTGATGAAATCGAAGCCATCGAAATGATTGAAACAGAGAGCGGCAAGCGGATTGAAAGTATGGAAAATGCAGCAATTTTTCCGGCAAACCTTTATGTAGCACCCAAAGAAAAGCTAAGTACTATCATCCGCAATATTCAAGATGAATTGTACGAACAGGAAAAATATTTTGAAAGGGAGGGGAAATATCTGGAGGCTAAACGTATCCACGAGCGTACAACTTTCGATATGGAAATGATGAAAGAATTGGGCTATTGCAATGGCGTAGAAAATTACTCTCGCTTTTTTGATGGTCGAAATCAAGGCACAAGGCCCTTTTGCTTGCTTGATTATTTCCCTGATGATTATTTAATGATCATTGACGAGAGCCACGTCACTGTGCCACAGATACGCGGGATGTATGGCGGCGACCGCGCGCGCAAACTGAGCTTAGTCAATTTTGGTTTCCGTTTGCCTTCTGCTATGGACAACCGCCCGCTGAATTTTACAGAATTTGAAAGCTTGATTAACCAAGTGGTGTACGTCAGCGCTACGCCCGGTGATTACGAATTGGAACAAACAGCGGGTGTAATTGTCGAACAGCTCATTCGCCCAACCGGATTGCTGGATCCGCCAATCGAAGTCCGTCCCAGCATTAATCAAATTGATGACCTGCTGGAGGAAATCAACGAGCGCGTTAAGCGCCAGGAACGGATACTGGTAACGACGCTGACCAAACGCATGGCAGAAGAATTGACAAAATATTTAGTAAAATTGAGTATAAAGGTTCGCTACATCCACTCCGAAGTGGATACCATGGATCGTGTTGAAATCATTCGCGATCTCCGCCTCGGTGAATTTGATGTGTTGGTGGGAGTCAATCTCTTGCGAGAAGGTCTGGATTTGCCTGAAGTATCTTTGGTCGCTATTTTAGATGCAGATAAAGAAGGTTTTCTGCGCAATGACCGATCCCTTACCCAGACCGCCGGTCGCGCTGCCCGAAATGTAAATGGACTGGTTATTTTTTATGCCGATATGATTACGGCATCTATGCAGCGCACAATAGACGAGACCAACCGCCGCCGCGCCATTCAAATGGAATACAATGAAAAAAATGGCATTACGCCCCGCACCGTGAGCAAAAGTCGGGAGGAAATCCTCAACCAAAAGTCTATCCTTGATATTCGAGGCAAAGGCAAAGCTTATATCGAACCAGAAACACCAAGCCTGGCAGCTGACCCAATCATTGGCTACCTCACCCGCGACCAGATCGAAAAGATGATCGCCGATACTGAAAACAATATGAAGAAAGCTGCCAAAGAGCTCGATTTTATTACTGCTGCGCAGTATCGTGACGAGCTATTTGCGCTGCGCGAAAAGCTGAAAATGGCGGTGTGAGGAAGTGTTGGAATAAAATTAGCCAGAAGGAAAATTATGTTTTACCTTTTTTAAGCAATAAACTAGCTTCAAAGGTATTCATTTACTATAAGCAATAACGCTATTTATCTTGGAAAGAGCGTCTGCAAAATGCTCGAATCGCTTAGTATGAGAAAATGAAACCTTCAAACAAAAAGAAACGCAATATGGAACAAAAACCACCCTTTAAAATAAAGCAATTTTTCCAACGATTGCTTGCTACCACGCGGTTTCTGATTGTAATACCGGTAGTAGGGCTATTCTTCTCTGGGCTGGTATTGATGCTCTATGGCATTCAAAAGGTTTATACACTCTCTATCATGCTCTTTTTCGCCCAGGCAAAAGATAAAGAATTGGTGGTTTCTTTCGTAGAGGCGATAGACATTTTTCTGCTTTCAGTAGCGTTTTACATCATTGCCTTGGGGCTTTACGAATTGTTTGTAGATAACTCTCTCCAATTACCTGAATGGCTGACCATCAAGGATTTTGGCAGCCTAAAAAGCAAATTACTGGACGTAGTGGTGGTCATTTTGGGTGTGAGTTTTCTTGGTAATGTAACCACTTGGAGCGGTGATTGGCAGATCATTGGATTGGGTGTAGGCGTATGTGCCGTGATGATCGGCATCAAGTTTTATGTTTTGAAAAAATGAGGAATCGGAAAAGAACGAAACCCATACTTGCATTGCAATAGGTTCCATCTTTCTACTGGCAAACACCTGGTGAACCATTGCCACTATCCTACAAGTTCCTTATCTTTGCCCATCTTTACTATAAAACCGAACTTAATTTGGTTTTCCTTAGTTGGACAATGAAATAGCAGAACGAAATGAAAGTCTCACTGAATTGGCTAAAACAATACTTGGACATAAATGTTACTCCTGAACAATTGGGCGAAATCCTCACCGATATTGGCTTGGAGCTCGAAGGCATGGAGCAGGTGGAAAGTGTAAAAGGTGGACTCGCGGGCGTGGTCGTTGGGCAAGTAGTGGAATGCAGCAAGCATCCGAATGCGGATAAACTCTCGCTCACCAAAGTAAATATCGGCAACGGCGAG
>CAZGJN010000037.1:0-34701 GCA_964526645.1 uncultured Saprospiraceae bacterium
GCTTCCGCAGAAAGTGAGTTTAATTTGGAATAATCAAAATTTTCCAGCAGGCGTACTTCTTCCAGGCGATTCATTTTCTCTACTAACTCCTGCTCGCGCTTGATGTAGCCTTCATATTTCATGTTGATTTCTGCCAGTTCAATAAATTCTTCGTCAAATTGGCTCACGAATTGATTCAAATCAGGTAACACTTGACGCAGTTCCGCCATTTCAATATTCGGACGTAGCAAAACCCCTTGCAGTTTCACCTTCTGCCGAATCGGTGCACTTCCTTTACTTTCCAAAAACCCGTTGATCGCTTCGGGCGTGACGCTCGTTTCTTCGAAGTATTTTTCAATCGCAGCCGCCACGCTGATCTTGGCTTTCACCCGCTCCATCCGTTCCTCTGTGCCGCGAATGCCCAATTGGTGCGCCCGTGGCGTGAGGCGAATGTCCGCATTGTCCTGGCGAAGCAGAATACGATACTCTGCCCGTGACGTAAACATCCGATAGGGTTCTTTCGTGCCTTTGTTCACCAGATCATCAATCAACACGCCGATGTACGCTTCGGAACGCTTGAGAATAAAGGGTTCTAAGTCATTGATCGCTTGGTGGGCATTGAGACCGGCAATCAAACCCTGGCTGGCGGCTTCCTCGTAGCCCGTAGTGCCGTTGATTTGACCTGCGAAAAAGAGATTTTTTATCACATGTGTTTCAAGCGTCAATTGCAACTGCGTGGGCGGGAAGAAATCGTACTCAATCGCATAGCCAGGCCGGAACATTTTAGCATTTTCAAAGCCCGGCACTTTGCGCAGCGCCTTGTACTGCACATCTTCTGGCAGGGAAGTGGAAAAACCATTCACATAAATCTCACAAGTATCCCAACCTTCCGGTTCTACAAACAATTGATGGCGCTCCTTGTCGGCAAAGCGGTTGATTTTATCCTCAATCGAAGGGCAATAGCGCGGACCCAAGCCTTGAATGCGCCCATTAAACATTGGCGAACGGTCGAATCCTTCTTTTAAAAGGTCGTGTACCTCGTCATTGGTGTAAGTAATATGGCAGGGCAATTGCCTGGTCAATTTCGGCGTATCGGTGTAAGAAAACTTGCTCGGATTTTCATCGCCAGGTTGAATTTCCATGCGTGAATAGTCGAGCGAGCGCCCGTCCACACGCGGCGGGGTTCCTGTTTTCATGCGCCCTGCTTCAAAACCCAATTGAATCAACTGTTCGGTAATACCCGTAGCCGCTTTCTCGCCAGCACGTCCGCCTCCGAATTGCTTTTCGCCAATATGGATAATACCGTTCAAAAACGTGCCATTGGTCAAAACCACTGCTTTTGCGGGGATTTCCAAGCCCATGCCCGTGTGCACGCCTACCGCACGACCATCTTTGACAACCAAACCCGTCACCATTTCCTGCCAAAAATCAATGTTTGGATGGGCTTCCAGCATCATGCGCCACTTGTGTGCAAATAGCATTCGGTCGCTCTGTGCACGCGGGCTCCACATCGCAGGTCCTTTCGATAAATTCAGCATGCGGAATTGCACCATCGTATGGTCGGTCACAATACCTGAATACCCGCCCAACGCGTCAATCTCGCGCACAATCTGCCCCTTTGCTACGCCGCCCATCGCCGGATTGCACGACATCTGCGCAATGGTCTGCATATTCATCGTTACCAGCAACACTTTCGAGCCGAGATTTGCCGCCGCTACTGCTGCCTCACAACCGGCATGACCGGCACCTACCACGATGACATCGTATGTTGGAAACATAATTTTTAAAGTACGAAGTTCAATTTACGAAGTACGATTTGTACTTCGGGTTTGCAAAGTTACAAAAAAGCCACTATCAATTTGATTGTCAACAGCGCGAGGGGAAAAAACGTTCGGGGGAAGGTTTCCAAAGCATGAAAATGATGTTATTTTTGCAAATCACTCAAACCAAAAGTCATATGTATTCCACCTCCACCCGCCTGGTTTTAACCTTTATGCTCTTGAGTAGTTTATTTCTGCATTGTAAGACCGAACCAAAGCAAAGTACGCCCATCGTTCTCCGTCAGCCTGCCGAGTACGAGCCACAGGAAGCGATTTGGCTCATTTGGTCGCCTTTTGACCATGCCAAAGGATTCTCCAACGAACAAGTCACCCTCGCAATCATGGATGCAGTGTTGCCCCACACGCGGGTGAAAGTGGCGGTGGCGAATGACACCTTACTGCAGCGGGCAAAGGCCATGATTCCCGCAGCTTGGCTGGAAAGCGGGCAGGTAGAATTGCTAAAAATCCCTTCTATGGAGTTTTGGGCAAGGGACATGGGCCCGGTTTTTGTGGTGAACAACAAAGGCGAATTGATGGTGGCGGATTTTAATTTTAACGTCTGGGGTAGTACCGATACAACCGACGCACACGCGCGCGTGGAAGAAAAGTTTGATGAATTGGTAGCTGGCGAAATGGGGCTGGCATCCATTTCCACGCCCATGGTGAGTGAAGGCGGCGACCGCGAAGTGAACGGCGAAGGCTGCCTCATGGTGGTGGAAGCGGTGGAGTTGCAACGCAATCCGGGTATGACGAAGCTGCAAATCGAAGCGGCGTTTCGGCGATTGTTAGGTATCAAAAAAGTGATTTGGCTTAAAAAAGGCTTGCGCGAAGATGACCACCCTTTTTTGGGTACATTGACCTTAAAAGATGGCACAAAAGCTTATAATTCCTTGACAACCAATGGGCACATAGACGAGTTTGCGCGTTTTGTGAATGATTCTACGATTTTATTAGCAAAGGTGGATACTGCGGATTTGGACGACCCCATCGCGCAGGAAAACCATCGCCGCATGGAGGAAAATTTTCAGATTCTACAAAATGCTACCGATCAAAATGGCAAACCCTTCCGAATCATTCGCGTCCCGTTGCCGCCCATCATTTTACAAACCATGCAGCCCGGCGATGCCGTATATGATGCGCTGAGTGAAATGGAATTTAAAGATGGTTCGGTTTTTCCGAAAGGACAACCCGTGCAGGTCATTGCTGCAGCAAGTTATCTCAATTTTTTGATTACAAACAAGACCGTTATTGCACCAAAATATTGGCAGGAAGGCAGAAGCGAAACCCTAAAAACGCGAGATGCAGCAGTGCGACAAATTTTACAAAAAGCCTTTCCGGAGCGGAAAATTATTATGCTGGATGCAATGGCGATTAATCTGGGGGGCGGTGGCATCCACTGTATTACGATGCAAGAACCAAAAGTGTACTAATCAAAATGATTTGGAAACCCACTTCGTAAGTTTAAAAAATTAAACTTTTTCTTACTTTTTTTTGAAGGTGTAAGCCCCATTAAGAGCCATAATTTATTTCAAGAAGATCAAGGCGTTCTTTCCAGGTAGAATGTAGGTATGTGCACCGCCACATTACCATTTGCTGTGAACTCTAATAACGCCACTTCCGCCACTTCATTCAGCAAAGTTTCGTCCAATGGCGCTTCAATTTTGATATAATTATCCGTGAAGCCAGACATTAAAGTTGCATCAGGATGCTGTTCAAATAAAACCGGACGGGTTTGCCCCAGGTGCTGCTCGTAGAAATAGCGGCGTTTTTTCTCGCTTAAAATGGTGAGCATTTGGTTGCGGCGGCGGCGTTCTTCCATTGGAACAGCTTCTGTCATTTCGGCAGCGGGCGTGTTCGGGCGCTCGGAGTAAGTAAAAATGTGTAAGTAGCTGATATTTAATTCATTAATAAAACGATAGGTCTCCAAAAAATCTTCTTCGGTTTCGCCGGGGAAGCCCACGATTACATCCACACCAATGCAGCAGTGCGGTATCAGCGATTTGATTTTGGCAACGCGCTCGGCGTACAATTCGCGCTTGTAGCGGCGGCGCATTTGCTGGAGTTGCTTGTTATTGCCCGATTGCAGCGGCATGTGAAAATGCGGTGCAAAGCGTTGAGAATGAGCTACAAATTCAATGACTTCATTAGTACACAAATTCGGTTCAATGGAAGAAATCCGAAAACGGCTGATGCCTTCCACCTTGTCCAATTCCTGAATCAAGTCAATAAATAGCGCCTCTTTTTTAGGCTTGGTGCCTTCAATCACTTCTGTACCATTACCAAAATCGCCGATATTGACACCCGTCAGCACGATTTCTTTCACACCCATTTCGGCAATTTTCTGGGCATTGGCTACCACATTTTCTACAGTATCGCTGCGGCTACGCCCACGCGCGAGCGGAATGGTGCAAAACGAGCATTTATAATCACAACCATCCTGCACTTTCAGGAACGAACGCGTCCGGTCGCCAAATGAAAAAGCATTCACAAAATCTTTCACCTCTCGGATTTCCCCGGCGCGCACCATACCCTTGCCCGGCGCTTTCGACAAATCGTCAATATAATCAAGGATTCTAAACTTTTCGGCAGCGCCTAAAACCAGATCAACACCAGGAATTTCCGCAATTTCCTGCGGTTTCAATTGTGCATAGCAACCCACCACCACCACATTCGCATTCGGCGAAAACTTCAAGGCCCGACGTACAATATTGCGGCATTTCTTATCGGCAAAATCCGTCACCGAACAGGTATTAATCACATAAATATCCGCCCCTTGCTCAAATGCTACTTCCGCATAGCCCGCCTGCTCAAAGAGCCTGCCAATGGCGGAGGTCTCCGAGTAGTTGAGCTTGCAGCCCAGGGTATGGAAGGCGACTGTTTTTGGCGTCACGTTGACTTATTTCAATTTTGTAGTTTTGTTTAAGAAAAAGAAGTGCAAAGATACGGATTTTGGTTTTAATTGAAGGCTAAAGTGAGCGAATTTCAAAAGTTTAAATCAATTCGTTTTTTAAAATTGTAGCAGATTGGAAATTTGCACGCAGAAATTTGAGAACTTCGCCCGCTGAGAATTCTATTTTTCACAGCCCAAGGTTGAATCGCTGAACAGCTATGCTTAAAACACTTGACCGATACATTCTGAAAAAGTTTTTGCTCACTTTTTTCTTTACTGCCCTCATTTTCACGATGATCGCAATGGTGATTGATTTCAGCGAAAAGATCGAAAAATTCATAGAAGAGCCCATCACCAGCCGACAAATCATCTTGGAGTATTACCCTGGTTTTATGCTCTACATCAGTGGTTTGCTGTGGCATTTGTACGCGCTTATCCAGGTTATTTTTTTTACCTCCAGGATGGCTGCCAACGCAGAGATCATTGCGATTCTCAACGCGGGAGTGAGTTACCAGCGGTTTTTATACCCTTATTTTATAGGGGCTTCCGTCATTGTAATCATGAGTGTAATCGGCAATCACTTCTTAATTCCGGAGGGCAACAAAAAAATGCTACATATCAATTATACCTATATTTCTAAAAATCAGGATAAAGGAAAGACACAAAACGTACACTTTTTTGTTGCGCCAAATACGAAGGTCTATATTCAATCTTATCGAAAACGCGACACCACCATCAATGGCTTCCGCCTGGAGCATTTCGATGGGAATCAGTTAGTTTCCTTGCTCAAAGCCAACTCCGCCAAATGGATGGCTTCTACAGGAAAATGGCAGTTGAAGGACTACCAGATTCGCACCTTTGAGGGATCGAAGGAAAGCATTTTTTTTAGTGATAATAAAGAACTCGATACCCTACTGAACCTTAGCCCCGAGGATTTTGTGGAATACAAAGAGCAATACTCCATGATGACAAGCCCCGAATTAATACGCTACATCCGCAGGCAACAGGCGCGCGGGGCAGGCAATGTGCAAAAGTACCAAGTGGAGCTGTACCGACGCACTGCCGATGCCTTTGCTGTGTTTATCCTCACCATCATCGGCGTATCTGTGGCTTCTCGCAAAGTCAGGGGTGGCTTAGGTTTGCACCTTGCGCTGGGTATCTCGATGGGGGCTATTTTTGTTTTCCTTTCTAAGTTTTCTATTGTTTTTGCCAGTGGTGATACTGTACCGCCTCTTTTGGGCATCTGGATTCCCAATTTAGTTTTTTTGGTTATCGCAGTTTACTTGGTTGCCAAAGCGCAAAAATGAGCCTTCAGTTTTGTTGAAGTTTTGATCTTACCTATTTGCTGTTGAAATCCATTTGAAGGAATGTTTCTTATGTTTTGTCGAACAATTAACAAAAAAAGTGCGCAACAAAGTGAACAAAAGCAACCTAATTTTCATTTTTTATTGAAAATAACATAAATTTTGAATTTTTCTTTTTTAGGCATAAAAATATGAAAATCAATTTTTTAATAAAAATTAAATTCAAATCGAGCAGTTAATTTCAAAAAAATAGTCAAAAAAAAAGATTAATCCTTGGATGTTGTTAAACAAATTCGTATCTTTGATTCAACAATAGAAAATGAATCTTAAACAACTTAATATAAGAGCCATGTCCCAACTGGAATTTCACGATCGGTTCAATCAAATGTCGGGTTTGTTACAAGCTTTTGCTTACAACCTGACGAAGAATATGGAAGATGCAAAGGATTTGTTCCAGGAAACAGCTTACCGGGCTATTACCAATCGGGACAAATTCCTCCCAGGTACTAATTTCAAAGCCTGGCTCTTCACCATTATGAAAAATATTTTTATCAATAATTATCGGAAGAAAACAAAAGCGAACACCGTGATGGATTCTACCGATAACCTCTATTACATTAATTCGGGGAGCACGATGATTAGCAACGAAGGGGATTCCAACATCCTGATGAAAGAATTGACCGTCATGATCGAAGCACTGGACGACAGTATCAAGATTCCTTTTTTGATGCACTACCAAGGGTATAAATATCAGGAAATTGCGGATTATCTCGACCTTCCACTTGGCACCGTAAAAAGCCGTATCTTCTTCGCTCGCAAGGAGCTAAAGGATATGATTACGAAGCATTACGATTATTTGGTGGAAGAACACGCTGAAAGTTCATTGGATTAAATCGTTAAATATTAGTGTTGAAATCGGCGACGAGCTGCTGCTTGCCGCCGATTTTTTTTATCATTGCAACGTGGGCAAATCTGAAAAGGAGAAAATGAAAATCGAAACAGCAGACATTCTTTTTTTCAAAACGCAACTGATGCAATGGAGTCGGGAAAACCCGCGCCCCTTGCCCTGGAAAGGCGAAAAGGACCCCTACATTATTTGGCTATCTGAAATTATCCTTCAACAAACTCGTGTTGAACAAGGAATTGCTTACTTCGAGCGCTTTCGTAAAAACTACCCGACCGTGAGCGCCCTCGCCGCCGCCCCCGAAGATGAGATCATGAAAAATTGGGAAGGCTTGGGTTATTATGCGCGTGCCCGCAACATGCACGCCACTGCCCAATACATTTGCAATGAATTAGATGGCATATTTCCAACCACTTATGAAGGCATCTTGGCGCTCAAAGGCATTGGAACTTACACAGCTGCTGCTGTTGCGTCTTTTGCCTATAATTTGCCCTACGCCGTATTAGATGGCAATGTGTTCAGGGTTTTGGCGCGCTTCTTGGGCATAGCAGAACCCATAGATGGAACAGCAGGCAAAAAACTTTTTGCGAACCTGGCGCAACAGATGCTCGACTTAGAACAGGCTGGCGCTTATAACCAGGCATTGATGGATTTTGGGGCCACCCAATGTACGCCCCAAACGCCTCTGTGCAGTACCTGCCCCATGCGGCAAAAGTGCAAAGCCTTGTCGAACAATACCATAGCGCTTCTACCTGCCAAGTCAAAAAAAATTATTAAAAAGGAACGCTACTTTCATTATTTGTTACTCCGATTAGGCGATCAGGTATTGCTACAAAAAAGATCAGCAAAAGATATCTGGCAAAATCTGTACGAATTCCCCTTGATAGAAGCCACTCAACTACTGGAAGTAGAACAACTAAAGCAAACGCCAATCTGGAAAGAATTGAACCCTTTGGATAATTGCACAATCACCCGCCTATCCAAGCCTTTCCGCCAGGTGCTCACCCATCAGGTGATCTGCGCTGTTTTTTATGAAGTAGAATGCCCCCAGCTACTGGGCGCTGAGCACAGCAAATATCTTACCGCCAATTTCAAAAACTTATCTAAATTTGCATTTCCAAAAATTATTGATTGGTATTTACAGGATAATTCCCTATATTTAAGTCTGATGTAAAACTTTCAACAAAGTTGCCCATCAAGGCATTTTAAGTAAAAAACAATTTTCGATGGTCAATCGTGTAATACTCATAGGCAATCTGGGGCGCGATCCTGAGGTACGCCGCCTGGAAAACGGTGCGGTGGTGGCAAAATTTCCTATTGCTACAAACGAGAGTTTCAAAGATAAAAATGGCGAATGGCAGACCCAAACGGAGTGGCACGACATTGTAGCGTGGCGAAACCTAGCCGAACGCGCTGAGAACTCCCTGAAAAAAGGAATGCCGGTGTACATAGAAGGCAAGCTATCACACAGAACCTGGCAGGATCAAAATGGTAATAATCGGAAAACAACAGAAATAGTGGCTGATTACTTTAGGGTGCTGGCGAGAAAAGAAGGCGGTAGTGATCCGATGAATTCTTTCCCTTCTGTGCAGGATGAGCCACCAGCTTACAGTACCGATATTCCCTCGAAGGTACCCGATGCGGTGGATGACGATCTACCCTTCTAAGTAAAAAGTGTGAATGATGCACCCTTATTATTCAACAAATCAGAAAATACTTGGAAACGGAGCCCGATAGTAAAATCGTTTATTCTTTTTTGCCCATGCTATTGCTCACCGCTATTCCATCTGAGGTAGTTGCCTTGCTGATTGCCACCCTTTTTTTGTTGCTTATCCTATCTGCTTTTATTTCTGCCTCCGGCGTGGCTATTTCGAGGCTATCTGAAGCAGATTTCGAGCGCTTATCGGCAAGCTACAAGCCACTCACCTATATTCAAAAAAAGCCCCGACAGACTATTGTGACCATTAGAATCAGCAATTTGCTTATTAATATCGCGATCATCATACTTTGTGACATCCTGCTTCGGCAACTCATCCCCGATACTGTTTTTCAAAACTGGGCGAACGCGATTACTCGCTTTTTCGATGCCGATGCTGTAGCCGCGCCTACCTCCGTCGCCAGTATCTTGAGCTTTTCTATTGCCATCGTAGGGATCGCCTTTCTTCTAATTTTATTCGGTGAAGCAGCACCCAGCGTTTATGCCCAAACCAATCATACTAAAGTTATTGCTATAATGGCAAGGCCACTCCACCTGTTGATGTTGACTTTCAGCCCTGTTAATAGCGTTTTAATTCACGCTACCACCCTTTTGGAATTGCGATTTTCAAAATTTCTGAAAAAAAGAAACCCTGAGCGCAAGGAAAAAATTGATGAAGCGATTGAATTGACGGTCAATAACGAAAAAGATTCTAAACAAGAAGCAGATATTTTGCGCGGCATCGTAAAATTCAATGACGTGACAGTCAAACAAATCATGACCCCCAGGGTAGATGTAGTTGCCGTTGATACCCGTACCAATTATCAGGATTTGCTCCAAGTCGTTAAGGAATCGGGGTATTCTCGCATCCCGGTGTATGAAAATGACCTTGATAACATAAAAGGAATCTTGTATGTGAAAGATTTATTGGGCTGCCTGAAGGAAGATGCCAACTTTGATTGGCAACACTTGATCCGCAGCACCGTTTTATACGTTCCGGAAGCTAAAAAAATCAGCGATTTATTGAAAGAGTTTCAAAAGCAACACCTGCACATGGCGGTGGTAGTGGATGAATACGGCGGTAGTTCGGGCATCGTGACCATGGAAGATGTGCTGGAGGAAATCATAGGGGATATCCGGGATGAATTTGATGACGAGGCGGAGGTGATCTACAAAAAAATAGATGATCACAATTTTCTCTTTGAAGGCAAAACATCGTTAAATGACCTGTATCGAATTGCAGGCATCACCAATGATCCTTTTGAAGAAATACGCGGCGAAGCGGATTCCCTGGCTGGTTTAATCCTGGAAATACACGGCGAATTACCCAAAAAAGATATGGAGCTTACTTACAATGACTTCCGCTTCAAAATCGTTTCTGTGAGCAAAAGAAGAATCGAGCAGGTACAAATTACTTTACCAGCGGTATAATCTACACTTTATGAAAATCAGTATAGGGATCGTCTTGTTCTGTTGTTTTGCTTTGGTAGCTTGCGAGGAAGCCGCCTTTACACCAAAGCCACGCGCCTATCCGCGCGTGATCTATCCTACAAAGGCTTATCAAGCGTTCGATACCACTTATTGCCAATTTTCTTTCCAATATCCGGTTTATGCTCAAATACAGCAAGATACCAATTTCCTTGACGAGAATCCGGCGCACGCTTGCTGGTTTGATGTGTATTTCCCTGATTTTGATGGACGACTCCACTGTAGCTATTATCCGATTACAAAAAGCAATTCATTAGAGCAACTAAAAAAAGATGCCTTTGAGATGGCGGATTGGCACAACAAAAAAGCAAACTACATAGATGAAATGCTGATCCAAAAGCCCAATGGGGTAAATGGTTTTGCTTTCCTGATAGAGGGCCCTGCGGCTTCTCCTTTTCAGTTTTATCTCACCGATAGTACACATCATTTTTTGAGGGGGGCACTGTATTTCAATACCCAAGCCAAACCCGATTCGATGGCACCAGTATATGCCTTTGTCAAAGAAGATATTCTGAAAATAATAGAAACTTTTGAGTGGAAAAATCAATAAAACAAAATCCTGGCAGGTGCATCGTTCGCCCGCCAGAATTTCATTCGATCTAAGCATCCTCATCTAAGCCATTATCGCCTTCCAAATCATCAAATGCGACCTTCGCCTTCACCACACCGCCGCCGCTCATCAATTTTTCTTTAATTTTTAATTCCACTTCCTTTGCTACTTCGGGATTGTCCTGCAAAAACTGCTTTGCTGCTTCCCGCCCCTGCGCGATTTTTGCACCGTTGTAGCTATACCAGGCACCGCTTTTCTGAATAATATCACAATCCACACCCATATCAACAATTTCGCCCACTTTGGAGATTCCTTCCCCGAACATGATATCGAATTCAGCAACCCGAAATGGCGGCGCTACCTTGTTTTTTACCACTTTCACCCGAACGTGATTACCGACGATATTGCCATCTTTATCTTTAATACCAGAACCCGTTTTGCGAATATCCAGTCGAATAGAGGCATAAAATTTGAGCGCATTCCCGCCGGTAGTCGTTTCAGGATTTCCAAACATCACCCCGATTTTTTCGCGCAATTGATTGATAAAAATACAGCAACAACCTGTACGACCAATATTGGCAGTCAATTTGCGCATTGCCTGCGACATGAGGCGCGCTTGCAAGCCCATTTTGGAGTCTCCCATTTCACCTTCGATTTCGCTGCGAGGCACTAAGGCGGCTACGGAATCAATCACAATAATATCAATCGCGCCGGATCGAATCAGATTTTCTGCAATTTCTAAAGCCTGCTCCCCATTGTCGGGTTGCGAAATCAAAAGATTCTCGGTATCCACGCCCAGCGCTTCTGCGTAGAAGCGGTCAAAAGCGTGTTCCGCATCAATAAATGCAGCAATTCCGCCATTTTTTTGGCATTCCGCAATGGCATGAATGGCAAGCGTTGTTTTACCGGAAGATTCTGGTCCATAGATTTCAATGACTCTGCCTTTAGGGAATCCATTAACCCCTATTGCAATATCCAAGCCAAGTGAGCCTGTAGGAATCGTCTCTACCTCCATAATTTGCTTATCACCCAGGCGCATAATGGTTCCTTTGCCATAGGTTTTCTCCAACCTATCCACTGTGGACTGGAGTGCTTTGAGTTTTGATTCTTTATCTTTTGACATGAAAGCTGTTTTTTGTGCGAAAACTTTGTGTTTTAAACTCCTGCAAATATAAATTTTTTGTTTTGAATTTCAAAATTTTTACCTCCTCCATTTAAAAAATAACTTGCGAAAGTGCCAAAATACATAATTCTACAGCGGTTTCAGTAGGGTTCGCCGGAGCACTACCTTTGTGCCGGAGCAAATCTTGTTGATCCATTTTACTGAATTTGACCCAAAATAAAACAAAAAGCTCCTAACGAAAATACCTTTTCATTAAGAGCTTTTGATTATTTGTTTGGGAAAGAGGAGACTCTCCTGAATTTCCTGTTTCATTTTAGTTCTACTGCCTTGTGAGCACTGTATTTGAGTATTTGTTGAATGGCATTTTTGGATGGGCGAAAAGTTACCTTTGGCAACTGATGATACGCTTCCCGCAATGCCCTGTATTCCTCCCACAAATCAGCATCCTCGTGGATAGCCGCATCTATGGCAAGTGACTCAGAGGCAGAAGTTTCTTTGTACAAAAAACGAATAAGATGATCAGATGTAAAGGTTTGCTCCATTTAGCGAGTTTTAGTTTTACAATTGAAGATTTTACACATAAACTAATTTGCTTTCACAAATATTGTCCCCTCAAGCAGGAATTTAACATTTATTTCACTTTGTACCAAGTTTGGGTTCGATAAATTCCTGTCCAGTGCTTGCCTCTCACCTGAAGTTCGTCACTTTTCCCCTTTTCAAACCAAATGCTACAACTGTAGCTGCTGCCGTTTTCGGGATCGAGGATAGAGCCATTGCGCCAGTATCCTTTTGAAAATACCAAATCCTCGACGATTACCATCCCCAGCAAGGGCTTATTCTTTTTGTTGCCCGGGCATTTCTCGCAGATCGTATCGGCGGGGCGCTCTAATAGTTGTGTGATTTTACCAAAATACTTGCCGTCTTTTTCATAAATTTCGATGTGCGACTTAGCATTGCCGGTCTTGTCATCAATTGTTTTCCACACGCCCACTGGCGATCCTTGTGCAAGTAGCAGTTTGCTAAAAAAAAGAAGACACAACAATAGGCTAATTTTCATAGAATGCTCAATTTTATGTTGCTTTGAAACGGAATTAGGTTTCCAAATCTTGTGCCGGATGCCAAAATAATTGTTTAAAGTTTTGCACTCGGTCTTCTTTTATGGCAATTCCCTCTTGCTCCAGAAGTTCTTGCATCATCGTTGGGGGAGAAAAATGATGCCTGCCGCTGAGTTCGCCTTTTCGATTCACCACTCGATGCGCTGGAATGCCATCCTCCAGCCTACAATGGTGCAATGCCCACCCGACCATCCGAGCGGAGCCCAGCGCCAGGTAATCGGCAATAGCACCATAAGTAGTAACTCTGCCATGCGGAATTCGCCGCGTCACTTCAAAAACCAAATCGAAATAGCTTTCATCGCGCATGATCTTTTAAGCACTTGTTCTAATTTTAAATAAGGTTTAAGCAATCTGTCGCTTATCTTTGCCAAATTTAAAAGAAAGCCAAAAAATACGATGTTGATAACAAAAATAAAGGCAGGCCCAATCACTAATTTAACAGATGCCCGTTATTTTGCTGCCAGAGAAGTAGAATGGATCGGGTTTGATTTTCGGGTTGGGTCGGAGACCTATGTTGCTCCCGCGATGATGAATGCGATCCGAGAGTGGGTCGGTGGCGTGAAGTGCATCGGCGAATTTGAGTTGGAAGCTGCCTCACAGATACAAGCCGCCATAAAAGATTTGCAATTGGATGCCATTCAAATGGGGATGCTCAGCCCACTGGAAACCCTCCCTGCGCTGCAATCACCCGTGCCGGTTTTCAAAGAAATAGTGGTAGATTTTGATACTGCGCCTTCGGCTTTGCGCGCACAGATGGTGCTTTTTCAACCCTGGGTAGAGGCTTTTGTCCTCGATTTTCAAAAAAATGGTATCGAATGGGAAGCACTCCAACAGGGTAACCCTTTCGAATTAGAACAATTAGAAGCCCTTACCAATGATTTTCGCGTGATGCTACACATAAATTTGCAGCCAAAAGTGTTAAAAAATATATTAAAAATGTTACAATTGTACGGATTGTGCGTCAAAGGAGGAGAAGAAGAAAAAACGGGCTTCAAATCATTCGAAGAAATGGACGATATTTTTGATTTATTGGAGCTTTGAAGGCAATTGTAAGGATAATTTTTCGTTGAGTAATTTACATATTTTTATTCTTCAAATATTTTTCGTACTTTTGTTCAACTGAAAATTTTAAAAAACCGATAGGGCTTCTCAAAATTGGTACGGTATTTGGGAAGATTCCTGAAGAAAACATTTTAACGTACTAAAAACATCATTATGAGAAAGCAAAAAAATGAAACCATCGTACTGAAGAAGGGCAAAGGCAACATTCCGCTTGACTACGCAGAGTTGCGCAAAGCAGTACTGGTATTGAGAGCGATCAATCACAAGCTACGCCAAAGAATCGTTGACCTGCTGGATGAACACAACAGCATGACTGTAACGGACATTTACATCAAGCTGCGTTTAGAGCAATCGGTGGCTTCTCAGCACCTTGCCATACTCCGCCGCGCGGGTGTAGTCATCACAGAACGCCAGGGAAAATTCATCAATTACTCGCTGGATAAAGAGCGCTTGGCGCAGATCTCTCGCTTAGTCGAGGAATTGGCAGCCTAAGGCACTTACACCCGTTATTGTTGAAATATTCCCATACCCAAAAAAGCTGTGAGTAAAAAGAGCTTTGGTATTCACAGCTTTTTTCTTATCCCCCCTTAGCAAAAAAGAAGAGAGGCGCACATGCAAGCCCAGATAGGCGCGTTGCGTGTGTTAATTGTTTTTGTAAAAATGAAGAAAAACTTCATATTTGCCAATACTTCTATAAAACAACACAACTTTTAAAAACTATGAGAAAGGCTAAGGTTAACATTAACACAGAAAAACTACAGCAATCCTCTGAAATCCTTAGGGCAATTGCACATCCGTTGCGATTGAAAATTTTAGAATTTATTGACCAAAACGACATGATCAATGTCAACAAGATTTACAACACCCTAAAGCTGGAGCAGTCCATCACTTCTCAACACCTTCGTATCCTGCGCGTGGCGGGCTTGGTGCAAGCAGAGCGCGATGGAAAGTTTATCCATTATAGCTTAGATTATGACAAAATACAGCACATGGTGCAAACGGTGGGTGCATTTTTGGAGGAATCCAAAAAGTAAATCTGTTTGGTCGCTTTGCCTTTCCTAAAAACCGGTTTTACAAGTCTGTTATTTTATCATTCCAACCTTCACCTACACGGCAGGACAGGAGGGTAGTCTGCTTTTTATTAACTCCAATCCCTGCATTTCAGATAATAAATTTTGCAAAAAAATAATCCAAAAAATTAAGTAGCAATTAATTGAAAAATAAGCGCCTTATAATTTTGGGTCTATACCTTTGTATTCAGTTCAAGGGAAAATAAAAACAGACAATTATTTTTTTGAAAATCCGTAAAACCACTCTGGAGAAGCCATCCACTTGAACCACTCCGGTATGTTTTACACAAACCAAAAAACCATGGCAAAATTGCAATTTGAAGTAAATCTGAATGGCGCATTCAAAGTATGGGAAAGCGCAGTAGCCATTTTGACAGAATCACCGGATGCGCCTGGCGATGCTTTTCCAGCACCAGGTCCATTTGATCCTACCGAATCCAATATGGTTGCCCAAACCGACCAGGAATTGCACATCCGCTTGAAGTGGCGTGTGACGGGCACCCTTCCGCTGATTATGGCAGGTAAATGGGATTGCGCTGTGTACCTCGAACAAATGGGTAGCGGTGAATATCCAGGCGGTCCTTTCACCAAAACCATCAACTTAGTAGCAGTATCCGATTACACCTACGATGTAAAAATTGATGTTCCTGCGGGGGCTATTCCAGCGGGCGTTTATAAAGTAGTGGTGGCAGTTACCCTGCGCGGTCCGGCTCCATCCAATGCGGCATTGCCAGTAGCTGCTTTTGCGGAGGTTAGCCCGTTGTTTATGTACGATGCTGCTTAATCTTCGGTATTCCGCAGCACTTTTGCTTGCTAAGACGAAGCAAGGAATTTGCACTACGAAGGGATTGCCGCAGGGCGTACTTTTTCGTAGTGCATTTTTTATTTTTTACCCAAAAAATCTGGTACAATGAAACATACACCATCTTCTATACCCGAACAAATTGGCAAACCCGGGTTTGTACTTTTACAAAGCGATGAAAATGGCAGGTTTTATTTTTCCTGCAATGATATCAATGGGCAATTAATTCTGTTGGGGGCGGAGTATGTATCTCGCGAAGCTGCCAACAATGCCCTCCAAAATGCCCTACGCGGTGCCAAACAAGACCGCAGCTTCCAGCGGAAGGAAAACGACGGCAAATTTTATTTTTCGCTAAAAGGAAACAACCAAAAGGAGTTGGCGCATAGTGTTGCTTTTGATTCTGAAAAAGAACTGGAAAAAGCGATCTCTTTTGTGAAACAAGTAGTGACCACCAAAAATCCGGTAACGAGCATTGCCGAAGCAGAAGAAATAGCCTTAGTACACGATAAGAAAGCATTAGACAAACCCGAAAAGCAAATCGGCGAAAAGCAAAAATATAGCTTCAAAATTGATTTTTACAACCGAGAGAAGGGTGCTTTGGCTGGCAAAATTGAATATACCCATACGGGGCAATCTACTTCTCTCCAGGGTTTGGATGCTGACACCATCCTCCAATTTATAAAAAAACACTTACCGCTTGCTCCGGGAGAACGCGCCACAGATTCCCCTCCGAGCGCCATCCTCCAATTGATTTCGGAAGAGAGCGGAAAGCCAGCGAAGCTAATGAGCAAAGACGCAAAAATGATGCGCCTGCAATTAGTAATGGCACCAATACCTGGAAGAGTCGCTTTCGATGAGGAATGTATTCCCGCGAGCATTGCGATCTCGGAGCTCAATAAAAACAAGCCTTTATTCCAAATGGAGCAGGAGTTCAGTAAGATTCGCAAAGGGGTTTATCAGCTGCAAATGCCTGCCATTTTTTTACAGCAAGGAATGTATCGGGTGCAAGTACGGGCAGAAATACCTGCGGCTTCGCAAGCACTGCACGCTACTTGTCCGATTCAAATTTATTGAAACAACAAACCGATTGTGGAAAACGCGCCCACCAGCCGCAATCGGTTTGCTTTATTTTTGTTTTCCAACAGTCAAAAAAGCTATTTGCGCTTGACAATCAGCGAATTTTGTATTTAATTTGTACTTGCTTCTACTTTCTCCAAGCCTGTGGCTACAAACTGCCCTTGGTGTACAATGTACGGATCGTCAGCGGAGACGTTGATCATTTCACCCGTTTGAAAATTAAGTCTTCTTTCATACGCACTGCATTGAGGGCAAGTGAAAACAATCCAATTACCCTCCCGATGGCTTACGCAGGTATGATAAGAACCTGGCTCGGTAGAAGAAAGTAGTTCAATTTTCATAATCCATTTTTTATTTTGTTTGAAAAGCCAAAAATCGGCATAAACCAAATGATATAATTTTACTTAGTATTCTAAATATTTTGAAGAACCCAAAAAACCTTTAAAACATGAGCCCCCAACGCATCGTGGTCTTTGGCTTTTCCGCACTCCCATCGGAAGAGCAAGCAGCATTTGACACCTTGAGCAAGCTGTATGAATTAGAAGGCCTTTCTACTTCTTTTTCTTTGAATCACCTTGATTTTTTGGGAGATTTTGACCTGGCAATCGTGCTGCATCAGCCAGGGATATTGGATGGGTTTAGTCTTTTGAAAACACTCCAGGCGCAGCGTCCTCGATTGCCGATAATAATGGTTTCAAAAACGATGAAACCGCAGGAAATCATTGATGCACTCCGCAGCGGCGCTACTGATTTTGTACTGCTTCCTATTGAAATAGAAGAGCTAACTCAATGTGTGGAACGCAATATCCGGAAAAAAGTTACATCCATTGAGCAGGAATCTATTTCCATTAGCAAAGTTTTAAAAGATATCGGCAGGGCGATTCTCCAGCATTTTCAGCCAGCTTACAGCCTTCGGATACTCCCGGAGCCATTCGCTATGGGCAGTGGCGCTGATACAAAATCGCCCGATCAGGGCTTGCGCGTTTATTGCTTTGGTGCCTTGACCTTCGTGGTGAAAGGCAAAGCGCAGCTTTGTTCGCTCCCCAAAAAAGATAAATCTTTGCTGGCATACTTGCTATTTCGGCATCCTAAAGGCTATCACCGAGACCAACTGATGGACCGATTCTGGCCCGCAA
Organism: uncultured Saprospiraceae bacterium; assembly: GCA_964526645.1. Classification (GTDB taxonomy): domain Bacteria; phylum Bacteroidota; class Bacteroidia; order Chitinophagales; family Saprospiraceae; genus JADJNW01. Next base: position 18,017 of record CAZGJN010000037.1, read on the forward strand.
GTACCCCTGAAAGCGCGCGCAATTCGTTGAACGTGGCGATCCATCGCATTCGGCAGTGGCTTCATGAGATTGGCTTGGATGGACAATGCTTGTATTTTAGAGATAATATGTACAGCTTTCAATGGCAGCAAGATATGATAATGGATGTCACCCAATTCCTTTTTTACCTGCGCCGTGCAGAAGAGGCAGAAAAAAAAGGGCAAACCACCGAGGCGCTCCATGATTATCATAAGGCTTTTGCTTTTTATCAGGAAGATTTTTTGTATGAACTACAGGACGAAGAGTGGACAGGGGCAGAACGCGAACGCCTGCGCGAGCGATATATTTTTGTACTCACTAAATTGGGCGCTTATTTTATTTCAGACAAACAATATGATATTGCTATCAATATTTTTAATAAAACATTAGAACATGATCCGTGTATCGAACAGGCGCATTTTGCTTTGATACAATGCTACCAAGCGAAGGGTATGCGAAAAATGGCCATTCAGCAATTTCAAAAATGTCAGCAAACATTGAAGCAAGAGCTAAATATTAAGCCCTCGCAGGCGGTGCGAGACTTGTACGATGAAATCTGCGAAACAAGAGGCATGCGTGCGCTTGGCAGCTGAGGTAATTGCATTAGGAAGCCTCCGAAAAGCTCAACTTCCTAATGCAATGCTTTTATTCCGCCTTACAATCCGTTTTCCTTCGGGTATCGTTAATGCTAACGATTTTCCAGCCATCAGTTGCTTTAAAAAAGGTAAATACATTATAGCCGCAATGGCTCAGTTGTTGATTCACAAAGAGGCTGTACTCCGTCCAGACGGTTGCCAGTGGTCCATCCAGGGTGACATCGTAGCTGTAAATGCGTTCATCGTAGTAATTGCTGCTTTTAGTTCCCACAAAATTGATAAACCCCTGTATGTCATTCTTGCGCAGTTGCGGCTTATTGTCTTTGTCATAGGAGGCAGAAGAAAGCGTAGCGCCCGGATAGAACAAAGGACTCAGCGCGCTGCTGTCCTGCGCCCGCATGCCATCAAACATTTTTTTGATGACGGTTATAATAGCTTCTTTTTCAGCGTCTTGTTGCGCCTGTACGGCAAAACTCCCCAACAACAAGGCTAAAGCAAGGATTATTTGTTTCATATTCTTTTTTTGTTTTTCAAAATAAAATTTTGTCAAAGGCAATCTATTTTTTCAGGTATTCCGCAGGGATAGGCACTCCAGTTGACGCTGCCTGCCACATCAAGCTGACAATCCACCAGCGGTTCTGGTCATAAATGAGTTGAAAACTGTTGATTCCCATATCAAATGGTTCCCCTGTTGCAGTGCTGCGGGTTTCATAAACCATAAAAACATGGGCAATATCCCCGTAGCAATTGATGGTAGTGCCGCCAATTGTTTCAAAAAAATCCATTTTTTCGAGGCGTGGCACGATATTAGCCACATAATCTTCCACCGAGCTTTCGCGGACGACCATTTGCCCCTCTTTTGTTTTGGTGCGAATTAAAAATTGAACATTGCCTCGGAAGAGGTTGCGAAAGCGCGTGGTGTCAATTTTCTTGCCGGCAGGACCAGAAATGACATCCAGAATAGCCTGCATGGTAGATTCGATGGTAGCCACGTCCTGGCTATAATCTTGCGCCAGCAGTGCCGTGCTGCCACACAGTGCCATCAAAATTACAAAAAGTGTTTTTTTCATAATCGGATGATTTTGAGTGCGAAATAAAATTAAAAATAAGTCGCTCTTTGTGATAATCTTGCTAAGAATAAAAATGGTTGCTCAGCCGGTGAAAATCAGCCAAGTTTTGTCTTTTTCCCCCAACGATCCAAGTCCTCATCACTCCATAATGTGGGATAAAAAATAACTCGTTGGTGGCGTGGCGGCAGATAGTCCTGCCAATTGGTACCCCCTGTCGCTTTAATGACTTGGGGCTTGTTTTCGAGGTGTCGCACAGCCGATCGCAGGTGTGACAATGCCCAGCGCACATTCATATTGAAATCAAACTGCCGCATCATTTCTTGCAATCGTGCCTCGTTTCTATTTGTTTCCGGGAGCTTCAGGTAAGTTTTCCACACATTATTCATCTTAACGCGCTCTGCGAGTTGGGTGAATTCCTGGGCATATTTTTGTTCAAATTGCCGGAGGGTCAGCGTTTTTTTTCCGGTAGCCAATTCGGTTGCACCTGAACGCCAATAAAGTAAGCCTATCAATTCTTGTATCGAAGTATCTTCCTGCACTTCTGCTCGTTTGGAAGGGTGTACCAGGCGATACAAATCTGTACTGAGAATTTCAATTTTACGGTATTGCGCCGACTGGAAGCCACTGGCAGGTAGCAAACTCATACGAAATTTCAAAAATTCATCCTTATCCATGCCATCCACCATGATGTCAAAAGAAGAAATCAGGTTTTCAAAATAGCGGTTCACGCGCTCCAACTGCCTTATAAAAAAAACAACTTCCAGCTGCTCCGCCTGGATTAACTGCTCCAATGCCTGGATAATCAGCTTGAAATAAAGCTCCGTGATTTGGTGATAGATAATAAAAATATTTTCATCAGGGAGAGGCGTGCGCGGATTTTGGAGGCTCAGTAGGGTATCCAGGTGAATATAATCCCAATATGTGAGATAATCCGCATAGAGTAAGCCATCGAGGTAAGAGAGCATATCCTGCCCCATCACAGCGTATTTTTGCTCCAGCATATCCAGCCGGTCGAGCATTTCGTGGGTCAATTGCATGGCAGTCCGAGTTATCTGAGTCGAAAAATCAGAAAAATCCAATTAATCTAAGCATATCCGGTAAACTTTTTAGCAAAATAACTTTTGCCTTTTTATTACGCAGAAGCCAGATTGATCGCAAAAGTCTCCGCTGGTTACTTTCCCAAGGCTATTTGCTATAGGAAGCGTACAGATAAGCAATTTGACCAGTTTTCAAAACATTTTCTGATCCAAAGCTGAGGCCAGCCTAATGCGGCGCTTAGCAATGGTAGCTTCTTCTGTTTTAAAAACGGTTATAAATTCATAGGAATAAAAGAGGTTTGCTATTTTTGCAGAGAATCAATTCCAAAATCCGCCTGATGTATCCTGATCTATCCTATTTTCTGCACGATTTACTGGGCACACCTGTTGACAACTGGACTTCCATTTTCAAAACCTTCGGTTTGTTTTTGGTGATTGCTATACTCGCCAGCGCCTGGCTGCTCTACCTTGAGCTCAAACGAAAGGCGAAGGATGGTCTTTTCCAAGCGGAAAGCGTCAAAATAATAGAAGGCAAAGCTGCTACTAGCGGAGATTTAATTTCCAACGGCGTATTCGGATTTATACTGGGCTTCAAATTGCTCTATATTTTTCAATATTTTGATGAATTTCAGGCAGATGCTGCCGGGGTGGTATTGTCGGGCAAAGGAAATTGGCTGGGGGGAATCCTAGCAGCGGCGGCGTTTGCTGGCTGGAAATGGTGGGATATGAATCGCAAGAAATTGCCACAGCCCAAAGAAAAAATAGAAGTGCTATATCCTCATCATCGCGTAGGTGACATCACGATTATCGCAGCAGTGGCGGGCGTGGTTGGGGCTAAGATTTTTGATACCCTGGAGCACTTGGATGATCTGATGCGCGACCCCATTGGCACCTTGTTTTCAGGAGGGGGCTTAGCGATATATGGTGGCTTGATCTTTGGTTTTCTGGCTGTATTTTGGTATTTAAAGCGAAAAAATATTCCGCCGATTCATGTGATGGATGCTGTAGCACCGGCTTTGATCATTGGTTATGGAATAGGCAGATTGGGTTGTCAGTTTTCAGGAGATGGCGACTGGGGTATTGTGGCGGCGGCTCAGCCCGATTGGTGGTTTCTGCCTGATTGGCTCTGGTCGTTTGATTATCCTCGCAATGTATTGGGGTGGCACGATGGTATTAAAGTAGAGGGGTGTACGGGCATCTTTTGCAATCGGCTTGAGCAACCAGTATATCCCACTCCGATTTATGAAACTTTTATGGCTCTTGCCATCGGTGGCATCTTGTGGCTGCTGCGAAAGCCCCTTCAGTTTATACCAGGTATGTTGTTTTTTTTATACCTGATTTTGAATGGAATAGAGCGCTTTTGGATTGAAAAAATCAGGATCAATGAGCGATATAACCTGATGGGAATTGAATACACCCAAGCGGAACTCATTTCCTTGATGCTATTCCTAATTGGCGCAGTGGGCTGTTTTGTTCTTTGGCGGCGCTACAAAAAAAAGGTATCTCTCAACGCTTAGCTTGTTCTATTGCCAATAGTAGGTTTTGATACACTATGTCAGTAGCAGACTGCCAGGTGTATTGCTGCCGCTGGATGCGTCCCTTTTCAATTAAGTTTTGCCGCAGAGCGGGGCTTTCCGAAATTGACTGCATTGCCAAAGCGATTTCTTCAATTACCAGAGGATTAACTAAGATAGCCGCTTCTCCTGCGATCTCAGGCATCGAAGTAGTAGTGGAAGTAATAATGGGCACATCGCAGTGCATCGCTTCCAGTAGCGGCACACCGAACCCTTCGAAAAGAGAAACATACACCAGCGCCAATGCCGCCCCCATCAGCCCTGGTAGCGCTTCATCAGGGACATATCCAAGAAAAATAATATCTTCTTTAAAATCGGATAGCTCGTACGCCGTCTTTACTTCCCCTGTTTGCCAGGCAAAACGCCCCGCTATTAGTAGTTTTGTGGGTGTTTTTGTCTTTTTTTTGAAAATATCGAAAGCCTGGATTAGCCGATGTACATTTTTGCGAGGATGCACCGCGCCGACATACAGAAAATAGGCTTGCCCAGCGGCGTATTGTTGGCGGATCGCTGCTTGTAAGGATTCATCTAATGGCTGAAAATCTGCGCGCACGCCATTACAAGCAACCGAAATTTTGCCAGGCGCTACTTGAAATTGTTGCAAAATATCTTTTTTTGAAAAATGCGAAACCGTCACGATGCGCGCTGCTTTTTTCAGATAGCGCGGTACAAAAAAATCATAGTAGTAGCGAAACTTCGCGGGTATCTGCGCACGCAAGTGCACATGCGCAACGTCATGCGTAACCATCACAGTAGGCACCGCCGTTCGTATTGAGCAATAACCATCGGGCGATAGAAACACCGTTGCCCGGTATTTTCGCAGCGCTTTTGCCACCGCAAACTCAAACCACCACATCCACAGCAAAGGATGCCGCGCCGGCGGAAATAGCACCACGGGTTCGATATTCTTTCCGAAAAGAAAAGCAGGATCAAATGGACGATCAAATAAGAAAATAAACTCATGCTCAGGATGCTGCTCCACCAATCTTTTTGCTACCTCATAAGTGAACCAGCCAATGCCTTCCAGTTTATTTTTGAGCAGGAATCGAGTATTAATGGCAATCCGCATTGATCAAGGCATTAAGGAACAGCCAAGATACCTCACTAAATAGAAAAAGCAGCAAAAAGAGCTTCTGAAAAAAGCGACTTTTTTAAGGGTACAATAATTGTTCCAACTCTTGTTTTACAAAATTGCCCAATTCACAAACATAATCCCTTGAAAAATTGAATGAGATGCCAGCCGCTTCGTACACCTCGCCAATAGGTCTGGAATAGCCCAATTTCAGTGCTTGGATATAATTTTCGATTGCCTGACGGGGTTGTTCTCGATATTGTTTCCATATAGCAATAGCGCCTAATTGGGCCATGCCATATTCGATTGAGTAAAAAGGTGCTTCAAAAATATGTAACTGCTTGTGCCAGAGGTATTCAGAGTAGTGTTCCAAGCCACTTCGGTCTATGTTGCTGGGGTTGAATTCTTGATAAATGGCCATCCATTCGGCTTTTCTTTCTGATCGAGTGTGAGTCGGATGAGTGTAAATCCAATGCTGAAATTTATCAACTGTAGCGATCCAAGGCAAGATGCGAAGCACATTTTCCAACTGGCCGATTTTGGCGCGGCGCAGTTCGTTTTTGGTCGGGAAAAAAATGTCCCAATGCTCCATACTGAGCAGTTCCATCGTCATAGCGGCCAATTCGGCGATCTCAGAAGGAATGCGCTTGGAGGCGTTCAGTTTTTGCTCGCGCGTGAGGAAGGTGTGAATCGCGTGCCCGCTCTCGTGCATGAGCGTGCGCAAATCACTCATTTGACCGGAAGCATTCATAAAAATAAAAGGCACACCAGAAAAATACAGCGGCATATTATACCCACCCGGGCGCTTGCCGGGGCGTGATTCCAAATCTAAGCGATTCATGGATTGCATAATAGCCAAGACCTCCCCGAACAGAGGATGCAGCTTATTCAGGCAGTCAATAGATTTTTTGAGCAGCTCCGCTGCTGTATCAAAAGGACGAAGCGGCTCTTTGCTGGAGGTATCCACATTGAGATCCCAGGGGCGCAAGGATTGGAGGTGCAAGGCTTTTTGCCTGTAGATATTGATTTCTTCTACTAATGGGAGGATTTGGGTAGCAATAGAATTGTGAAAATCAAGACAATCCTCAATCGTATAATCGAATCTGCCTAAGGCTTTGAATTTATAATCTCTAAAGTCTTGAAAACCAGCATTGATTGCGATTTGGTGGCGCTTGGATAATAAAGCATCGAACAGGTGCTCCAGCGTTTCGGCATCTTGCAATACCCGTTCGTTGATTTTGATATAAATTGCCTCGCGGCAGCTTCGGTTGGGTTCTTCCAGCAAGGTACCCGCCTTTTGAAGGGTCATTTGCTGCCCGTTGACACCGATGGTCATTTCCGAAAAAATCTTGCCGTACTCTCTCGATTTAAGCTGAACATCTGTAGTCAATGGAATATTTTCAGCACAAAAAAGTGCGACTGTATTGCGAACATTACGCACGTAAGTAAAAAACTTTTGCTGATCGAGTTGCTCAAGATAAGAAGAAGAGATTAATTTTTCATTCAGTTGATGATCAATAGAGGCTATACGAGGGTAAAGTTCCTGTATCACATATTGGTAAAGCTCCAGGGCTTGCTGGTCATTGTTATCAACCGTGACCTTGATGTATCTCCAGGAAAAAGCTTCACTCACAGCGGCATCCAGTTCTGCGCGATCCCATATCCAGCGTTCCAAATCCTGCACAGAGTCTAATTCTCTTTTGAGCAATTCTTCGTAATATGGTCGCAGCTTGGACCAGGTAGTCAGCTTGAATCCCTTTGGTAAAAACTCGTTTCGTCGTGTCAGAGGCAGTGTCATAGTGTTCATGAATTGATATTAGCGTATCTAAGTTGCCGGAATGAAATCTGTCGCCTGATATTTTTTCGTTTGGTTTTTTTAGCGGCAACGAACACTATTTGGCACAGCTCACTCTTCCTCGCCGCGGGAGTCTTTATTTTCCTTTTCAGGGCTTAATATTCCTTGCGCCAGTAGGATACCAAACCATTTAATCATTTTTTTTATATCGCTGATTTTTACCTTATCGCGATCAAAATTAGGCAGCACCTGGGCAAAATATTCCTGCAAATCTTTGGAGGGGGACTCCGGGTCAATCGGTGGATTACTTGCCTGAAGGTTCAACATTGCCTCGAACACTTTCTTCAGCTCTATTGTTTCGCCATCATCTGTAAAAACGCCAATAGATTCCAGAGGGGTAAACTGATGCCCTCGAGAAGGCACAAATTTTCTTTTGCCTGTAACTAATTCCTCAACAATTAAACCATTTGTACGATTTGCAATCAATTTTTGGATACCAGACATGCCGGTCACCGCTATCAGTTTTTCTAAACTCATGGTAATTTTTACACTTTGATTGAAGTGCAAATGTACACACTAATTTGTCTTGAAGATAGCCTTAGCTCTATGAATGAAGCAAACAATGGGGGATAGCTATGCTTGTAGGATATTTTGCACTCTCAGCCTCAGCAAAAATAGGGATAAAAACATTCAAGTCAAAGGAATTTGACGGGAATATTTTTGTCTTTTATTTTAAAAGTACGCATATAAGGGCTAAATAGCTTAGAATACAGATGTGTCAATATTTTAATATCTTTAAAAGCTGCTCTTTAAAACGGGTCATGGGCAAAAACTGTTTTTCCAATGCTACTGAAAACGGGATGGGCGTATCCAGGCTCGCCGCTCGTAGCACGGGTGCATCCAAGTATTCAAATAAATGCTCGGAGATGTAAGCTGAAATTTCTCCGCCGATACCTCCAAAAAGGGTATCTTCATGCAGGATGACAACCTTGCTGGTCTTTTTTACAGTCGCTTCAATTGCTTCATAATCAAGCGGTAGCAAAGTACGCAAGTCTAAGATTTCCGCATCTACTGCGAGTTCTTCTACTGCATCCACCGCCCATTGCACACCAAAGCCATAAGTGATAATAGAAACAGTACTGCCTTCCTTTACTACTTTTGCCTTCCCAATTTCAATCGTATAGTAATCATCGGGTACATCAGCAGCAATACTCCGATACAAGGCTTTGTGTTCAAAGTACATTACCGGATTGGGATCTTCAAAACTCGCCAGCAGCAAGCCCTTCGCATCAATCGGATTGGATGGATACACCACCTTCAGCCCCGGCGTGTGAGCAAACCAGGCTTCATTGCTTTGAGAATGAAAAGGGCCGGCACCCGTGCCCGCACCGGTAGGCATACGGATCACCACATCGGCGGGCTGCCCCCAGCGGTAGTGCAGCTTGGCGAGGTTGTTTACAATCTGTGTAATCCCGCAACTTACAAAATCGGCAAACTGCATCTCGACCATCGCTTTGTAGCCTTTCAAACTCAGCCCCAAACCAATTCCAATGATAGCGCTTTCGCACAAAGTTGTATTTCTTACCCTTTCTGTACCAAATTGCTTGACGAAGCCATCTGTGATTTTGAATACACCACCGTATTCGGCGATATCTTGCCCCATCAATACCAAATTATCATGCTGCACCATTGCCTGGCGCAAACCATCTGAGATAGCATCAATAAAGCGCTTATTAGTTGTCTTTGGAGAAGTTGGCTGCACTATCGTTTGAGCATACGGCGCATATACATCTGCTATTTCTTTTTCTAATGAAACTTCAATATCGGGCTCCTTATTGGCGGTTTCCCAGGACTTATCAATCCACTTTTTCAACTCCTTTCGGATATTTTCGATACTTGTCTTCTGAAGAATACCTGCTTCGAGTAGATAATTTTCATAATTAGACAAAGGGTCTTTTGTTGCCCAAGCATCCATGAGTTCCTTCGGGACATACTTTGTACCGGAAGCTTCTTCATGCCCGCGTATCCGAAAGGTACGGCACTCCACCAAAACGGGTTCGGGCTTTTCTCGCATTTCGGAGGCTAAGCTTGCAATTGTATTGTAAACTTCCAGGATATTGTTGCCATCAATAATGACCGATTTCATGCCATAACCGATTGCCCGGTCGGCGAGGTTTTCACAGCGATACTGCTCATTGGTTGGCGTGGAAAGCCCATAGCCATTATTTTCAATCAAAAAAATCACCGGCAACTGCCATACGGCTGCTGTATTCAAAGCTTCGTGGAATTCGCCTTCGCTGGTGCCGCCTTCGCCTGTAAATGCCAGTGAAACGCGCCTTTCTTGCTTGAGTTTATGTGCCAGCGCTACACCTGCTGCCAATGATAGCTGCGGGCCAAGGTGCGAAATCATGCCGACGATGTGATGCGCCATCGTACCAAAATGGAACGAACGGTCGCGCCCTTTCGTAAAACCATTGGCTTTGCCCTGCCACTGAGATAAGAGCCTATCTAATGGAACCTGGCGAGTAGTAAAAACCCCTAAATTGCGATGTAGCGTGAAAATGAACTCATCAGGCAATAGCGCTGCCGTAGCACCCACGGAAATCGCCTCTTGTCCAATCCCCGAAAACCACTTACTCACCTTGCCTTGTCGCAATAAAATCAGCATTTTTTCTTCAATCATTCGGGGCTTGAGCAATAATTCATAGAGCTCCAGTAACTTCTCCTCGCTGAGGTTGCCGCGTTTAAATTCCATTAAATTGGCTGTAGTAGGCATATTTTTCTGGTTTAAGCAACTACACTCTGAATTAAATTTTATAAGCTGGTCTGGCGCATTTCTAAAGTGTGCCAGATTGATAAGGTTCCGAAATCTTTATTAAACAACTAAATTCATAATGTAGTGACCAAGCACATTTAAAATTCCATAAAATTCTATCTGTCAATTTATTAGATTTCGACTGCTTGGCTTATAGGGATTTCCGATCAAGTGAGGTCAGTTTTTTACTATCGCGCGCCCAATACTTTCATAGTAAAAACCTTCCTCTGCCATCCTTTCCAGATCATATAAATTACGACCGTCAAAAATAGCAGGCGTTTTGAGCAGTTCTCGCATCACTTTGAAGCTCGGCGTACGAAACACGCTCCACTCCGTCACAATGGCCAAGGCATCGGCACCAATGATGGCTTCGTACTGGTCATTTGCCAACTGTATGCGGTCTCCATAAATAGCTTTCACATTCTCCATCGCTTCAGGATCAAAAGCCTTGACGTTTGCCCCAGCCTGGAGTAGTTCGTCTATGATATACAAAGCCGGCGCTTCGCGAATATCATCTGTGTTGGGTTTGAATGCCAAGCCCCAAATGCCGATTGTTTTACCCTGAATGTCTTCTTTGAAAAAGGTTTTTATTTTTTTTGCCAACAAGCTGCGCTGCAAGTCATTGACGTTCATCACCGATTTTAAAATCTTAAAATCGTACGCAAATTCGGTAGCCGTTTTAGCAAGTGCCTGTACATCTTTCGGGAAGCAACTACCGCCGTAACCCACGCCTGGAAATAGAAACCGTTTGCCAATTCGAGTATCGCTACCGATGCCGATGCGCACCATGTCCACATTTGCACCAACCAATTCGCACAAATTGGCAATTTCATTCATAAAAGAAATTCGGGTAGCCAAATAAGAATTGGCAGCATATTTGGTCATTTCTGCCGAACGTTCATCCATAAAAAGAATAGGGTTGCCCTGCCGAACAAAAGGTTCGTACAGTTCGCGCATCAAACGCCGGGCGCGTTCAGAGCTTGCACCGATTACCACTCGGTCTGGTTTCATAAAATCATCTACCGCCACGCCTTCACGCAGGAACTCAGGGTTGGATACCACATCAAATAAAGTAGTGGGTAGCTGCTTTGCTAGAATGGCGTGCACTTTTTCCGATGTTCCTACGGGCACCGTGCTCTTATCTACGATTACTTTGTAATCCTGAATCAATTCGGATAATTGCGTTGCCACGCCCAGAATGTAAGAAAGATCAGCCGATCCATCCCCCCCAGGGGGAGTAGGCAATGCCAAAAAAATAATTTCCGCTTCTTGAATGGCATCCGATAAACTTGTGGTAAACTTTAATCGCCCCTGGCGGGTGTTGCGCTCAAACAAGACATCCAAGCCAGGCTCATAAATGGGTATCTCCCCATTTTGCAGGCGCTTTACTTTCTGCTCATTTATATCTACACAAATGACATGGTTGCCTGTTTCGGCAAAACAAGTGCCCGTCACTAAGCCTACATATCCGGTACCAACTACTGCAAGATTCATGCGAACTATTTTTTGGTGGTGCAAATCTATTTTTGAATCCGCAAATTTAGGTGATTCAATAGACTTTTGAAGTTTTAAAAATTAATATTAAACCTATTCGGCAAAAGAATGTCCAAGTACTAAAACTATTTTGAGCGATGAAGGATAAAATCAAACATCTCTACTGGCGAGCCGGCTTCGGGCTCAGCCCCTCGGAATGGCAAGAACGACAAAACTGGCCGGTCTCCAAAGCGGTGGATGCACTCTTCGCGGAAGCTAAAAAAAGTAAGCCCCTCCCTGTGCCCGGACGCGACCTCGATCTCGCGGCTTTGCGCCAAATGGACAAAAAAGAAGCAGCGGAACTTCTGAAAAAAGAACGCCAGGTGGTAGCCCAGCAAAATATCGCCTGGGTGCAACGCATGGCAAACCCCAATGAAAGTGCGTTACTCGAACGAATGTCTTTCTTCTGGCACGGGCATTTTGCTTGCCAATCGAAGTCGGGTATCCTGGCGGTCACACAACTCAATACCATTCGGGAACACGCTTTGGGTAATTTCCGCAACCTGGTGCTGGCGATCGCTAAAGACCCCTCGATGATTCGCTTTTTGAACAACCAGCAAAACCGAAAGGATAGCCCCAACGAGAACTTCGCACGCGAACTGATGGAGCTTTTCACGATTGGTCGAGGTCATTACACCGAGCAAGATATCAAGGAAGCCGCGCGAGCGTTCACAGGCTGGTCGAGTACGGTGACCGGAGAATTCATCTTCCGCGAGCGGCAGCACGATTTTGGTCAGAAAACCTTTTTTGGTAAAACTGGTAATTTCAATGGCGAGGATATTGTTGACATCATTCTGGAAAAGCGCGAAACGGCGGAGTTTATCACCCGCAAAATCTATCGCCATTTTGTAAATGAAGAAGTAAACGAACAGATTGTCAAGGATTTAGCAAATCAATTTTACAAAAGCGATTACGATATTGCCAAGCTGATGCGCAGCATTTTTGAAAGCGAATGGTTCTATGCGGATGAAAATATCGGCACCAAAATCAAATCGCCGGTGGAACTTTTGGCTGGCATCATGCGTACGTTGAAGGTGCAATTTTCCAATGACCAAGCTATTCCTTTTATTGAAAAAGCGCTAGGACAAATGCTGTTCAATCCGCCCAATGTAGCCGGTTGGCCCGGCGGCAAAAGCTGGATTGACAACTCGACGCTCCTGTTTCGCCTCAATCTTGTGCCCGGCATCATCAATTCGACAGAATTAAATTTCAAAATCAAAGAGACCGCGGAAGAAGACGATTTGAAAGGAGGCAAACGCATGAGTGCAAGTGTGGATTTGCAGGCTTTGAAAAGTCTAACCAGTGGACAGAGAGATATGGCATCGCTGGACGCTTTGACCAGCTACTTGTTGCAGACGCCAGCTGCTGTGGGTAATGAAAAATTGGCGAAAGCCATTGAATCGAGCCAGCAGGAAGATTTGTTCAAAACCGCCGTAATGGTCGTGATGACATTGCCGGAGTATCAGATGTGCTGATAGGGGGATGAGGGTCATTTTTATACTCAATTCATCCTTAACCTTCTTAACTCTCTCAACTAAAAGTTGAGAAGGTTGAGAGAGTGGGAATATATTTTAAAACAACAAAAATCAAAAAATATGAACCGCAGGAATTTTCTGAAATCATCGGGATTGGCGTCCACTTCGCTACTGATTCCTTCGTTTTTGTCAGATTTCAGTGTAAATAAATCATTCAAAAGCCGTAGCGGCAAAATTTTGGTAGTAGTGCAATTATCCGGCGGAAACGATGGGTTGAATACGATTGTACCTTATCGAAACGATATTTATTACAAAAGTCGCCCGACGCTCGGCATCAAAAGCTCCGAAGTGCTGAAAGTGAGCGATGAATTGGGCTTCAACCCGGCACTGCAATCGCTGCAAGGCTTGTACGATCAGGGTTATCTGAGCATCGTGAACAGCGTGGGCTACCCAAATCCTGACCGTTCGCACTTTCGTTCGATGGACATCTGGCATACCGCCAGCGATAGCAACCAATACCTCAGCACGGGTTGGCTCGGACGCTATCTGGATAGCAATTGCCCAACGCCCTACTACGCATTGGAGGTGGACGACAGCCTGAGCCTTGCGCTGAAAGGTGCAACTCGCAACGGTTTTGCGGCAAGCAACCCAGAGCGGCTGAAACGCGCCGCTGATAATCGGCTTTTAAAATTCCTGAGTGAAAACGTTCACGCCAATCAGCAAGAGGACAATGTAGCTTATTTATATAAAGTGCTGGTGGAAACACAACAATCTGCAAACTATCTGTACGAGCAAGCCCGTGTACATCGCTCACGCGTAGCGTACCCAGAGAATGCTTTTGGCAAGGATTTAAAAACCATCGCCGAACTCATTACTGCAGACACCGATACGAAGATTTACTACGTCAGCCTGGGTGGATTTGATACGCACGCCAATCAGAAAATCCAGCAGGAGCGTCTGCTCCAGGCTTACGCCGATGGCATGAAAGCGTTTGTGGCAGATTTGAAGCAGAATAGTTTGTTGGATGAGGTCTTGATTATGACTTTTTCGGAATTTGGGCGGCGCGTAGAGCAAAACGCCAGCAACGGTACTGATCACGGTACCGCAAATAATCTCTTTTTGATAGGTGGAAAGCTTCAGAAACCAGGCTTTTTCAATCAAGCATCCAACTTGATAAACCTCGACGAAGGCGATTTGAAATTCGAAATTGATTTTCGGAATATTTATGCTTCGATTTTGAGTAATTGGCTGGACGCAGACGCCGCGGGCGTTCTGGGTGGAAATTACAAGGCGTTGCAGTTGGTTTAATTTGTATTCAGGCTTTGCCTGATGTCTGCACTGAGGATCACATTGGTGTTGGGCGCCAGGCAGAGCTGCTCCAGATCGAGTTCCGTGCCGTTGAATACATTGAAATCTACATATCCATTGATGCCTTCGAGCTGCCCTTTATCGCCATACTGCCAGAAGTGCCAGTCGTGCCCAGAAGCCAGGATCGGTTCGCGAAAGCTGTAGCGGGCAATCCATAGCGGATAATCATCAAAATGGCCTGCCAGAATTTTGTTGTAAAATTTCAGATTGGTGTAAATAATAGGCTTGACGCTATATCGAATTTCAATCAGATAAAGCCAGGTACGCATCCCGTTGATGAGGTCTATTTTTGACACCCCCTCCAGTGTCTCCACATCAAGCACTGGTGGTAAATCGCCATATTGCATTTCCACCAGCCGCGAAAAATTTTCTGCTTGCTTTTCTGCTGACACAGTGGGGCGATAAAAATGATAAGCCCCGCGTTTGATGCCAGTGCGTGCCATCTCCGACCAATTGTAGCAAAACATAGAATCGCTGTGCGTAGCACCCTCTGTCGCTTTTACAAAGGCAAAATGAATATCTTGCTTGGCCACCTTACTCCAATCTATGAACGATTGGTAGTGAGAAGCATCAATACCGTGTACAGCATAGTCATAGCGTCTAAAAGTCGTCTGATCACAGCCTACAAGCAGTACTGCAAAATATAATATAAACAGAACTCGATTCAATAAAATTTTATTTTAAAAAAATAATTGCAGGAGCTGCCATTTTTTATCCAAAACACAATATCTGAAAAAAAAGTACGCCAGGAAATACCCTGTTAGGGTAAGTTTTATAGTTTAGACAACTGGACTACAGTTTTCCAGCAAAAAAATTACAAAAAAGCCAATAGCTTGGTTTAAATTTCAATAAAACTTAAAAAACGGATGAATCTTCGGCAAATTTTTTTACAAAATATTGCACAAACAAGCGATACCCCACTCCTGCTGGAAATAGCAAGGGCAAAAGGGATGTATTTATTTGATATAGAAGGCAAATCTTATTTGGATTTAATTGCGGGTATTGGCGTGAGCAGCCTGGGGCATCGGCATCCGCGGGTGATAGCAGCAGTGAAAAATCAGTTGGATAAATACCTGCACACCATGGTGTATGGCGAATTTGTCCTCTCGCCACAAGTGGAATTAGCAAAATTGTTGACCGAAAATCTACCCGATCCGCTCGACAGCGTTTACTTTGTCAACTCTGGCACTGAAGCCACCGAAGGCGCCATGAAATTAGCCAAGCGCTACACCAACCGCCCCGAAATCATCGCCTGCAAAAAAGCCTACCATGGCAGCACCCAGGGCGCGGCCAGCCTGATGTTTCCGACAGATTTTACGCAAGGATACCATCCATTGCTGCCTGGTATTCGGCATATCGAATACAACTGCGACTGGTGCTTGCAGCAAATTACCAACCGAACCGCCGCCGTGATTGTCGAAACCGTACAAGCCGAGTGGGGCATTCGCCCGCCAGTAAATGATTACTTAATAAAATTGCGGCAGCGATGTAATGAAACAGGCGCTTTATTCATTTTGGATGAAATCCAGACTGGCTATGGGCGCACAGGCTCGCTTTGGGCTTTTCAGCAATATGGTATCGTGCCTGATATTTTGCTGCTCGCCAAAGGTATGGGCGGCGGTATGCCAATTGGCGCTTTTATCGCTTCGCGAGAGATTATGCAAGTTTTGTCAAATAATCCAATCTTGGGGCATATTACCACTTTTGGCGGGCATCCGGTGAGTTGCGCTGCGGCTTTAGCAACTTTAAAAACATTACTGGAAAGTGACCTGATCGCACAAGTTGCGTCTAAAGAAAAGTTGTTCCGCGAATTGCTGGTGCATCCTGCCATCATAGAAGTGCGTAGCGCCGGACTGATGATGGCAGTGGAATTGCCTAGTTTTGATTTTGTACGAGCGGTGATTGCGATCTGCCTTGAAAAAGGGGTACTCACCGATTGGTTTTTGTTCAATAGCCACGCGCTGCGCATCGCGCCACCTTTGATCATCGAGGAAGCGCATATTCAATTTGCTTGCAAGGTGATCGTGGAAGCGATTGCCACAGTACACGCCAAGGGGCTGTAAGTGAGAAAAGTTTTTTTGGGGATGCTGGATCGGAAGATGCCAGCGGTAACTTTTACATCTTGCGGTTTACACTTGTATTGTCTGCTTTAGTTGCGGTAAAGGAACGGCGACTGAAGGTCGCTGATACTACTGGGCTAACTGCCCCGCACATACGCGAGGCTTTTGGCAGCCTTTTTACATGCAGATGATTCTCCTTAAAATTTCCGATATGGTGAATCAAAACGATAAAAACTTTTAATCATTTATTGCCATTTATAAGAAAAATAAGC
>CAZGJN010000038.1:0-34609 GCA_964526645.1 uncultured Saprospiraceae bacterium
TACGCCTGCTGGAAAATTTTGATTATTCCAAATTAAACTCACTTTCTGCGGAAGCACGCGAAAAACTCAATAAAATCAGGCCTCGTACCATTGGTCAGGCGAGCCGTATCAGTGGGGTTACGCCGGCGGATGTGAGTGTGTTATTAGTGCATATGGGGCGGTGAAAATGAATTTACTTAACAAATTTATACAATATCTTATGTATTTGATGTACATAGATGAAAGCGGTGATACCGGGATTCAAAATAGCCCTACTAAATATTTTGTTTTATCAGGAATAGTCATACACGAACTACGATGGAGAAATACTTTAAATAGCTTGGTTGAGCTTCGAAAACAACTACGGGATAACAAAGGGCTAAAGTTGAGAGAAGAGATACACTCTAGAGATTTTATTAGTAGTCCAGGTGAATTAATAAGAATCAAGAGAAATGATAGATTAGATATTTTAAAAAAGTGCATTGATTGGCTAAGTTTTTAGCCGGATTTAAATGTAATAACTGTAACAGCGCCTTACTTTCGCATGTCTCACGAATAAAGCAAAAATTGAATTCAGTATGAAAAAAAACCTACTATCCCTGTTTGTCTTGCTTTGTCTGACAATCAACCTGGCATCCGCCCAGTCGCTGCACGGCTTTTCAAAATCGAATGAAACAACGCAACTCAAAATAGAACAACTCCTTTTATCATTACCAAAATCGGAAGGTTTCAAAAATCACCTGCAAGCTTTGACAAAAGAGCCACACCTGGCAGGAAGCCCTGCCAATAAAAGAGTAGCGGATTATATTTCGGCGGCAATGCAGAAAGCGGGATGGTCGGTGGAGCGTCCTCCCTACGATATTTATCTTCCCACGGGACCAGGGGAGATCGCCCTGGAGATCGTCACGCCGCTTCGGATGCCTTTAAATACGAAAGAAAATATTCTCCCTACCGATGTTTTTTCTGCGCATCCAGCTGTGAATCAGGGTTGGAATTCTTACTCCGGTTCTGGCGATGTAACGGCGCAGGTGGTTTATGCCAATTACGGCACAAAGGAAGATTTTGAGAAACTGGCACAAATGGGCGTTTCTGTGCAGGGCAAAATCGTCATCGCCCGTTATGGTGGTAATTTCAGGGGCTACAAACCCAAATATGCTCAGGCTGCTGGAGCCGTGGGGGTCATTATTTTTACCGATCCGATGGATTCGGGCTATATGAAAGGTTTGGTCTATCCCGAGGGTAAATTTTTTAATGAAAGTACAATTCAACGAGGTTCAGTGCTTACACTCGACTATACTGGCGATCCGCTTACGCCTTTTGAACCGGCTTTGCCATTGGATGGCAATACAAAAATTAACCGCCTCAACCCCAGCCAGGTTGCTTTTCATAAAATACCGGTCACCCCCATTGGTTATGGTGCTGCCAAAGAGATTTTGGGAAGAATGGAAGGTACGCAAGCTGTACCCGAAGGCTGGCAAGGGGGACTACCTTTCACCTACCGCCTGGAGGGGGGTGAACGATTGACAGTACGATTAAAAGTAGAACAACCTAAAGGCTTTGTGAGGGTAGAAAATGTAATTGGAACGTTAGAAGGGAGTGAGTTCGCAGAGGAATGGATCATTTTGGGAAGCCACTACGATGCCTGGGAATTTGGTGCGACCGACCCGAACAGCGGCACGGCCATGTTGCTCAGCCTGGCGGATGCCCTGGGCGAATTAGCAAAACAAGGTTATCGCCCTAAGCGAACAATCAAAATAGCGCACTGGGATGCGGAAGAGCATGGCATCTTGGGTTCTACGGAGTGGGTAGAGCAATTCAGAACCGATTTAAACGAAAAATGTATCGCTTATTTCAACGCCGATGGTGCTTGTTCTGGCCTGAATTTTGGAGGATCAGCAGCGCCTTCTCTCAAAAACCTGGTGCTTGAGGCAACCAAAGTGGTGCCCTATCCCAACTCTTCCAAAACGGTGTACGAGCACTGGATAGAAAGAACGCGCAACAAAGCAGAAGGCCCCGACATCGGCAGCCTCGGCGGTGGATCGGATCATCTTGGCTTTTATGCGCATGTGGGCGTACCAAGCCTCAGTATTGGTATGGGAGGCCCCACGATGTATCATTCAGGGTATGACAACTTCCACTGGTACAGTACGGTGGGCGAACCTGATTTTGTGTCTGGCCCTACTGTAGCTAAGGTGATGGGAATTATGGCATTGCGCATGGCAAATGCAGAATTGATCCCTTTTGATATTGCTCGCTACGGCAAAGATTTGAAAATGCACCTGGAAAATGCTGAAAAACGTATCCAAACTTATGCGCCCCAGTATTCCGCCCAAGCGATGATCGCGCAGGCAAGTATTTTGCAAAATAGCGGAACGCTTTACAACCAAATTTTACAGCAAAAAATTAATAGCAAAGCTTTGAGTAAAACAAAATTGATAGAATTAAACAAAATTCTATTATCACTGGAGCGTTCTTTCATTGATGACAAAGGCATGGCGTATGGCAAATGGTATCGCTCGCTGTATGCTTCTTCCGATCCTTACAGTGGATACGCTTCCTGGATGTTGCCGGGTTTGTTGTATGAAGCATCTTTGAAATCTACGACGAATCTGCCTGATTTGGAGCAA
Organism: uncultured Saprospiraceae bacterium; assembly: GCA_964526645.1. Taxonomy (GTDB): domain Bacteria; phylum Bacteroidota; class Bacteroidia; order Chitinophagales; family Saprospiraceae; genus JADJNW01. The sequence goes on from CAZGJN010000038.1 coordinate 2,607, forward strand.
CGCCACATGGCTGCTTTTAAAAGCTTGGATACCAAAGTGCAAGAACTCATTAAGCAACTCAAGGCATTGAAATAATTGCTTTTAGGGCAGGTTTTCAACTTTAAAAATCTTCAACTCATGCGCGTACTTTTTGCTATTTTGATCGTGCTGCTGGCAGTCGGCTGCAAAAAAAAGCAGGATATACTGGCAGCCGCCCATCCCCAATTTATCAATCAAAGTCCTGCCAAGCAGATAACGATTGATATTCCTTACCAACAATTTTACGATGCTTATGAAAAATATAAAGAACCGAGCATCAAAACGCGCCGTTTCAAACAAAGCGATATTGCGCCCCTCATCAAGCGCCTTAAAGCGCCATTCAAAGTGAGTAAAGCCGGACAATCCATTGAAGGACGAGATATTTACCGCGTGAGTATCGGCAATGGACCAATTCAAGTGCTGCTTTGGAGCCAAATGCACGGCGATGAATCAACTGCCACCATGGCGCTTATGGATGTTTTTAATTTCTTTAGCAAAAGCGATGAGTTGGATGAGCTGCGCCAAAAGTGGCTGCAAGCATTGACGATCACCTTCATTCCCATGCTCAACCCTGATGGTGCCGAGCGCTTCACCCGCCGCAATGCGCTGGGAATTGACCTCAACCGCGATGCCCTGCGCTTGCAATGCCCGGAAGCGCAAATCCTCAAAAAGGTGCGCGATGAACTCCAGGCGGATTGGGGTTTTAATCTCCACGACCAGGGGCGCTACACTGGAGCTGGGCTACAACCCAAAACGGCAACTTTTTCTTTTTTAGCACCTGCCTACAATTATGAAAAAGAGGTGAATGAAACCCGCGGCGATGCTATGCAGCTGATCGCTTTGATAAATGCTATTTTGCAAAAAAATATTCCCGGGCAAGTTGGGCGCTATGATGATGCCTTTGAACCCCGCGCTTTTGGCGATAATATCCAAAAATGGGGTACGCGCACAGTGCTTATCGAATGCGGAGGGCAAGCCGGTGATCCCGAAAAACAAGAGATTCGCAAGCACCATTTTGTTATCCTTTTAGCGGCTTTTGATGCGATTGCTTCCAAGGGCCACGAGCAGGCAGATATTGCAGCTTACGAAGATATTCCTTTTAATGAAAGCAGCTTGTTTTTTGACCTGATTGTGCGGAACGCAGCGGTTGAGAAAAACGGTAAGTGGTACACAGTGGATATTGGCTTGCGGCGCGATGAAGTACCCTTTAATTCCAACCGAAATTATTATTATCGTTCCTCTATTGCTGAATTTGGTGATATGTCTATCTTTTTTGGATACGATGAACTTGATGCCAAAGGCTACGCCGCCGTACCCGGAAAACTTTACCCGACTACCATTCAGAATGTGGAGGCTTTGAAAAAGATGGGCATCGCCCAATTACTGTCGCAAGGATATACCGATGTGCGCCTGCGCGAAGCACCCAAAAAGAGCAATCAGCAACTGCCGGTGAACGTAATAACAGGTGACAAAGCCCCCGACAATAGCATTCGCATTTACAACAACCCTTCTTTTGTGTTGACAAAAAATGGGAAGGTGCGCTACGCCGTGGTGAATGGAGTCGCTTTTGATTTAGAAGACAAGGCTTCTATTGAAAAAGCATTGAAATAGTAGCTGCAATTGCTTGTCGTTACAAACTTTTCCAATAACCGATTACAATTGTTATTTTATCTTCCCCAGGAAAATCCAAAACGCAAATCTATCTGCGCAAAAGGAGAAGACAGATCAGTGGATTCCACGCCGAACAAACTTTCGTTGCCCACCAGGCGGTATCCACCTTCCAAGCCCAATCTAAACCATTGAAAAACATTAAGTTCCAAGCCTAATGCGGGTTGAAAAACAAAAACCCGATCACTATCGCCATTGCCCAGCGTGGCACGCCCGCCGCCCAGCAGCATAGAAATGCGTGGGTGAATAGCGCGATGGGCATTGGGTGTAATACCCAGTAAAAAGCCATTGTATCTCAAGCGAAAGTCCTGGCTGATGTCTTCTGGTTGCGCGTCATCTCTAAATTTTTGCCAGGTATAGCCCACAAAAATATCATTACCAAACTCCAGACCAATGCTCCCCCCGCGCGCGTAGGCAAAGTCATCGTCAAAAAAAGAATAATTGTGCGTAGCCGAGCCCCAAATACCGCTCAAGCCATAGCCTCTGCCAAACAAAGTTTCTTCTTTTTGGGCAGAAATTGTCATCATCAATGCCGTACAAAACAGGGATGTTAGAATGCTTCTTTTCATCATTTTCTCTTTTTTTAGATTAGGGAATCAATTTTTAAAGAAAGGATGCTTTAAATGCTCGCCATACCCTATTCATTTAACAAATTTTAAGCTCAAAAGGCTTCTTTTAACGATAAATTAAGGTCTTACGACGACCAAGCGTTTGGTGCTGATTGTCCGGCCGCGATCATCCTGAAGGCTGTAGAGGTAAGTACCTTTGCGTAGGTTGGAAATATCCACTTTTTCGATTCGTTGCCCATTGATGTAGTAGCGCTGATGCCACACTTCCGATCCAAGAATGTTGTAAATACTGAGCTTATAATTCCCAGCCGGTAGGTTAGAAAATTCAAAACGGACATTTACGATAGCAGGGTTTGGAAAAGCATAAACCCCGGGTTTGAGTGCCTTTACATTTTGTACATCCGTCGTAAAATCATTGGCTTTGTACTCCACCCGTGCCGGGCGCTGTTGGGCAGCATCCATCGTAGCAATGGCAATGGGTTCTTTGGCATCATTACTCAAAAAATAGTAATAAACGGTCGTATCCTTGCCAGCAAATTCTGAATTAGGGATCAAAGCCGTAATGTCCTGCCAACCAAAAAAACCAACCTTAGCATCCACGCGAGTTTCTCTTATTTCCAATCTTTTTTCCCGTAGCACATCATAAATCCCCCCCGGTATCACGATTTTCCCCCAGGCATCCACCTCGTCATCTCTGTCAATTGCTACTCTTACCCTCAAAGAATCAGGTGTAATCGGCAATTGATCCAAGATAGCAGCTGGCAAATCATCCGCCGAAAAAGCCAGCAACAAAGCAGTCTCTACATGGTGATTGTCTCGATATTGGAGTGGGGCGCGCCGTTCTACTAAAGGCGGATTAAACTTGGTGAGTACATCTATTCCAAAACTGACAGGGTCTTTTCCAAATAAACCCAGCACCTGGAATGTATGTCGCTGCGCATTGCTGGTGGCACGGTAATACGCTTCCGTGTTATCGCCCAGTGGGGTCATCATACTGGCATTGGGAAATTGCCGGCTGTACATCCCCTCTGAAGCTGCTCGGATAAGTGTTTGGCGTGTAAAAGGAGATTGCAAACTGGAAAAATCCCATCTTTGATTCGGGCCCGAAACGCCAATTGAAATATTAGAAGGCAGATTATCAATAGCAGTACGCAAGGTATCGCCCACACGTGGCAAAGTAGCGGGCTGAACGGTGATCTGAGCGGGAAGCGCTATTGTATTCGCCAATAAAAGAAAGAGTAGAAAATATTTCATGCGTAGCTTGTTATGAATTCGGGATGCGTAAAGGTAGGAGTTTTGGAGGAAAGAGGCAAGGGATCTAGCATCAGGTCTATTAGGCAGTTGAGAAACATTTTACCTCGTTCGCTTTGGCAATTGACCTCTTTTTGGTACCAACTTATTTCAGATAGAATGCTGGAACTACTCTCCGCTGATAAAATAAGATAATCCTTACCCAATTTCTGCCAATTCCAGCCACCGCATTTCCTTTTCTTCCAGCGTTTCGTTGATTTGGCTGAGTTCTTTGCCCAATTTTTCAATGCTATCTGGTGTCAAATCGGTAGAATTAAATTGTTCCAGTATCTCCGCTTTTCGTTCCTCCAGTTTCTTCATGTCCTTTTCCAATTTATTCATTTCCTTGCGTTCCTCCTGGCTTAGGCGGCGTTCCCCGGTTTGCTGTGGCTGCTCGCCTCTGGGGGAGGGAGGGGCGTTGGTGCGGGCAGCGCTGCGCTGTTCGCGTTCGCGCTCTTTTTGCAATTCGCGGTATTCGGTATAATTTCCATTAAAATCGGCAATTTTACCATTGCCTTCAAAAGCAAAGAGGTGATCTACAATTTTGTCCATAAAAAAACGGTCGTGCGTCACCACCAAAATACAACCCGGGAAATCCATCAAAAAATCCTCTAAAACTTGCAGTGTGACCACGTCCAGATCATTCGTCGGCTCGTCGAGGATCAAAAAATTGGGATTTTTCATCAGAATTGTCAACAGATACAGGCGTCGGCGCTCGCCGCCACTCAATTGCGACACATACACTTGCTGCTGCTTGCGCGAAAACAAAAAGCGCTCGAGCAAAGCTGCGGCACTTAGTTTTTGCCCTTTCGCCAAGGGGATGTACTCGGCAATGTCTTGTACGGCATCAATCACGCGCCTGTCTTCTTTCAAATTAATGCCATCCTGCGTATAGTAGCCAAAAACCGTGTTATCACCGACCACCACTTTCCCCGTATCCGGGCGAATTTCCTGGGTGAGAATTTTCAAAAAAGTTGTTTTTCCTACGCCGTTTGGTCCGACAATACCGACACGCTCATTTTTTTTGAACTTGTAATCAAAATTTTGCATGATTTTCAAATCGCCAAAACCCTTACTCACATTGTGCAATTCCAGAATTTTCCCGCCCAGGCGTTGCCCCTGGATTTCAATTTGCATATTCTTTTCGACTGTCACGCTTGAAACTTTCTCTTCCAGTTCGTAATACGAATCCACGCGCGACTTCGCTTTGGTGGTGCGGGCTTGGGGCGAGCGGCGCACCCAGTCGAGTTCGCGTTCGAGTAGCTTTTTATCTTTGGCTAATTCTGCATTTTCGGTCTCCTGACGAATCGCTTTTTTTTCCAGGTATTCTGCATAATTTCCATTGTAGCGATACAATTTGCCGCCTTCCAATTCTATAATTTGATTGCAAACCCTTTCCAAAAAATAGCGGTCGTGCGTCACCATGAACAGTGTGAGGTTGGGCTGCTGCAAATACGTTTCCAGCCACTCGATCATATCCAAATCCAGGTGGTTGGTCGGTTCGTCGAGGATCAAAAACTCAGGCTCATCAATAATCAATTTGGCTAAAGCCAGCCGCTTCTTCTGCCCGCCCGATAGCATCCGCACCGGCTGATCGAATTTGGTGATTTTCAGCTTCGTCAAAACCTCCTTGATGCGCGCCTCCATATCCCAGGCTTTGAGGTCGTCCATTTTCGCCAGCACCGTTTCTAAGGATTCACCAACACCCAGCATCGCCAATTCGTACTGCTTTATCACTTGCACCATCGGATTCTCAGAGTCCAAGGCTGCGTCAATCACAGTCGCTCCCTCCGCGAATTCGGGCTCTTGCACCAAGTATCCCAATCGAATATCGCGGCGCAGTAGCAAGTTTGCATTTTCGCCTTCCGGCTGCTCCAGCCCGGCAATCACCCGCAGCAAAGTGCTTTTGCCAGTGCCATTTTTAGCCACCAGCGCAATTTTCTGCCCTTTGTTAACCTGCAAGGAAAGATTTTGGAACAGTACCTTTTCGCCGTAGGTTTTCGTGACGTGTTCTAAAGTCAAATAATTCACAATTGCGCTATGTTTTGATAAAATTTAAAAACGAGGATCAGCGCCACAAACCTTGTGGGTATTTGCCTGCCTCCGTCAATTCAACAAAAGCGCGCTGCACCACTGCTTTGTCCTCTTTGTAAGTAACGCCGTACCACTGCTCGTCATTGGGGATGACCGACATGCGGAGTGCTCCTTTTTGAATTTGCTGCGTGACAAAGAGCGGAATGTAAAACTCCGCTTTCGGGTTTTCTTTATTTTTATGTACAAAATCTATGAATTGTTGGCGCAGGTCATCGAAAATAGTAGGATGAAAACCAAAGAAATTCATGGATACCAAAGTATCACTTGCCAGCACCACCGGATTGCCATCAGCGGCGGGGTAAATAATCGAGCCATCGGCTAATCTTTCGATTTTGTGTGTTTCATTGATCGCCAGCAAGGTTTGGTTTGCATCTATTTCACAGACTCCTCTCGACACCGAGCCGTTGTCGGAAAGTGTATTTTTTAAAACGTAGCCAATCATTGCGTAATGACTGGGTGTGCAGCTATTGACGAGAAAATCTGCCATAGCCGGATACGCCGTGATCCCATAATAATCATCGGCATTAATTACCGCAAAGGGCTCTTGCACGAGGTGTTCTGCTACCAGCACCGCATGCCCTGTACCCCAGGGTTTTTCGCGTTTGGGTAAATCTTTAAGCCCTTCGATGGGCCTGTCCATTTCTTGGAAAACATAATCTACTGCGATTTTACTATCAAATTTGCCGCTGAACTTCTCCTTGAAGTCTGCTTCAATATCCTTTCGGATTACAAAAACGACCTTGCCAAAACCAGATCGAATCGCATCAAAAATGGAGTACTCGATAATTGCCTCGCCGCCAGGACCAATGGAATCTACTTGCTTTAGGCCACCATAGCGGCTGCCGATGCCGGCTGCGAGAATGAGGAGCGTTGGTTTCATGGTTACTACAAAGTTAGTATCGGCAAAGTTGGGAAAGATTTTGCAGAAAAACCCTTAGTCACATCGTTCTTTTTGTTGTTTTATTTTTGTAGCAAACTGATGCACTTGCCGCTCTACACGAAGCCGGTGTATCAAATCACCGACAATCAGCAGTGCTATCCCAAACAATAGCGTAATCATCCAGGAGCGTTCTACCGATGGGGTGAATTGGTTGTAAAAAGGTTGAATGAATAATACTTCGATACAAATAACAAAAGCGGCTAACAAAAACAAAAGAATACTAGTGGCCTTGGTGTATTGCAGCAATCGAGGTTGTTTTTTGCGCATGCACTTTTTCAGAAAGGAGACAGCGTCTTTGTTCCAGGGATCAATTTTGACCAATTCGCGCAGGATACGCACTGCCGACTCATATTCCACAAGGTTATAAAGCGAAGCCGCTTTCCTGAAAAGCATGTTGAAATAAATGTCTTTCCCTTTGTAGAATTGAATGTTTTGAAGAATGGTGCTCTCGATCACATAATCTACCAGCAACAAGTGTTTTTGATAAGACCCAATTTCAAATAACGCATCTACATAGGCGCTGAGCATGTCGAACCGCTCCTCGAAATCAAGTTCTTCAATCTTTGTTTCCTGTTTTTCATAAAAGTGAATAATTTGCCGGTACGCAGCGCTGTCTATCGCTTTGAAATCGCGATAAACCCTGGAGTGGTATGTGGACTGATAGTATGGCATTATTTTAGTTCCTGCAGTTGATACAAAACGGGTTTGCTTGGGCTTGCATCTATTTCAAAACTTGCAATTTGGATGTTCAATAGATATAAGCCATCTGCCACATCATTCGGCACATAAATCAATTCACTGATGCTACAATCGGTGCGCGGCTGCTGCGGATATTGCCAAAAAGCCTTGTGCGCGAGCAACTTACCGCCATCTTCTTCTCTATCCACTGAAGGCAAATCGGTTAAAAAATGTTTTATCTCCTTTTCCACTAACAATTCCATCGCATGATGATGAAAATAAGGCGGGTTAGCGCCCGAGTAATTGGTTTTTAGTTTTAAATCGTCATTTGGCAAGGTTCTTATAATCAATGCTTCTGGCGCAATGCCTTGCAGTGCCTCCTCCAATTGATCTCGAAAAATAAGCCTATCGCCTTCAACAGTTTTTTGTGGATAAATGCTCACCAATTTGGCGAAAAAATGAAAATTTTTCAAACATTTATTGATCGAAATTTTTTCTTTGGCAATATGCCCGACGCACTCAGTGTGAGTGCCGTTGCCGTGTGGATTGATTTTAATGTTGAAGAAATTCACGGCACCTCCCTGCGCTGTATCCCCAATAAAACTACCCGCTACCACCGGCGTGTATGCTACTGGCGGCGCGTAAAAGCAATTGACATTCTCCAGCCCCGCTCGAATGGGCATGGAAATATCTATTGGTTTTGAAAGATCAGCACGATACACGCTGCCCTGATAGGTTATTGTAACTTGTTTCATATCAGTGATTTCTTGAATCTGCACCCCATATCAGCTTGTCGCGAATCGTTTTCAGAAAATCTACATCCTGCAATTGTACCAATTTGACTTTAAAATCATTTTTGCGTATTGCCAGCTGATGCGCTGAAGTAATCGGTTCAAAGCGGGAATCCAGTGTACATAAAAAATTCTCAGCTCTGCCTTCAATATCAAATGAAATCACAGAACTATCAGAAATGACAATCGGCCGAACACTGAGATTATGCGGTGCTACGGGTGTGATAACAAAATTATCCGAGTTGGGAAAAACAATCGGACCGCCACAACTCAACGAATAGCCCGTAGAACCCGTAGGGGTAGCCACGATCAATCCATCTGCCCAGTAAGAATTGAGATACGCCCCATTGATGTAGGTATGGATGGTGATCATGGAGGAAGTATCGCGCTTGAGGATCGTAAAATCGTTTAGGGCAAAGCGGGTATCTTTGAAAATAGGAAAATTAGATTCCAAATACAGCAGACTGCGCTCGTCAACTTGGTACATACCTCGCTTGAGGAGCTTGATCGCTTCGGGAATGCGATTTTTTGCAATACTTGCCAAAAAGCCCAGGCGGCCCAGATTGATCCCTACGATTGGCACTCCGCTGTTGCGCAAATGTAGCAAGGCTGCCAGAATCGTGCCGTCGCCACCGAGCGTGATCATGAAGTCCATCTTTTTGACCGAAAAGTCCACATAGCTTTCAAAAATGCCTACGTCGCGTTTGAAGCTGATTTTGCCTTTCAGTTCTTCCAGGTAAGGTGCATACACAAAGGCATTGACTCCTTCTTCATGAAGTGTGTCAAACAAAAACTGTATGTGTGGAATGTCATTTTCCTTGAACTCTCGGCTATAAACGACCACTTGCATCTAAGAATAAATAATTGCCTGATGAAAACTTATTGAACGAATGAAGGTATGAAAAAAAATTGCAACTGGGTATAAATTCGCATCGCCCGCGTTTAAATATTGAGGTTGACGTTTACAAACAGCGCCCGCTCTAACAAATGGTTCATGCTGTACTCGATTTGGAAGACCTTATCATTGTACAAGACAAAATCCAAGCCCAAGCCGCCGCCCCATAGCAAACGATTGTTCAAGAAGTTAGTACTGCCTGTAAACGGCTCGTTGACGTAGCCAAAATCATTATTGGCAGATAGATATATTTTGACCGGCATCCTTCGGAATGCCTGGATCGGTACGATTTTTCCAAAGCTAAGTTCCTCCTTGAGCAATTGAAAGCGCAGGTTGGTTTTAACAAAACCCATATCCAAGCCGTCCACCACATAGTATTCATAGCCGTGCAGGTAATTCCTGCCGAAGCCAATTGCACGGTTGTCATTATAGGGCTGTGCATTTCGGATCATAGACACTTTTCCGCCTGTTTTGAGTGCCACACTCCAGCGGTCGCTCATTGAAAAGTACTGGTCATAATAAGCAAACAAGGTAAGCGCATCCCTGTCTTTGAAGCCATCCAGCCCGTCGCGTTCCAGCCGAAGCGAGAGGTAGTTGCCGCTGAGCGGATAAGGGCGGATGTCTCGATTGTCGTAAATAAACTGATAGTTGAAAGAAAGATAGCGTTGAATGCTTCTGCCATTTAGAAAAAAAGAAGGATTCAGTTCATTGACAATAATATCGGAAACCTGATTTTGATGATAGCTGATATAAAAATTGTGAAAACTACGGGCGGCAGGCCGGTAGGTCATTCCCAATTCCGTACGAAAAGTAGCATACAAAAACTGATGCTCATCTCTATAAAAAAGCTGCTTGTTGCCTTCTGTGGCGTAATTAACTTCCTTGTTTCTGGCAAAGGATGCCTCTGCCGAAATGCCGATGGTCTGTTGCCGATTGACATAAGGCAATGTGTATTTGATGGAATAGTTGTGGGTGTAACCGTGTTTGAAGGCTATTTTGAGCTTATCCATCCGCCCCGAGATATTCAGGTGGGCAAATTCCATTCCGAAATTGACCCGCTGCAAAGAGCGATTTTGCTCTACCCACCAGACGTTGAAGTTGCGATCCGCCAATTCAAACAAGGGCACAGGATACAAATACCAGGCTTCTGATACGATTACTTTTACCTCGGCGGTATTACCTGCCGTGCGTTTGCTTTCATTTATAAAAACGCGGCTGAACAAACCCGTGTTCATCAGCGTCTGTTCACTTTTTCTGAACAGGGTAGTCAGTTCAGCGGCAGGAATAGAATCATGCTCCTGGAAAAGCAATTCACGCAGGATGATCTCCGAACGAGTTTTTTTGTTGCCCTCGACTGCTATCGCACCAATATGTACAAACTGCTGCCCAAAGAGATAATATTTTGACAAGAGCAGCACACACAAGTAAACTATCCGCATAACTTCAGAAATCTGCTTCCCAAGTTACGCTTTTTATGAGAAAGAAAAAACGGAGCGTGAAAATTTGCAGTTTTTTTTGCAAAAATAGGGGTTAAGAATCAAACATTTAGGTACATCATCAAGGAATCGTAGCGCTCTTTGAGCGAATCCATGTAATCCGCTTCGTTGAAAGATGCTTTTATATTGTAGTTGAAGCGCTCAAAAGTAGCGATCACCGCCTGGAGGTTCTGCGCATTTGTTTTGATTGTAATATCAATAGTAGAGGCGGCTTCGTCGGAGGCAATAAAAACACTGAGTATCAGAACATTTTCAGATTCAATGATGCGCGCAATTTCGGTCAAAGAGTAGTCGTGCCGTTGTACTTCCAGCACCAGAATGCTGCCGTGTTCTGCAAAAGCCGTTGTATTAGCAAAATAGCGTAGCAGGCTCTCCTGGGTAATCACCCCGATGTAGTTATTTTCTTCATCCACCACTGGCACCAGGGTAAGAAAAGACTCTGCCAAAATGCGCATGACCTCATAGATATGATCGGAAGATTTCACATACGGGCGCGTCAGCGAAAGGCTATAAGACCCCACCGCCTCCGTGGCATCAAAGTCCAGGATGTCATCCTCCGAGATGAGCCCCAGCAGTTGGCGGTTATTTACAATCGGCAAATGCCTGACGTAAAACTCGTTCATCATCTCCAGCGCTTCCTCGCCGGTGTCGGAGGTGCGCAGTGGAATAAGGTCGTCCGATACTAATTTTTCAGCAATCATAGCCTGATAGCTTTTACTGGTAAACAGTTACTCTGCTGAAGTGTTGGTTGTCAATGTGTTAAATTTATCCCAACAATTTTTTCTTCTGCACGGCAAATTCTTCTTCAGTAAGCAATCCTTTTTCTCTGAGGTCTCCTAATTTTTTCAATTGTTCCAGTAAGTTTGGTTCTGTGCTCAGGAGGTCTTTGGGTGGTGCTTCCAGCTTTTGTACCAGTTGGAATCCATTTTTTTCAAATTCTTCAAATTTCGGCTGAATCCTCAAAAACGCTAGGGCATCGTGTTCCTTAATTCGCTTAAAATCATTGAATCCAAAGCTGACTGCTTTGTCAAGGTGATCAAAAGCTTTGTTCGCATCTTCATTCAAAGAATAAGCACAAGCTAAGTTGAAGTGTGCAGCCACATCGCGAGGATTTGCAGCAATCACCTTCTCAAAATCCGCGATGGCGCCGTCATAATCAAAATCCTGGAATTTTCGTTTGCCACTATTTTTATACTTTTCAGTAATTTCTTGCACTGTGTTTTTTTGCTTGGGCTGCTGCCTTTTGTTTTGTCTATTTTCATACCTTTGGCGGCGCTCCAATTGGCGGTCGTATCTGCGATGCCGGTCAAAGTCTGTATCTGATCTTCGCCCTTCGGTGTAGTAAGCACTATTGTATTTTTCATCAAACACCTGTCTGTCCATTGCAAAAAAAGCAATTGCGTCAATCAAGCCGATAATCCACATGAAGGGCAACCAAAAAAATACGAGGTAGAAAATGCCCAGCCCCGTTTGCCCCAGATAGAACCGGTGGATGCCAAAGCCACCTAAAAATAATGCCAATAAACCAGCTATGTTTTTTTCTTTCATTACTTGAAGTCGTATTATCCAAAACAACAATTAAGCTACAATATTAATGGCTTTTTTTCAACAATGGTTGAAAAATAAAGTGCAAAACGGACTTAAAAAAGACCAAACAAATAGAATGATAGACAAAAAGTGGAAATGTCAGTTTTCGGAGTCACAGACCAAAATTTTGCAAGTCAAAATCGTAAAATCATCCGGGTAGCTCTGATCCCCTTTGAAAGTTTCAATTTTTTCCATCAAAAGCTTATTAAAAGTAGATGCCGACAAATCGAAATTATTTTTGACAAAGTGGTGCAGCATGTGATCGCTCAGGTATTCGCCGTTTTTGTTTTTTATATCAATCAGCCCATCCGTGAAAGCAAAAATCAGGGCATTTTCCTCAATAAGGCAATAGCCTATTTCGAGTTCGGGTATTTCGCTGAAAGAGCCCAGAAAAGTACAGCCTTTGTTGAGCAGCATAAATTCATCAACGGTAGCCAATACCGGTGGGTTATGCCCGGCGTTGACGTACTTGAGGGTGCGCTGATAGCGGTCGTATTCGGCTATAAAAAAAGTGATAAACCAATCACCATCCGTGATGAGATTGACAGAATGGTTGAGGTTGTGGATAAACTCATTTAACTCCGTCCTTCTATTGATGAGGGTATGAAAGTTTGCTTGAAAATTTGCCATCAACAAAGCTGCCCCAACGCCTTTGCCAGAAATATCCCCGACGCAAAAAACGATTTTGCCATCTTCAAATTCGATAAAATCATAGTAATCACCGCCTACGCCGAGCTGCGGCTTGTAAACACTGTCAAACTCGTAATGCTTTTTCTTGGGCAGGCTCTTGGGGATCAGCCGGCGCTGTACTTCGCTGCCCAATTCAATTTCTTTTTTGAGGCGTTCCTGCTCCAGTTGGCGTTTGAAAAGGCGCTTGTTTTCGATAGCTACCGCGATAATGTTGGTAATGGTAGTGATAAACTGGATTTTGTTGTACATGTCCTCATCCTCACTAAAACCGCCAATAAAAACATAGGCAATAGGATGATCCTTGTGCCGAACGGGGATGACCACATCAAATTGCCCAAATAGCGGATGGTCTCTTTCTTCTACATTTTTGAGGCGAGTGTAGTTTTGTAAGTCCTGGCTGACATCCAGGGCCAGTAGCTCCTCCGAAATACCGAGTGCCGAAGTGCACTGCCAGCCTCGATCTTCCCGAATGTACAGTAACATTTTTTTGATGCTCAGTTCCCAACCCAAAAAAGACTTGTACATTTCATACAATTCTTTAGCAGAAACATTGTTATTGATCGCTTGTGTGATGCCGAGCAAGCGGTTGATCTGGAGCTGTTTTAGGTTTAATTCCCGCTCCAGCGCTTCTATTTTGGAAAGGCCACTTTTTATGTTAGAAAAACTTGACATTTTCGGTGTGTTAAATCCTTCGGATGCGTGCCTTCAGCAACTTTTATCAAATCTTTTGTCCTAAAGATATAAAAAACCTGAATGGCTTTCTATTTTTACAAAAAAACCCTTTACAACTAACACACACAATAATGAAATTTATAAGGCACGACGACCGTAAGATTGCTTATACCATAGAGGGGAAAGGCACTCCAATTGTATTGCTGCACGGTTTTTGCGAAGATCATTTTGTCTGGGAGGATTTCAAACAGGAACTGCTGGAGGCTAACTATTGCACCGTTTGTATGGATATGCCTGGATTTGGCGAAAGCGAAGTGATCCCAAACCTCACCATTGAAAAAATAGCAGATATTGTATATGCGTTGATCCAATTTTTACAATTACCCAAAATAATACTCATCGGGCACTCCATGGGTGGCTATACGGCGATGGCTTTTGCCAGAAAATACGCTGATACCTTGATCGGGCTGGGGATGTTTCATTCTCATCCATACGCCGATAGTCCGGCGAAAAAAGAAAATAGAGACCGCAGCATAGAGATCGTAAAAACAAAAGGAACAGCACTTTTTGTAAAACAATTGATACCCAGCTTTTTTGCACCAAAATTTGTCAAAAGCAGTTCCTTTGTGGTGGATAAATTCATTCACCGAGCCTCCAATTACTCAAGCCAGTCCATCATCGAGGCGCTACAGGCTATGCGTGACCGACCGGACAACGCCGAGGTGTTGGCGCAATTGAATTGCCCGGCCTTATTTATTATTGGAAAAGAGGACCTCGCTATCCCTTTGGATGCTACGATGGAACAAACGCATTTGGCGCAAACCGCCATGATCGAAATCCTCGAAGAGGTAGGGCACATGGGCATGATTGAGGCGCGCAAGAAAACACAGCAGATTGTACTTCGGTTTGCGGCATTTTGTCTTCATCATTTCAAAAAAGCATAAATGAAATTTCCGGGGATTATTGACCCCTTGCTCATGTTGGTTGCTATTTTACCAGGATTATTGATTTGCTGGTACATTTATCAATTGGACAAATATGAAAAGGAACCGCGTGTCCACTTGGTTATAGCCTTTGCATTGGGCTTGCTGGCTACTTTTCCCGTCATTCAGTTGGAAGAGTGGCTCAGTGAATTAATTGACCGCTTTAGGGAAACAGAGCATTGGTCAAAGACACTCATTACTTCTTTTTTGCTGACAGGCGTGGTGGAGGAGGCTATCAAATTTTTGATACTCCTGCTTTATGCTTATCCGCGCTCTTTTTTTGACGAACCACTTGATGGCATCGTGTATGCTGTGATGATCGCAATGGGTTTTGCTACCTTAGAAAATATTTTTTACGCCTTGCATTATGGACTCGGCACCACCATCCTGCGGGCATTCACTGCTGTACCGGCGCATGGGGTCTTTGCGGTGGTGGCAGGCTACTACGCGGGTCGGGCAAAATTTGGTTTAGCGAATCCTCGGCGAGTACTCCTCAAAGGCTTATTTGGGGCTATCCTGACGCATGGCATTTACGACTTTCTCATCTTCCAGAAAATTTATGAAGGCTTGGTCGTTTTGGCAATTGTATTTGTATGGCTCGCTATTTACTTTGAGCGGGACCTGATAAAAGATCATCAGCGCCATTCGCCTTTTAGAAAAAAGAAATAATACACCCACCAAAAAGATTTTTCCTTGCATCTTATATAATAGCCTATAAAGAATTTTGGCAAAATTACAGCTTAATTCTTCAAGAATTATTATTATATTACAAATGTTTAATATTTATTTTTTATGATACTTGGGGATAAAATAAGGTAATACTACTCACCTCAGCTTTTTTCCAATAGCCACCAACGTGGTTTGCGTTTAGTTTTAATTTTATAATTAGCAAGGACAAAAGTGCGAATGTACGCCATTGCTTCGTCAATATCATCTGTCAATTTGACCAATTTAAGATCCTGTGGCGAAATTGTTCCCTGCGATTCCATATAGTGAAGGTATTTCATCAAATCCTGAAAATAATCGGTGCCCACAAGTACTATCGGAAAATCATGTATCATGCCCGTTTGTACCAGCGTGAGGGTTTCAAATAATTCATCCATAGTGCCCCAGCCGCCGGGCAGCACCACAAAGGCATAAGAGTATTTGAGCAGCAGCACTTTGCGAATGAAAAAATAAGAAAGTGTGACGTGCTTGTGCATGTATGGATTGGGATATTGCTCGTGCGGAAGCTGGATATTGACCCCCACGGATCGTCCTCCATTTTCAAAAGCACCCCGATTGGCTGCCTCCATGATGCCAGGGCCGCCGCCCGTCATGGTTGTAAAACCCATATCAGCAATGGCTTTCCCTACTGCCCTTGCTTTTTCATAGTATGGGTGTCCTTCTTTAAATCGGGCAGAGCCAAACACCGTGACACAAGGGCCAAGAAAATGTAGCGCGCGAAAGCCTTTAATAAATTGAAAAAAAACCTTGACGGCAAAAAGAAACGCTGAACTACGGCTATCGGGACCTTCCAGATACTGATACTCCAGTGGGTTGAGGATTTTGATTGGCTTGGTCATGATCCAAATAAATTTGTCCCATAAAATAAGGAGCGCCAACGCTAATCTGAAAGACCGACGTTGGCGCAGCGTTCCCTGATCCGGGGTATTATCCTAAAAATCTATATCATCATTAGTGGTTTCTTCCGCAAAATCTTCCATGTCATCCATTGGCTTAGTCATGGACTCTTCATCCTCGTCGTAGAAAAATTCTCTTTCAAAATCCAGATCATCCTCATCCTCTTCTTTCACAGCGGGCTTATTGGATGAGGTAGTCGGCTTGCGAATTACTTTGGTAATCACTTTGCGCTCCGTAGGTGCAGGCGTAGGTGGCTTCACAACAGGCGGAGGCGGAGCTTCCACATCGGGCATGGGTTTCACCTGTTCGATTGCCTTCGCTTCGAGGCTCTTGGTTGTAGTTGGTACCGCAAGTAGGCGTTTTTTATCAATCAATTGCCCTGTGACGGAGCAAATGCCATAAGACTTATTCTTGATGCGAACCAAGGCGTTTTCAAGGTCTTTGATATACATTCGCTGGCGGATAGCCATATTGTTGAGCATCTCTACTTCGTTATTGATGCTGCTATCATCCACCCAATCGCCACCATGCTCGTCGCTTGTGTTTTCTGTAATTTCCAGTATTTGTTCTTGTAAGCTGAGGAGATGTTCTCTGGCTTTTTCGAGTTTGCCATCAATAAGCTCCTTAAACTCTGCTAATTCTACATCTGAATACCTTACAACTGTATTGGACATTTTCCTCTATGGTTTTAGCTTGTCTAAAATTTGCATGCAATTTAGAACAAAAAATTAAATGAATTTGGCAAAGCGCAATCAAAATACAATTTTCTATTGCCAGAAGTGCCTTTAGAAGTATTTTCTAAAACACCCGAATCTTGCGCTCGGTTCGGTTTTTATGGCTACTATAACGGTTTTTTATTTCAAATCGTTTAATGTAGCTCTATATTTTTATGCAAAAATAAGGGCATCCCGTTTTCGCAGGCAGGCTCAAAGCCTTTGCTGCACCTGTTTGACCATGTTATTTTTCCACTCCAAAAAATCACCTGCTGCGATATGCGCTCTGGCTTCTGTCACCAACCAAAGAAAAAAACTCAGATTGTGGATTGAAGCGATTTGCATACCCAATATTTCGCTACTATGGATCAAATGCCTCAGATAAGCTTTGGTATGTAAGCGGCTGGTGGGCGCTGGGCTATCAGCATCAATCGGGCTGAAGTCGTCTTTCCATTTGGCATTTTTAATGTTGATCACCCCTTTTGCTGTGTAAAGCAAGCCGTGTCGGGCATTACGCGTAGGTAGTACACAATCAAACATATCCACACCCAAAGCGATACATTCCAGGATGTTTTCGGGTGTACCCACCCCCATGAGGTAGCGAGGTTTGTTTTTTGGTAAAATCTGGCAGACCAATTCCGTAATTTCATACATTTGCGCTGCGGGTTCTCCTACTGATAGACCGCCAATGGCATTGGCATTCAGGTTTAATGCGGCGATTGTTTCCGCGGAAGCAATTCTTAAATCGCGATAAGTACTACCCTGAATAATGGGAAAAAGCGTTTGGTCATAGCCGTACTTACCTTGCGTTTGCTCGAATCGGGCGATACAGCGCGCCAACCACCGATGGGTTAATTCCATAGCGTTTTTTGCGTAAGCATACTCACAAGGATAAGGCGAGCACTCATCAAAAGCCATGACAATGTCAGCACCGATCCCGCGCTGGATGTCCATCACATATTCGGGCGTAAAAAAATGCTTGGACCCATCTATATGAGAAGAAAACACAACACCTTCTTCCTTGATTGTGCGCTGATTGCTCAAAGAATAAACTTGGTAGCCCCCGCTGTCTGTCAGGATAGGTTTTTTCCACGCATTAAATTGGTGCAGCCCCCCCGCTTTTTCTAATACATCGAGCCCAGGTCTTAAATAGAGATGGTAAGTATTGCCAAGTATAATTTGAGCCTTGATGATCTGTTCCAGTTCTAGTTGGTGGACTGCCTTAACCGTGCCGGCGGTACCAACCGGCATAAAAATGGGTGTTGATATGGGTCCATGCGCTGTTTCAATACTGCCTGTACGAGCAGCGGTGGCATGATCCTGTTGTTCTAAGGTAAATCTAAACAAAGTGCAACTCTATATTTTGTAACGATTGCTATCCAATTTTAGGAGCACAGCCACCATGATCGTAAATCCAAGTAAGGAAGACCCGCCCTTGCTGATAAATGGCAGTGGAATACCAATGATAGGCAACAGCCCCATCGTCATACCGATATTGATAAAAACATGTACAAACATAATACCGGCAACACAGTAGGCGTAATGCCTCGAAAAATTGGATCGCTGCCGCTCAGCAACAATCGTAATCCGATAAATGAAAATGAAAAATATAGCAATAATACCTACACTGCCTATGAAACCTTGCTCCTCCCCGATGGTACAGAAAATAAAGTCAGTGGATTGTTCCGGCACATAGTTCAGCTTTGTGAGCGTTCCTTGTAAAAAACCTTTGCCCAAAAAACCACCGGAACCAATAGCCAGTTTGGATTGCCACAAATTATAAGAAGAGCCTGCCCGATCGGTGAGTTGTGGACGGAGCCACACATTGATACGATCTTGTTGGTGGGGTTTTAGTACATTATTAAACGCAAAATTAGAAGCGAACGAAAGGGCTGCTCCTACTAAAAGGGCTAAAGTAACTAAACTGACAACCCTGACTTTATTGCGCATCCATTGCACGATGGAGAAAATAGCTACTATAACGACCAGCAACAGCATGGCTTGGAAAGCCCACTTATCTTTGATTGCAAAGTATGTTCCGATTGATAATGCCGCCGCACCCATCATCCAATACCGCTTGTGTTCTTTGAATTGATAAACCAATACAAAAACGCCAATGAGCGATAAGGCAATAATGATGTAAACAGGATCGAACAACAAACCCAGTATGAGCACAGTCGCTATAAAAAATCCGACGACATAATAATTTTGTGGTAAACCTTCTCGGAATAAAACAACTAAGAAAGATAAAAAAACAACAGCGGAGCCTGCATCTGGTTGCATTAGGATAAGCGCCATCGGCAATAATATAATCCCAAAAACCAAAACTTGGGAGCGCATCCCTCTGAGGTTCGTCCGATAATGGCTTAGAAATGCTGAAACGGCAAGGCAGGTAGCAAATTTTGCGATCTCGGAGGGTTGGAATGAGAAGCCACCAAAAGAAAACCAGGCCCTAGCCCCCTTGATTTCGGTACCAATTACTAGAACAGCCAGCAGCAAAAATATACCCAAAACATAAATCAGATAAGCAAACATCTGCCAAAATCGCCAATCAATAAGAAGGATAATACCAAAAACAAAAAAGGAGATCCCGATCCAAATGAGTTGCTTTCCGGCCGAGGAAGAAAAAAAGCTGACATTAGCCTGCGCCATTTCACGGCTATAGCTCACCGCATATATCATCAGCCAGCCAATAGCGATTAGCCCCAGGAAAAGAGAAAAACTTGCCCAGTCAATATTTTTTAAGCCTTGCGCATTTCTTTTACTCATATTTTCAATAATAACCGATCAATTCTGAGGGTCTTACGGCGTTATCTTTTACAAGAAGTGCACTGGGGTAGTCTCTTTTGAGTAGGTATTGCAAGCGCAATGCCTCCAATTTTGTAGCAAAAGCACCCGCTCTGAGTTTAAAATAGGGATTGGAATGCTCCCAGTTTACCGGAATATTGGGGTACTTGTACTGGAATACCTGTCGGGCGCTCTCCATACGCTGGCGATCCGTGGTGGCAAGCACCTGTATTCTCCAGCCTTCAATAGCTATTTTTGATTTATTGATGCTTATGAAGCGATCCAACATTTGAGTCACCAGCGGATCTTCTTTGATTTGAATATTTTGAGAATAAGAAATCGTAACGAAAGATAGCAGAAGCGATATAAAAAATAGTCCTTTGAACATGGTGCTTTTTTGGCAAATATACTACATTTCCCGCACAATCATTACACTCGATGAACTTCCAATTCGCTTGACCCCCGCCTCGATGAACCGGAGTGCGTCCGCCTGAGTACGAATTCCCCCCGATGCTTTGATTTTGACCTGGTCTTGTAGCTGTTGTTTTAGCAAATGAACCACTGGCAGTGTAGCGCCTTCCCCATTAAATCCGGTAGAAGTTTTGACAAAATCAGGCTTGACTTCCAGGCAGATGTCGCATAGGTTTACAATTTCTGTTTCGGAGAGCAGCCCCGTTTCAAAAATAATTTTGATATGTTTGCCTTTTAGATGGGCTGCCATCACCATGCTATCAATATCGTTTTTCACAAAACTCCAATTACTGCTTTTCACCGCACAGATATTGATGACAGCATCTACCTCGCTGGCACCATCATCCAGGGCGCGCTTTATTTCTTCCACTTTGGCTGGGGTAGCTGCATATCCCATCGGGAAACCCACCACAGTGGATACCTTTACCTTCGTGTTCAATAATAGTTCGTAGGCGTTTTTTACATAAAAAGGCGGTACGCAAACGGTCGCAAATCCAAATTGTATCGCTTCGGCGCAGAGCCGTTTTATATCTTCCGTACTACAATCTGGGCGCAAAATCGTGTGGTCAATATAATCTGCTAAATTCATGTTTATCTGGGGTTTTGTTTCCCAATGCTCTTAGCATTCTTGAAAAAAGTGCCACAAGATATGACAAAATAAGGCGAAATTTAGCACATGCAATTGTTAAAAAACAGCTTTTAGAAAAGATTTTTTGTTGCCAACAGTTTGTTAGGCATTTTACAAAATGGCATATGTCGGTTGAAAAGTGGGTGAAGCGCCACATGACCTCAATCAACGATTGTCACCTTGAGCATGTTTGTGCGCAATCGGCGGTGGAGCGGCATCGTACCAGTATTCACTACCACATCGCCGGGTCCTATTTTGCCAGCACTTTTCAGAATTTCATTTACCTCCTGGATCGTATCGTCTGTAGTAGAAAAACGATCATAGTAAAAGCAACGCACGCCCCATACGAGATTGAGCGTAGCAAGCATGTGCATCCGGTCGGAAAAGATAAAAATATCTATTTTAGGGCGATAACTCGAAACTTTGAAAGCCGTGTAGCCAGAGCTGGTCATTCCTACAATGGCTTTTGCTTCTACTTCTTCCGCTGTTTTGGCGGCATTGAAGCACACCACGTCCGAGTAGAAGGTGCGTGCTTTTGTGGTGATAAAAGGTCTTCTACCTTCAAAGGAAAACACCGCTTCTGCCTCTTTGATAATGCGCGTCATCGCTTCTACTACTTTCACAGGATGCTTTCCCACGGAGGTTTCACCACTGAGCATTACGGCATCCGTACCGTCCAGCACTGCGTTTGCTACATCCGTTACTTCGGCGCGCGTAGGGCTGGGGTTGTTAATCATGCTATCCATCATTTGAGTAGCAACGATCACTGGTCGTGCCCATTGCAGGCATTTTTTGATAATCTCCTTCTGAATGATGGGCAGTTGTTCTATTGGCATTTCGATGCCGAGGTCACCGCGTGCCACCATTACTGCATTGGACTGCTTGATGATGTCGTCAATATTGCGTACCGCTTCTGGTTTTTCAATTTTCGCAATGATTTTGGCAGGGTGATTTTTTGCTTCTATGCGTTGGCGCAGATCAATCAAATCTTCGGGCTTTCGTACAAAAGAGAGTGCAATCCAGTTGACCGGCTGCGTAAGGATGAAGTCCAAGTCTGCCAGGTCTTTTTTTGTCAAGGAGGGGAGCGATACCTTGGTGTTCGGCAAGTTTACCCCTTTGTTGGAAGAAAGCACACCGCCAAACAGGGTTTTGAGGCGCGCTTTGTCTTTTTTGTTCGTTTCTACTACCTCAAACACCAGCTTCCCATCGTCCACCAAGACGGTTTCTCCCACTTCTACATCCGCGGCAAATTGTTTGTAGCTCATGTAAATTTTTTCCATCGTACCGATGCAATCCTCATTTACAAAAGTTACGACATCGCCTTCTTTAAGTTCTAAAGCGTTATTTTCGATTTTACCTACTCGAAGTTTGGGTCCTTGCAAATCCGCCAGAATGCTGATGTGAAGCCCGTATTTTTCATTGATGTAGCTGATATGATGGATGACCTGAAGGTGATCCTCGTGTGAGCCGTGAGAAAAATTGAGCCGAAATACGTCCACACCGGCTTTTACCAATTCCAGCAGCATGGCATAGGAGCTTGATGCTGGGCCTATGGTAGCGACTATTTTTGTGTTTTTAGATTGAGCAATATCTATGTTCATAATGCGGACTTTTAAAAAAATAGGAAAAACAATACTTTTGTATACCTTTGTTAGGCTTCACAATCAAGGCATTGTCAACTAAGTGTAAAAAATACAATAATGCCCTGTAAAGGTACACTTATCTATATTATTGTCCAATAGGAAAGCAGAATCAAATAACAGAATACAAAAAAAAATAAAAAACTTTGGTTATCAATAGAGTTAAATTTTACCTTTGCAGGGATATTCGTAAAACTAATAAAGCGAATTTATTATGCCTACTATTGCAGAAAGAGTTTCAAAGATTATTGTTGACAAATTAGGGGTTGATGAATCAGAAGTAACCCCAGAGGCAAGCTTCACGCAAGATTTGGGGGCGGACTCACTCGACACAGTCGAACTGATCATGGAATTTGAAAAGGAGTTCGATATTTCTATTCCCGATGAACAGGCTGAAAATATTCAGACTGTGGGCTTGGCAATTAAATATCTGGAAGAAAACGTTTCCCAGAAATAAAGCGAGTTGCTAAGGTCAACTATTCCACAAATTAGGCAGTGCCTAATTTGTGGAACTTTTTAAAAAACTAAGTTTGAAATAACCGGGTTGGCAAAAGTCCTCACTACTATAAAACAACTACAAAATACCTGGTTTATTAAGGCGGATAGACATAAATTTCCTGAAAATTCCCCTCTGCGAATATGAAAAGGGTTGTAGTAACTGGTTTGGGAGCAATTACTCCCATTGGCAACAACATCAAAGCTTATCTTGAAGGCTTACAACAGGGGCTGAGCGGTGCCAATCTGATCACAAGATTTGATGCAACTCAGTTCAAAACGCAGTTTGCCTGCGAGGTCAAGGATTTTAATGCAGAAGATTTTATTGACAAGAAAGAGCTTCGTAAAATAGACCTCTTTTGCCAATATGCAATAGTTTCTGCGGATGAAGCTATTGCAGATGCGGGATTGTCGGATGCACTGGAAGCCTTAGATCTCGAAAGGATCGGGGTGATTTGGGGCGCAGGGATCGGGGGCTTACAAACTTTGGAAAAAGAAATCGAAGAGCATGTACTCGGCAATGGCATTCCTCGGCATAATCCCTTTCTGATTCCCAAAATGATTGTGGATATTGCGGCAGGCCAAATCTCTATTAAGTACGGATTCAGAGGGATCAACTACGCTACGGTTTCTGCATGTGCCTCTTCTTCACATGCTATCATGAATGCTTTGGATTATATCCGGCTTGGCAAAAACGATATCATCATCACCGGTGGCTCGGAGGCTGCTGTGACCAAAACTGGTGTCGGTGGCTTTAATGCCATGAAAGCGCTTTCTACTCGGAATGAAGATTATAAAGCAGCCTCGCGTCCGTTCGATCTGGATCGCGATGGGTTTGTGCTTGGCGAGGGTGGGGCTTGCTTGGTGCTCGAAGAGCTGGAACATGCACAAAAACGAGGGGCTACCATATACGCGGAAGTAGTGGGGGGAGGTGCCACCTCGGATGCTTATCACATCACGGCACCTCATCCGGAAGGCTTGAGTGTGACAACGGTGATGAAATTAGCCCTTTCAGATGCCAAACTGACGGTGGCGGATATTGACTATATCAACGTGCACGGCACTTCCACACCATTGGGGGATATTGCGGAGATAAAGGCCATCCAGAAAGTATTTGGGGAGCATGCCTACAAGCTCAATATCAGTTCTACCAAATCTATGACTGGACACCTGCTGGGGGCTGCTGGCGCAGTTGAAGCAATTGCAGGAATTTTGGCAATAAATCATAACTTTGTGCCGCCTACGATTAACCATTTTACAGATGATCCAGAATTGGACAGCCGCCTGAACCTGACTTTCAACCAGGCTCAGGAGCGAGAGGTGCGGGCAGTATTGAGCAATACATTTGGATTTGGAGGGCACAATTCATCCCTGATTTTTAAAAAATTTGAAAATTAAATAGTGTTTGTCCTATCTGTTTTTCTGACGGTGCAAGCTGTTTAATCTTCAATATCCTGAATATATTTTTAAGGTGGATTTTCCTGTCACAAGATGTAGCAAATGCAGGTGGCGGGTTCGTTGCAAGCTTTCTTCTCCCTATGCGAGCAACGCTGGTATCGTTGTTTTTTGAACAAAAAGTTGTGCTTTGGGCTATCCAACAACACAATTAATTCTATTAAACACTTTAAATAAGCAGCCTTGCGACTGTTGTTTCGTTTGTACAACCGGTATTTATCCCCTGATCGGCACTTCGCGCGCCGCCTGCGAAGCATTCTGGGCTTTACACCTGCCAATCTTTCTATTTTCAAACTGGCTTTTTCTCATAAATCTTCCGTGACAGATAAAACTTTTGCTAATCAGAATAATGAGCGATTAGAATACCTGGGAGATGCCGTACTGGGTACCATCGTGGCGGAGTATCTTTTTAAAAAATACCCAAACGGGGATGAAGGTTTTTTGACTAAAATGCGCTCGAAAATTGTAAAACGCAAGTCGCTCAATAAAATCGGCGATAAGATGCGTTTGGATGAGCTACTCTCCGAATACAACAACACCCGCCTGAGCCGCTCTATGTTGGGCAATGCGGTGGAGGCATTGGTAGGCGCTATTTACCTTGATCGCGGTTATTCAGAATCCATGCGCTTTGTCGTCCGCAAAATGCTGCTTAACTATGTGGATATCCACGATCTGGAGAGTTTTGATGATAATTATAAAAGCCAATTGCTGGAATGGTGCCAGAAAAATGGGCAAAGTATTAGCTACAAACTTTTGGCGCGCTACAAATTTGAAAAGCGGGATCGCTTCAAAGTAGCCGTGATGGTGAATGGTCAGAAAGTAGCTACCGCAGATGATTTTAATAAAAAAAGCGCCGAACAACTGGCTTCCGAAAAAGCAATGGTCGCCCTGGGTATTCTTTCTGAAGAAGAAAGTGACTACGATGATGATTGATTGCAGCGATTGATAGCATGTACTGGAACCTCCATACCATACAGGCTTTTGCACCTGATGCCGCCACTCTCGAACGCGCTCGTGACCTTGCTTTGGCTTTCCGTTGGCAGAAAATGCTGGGCAACGAACAAATTCTCTGGGGTGAATACAAAACTGGGGTAACACCCTTTTACACAGCGGTTCATCTTCATCAAGCACAACATACCTGTACCTGCCCCAGCCGCCGCCGCCCCTGTAAGCACGTGCTGTCTCTCTTGTTGCTGTACCTCAATGGCGCTGATGGCTTCTTGGTTTGGCAGGATTATCCTGATTGGGTGGAAAAATGGCTGAATCGCACAAAAAAAGTAACAACAACGGAAAAAACCGATAGCATAGCCGAAATCAAACTCCCCGACAAAACGCTTGCCCAAATGCAAGCCGGCGTTGCGGAGCTACAAGCCTGGCTGCTCGATTTGGCACAACATGGATTGGCAGGGGCATTGAGTCAGGCATCCAATTACTGGGATGATTTTGCTGCTCGAATGGTGGATGCTAAGTTGGGCGGTATTGCCAGGCGAATTCGTAGTTGCCGAAATTTGAAAAATGCTGAAAATGCCCACGAAATATTATTAGCTGAAATAGCTGAATGGTATCTGTTTGCGAAGGGTTTTCAAAATATAGAAAAGCACTCTTTCGAGTGGCAGAAAGAACTGCTCGTTCAGGCGGGCGCTACGGTTCAGAAAAAAGTGATTTTGGATCAAGAAGGTATTCAGGATCAGTGGCTGATCATTGCTCAGGCAGAAAAGCTGGAAGAAAACCTGCGTACACGGCGTACCTGGCTCTTAGGAAAAACAACCCGCAAGACTATCCTGTTACTCGATTTTGTATTTGGTGCAAACACCGATTTTGAAGAGCAATGGCAGGTAGGTAGCGCGATTCAGGCTACGATTGTTTTTTACCCTGGAGCTTACCCGCAGCGGGCGTTAGTCAAAAATTTTGAACCTGCCAGCAGCTTCGTACCCTCTGGATTTCAGTCCTGGGAGGATTTCGCCACGAGCTATGCAGCTGCCTTATCGCAAAATCCTTGGATAAAGCCTTATCCTGTCTTGATTGAACACATCATCCCATTAAAAAAAGGAAAACAACTGCTTTTGGTAGATAAAACGGGGAAGCAACTCCCTGCCAAAACCTCCGAAAATAATAGTTGGAAACTACTGGCAATTAGCGGTGGTCGGCCAATCCAGCTTTTTGGAGAATGGGACAATCAATTGATTGAGCCTTTGTCTGTCCTTCTGGCTGATCGGATCATCTCGTTCAGTTAAATGGTTTGTACCGCCGCGACAAGCACATCCAGGAGTTCTTGCTGTATCAGCTGGGTCTTATCTTGAGCATACCAGCTGTGCAGTGTTGTTTTTAATTCTTCATAGCGTTGTGCTTTGAGGGCTTTGTCAAGCATATTTTCCATTTCTTCCTTTGCTGCCAGTACCATAGCTTGTGCTGCAGAAGGTCGCGGGCCCCAGTTGCCCAGTACTTCCAGCGTTTCGGGATCTAATAAGATTAACTTCGGTATGGAGCGGCTACCTTGTGTCAAGAAAGCATCCATTAGCTCCGGGTTTTCATCCCGCAGGATAAAACGCAGTTGAATATTGCCATTTGCAGTAGCCATTTTTTGCAGTACAGGTACAATTTGCGCAGCATCTCCGCACCAGCCTTCTGTAATGACCAACCAGGTCTGAGCTTGGTTAATTTGATTTAATTTTTCCAGCGTAACGTCCGTAAGCTTCCCCGTTTTATCCAAACGATTCATGCGCGCTACGTTTAGTTTGGTGTATTCCAGCATAGCTGGGGTATTAAAGCCAGGCGCTTTACTGGTTGTTCTGTTTTCTGCCAGCAAATCATCAATTAATTTCCTGTATGTTTCGTAGGACATTGCCGAGTCTAAGATGGCTTTATTAATGTATTGCATTTTAATGTTTTAACACTAAAATAAAAAAAAGCAGTATTTTGTTTTCAAGTGGGATGCAGAATCGCTCAGGTGTCGCAGGCAAGACGATCTGGCAAAAGCAATGTTCGCCTTATTAAACAAACCAATCTAAAATCAAACAACCGATCAAGCCACAGACAGATACGATGGTTTCCATTAGCGTCCAGGATTTGAGGGTTTCTATTACACTGAGGTTGAAATATTCTTTGAAAAGCCAAAAACCCGTATCGTTCACTTGAGAGCAGGTGAGACTACCAGCCCCCGTGGCGAGCACCAATAATTCCGGATTGACATTTGCCTGACCAATGAGGGGCACTACGATACCCGCTGCCGTCAATGCCGCTACGGTAGCCGAACCCAGGGCTATCCGAAGGGCAGCAGCGATACTCCAGGCGAGTATAAGCGGGGAAATATGCGCTCCTTTCATCAAATCTACAATGTAATTACTGATCCCACTATCTACCAAAACTTGCTTGAAAGCTCCGCCACCGGCAATAATAAGCATGATCATAGCAATGGCTTTGACCGAGTCCCCCAAGCTATTCATAATAGCTCCGAGGCTTCTGCCTTTGCGGATACCCAGAGTATAAATAGCTGCCCATACGGCAATAAAAAGGGCAATGACCGGATCGCCGAAGAATGCTACCACATTGAAAAAAGCGCCCTCGTTGGGTAGGCTAAGTTTGACAACAGCGGCTATCGCCATCAAAAGAACCGGCACTAAACCCGCCAATACACTGATGCCAAAAGAGGGTAGCTTTTCAGATGGAATGTCTTGTACTTTGAATAAATCCTGAAGCGGATGGCTTCTCCCGTTTTTAAAAACCCTTCCGAAAATTGGGCCTGCGATCATGACCGTTGGAATGGCGATGATCAACCCGTACAAGAGTGTAAAATTGACATCTGCTTTGTAGAATCCGGCAATCGTTGTTGGTGCTGGATGAGGCGGCAAAAAGCCATGCGTTACCGAAAGGGAAGCGATCATTGGGATAGCCACATAAAGCACGGGTAAGCGGGTCGTTTTTGTCACAGCAAAAATAATGGGAATGACCATCAAAAAACCTACGGAATAAAAAAGTGGGATGCCTACAATGAAGCCTGTGAGCATCATCACCCACTGAATATTTTTTATACCAAAAAGGGCAATCAATCGGTTGGTAATCACCTGGGCAGCGCCACTTTCCGCAATCAATGCGCCCAGCATCGCTCCAAAGCCCAGAATCAGCGCAAGCTCTCCCAACGTGCTACCCACACCAGCTTGAATAGACTGTACTACCGCTTTTGGGGGCATGCCAATAGCAATACCGACACCCAGCGCTACCACGATTAAGGCTAAAAAGGTATTGATCCGCCAGTATAGGATGAGAAAAAGCAAAACCGCGATGCTCAGGGCAACAAGGACTAAGGGCATTTTTCGAATTATTAGGTATTCAATATCCTATTTACCAGCTTCTGGTTCTACCACCATCTACCGTGATATTAGTGCCGGTGATGTAAGCAGCTGCCGGAGAAGCCAAAAAGGCTGCTGCCGTTGCAATTTCCTCCGGTTTGGCGAACCGGCGCAGTGGAATTTCGCGTTTCATCCGCTCCTTTACGGCATCTACATCCAGCCCGCTTTGTTTTGCATTATTTTCAATGATTTCCCAGAGGCGCTCCGTCTCGGTCATGCCTGGCAAGATATTATTCACAGTGATGCCATAACGCCCCAACTCATTCGACAAAGTCTTCGCCCAATTGGCTACTGCTGCGCGGATGGTATTGGAAACCCCAAGGTTGTCCAAAGGTGCTTTTACAGAAGTTGAAATAATATTGATGATCCGACCATAATCCTCTTTCGCCATCCCGGGCACAATCGCTTGTACGAGCAGTTGATTGCAAATAATATGATTGTGAAATGCCTGTTGGAAAGCTTCGGGTGTGGCCTCAAAAATAGGGCCGCCGGCAGGGCCACCGGTATTGTTGATGAGGATATGGATCGTTTTTTCAGATACCAAACCTTTGATTTTTATACTTAAATCCTGACTGTCGGAATAATCAGCAACCAAGAAGTCATGGTCTTGCCCAGTTGATCGGGGCAACGCTTCGATGATAGCAGCCATCAGATCTGCCGAGCGACTCATCAGTGTAACGTTCGCGCCAAGCGAAGCTAACTCCCAGGCGATGGCTTTGCCGATACCTTTACTGCCGCCACCTACCAGCGCATTTTTGCCGTGAAGGTCTGTATTCATAATGTCGTTACTCACATTTTTTGCTAAAATAGCACAATTTGTGATAAGTGAATGCTTGCGCCGGTTTATTATCCAATTTTTGGGAAAGTCAGTATAAAAATCGTTTTTTGCTAAGGGATAACTTGTACCTACATGAAACTTCGGTGCAACACCCGTTCCCTGGTAAAGCTGCAAGTCCTTGTCCAGAAAGCTTGTCTATCACATTCCCCTGTACAATGGTGGTTGATATTTATTATTACCGGCATTTTTTACCATTATTCATCATTAGCATTAATTAGTTGTCAAGCGATAGAAGCAGCAAGGCGAACCCAATCGAGGCAGCATAAGTTTTTAGTACTATCTTGTTGTTGTATTAAAGCGATTACATCATATTGAAGAATTATTTAAAAACATCCACCAAAGGAAAGGAAATGTCCAGCTTTTTATCATGCAATGTCTCATTTGATTTAAAGATTTCGTAATGTTCGGCATCAGAATAGACGTAAATATTATCCAAACCCAATAAAACCAGCCAGTACGACTGGACACCATGTTTAAAATATTCGTTCGCTTTATTTACTAAAGTCGTAAGGCTTTGAGAAGGAGAGATGATTTCAAAGGCGCACAAAGGCGGTGTCAGCATGGTCACTACGTCATTTTTAGTATCAATGGGCATAAAAGGATAAATGCAAATATCCGGTACAGATTCCCAGTCCTTGAGGTCGAGGCTGAGTTCGGAAATCACACGATAAGTGTCTCGATAGTGCAATTTGATTGCAAAAATGAGATTGGCTTGCACCGAACCATGATTGAGGCTTGGCACAGGTTTTCCGCGTTCGAGTTCGTATTGCGAAATGGCAACGTAGTTTTCCATTATGAAAATTCTTACCCAATTTAAGCAATTTGTTTTAAAAATACAAATCAACAGGGCTTTTGAATCGTCATGTTATATAAGCAGATTGTAAAGCAAAAACGCAAATCATCTTTTTTGTCAATATGCTGTTTGTAAGGATAGCTGTTAAATTTTTAAAAGGATTGCGAATTCTTTAATTTTGCTTTCCGAATTGAATAATGACGATTTTAGAATATGACGAAAAAAGATATTCGCCAGGTGCTCGACGAACGCATTCTCATCATTGATGGGGCGATGGGTACGATGATTCAACAATATAAACTCCAAGAAACGGACTATCGCGGGGAGCGCTTTGCCAATTTTCATACCGATATTAAAGGGAATAATGAGATTTTGAGTCTCACTCAGCCGCATATTATTGAAGCGATTCACAAAGCCTATCTCGATGCCGGCGCCGATATCATTGAAACGAACACCTTCAGCGCCACGTCCGTTTCGCAAGCAGATTATGAAATGGAGGATTTAGTGTATGAAATGAACCTGGCATCGGCACGCATTGCTCGAAGAGTAGTGGATGAATATACTGCCAAAAATCCTGATCGCGCGCGCTATGTAGCTGGCGCGATGGGTCCAACCACAAAAGTTTCTTCCCTTTCGCCGGATGTGAATAATCCTGGTTTTCGGGCAATTACTTTTGACCAATTGAAAGATGCCTACTACGAGCAAGCGCGGGGCTTGATGGACGGCGGCGCGGAATTGCTTTTGATTGAAACCATCACGGATACTTTAAATACGAAAGCGGCACTGTTTGCGATTGACCAATTATTCGAAGAACGCGGCGTGCAATTGCCGATCATGATTTCCGGTACGATCACAGATGCCAGTGGTCGAACCTTGTCAGGACAAACGGTGGAAGCGTTTTGGGTCTCAGTGAGCCATATGCCGCTGTTGAGTGTGGGTTTGAATTGTGCCTTGGGTGCGAAGGAAATGCGTCCGTTTCTGGAAGATTTGTCGGAAGTAGCGGAATGTTACGTCAGTGCTTATCCCAATGCCGGTTTGCCCAATGAATTTGGAGAATACGACCAGACCCCGCACGAAATGTGCGTTTTCGTTGAAGATTTTGCCTTGAGCGGCTTTGTGAATATCCTCGGTGGCTGTTGTGGCACGACACCTGAGCATATCCGCCACATTGCCGAACACGTCAAAAATATTCCACCTCGAAAAATACCGAAGAAACCGCAATATACGATGCTGAGTGGCTTGGAGCCATTGGTGATTCGACCAGAAACAAACTTCGTAAATGTAGGTGAACGCACCAACGTAACGGGTTCTAAGGCTTTTGCCAGATTGATTAAAACCGGCGATTACGCAGGCGCTTTGTCGGTGGCACAACAACAAGTGGAAAACGGCGCGCAGGTCATTGATGTCAATATGGACGAGGGTTTGCTCGATTCGGAAAAGGCGATGGTCGAGTTTTTAAACCTTGTGATGGCAGAGCCGGAAATTGCCAAAGTGCCCATTATGATTGACTCCTCAAAGTTCAATGTGATTGAAGCGGGTTTGAAATGTGTGCAAGGTAAGTGCATCGTGAATTCTATTTCGATGAAAGAAGGCGAGGCGGAATTTATTCGTCAAGCGAAATTAGTGCGGCGCTACGGCGCGGCGGCGGTCGTGATGGCTTTTGATGAACAAGGACAAGCCGATACGATCGAACGTAAGGTGGAAATTTGTAAACGAGCCTATAAAATTCTCACCGAAAAAGTCGGATTCAAGCCACAAGACATCATCTTCGACCCCAATATTTTCGCAGTGGCAACGGGCATTGAAGAGCATAATGAATATGCGATTAATTTTATTGAAGCGA
>CAZGJN010000039.1:0-34113 GCA_964526645.1 uncultured Saprospiraceae bacterium
ATATTTTTTCAATCGTCCAATGGACGCGTTTTATTACAAAAGTTTAAATCACTTCATTGAGTATGGTTATTGTTTTGCAGGTTTTAACTGGTAATTTAAAAACAAACAAACACCCAAAAGTAATAAGCCTCCTGCCTGGTGCAATACTCCTAAGCCCACAGGAATGCTACCTACGCTATTGAGCAAAGTGAGAATTCCCAAGCTAACTTGAAGTGCCAAGATACCCAACAATAGATAAAGCCCAAATTTAAACATCGGGATTCCCGTCGGTTTCATACCTTTGAGAAAGAACCATACTGCCAAAATTGTGACTAAATAAGCCACACTGCGATGCAATAATTGAATAAAAGCGACCATAAAAGGTGTAGCGTCGTATTGCACAAAGTTTTCTATCTGCCAGTGTGTGCTATCGAGCAGGATACCTGGAATCCATTCGCCCTGCATATCGGGAAAGGTAGGATAGGCGAGTGCCGCTTTCGTACCCGACATAATGCCGCCTAATATAATTTGTATGCCAACTAATGCAGTCAGCCCAATACTCCATCGGTATAAA
This sequence comes from uncultured Saprospiraceae bacterium, assembly GCA_964526645.1. Taxonomy (GTDB): domain Bacteria; phylum Bacteroidota; class Bacteroidia; order Chitinophagales; family Saprospiraceae; genus JADJNW01. Next base: position 554 of record CAZGJN010000039.1, read on the forward strand.
GCAGTGTGCTGAGTGCTATGCACAATGGGATAAAATACTTTGAAAACCGTCCACAGCAAATAGGCAAATAAAAGAAAACCCAGAGACAAGTGCATGGTGAGCTTGTAAGCATTCACCCAGGGGCGATTGATCAAGCCGCTGGCTACCATGATCCAACCAAAAGAAGCTGCGATGGCTGCCAATAAAACGACGATCCCCAAGCGATTCATCAACGCTTTGTCAATCCAGCCTTTGCGCCAGAAAATCAAAAATGGGATAATAAAAACAAAGCCCATCGTGCGTGCCCACAAGCGGTGAAAATATTCCCAGAAATAAATAAACTTGAAAGCATCCATGCTCATTCCTTCGTTAATTTTCTGATACTGAGGCGTTTGTTTGTACAAAGTAAAAGCTTCGTCCCATTGTTGCTCATTGAGTGGTGGCAGCGTTCCGGTCACTATTTCCCATTTGGTGATGGACAAGCCTGAGCCCGTCAAGCGGGTAATCCCTCCTATGACAACTTGTCCGAATACCATTAACAGTCCAATAAAAAGCCAAACCTTTACGGCGGCAGGATAATGCGCTATCACGGTGGCAGATTGCTGCTTTTGCTGTCTTGTGGTTTTCATAACACAAATCTATTTGGGTCAACAAAAATATATCGTTTGAATTAGGTTAATATTCAGTTAACATTTGATTATTATACTGTTAATATTCTTTTAAATTTCAATTTACATTTCCCCCTCATCATAAGGTATGTTAGTTTGTAGAAAACTTTTTCGCCTAATATTTTTATCTTTTTTTACTCGCACAGCATTCAAATTTATTCACATTGATTTAACAGATCAAAACCTTTTCTATCAAATCTTTACAGATGTATCCACAAGCTGTTAGAAATATATCCACAGGAAAAGTTTTTTGTTCACAGGCGTTGAAATTTGACATTCTGGTGTCAAATGAGGACTTTAATATGCACAAAAGCCGATCGAAAAATGAGGAAAAAAATATTTCCTGGGATACAATCTTAGCCGATGTGGAAGGAACGCCCCTGTTTCCACTTTTTTCGCACTTAGGTTGTTAAAAGTACAATCTCGCAAATTGCTGATTTTAAAACACTTTTGAAAAGCGACAAATTGGCATTGTGGAAAATAAAAATACCAATTTGTTTTTTGTATTGACCGATCTGTTGTGTAATTCTTTTAGAAATCAAAATATTTATACAAAAATAAAGCTGCGAGGCATTAAAAAATTTGGTCTATTTTTGCAGTGCGCTCATTGCCAATCAAAAATACTTTTGTTCATGTGTGGACGTTTTTCTTTTTCTACAACCAAGGAACGCATTCAAGAGCAATTCGGAGAAATAGAAGTGGGAAGTAATCTTCGCATCAATTACAATATAGCGCCTACCCAACACGCCTATGTAGTAACCAATGATAGCCAAAATCGCTTGCAATACATCACATGGGGTCTGATTCCTCACTGGTCGAATGAAGGTGTAAATACAGGCAAACTCATCAATGCGCGCAGTGAAGGCATCATGACCAAACCTTCCTTCAGGGTGCCCATCCGGAAAAAGCGCTGCTGGGTACTGGCAGATAGCTTCTACGAATGGCGCAGAGAAGGCGAACAAAAAATTCCGTATCGCGCCCTGCTCCAAAATGGAGAATTATTAGTGATGGCAGGCATTTGGGATGTATGGTACAAAGGTGATTATGCCGTGAAAAGTTTTTCGATTATCACTACGGCACCCAACAAAGAATTGGCTTCCCTGCATGATCGGATGCCGCTGATTTTGGATACAAAAGAAAAACAACAACATTGGCTGGCGGATATTTCTATAGAGGCAGTAATGGAATTAATGCAAACAGCCCCTGATGGTATTTTGAATATATATCGGGTGACGGATAAAGTCAATTCTGTGAAAAACAATTCTCCTGAGCTGCACCAGCCTGTGCCTGATGCGCCTCGGCTTTTTTAGACCTCGGCTTTTCTTTTTTTTCCTCCGAAGAACTTGTCAATTGATCTAATTCTGATTTTTTTTGTTAAAAAAAGAAGCATGAGAGTTGTCATACAACGTGTGCGCCAGGCCTCTGTCACTATTGATGAAGAAGTAAAATCGAGTATTGCAAAGGGTTTGCTGATTTTATTGGGCATTGAAGATGCAGATACGGAGGAGGACATTGATTGGCTTTGCAAAAAGATCAGCCAGCTGCGTATTTTTAATGACGAAGACGGGGTGATGAATAAATCTGTGCTGGAGATTGGTGGAGAGCTACTCGTAGTGAGTCAGTTTACTTTGCATGCCAGCACCAAAAAAGGCAACCGCCCTTCCTACATTCGCGCCTCCAAGCCAGCCTATGCTATTCCGATGTATGAGAAATTTGTGCAATATTTGCAACAAATAAGCCAAATAACGGTCAAAACAGGAGCATTTGGCGCTGATATGAAAGTGCAGTTAATCAATGACGGACCCGTGACAATCATCATTGATTCTAAAATGAAAGAATAGAAATATGAGCATTCAGGAAGCCCAAATGGCTGTTGACAAATGGATCACCACCGTTGGCGTTCGCTATTATAATGAGTTGACCAATACTGCTCTTTTGATGGAAGAAGTGGGAGAATTAGCCCGGCTTATGGCGCGTTTGTATGGCGAGCAATCTTTTAAAAAAACGGAAGACGCAGACAATGCAAAAGCAAATCTTGCTGATGAAATGGCTGATGTATTGTTTGTGCTGATCTGCTTGGCAAATCAAACCGGGGTGAATTTGACGGATGCACTGGAAAAAAATTTTCAGAAAAAGACCATCCGCGATGCGGAACGACACCAAAACAACAAAAAGCTGAAATGAATCTCATACGCCAAATTTTGACTTAAAGCCCAATTTTCCAAATTTAGGCATTACCTTTATACGCGTTACGTTTTAACCCGACTGGACAGAAAAAATTTCTAATTGTTCATTTATTTAAACTTATTTTTAATGACAGCACCAAAGTTTTTAGTACAGGCCAACTCCTTCCACGCAGAGTTGCGCAAACGGATTAATGATTATTTTATCGAGGTTGGCAAAGCAAAAACAGGCAACTATGAATTGTTTACAAAAGCCATTATCCTTGTAGTAAGTTTCATTTTCATATATATCCACTTGGTATTTTTTACGCCCTGGTATTGGGTTGCTGCTATCGAATGCATCTTACTCGGCGGCTTGACGGCTGCCATTGGTTTTAATGTGATGCACGATGGTGCGCACGGTAGCTTTAGCAAATACAAGTGGGTAAACGAACTGGCCGGCATCTCTCTAAATTTCCTCGGCGCCAACGTTTTTATGTGGAAAACGAAGCACAATGTAGTTCATCATACTTTTACAAATATTGATGGCGTGGACGATGACATAGATGCCCGTCCTTTCTTGCGCATGTGCGAAACCCAAAAACGCTATAAAATGCACCAATACCAACATATTTATTTTTGGGTAGCGTATTCACTTTTGTACTTATACTGGGTATTTTTTACGGATTACGAAAAATATTTTACCAAAAAAGTAGGTAGTATGCCCATGCGACCCATGAACATCCAGGAGCATATTATCTTTTGGGCATTCAAGGTGATGCACTTGGCGCTTTTTGTAATTATTCCAATTTATATGGTTGGTTTTGTGCCCTGGTTGATTGGTTTTATTATTTATGGCATGGTGACGGGGTTTGTACTGAGTATCGTGTTTCAATTGGCACATGTAGTGGAAGAAACGAATTTTGCGGTACCGGTGCAACCGAAAAATGAAATAGAAGATGAGTGGGCAATTCATCAACTCAATACCACTGCTAATTTTGCTACAAAAAATAAGCTCATCACCTGGCTGGTAGGGGGTTTGAACTACCAAATTGAGCACCATTTATTTCCGCAGATTTCGCATGTACACTATCCGGCTATTAGCAAAATTATCAAGCAAGCTTGCGCCGAATATGGCATTCGATACATCGAATATCCTAAAACTCGCGCTGCTATTGCTTCGCATTTGGCACACTTGCGGCACTTGGGCAGGTTATAAAAGACATGACAAAATTGGAGTGTCATAACTCCTTTCGAAGCCTTGCAACGGCTATATTCAGCTGCTCCCGATATTTAGCAACTGTACGGCGAGCAATGTTATAGCCTTTGTCTATCAATATTTCTGTTAGTTTTTCATCCGACAGGGGCTTGCGCTTATTCTCGGCAGCAATCAAATCCGACAGGATTTTTTTCACCTCCAGAGTGGATACTTCTTCACCTTCCTGGGTTTGTAGTGCTTCTGAAAAAAAGTCTTTCAGGCGCTTGGTACCAAATTCCGTTTGTACAAACTTACTGTTTGCTACGCGTGAAATGGTGGAGATATCCAAACCAGTAATATCTGCAATGTCTTTTAAAATCATAGGGCGTAGCTTTTTCTGATCACCACTCAAAAAGAAGTCATACTGATACTGCATGATGGCATACATCGTTTTATAGAGCGTTTCCTGGCGTTGCAGGATAGCATCAATAAACCATTTTGCGGCATCAATTTTTTGTTTGATAAACAAAACCGCTTCTTTTTCGGCTTTGCCGGCGCGGTGGGTTTTTGCTTTTAAGGCATAATCCTTCAGCATACCTCTGTACTGGTCGCTGATACGCAGATCGGGCGCATTTTTAGCATTGAGTGTCAACTCCAATTCTCCATCCCTGTTGATGATAATAAAATCGGGGACTACATAATTTGTTGCATTAGAGCTATTGCCTACATAAGCACTGGCAGGTTTTGGATTTAATTTAATAATTTCATCAATTGCCTCTTTGAGCTCTTCTTCGGGAATTTCTAATTGGCGTTGCAATTTATCGTAATGCTTTTTGCTAAACTCATCAAAATAATCGCGGAGAATATCAATTGCGAGCTTCAAAATAAATTGTTCGCCGATAGGCAAATGCTCGCTTTGTTCATACTTTAATTGAAGTTGGATCAGCAAACACTCCTGCAAATTACGCGCACCGATGCCTGGTGGATCAAAGCGTTGTATTTTTTTCAGGATCGTTTCAATCTCTGCTTCATTTGTAAAAATGTTTTGAGAAAAAAGCAGATCATCCATGATCGAAACCACATCTCGCCGCAGATACCCGTCATCGTCAATGCTACCAATGATTTGAAGCGCTACTGCTCGCTCTCGCTCTTCATGCAGGTCAATCAGCCCAAGTTGTTGCTCCAGATAATCGTGCAATGAATTCTCTACAGCGACCGGTACTGTTTTTTCTTCCTCCGAAGCATGGCTTTCGCCCTGGGTTTTGTAGCTGCTGGGGTCATCTTCGATGTAGCTGTCCCAATATTCATCCATTTCAAAAGCATCTTGCTCTTTGTTTTCTCCGGCGTTTAAATCTTCATCTGATCCACTTTCACTCCCAAATTCAGAGAAATCATCCGTGTCACCTTCTTCCAAAGCTGGGTTGGCTTCCAATTCTTCTTTGATGCGCTGTTCCAGGTTAGCCGTAGGGATTTGTAGCAATTTCATCAACTGAATTTGCTGGGGCGATAGCTTTTGGAGCATTTTTTGGCTTAGGCTCTGCTTCAACATAGCGATTTCACATTTTCGGGTGTCTTTGTTCCCTATTCATACTTTTTGGAGCAAGTATTTTATAGATGAAATGTTGGACGTTTATCTGTTTGCAATGTACGACTAAAAAATATATTATAAAATATTGATATGTTTTATTCAAGTTTTAAAAAACAAAAAAATCCTCTTTGTGCTCAATTAACAAAGAGGATTTTTGATTCCAAAGAGATTAGTAGGTTACTCAAGAACGAATTAAATCCTCTTCAGCAGGCGTTAACTGATATTCTCGAATAAATTTTTCCATAGTAGGACGAAAATATAGGAATATCAATAAGCTTGCGATTACACTAAGTAGGTAAATAATACTATTCTCCTTCATGGCAACAAAAATAGCAAGTAGCGCAGCAGCCTCAATAAGTGCCAAGCGGATGATACTTGTTTGACGATAATGATCGAGCTTTTCCTTCAAGCCCTGCAAAATAGAACCTTGCGTTTTCCTTTGGCTATCAATGAGGTAGATCACCATTATCACACTCATCAAAAATACCAAGACCAACACTCCCGCTGTACTAATGGGCTGTGCATAAGTATTGTCTCCATTATATTTAACAACAATAGCAGTAGGAGGCGGACTATTTTTGATGATGGTCAATGCGAGCGCGCAAAATAGTATTTGTACGCCGAGAAGTACATTGAAGATAGAATTTAGTTGCTTGAAAAAAAATTTCATTGCTTTTTTGAATTTTATAGACTTATAAGGCATGCTTCTCCTTTCGAGACGCAACCCTCCACAAAAGAAATCCTAATAATATAAACGCAATTAAACCAATTAAGTCACCTGCGGTGCCCATTTTTTCTGCCCAACCGGTATTTATTTTACTCATCAGCGAGATAGGTGTTCCATCGGCGGCTTCGCCAATATTGGTTCCTAACAAAACAGCAATAATAATACCCGTAATCGCACCCCCAGCAATCAATCCTGAACTAAATAACGCGCCAGGACCCACTTCTGATTCCTCTTCTTTCGATTTATTTTTCCGATTGACGATCCAATTGATCAAACCACCCACAAAGATAGGGGTAGTTGTGGATAAAGGCAAGTAAGCTCCTACGGCAAATGCCAAAGAACTTACTCCGCACAATTCAACTACTGCTGCAATGCCCATACCGGCAATAACCAAGCCCCAGGGCAAATTTTGGCTGAGCAAACCTTTGATAACTGTAGCCATCAGGGTAGCCTGCGGCGCTGGCAGCGGCGTGGGGTGTTCTGGTGTAGCTTCACCAATGCCCAAAGTCCTTTCGAGCAATAACAGGGTAAATCCAATCACAATTACAGAAACCAATACGCCAATGATTAAACCCAATTGTTGTTTCACAGGTGTAGCCCCTACGATATAACCCGTTTTTAAATCCTGCGAGGTAGCTCCAGCATTGGCAGCAGCAATACAAACAATAGAGCCCACCACCAATGCAATCGGTTGGTAATAATCATCCGTCCAGCCCAATCCCAAAAAAAGCAGAGAAGTAGCCATCAAGGTAGCAATGGTCATCCCGGAAATAGGGTTGGAAGAAGAACCTATCAAACCTACAATTCTGGAAGAAACGGTAACAAAGAAAAATCCAAAAATGATGATAAGAATAGCAGAGAAAAAGTTAGTGGGTACATTGGGCAGTAGGGTCATTAATACAATCAGCACGGCACTTCCCACCAGAACATATATCAGCGGAATATCTTTTTCAGTACGAATTTGCTCAATTTTTTCACCAATGCGGCTTTGGCGCAAGTCATTGAAAGAATCTCTGAAAGCACTGATAATCGTTGGTAGGGTTTTGATCAGGGTGATGATACCACCAAAAGTAACTGCACCTGCACCGATATACCGGATGTAGCGATTCCAAATATTACTTGGAGTCATATTGGAGATCAGGGTATCTGTTTCAGGGGCAAGTGGAGCTGCCAGATTTTGACCAAAAATAGTGATGAGCGGTATTAATACCAACCAAGACAAGATACCCCCCGCTACCATCACCCCTGAAATACGAGGACCAATGATATAACCTACCCCCATCAATTCCGGCGTAATTTCGCCATTTATCGTACCATTGGGCAAAGCTGAATTCTTCGGGAATACGATAGTTGGCACCTCTTTCCAAAGCCCCAAAATGGACATAAGCAGTTTGTACAAAAATGCAATACCCAAACCATAATAGACCTTCTGAGCCAAACTACCGCCTTTTTCGCCCGCCACCAATACATCTGCACAAGCCGTACCCTCGGGATAAGGCAAGTTGCCATGCTCTTTTACAATCAAAGACCGCCGCAAGGGAATCATAAACAAAACACCCAGTATCCCACCGATCAGCGCCAGCACAAAAATTTGAAAATATTGAAAATAATCTCGGCCTCCTGCTAAAAATAACAAAGCGGGGATCGTGAAAACCACCCCTGCCGCTACAGATTCGCCCGCAGAGCCTATTGTTTGTACGATATTGCTTTCCAGGATAGTCGCTTTGCCAAAGCGCTTGAACACAGAAATGGCAAGTACAGCAATAGGAATGGATGCACTGACCGTAAGACCTACCTTCAAGCCCAAATAAACAGTGGCAGCTCCGAATAAAATTCCAAAAATTGAACCGAGTATGATCGCTTTTGGCGTAAACTCAGGAATGAATTCTTTTGCAGAAATATAAGGTTTAAAAGACTTATTGTTGGATTCCATTTTGCAAGGTGTTTAATTTTTATTTTGATAAAAGCCTGTCGAGGTGTCATATCGGCAGGCTTTTGGTATTCCATTTTTTTTTAAATTGTATTAAAATTGAATCAATCGTGTCCAGTCCTTTGGCGAACAACTTCTTTAAATTGTTTTACAAAAATAAATAACAATACCGCTGCCAGCATTGCGCCGCCAAAATTGATGAGGAACACGAGGTATTTGTTTTCCAATGTACTAATAACGCCTAATACCCCCGACATTTTATTGCCAATGGAAGTGGACAAAAACCAACCGCCCATCATCAGCGCTGTGAGTCGTGCCGGGCTTACTTTGGAAACCAAAGATAAACCCATTGGGCTGAGGCACAATTCCCCAATAGTAATCACAGCATAGGTGCCAAACAACCAGGCAGGGGATACCTTCTCCAACCCATTTTGACTTACGGCTACTGCCCCGATCATCACCATCGTGGAAAGCCCTGTGATGAGAAGCCCCCAAGCGATTTTACCCGGTGTGGAGGGTTCTTTGCCCTGGCGGCGCAGCATAGCAAAAAAAGCAATTAAAACAGGTGTAAGTACGACTACAAAGAAAGGATTGATAGATTGAAACAACTCGGTGGAAACCAATTTTAAGGTATTGCCTTCTGTAGGCCATTGGTCTTTTGGCAAATTTAGCAAATAATTATTAGGTGTTTCCCCTTCAGCAGGTGCGCCTACTTCCTGTGCGATGCCCAGCGTTGTTGCGATGCCTACGGCGCTATTGGGCATCTCCCTGTTGGTTGTATTTTCTGCCCAGGCAGTGAGCACATTACCATTCTGATGGAAAATTGCCCAGAAAATAATCACTACGGCAAATACATAAAGCAAAGTACCAATCGGTTTTTTGTCCTCAGGAGAAGCCTTCGTGTAAGTGCGCAGGTAGAAATAAGTAACAGGAATACAGGCAAATAGAAAAGCGTCGGTCGTATTGGAACCGAAAATCTCACCTGGAATAATGTATCCCAAAAAAGCAAAAACGATAGCTGGCAGGAAAATCAAAGAAAATATTTGGGAAAGCGGCATGTCTTCGGGGTTGGTAGGTTTTAATACATCTGCATCCCGAATATGCTTTTGATTGGAAAGAAAAATCGCCAATCCTATAAACATACCGATACCCGCCGCCGCAAATGCATAACCCCAGCCATAAGTATTACGCAGCCAGGCTGCTACAAAATTGCAGACAAAAGCACCAATGTTAATACCCATGTAGAAGATATTGTAACCCTGGTCTTTTTGGAGTTTGTACTCTTCTCGATTGTAAAGATTACCCAGCAGGGTAGAAATATTGGGTTTGAAAAAGCCGTTACCGATTATTACCAATCCCAGCGCTATAAAAAAAGCCGTACTGCCGGGAATTGCCATAGCAAGATACCCCAAACCCATCAAAGTGCCACCGATGACAATAGTACGCCGATAGCCCAAAATCCGATCCGCTAGCAAGCCGCCGATGAATGGTGTCAGATATACCAATGCGATATAGGTGCCATAAATATCATTGGCATCCGCCTCACCAATACCCAAACCACTTTTTGGATTGCCCGGCTTCACGGTGTCCACCATATAAAGATACATAATCCCGATGATGAGGTAATACCCAAAGCGTTCCCACATTTCGGTAAAAAACAAAGGATAAAGCCCCTTTGGGTGTTTTGCAGTAGATGTACTCGATGACATGCTTTGTCTTTAGTTTGGTTAGAAAATCGTGGTCTCTCGATTAAGAATTGGTCTCATACCACCAAAATTACTTTTTTCATCGAAAAAAAAGCAAACTTTGGAATTCTATTTTGCACATCTACTTTTTGAAAAAAGAAAAAAGCGTTTATTTCTGTGATAGTGGGCCAGGCAGCAGGATTAGTCTTCTAACGATTTAGTGAGCGTATCAATCGAGGATTGCCCAGCTACCACAAATTTCCAGCCGGCATTTTCTGCAATAAACCGCATCAGGTCTAAGGTTTGATTTCCTTGCTTTTTGGCAGCTTCTATCAAGTCACTTTCTTGAGCTTTTTGCTCAATAAATTTTTTTGCGTTTTGATTGATTTTGTTGTAATCCGCTTCTGTAAAAGGATTGAAGGTGCCTGCCGAAATGTCGTAATAGTCAATATTATGATCAATGGAGAGAATTGCAGGTTCTGGGAGGTTTCCTACTGATATAATTTTTTCTTCCGGGTTTGCTTCTATTTTGATATTGGAAAGGTCATAACCAACGGATACCTTTGCTTTCACGCGCACGAGGGCTTTTTTCCGAAAAATGCTGAAATCATACGCCCAGTAGTCCTTATAGTCATATATTTCCGAAAAATAACCCTCTACCGTAATCAGCTTGGCTACTGTTTTGATTTTTTCCAATACCACATCCGAGTTTTCAGTTACTTTTACTTCTTTTGTCTGGTAGTAATAGCGGCTGATAAAAACACCCATCGCAAAAACCGCGATCAAACCTATTGCAAGCAATATCTTCCGTGTCATCTTTATATTTTTTGTAAAAATACAAAAGCCGCAGGATGTTGTTCCCACGGCTTTTTGATTTATTCTCGATGCGTAATATTTATTTTTTCTCCTCGTCAGGAATTTCTTTATTGTCCTTGATTTTTGCTGTCAGACCATATTTCAAGCCTTTGTAGCGTTTTAAAACTGCTTTCACAGAACCAACAGACAGGGGCGACTCAATCATCAGCGGTATTTTATTCTGATCATCAGACGCCCACACTTTCATCTCCGTTCCTTTTTTAAAATAAAAACCTTCTACTACTTTCGGGCTAAATTGAATCGTTTTGAAATGCCCCAAGCCTTTTATTTTTTTGTCATTATCCCTACCTAAAAATTTGACTGCGAGAGGCCAAATTTCTTTGTCTACAAAAATTTTAATTGGAATTTCCGTCCCAGGGCTGAGTTTGTCAAAATTTACATTTCGAGTATAATAGATAATGGATAAAATATCGTGCATACAGGCATCTACATCGTACTCGGTTGGTTGAGCGACCTCTTTGTTTTTGCCGCGCATAGAAATGGCTTTATTGCGCTTATGATCGAAGGTTATTTTATCGTATAGCTGATATTTGCCCTCTTGTACATCTCGGATAGAAGTAATAGGCAAAAGGGTTTGTTTATCTACATAAGTATCGTATTTGTCGCGCACTTTGTAAAACCATTCATATGATTTGTAGGTATTGCCATATGCCGAGAGGTGGTACTGCCCATCTACCTCTTTTACTCGAAAGGTCACTTCACCTGCTGAAAGCCATACAAAATTCCAGTTGTAATAAAGCTTGTAAACCATTTCCTCCCCCGACTGGAAAGCATTATTCTCAATGCTGCAAGCCTCTGCGGGGATCGTATCTATCAGTGCTTTGCTATTGCTGGTGGCTTTTTTTGAGGGGTAGTCAAATGCCATTAGCATGAGCAGCAAAGCAAGAAAAATTCCTTTTTTAAACCAAAAGCTTCTCATAATCTAATGATTTTAAAACTTTTACTTTTGACGATAAACATTGCCCCAAGTAACGCAGGCAAAACAATATTTATTATAAAAAGCCCGAAGGCAGCTGCCAATATGCCGATGTGATTTTGGCTGAAATACCCCCATACGAGTAGGGCTAATTCTCCCCTGACCATCAAAGAGGCTGCTACCGGCAAGGGTAAGCAAGTTTGAACCAGGAAAATAGCAGCGATGCCAGCCAAAGCAGCATCAAAAGGCACATCAATACCCACAAACAGCAGCATCAACCAGTATTGCAAGCTGTAAGTTCCGTATCGCATTGCTGCCAATTCTAAAACTTTTGTTAAATCTTTTCTGGAGCATCTCCGTAGCACCACAAACTGCCTGCTCACGCGCCATCGCCACTTGGTTGTAGGAATTTTTTGGATGAGAAAGAACACCAAATCCAATCTGAAATAGAAAACGGCGCTTAGCATCAAACCGATACCGCCGATTGTATTTGCACACCATATTAAATACGCTTCAAAATGAAGATAGTTGTATGCCAAGTAGCATAATCCGATCATTCCGCAGGAAAACAAGATAAACAGCTGTGCGAATCCGCCCAACATCGCTACGATGACTGCGCGCCAGCCATTTTTTGGTTCAGCAAATAGAATCCTACCTATGTATTCTCCCGTTCGATTGGGTGTCAGCATGGCTACTGTCACGCCAGCCAGTACCGCTCTATAGCATTGCCAAAACGACAGGTCGGAAAAATGACGCAGTAGTTGCCGCCACTTGAGTGTTTCCAGAAGCCAATTGACGGGCACTAAGGCTATTGCTACCCACAGATAAACTGCATTACTCAGCGAAAAACGCGCAGCAAAAGCATTCCACAAAGCACCCAAATTTTCTTTGGCAAAAACTTGATGATAAATTGCCCACAACAACAGCAAGCTTATTGCTAATTTTAAAAATCCATTAAATGAGCGGTGTTTGAGCTGTAGTTTAAATAGTTTTTCCAAAGCAAACCGATCTTCAGATGATAGAAATGCAGGGGCAGGTAGCTTAGTTTGGTGTAATATTGAAGGCTGTAGGTACATCGGTAAATTTACAACTATTTTAGAAACGATTGTTACAAAAGATTATTTTGTTAGTGTATTATCAGCCTGTTCAGTCGTTACTAAATTTTTATCTTTGTGGCACAACTTTGAAAAATGTACAAAAACAAAAAAGTAATCGTTGTATTGCCTGCATACAACGCAGCGCTCACACTCGAAAAAACGTATCAGGAAATCCCTTTTGATCTGGTGGATGAGGTTATACTCTGTGACGATGCCAGCCGCGATAATACGGTAGAATTAGCAAAACAAATCGGCATCCAACACGTGCTGATCCATGAAAAAAACAAAGGCTACGGCGGCAATCAGAAAACACTGTACAACAAGGCCTTAGAGCTTGGGGGGGACATTATCATCATGCTGCATCCAGATTACCAATATACGCCCAAACTGATTCCCAGTATGGTCAATATCATTGGAGAGGAGCTGTATCCCGTTGTACTGGGCTCGCGCATCTTGGGTAGGGGTGCGCTGGCGGGGGGCATGCCTTTATACAAATATATTGCGAATCGAGTACTTACCTTCACGCAGAATTTATTGGTCAACTACAAACTTTCGGAATATCACACTGGGTATCGTGCATTTAGCCGAGGGGTGTTAGAAAGCATTGATTTTAATGCAAATTCGGATGACTTTGTGTTTGATAATGAAATGCTTTCCCAAATTATATACGCCGGATTTCACATAGCAGAAGTAACCTGCCCTACGAAGTACTTCGAGGAAGCATCGTCCATCAACCTGCCGCGTAGTATCCGCTACGGTTTAGGTGTTTTGCGGGTATCCATAAGCCATTTTCTACAACGATGGAGAATTGCGCGCTTTGGTATGTACAACAAACCATCGCGAGACTAAAGGCTATTCTCCCATCTTTGTAAAAAAAGCCCCTTATCAGCACAGCAAAGACTATTGTTCTACTTTGTCTATTGCCATTTTGCCAATATAGATAGCCGCCAGTAGTAATGTGTATGCCAAGGTTGCCGTCATAGTTAAATCCAAAGAAAAGGTTTATTTGTTTTTTAAGCAAAAAACCTTTGTAAAAGAAATATTAAGTTAAGGTATTCTTTGTTTTAATTTTTTAAAAAATTGGCATGTTATCTGACATTAAGGCTTTTTTAGACGAATGTGTCCAAACATACAATCAACCTAAATTTATTCTCCAAGACCCCATCAGCATTCCGCATCGCTTCAGCAAATTGCAAGATATTGAAATCATTGGCTTTTGGACGGCGACGCTCGCCTGGGGGCAGCGCAAAACCATTATTCAAAGCGCCAATGCACTGATTCAGCTCATGGATGGCGCACCGCACGATTTTATCCTGCACCACACCGAGTTAGATCGAAAAAAGTTTCTTGGGTTTAAACACAGGACGTTTCAGGCAACCGATACCCTCTATTTTTTGGAATTTTTTCAGCAGCACTACCAGCAGTACGATTCTTTAGAAAACGCCTTTGCCCAGCATCTTATGCTCAATGATACTACGGTTGAGAAAGCGCTTTTGGGTTTCCACGAATATTTTTTTTCCTTGCCCGATGCGCCAGTGCGCACGCAGAAACATATCGCTACGCCTGCCCGAAAATCTACTTGTAAGCGCCTCAATATGTTCCTCCGATGGATGGTAAGGAAAGACAGTCAAGGTGTGGACTTTGGTTTGTGGAATTGCATCAAACCCTCGCAGTTGTTGATGCCGCTGGATGTACACGTTGATCGCATCGCCAGAAAACATAATTTGTTACAACGCAAACAAACCGATTGGCAAGCTGTGCTGGAACTTACCGATACGCTCCGAGCGTTTGACCCGGAAGACCCTGTAAAATATGATTTTGCGCTGTTTGGTCTGGGGGTTTTGGAGAAAAACGCCCCTAAAAGGCGGTCTATCTAACTGCGTAGGACTTATCCCTTTCCAAATCAATCGTACCGCCTTCGTAGCCGCATTCACCCATGCGTGGAGAGTTGACTACGGGCATCATGGCATATTCGGCATCTTCGCATTCCTTTTGATGAGGTTCAGCACATTTTTCACAGAAAAACCTTTCCTCTTCGCTCCAATGAACAGTGCAAAGCTCAACTGCAGGCTGCTTGCCACATTTATCACACATAATTTCCAGCGGCTCATTTCGAGAGAGTAATTCGATTCCTTTTTTTACACCAAAAGCGTACTGAGCAAGCACTTTCACCGTCAATTCGGTGGTAGAACCAAAATCATATTCATAATCCAACTGGATGCCGGGTTCAAAAACCTGGCTTGCCTTTCGAGTCATTCCTACCGAAAAACGACTTAAATGCCCGCAGCACTCCAACCAGATTTTACGAAGAAAAGCGTCTAACTTTTTGAGGGTAGCATCGCCATCCATCAGCAATTGAAGAAAATAAGGACCGGCTTCAACCCGCAGGTGGTAAGAAACGCCACCATCGGAAGGCAAATTTTTCAAATGCCCATCCAGATGACGTGTAATCGAGCGTTTATCGAGTAGCTAATTGCAATAAACACATTTACCTTCGGATTTTAGCTTTTTCATAAGCCATTAGTTTGAAGTAAGTTATATAAAAATTGGATTTACTCCAAAATCATTTTTGTAAGCTGCTCGCGCCAGGGTTTCGGGCAAATCAAATGCCCGGCGTTGTTTTTATCCCTTTTATCCGTAAATGGAATTTCACTTCCATCCAAGTAGCTGTAATTAAAACCCAGCTCTTCCAAAAAAGCTTTTTCGGCAGCCAAATCCCAGGGGGCGATGTAAGGTTGCAACAGCACTGCCACGTCGAGCTTGCCTTCCGCCATATCAATGGTACGCAAAATGCCCGCAGGATAGGAAATACGATCTTTAGGAATATTCATTTTGGCATACAATTTTTGATACTTATCGCCCAGGTAGCGTAGGGGATGCGAGAAGTGGAGTGTGTCCCAGGATTTTACCGTTGGTGCTTGAAGCTGTATTTTTTCACCATTTTTTTCCATAAAAGCGCCCTGCCCTTTGAGCGAGTACAGTAAAATATCCTCGAGTGGATAGTACAATACGCCAATGGCAAAGCCTTGAGTGGCATCATAATAAGCCGCCAAATGCGCAAAACCCGTTGTACTATCTGCAAAATAGCTGGTGCCATCCAATTCATCAATGATAAAATAGTTGTTGCCTGGTTCTATGATTGGTTTTGGATTGGTCTCTTCGCTATAGAGCAAGATATGAGGAAACGCAGCCGCTGAACGCTGTTGTACCATTGTAGAAATGGTCAAATCTGCATCCGTCACTTTAGAGCCGTCGGGTTTGATATACACTTTGCAGGCAGGGTTGCGATAAAAATGGCGCATAATATCACCCGCTTCCAGCGCTTGCTCGCGCAGATGGGTGAGGATTGTTTCAAAAGGATTCATTGGAATTGATCAAACTTTAAGAAAAAGCATTATTCAAAAAAAGGTGGTGCTAAGCATTTTTGCCATGGCAATGCTTGTATTTTTTGCCACTACCACAAGGGCAGGGATCGTTGCGCCCTACTTTTTGTTCTACCCGCTTGATGGTTTCTATCTTTGTTTTTGAACTGACACCCTCGGCAGCGGCACGGGCAGCATCACCCGTTCGATTGGTTTTCACCTTGCTCAAATCTGTTTTTTGTTCGCGCGCTTGTTCGAGCGGGCTTCCATCGGGCAATACCAGCATTCCCTTTGAAAGATAAGAAGTAACAGATTCGTTAATATCAAAAATTAATTGTTCAAAAAGATTATACGCCTCCATTTTGTAAATGACCAGGGGGTCTTTTTGTTCGAAAGAAGCAGCTTGAACAGACTCCTTCAACTCATCCATTGCACGCAGGTGCTCTTTCCATTTCTCATCAATAATCGTGAGGGTAACCGTTTTTTCAATATCCCGACTAATCGTTTTACCATTTGATTTGACTGCATTTTCGATATCAGCTGTAATCACCAAAGGATGAGAGCGCCCATCGCTGAAAGGCACCAGAATTCGCTTGTACTGATTGCCTTTTGTGTCATAAACGCGCTTAATTTCCGGCATCAGAATATTCGTAATCTGGACTCCTTTTCGGGAATAAAATTCTAAAAACTGATTTTCAATGGTTTCGAGTACTGCCTCTGTCTTTTGTTCTTTAAAATCAATTGCATCTATTTGAGGATCAATACCAAGTGAAGCCAGCGCCTCGCGCCGGAATGTCTCAAAATCGCCGCCTTCTTTGTGTTTGTACACCAGATTTTCTATCATAGAATGGAACATGGTATTTAGATCAACGGCGAGGCGTTCGCCCGAAAGCGCATTGCGGCGTTTTTTATAGATAGCCTCGCGCTGAATGTTCATTACATCATCATATTCCAAGAGGCGTTTGCGAATACCGAAGTTATTTTCTTCCACTTTTTTTTGCGCCCGCTCGATGGATTTTGTCACCATAGAATGCTGGATAACGTCTCCTTCCTTGTGCCCCAGGCGATCCATAATTTTGGCAATCCTTTCCGATTGGAATAGGCGCATGAGATTATCCTCCAAGGAAACATAGAATTGGGAAGTACCCGGATCTCCCTGGCGACCAGAACGCCCACGCAACTGGCGATCCACCCGTCGTGAGTCGTGCCGCTCGGTACCAATAATCGCTAAACCACCCGCTTTTTTGACTTGATCGTTGATTTTAATATCTGTACCACGCCCTGCCATGTTGGTAGCAATGGTTACTTTACTTGGTTTACCTGCTTCCGCTACAATTTCTGCTTCGCGTTGGTGCTGCTTCGCGTTTAGCACATTGTGATCAATACCACGGAGTTTGAGCATCCGGCTTAGCTTTTCAGAAATATCAACAGAGGTAGTACCGACCAGTACAGGTCTGCCTGCTTCACTCAGTTTTATAATTTCCTCAATAACAGCATTAAATTTTTCTCTGGCGGTTTTAAAAACCAAATCCTCCTTATCTTCTCTTATAATAGGGCGATTGGTAGGAATAACCACCACATCCAGTTTATAGATTTCCCAGAATTCGCCTGCTTCTGTTTCTGCTGTACCGGTCATACCTGCCAGTTTGTGGTACATCCGGAAGTAGTTTTGCAGCGTGACGGTGGCATAGGTTTGGGTGATCTCCCCCACTTTTACGTTTTCTTTAGCTTCCAGTGCCTGGTGCAAACCATCGGAATAGCGCCGCCCTTCCATGAGTCGCCCTGTTTGCTCATCTACAATTTTCACCTGCCCTTCGATTACTACATACTCTTCGTCTTTTTCAAACAAAGTATAAGCCTTAAGGAGTTGGCTCATGGCATGCAAACGGCGGGATTTCACAGCAAATTCTTGCGCAAGCTGATTTTTAGCGCTTTCTTTTTCTGCCTTGCTCAGTTGCTCGTTGCTATCAATTTCTACCATTCGAGAGGCCAAATCAGGCATGACAAACATATTGGGGTCATCTTGTCCTTTTGCGAGGTATTCCGTACCAAGCTCGGTTAGTTCTACTTGACGATTTTTTTCATCAATGGTGAAATACAAGGGTTCATCAACAATATGCATATTTTTAGACTGCTCCTGCATGTAGAAATTCTCTGCTTTTTGGAGCATTACTTTCATCCCTTCTTCACTCAGAAATTTGATCAGTGGGCGCGATTTCGGTAGCGCTCGATATGCGCGTAGCAGTGCCATCCCTGCCTCCCCTTCTTGATAGCCAGTTTTTCCTTGCTTGGCAAGGGCTTTGGCTTCCGCCAAATATTGTGTTGCTAATCTCTGCTGTACGCCCATTAGCCGCTCTACAAAAGGTTTTAGAGCAATATATTCTTCGTCTTCGCTATCATGTCCTACTGGACCAGAGATGATCAGAGGGGTACGTGCGTCATCCACGAGGATGGAATCCACCTCATCCACCATTGCAAAATGGAGCTTTCGCTGAACCATTTCATCATTGGAACGCACCATATTATCGCGGAGATAGTCGAAGCCAAACTCATTATTGGTACCATAGGTAATATCGGCATGATAAGCCCTTCGGCGTTCTTCGGAGTGCGGGCGATATTTGTCAATGCAATCAGTGGTGAGTAATAAAAACTCAAAAATAGGTCCTACCCACTCACAATCGCGACGAGCCAGATAATCATTGACGGTTACAATGTGCACGCCCTGTCCACTCAAACCATTCAGATAAGCAGGGAGTGTCGCTACCAGTGTTTTGCCTTCCCCTGTTGCCATTTCCGCAATTTTACCATCATGGAGCACCATCCCGCCAATCAGTTGTACATCGTAGTGAATCATATTCCAGATGACCTCTCCGCCTGCTGCCTGCCAGCTATTTTTCCAGACTGCTTTGTCGCCTTCAATTTTTATGTACGTTTTATTTGGGCGAGCTGCCAGGTTACGGTCGTGATCTGTAGCACTTACGCTAAGGCTTGTATTTTGTGTAAAGCGCCTTGCGGTTTCTTTCACCACGGCGAAGGCTTCCGGTAGTATCTCTTTGAGAATGACCTCTAGTTCTTTGTCGCGCTCTTCCTGCAGTTTATCAATTTCAGCGAAAAGCGTTTCTTTAAGGGTTACATCTTCCTCCTGAAGAGATTCCTCCTGAATGTTTTTGATTTCTTCGTCAATTTCTGAGAGATAAGCTGCGATTCGCTGTCGAAATTCTATAGTTTTATGTCGCAATTCATCATTGCTGAGGGATTTATAGGA
The DNA here is from genome assembly GCA_964526645.1 of uncultured Saprospiraceae bacterium. Lineage (GTDB taxonomy): Bacteria > Bacteroidota > Bacteroidia > Chitinophagales > Saprospiraceae > JADJNW01. The sequence continues at coordinate 20,007 of CAZGJN010000039.1, forward strand.
ATCGGCATACTGATTGATCTCCTTTACGATTGGCAAATACGCATTCACATCTCTGTCATACTTAGTGCCGAATATCTTTTTGATAAAACCTAACATATCTTGGATATTTCAATAGTTTTCAAAAGAAAGACTCAAAGATAACACATTTGTAGTTGCTGCGCACAGATATTGTACCAATGCGCGGGTGTATGCCATATTGTCATACAATTTTATTGCTGACAAAAATCACCACCCATTTTGCTAAAAATCATAAAACTGGCTACAGGGGAGATCGTATCTTGAGTGTTCACTAAATCTCATCGCATCATGTTCCTTATCAACTGGTTTCAGGCAAACGCCCTTATGATTTTTACCACACTAATCTTATTAGGTATTCCAATTGTTATTGGTATTATAGCTTTTGGAAAGAAAAAAGACAGTGAGGCAACAAGGCAGCAAGAGTAGGGGTCTATTGTTGTTCAATTTCCAATAAGTCTAACATCAATAAACTATCCTGCGCGAGTGAATCTGCCAAAAGCTCTTCCGGTGAAGGAATTCGGAGGGGGCAATTGAGTTTTTTCCTTATTTCAGGGGCAAGTGGCGGGAACGTAGCATCTTTCCAGGGGCTAAAAGCGGGATTATCCAATAAATTTTTCATAAACAAAGCCCAAACCGGCAAAGCAGTGGCTGCACCTTGTCCATTTTGATAGTTACGAAAACGCACCAGGGGTGAATCGCCACCTACCCAGACACCTGCCACTAAGTTGGGTATATAACCAATGAACCAGCCATCTGCATGATGTTGAGAAGTACCCGTTTTACCAGCTAAGGCGTTGAGAAGATTGTATTTCCAACGGATGCGGCTGGCAGTGCCATATTGAGTAACCGACTGGAGCATTTGCGTCATCATGTCAGCATAAACCGTATCAATTACCTGTTCTTTGGGCTGTGCCTCAATATTCAACAACAATTTGCCGTCGTAGGTCTCAATTCGGCTCACTGCCACTGGCTTTACTTTTTGGCCTCGGCTTGCCAGTACAGAGAAAGCCGTGACCATTTCGTACAAAGAAATACCGGCTGAGCCCAGCGCGATGGAAGGCTCTTCTGGAATTGCACTATCAGCGATGCCCATTTTCTGAGCTAGATCAATTACATTTTTCACACCGGCCTGCATGATCAGCTTCACGGTTACGGTATTGACAGAATGTGTAAGAGCGCCTTCCATAGAGTAAGAACCGCCATACTTTCCATCCGCATTTTGCGGTAGCCAATCGTCTTCATCTTTGCCATCAGGCGTGATATGCGGATCGGGGTCTTCGCGCCGCCAGGTTTTTATCGCCCAGTCCCCTTTGGCGTATTCATGGTACAAGATGAGCTCGTTGGGAATTTGCTCGCAAGGATCAATCCCGTTGCGCAAAGCTTGGGTATAAACAATCGGTTTGAAAACAGAACCTACCTGCCTGCGAGATTTTACGTGATCGTACTTAAAATAATTGAAATCAATACCACCTACCCAAGCCCGAATGGAGCCGGTGTAGGGCTCTATTGCCATAAAACCTACCTGCAAAAGGCAAAAATAATACTTGATAGAATCCAGGGGGCTCATTTCTATTTCCTTGTCGCCATCCCAGCTAAAGACGGTCATCGGTATTTTGGTATCAAAAATCGCTTTGATTTTTTCTTCCGATAAGCCCTTTGCTTTCAGTTTTTTGTAGCGATCTGATTGTTTCATCAAGGATTCAATGACGGCATCATCTCCCCAGGGTTTTTGCCCCCGCCAATGTTGATCGAAGGTTTTTTGCATTTGTGCAAAATGCTCCTGTATGGCTTCCTCTGCGGCACGTTGCATGCGCGTATCAAGGGTTGTATAAATGCGCAAGCCATCCTTGTGAATATCGTATGATTCTCCGTTCGGTTTTTTATGTTGTTTGAGCAACTCATTTAACTCCAGTCGCAGAAATTCCCGAAAATAAGGTGCTATACCCGAATTGCTAATCCCGGGATTGTAGCACAATTCCAAGGGAAGTTGTTGCAGGGAATCTGATAAAGCAATAGAGATATAGTTGTTTTTTGTCATTTGACCGAGCACCACATTGCGCCGTTTAAGTGTCCGATCAGGAAATTTAGTTGGGTTGTAATAAGTGGTCGCTTTCAAAGTGCCAATCAGTGCCGCACCCTCCTCAATGGTAAGTTCTTTAGGCGTTTTGCTAAAAAATCGCCTTGCCGCTACATCAATGCCATAGATATTTTCACTGAAGGGTACCGTATTGAGGTACAAACCCAAAATTTCCTCTTTGGTATAAGCCCTTTCTAAGCGAATAGCAATTGCCACCTCGCGCAACTTGTTGCGGATGAGGGACAAAAAACGATAGGGCTGGCGTTTGAATAGATTTTTGGCGAGCTGCTGGCTGATGGTGCTCCCTCCGCCACCAGATTCATCTCCTTTGAGTATGGTTCTGTATAAAACACGCCCCCAGCTACGATAATCTACCCCGCTGTGTTTGTAGAATCTTTCATCCTCTGTGGCAACCAGGGCATCTCTCACATGTTGAGGGATTTGGCTATTTTCTACTACCGTTCGGTTTTCATTGAAATAACGCCCCAAGAGCACCCCATCGGCAGCATAAATTTCCGAAGCATGTTCTGTTTGCACCTCTCGCAATTCCCGCACAGTTGGTACGCTCCAGAAGATGGCTTGCATGATCAGAAAAAGCACAAAGAAGCCTATCAACGCGATTCTTGAAGCCCACTTAATCACCCAGGCAGTCACCGGATTTTTTGCGGCAAAACGATCCCAACGCTGCTGATAAGGCACTAATCCCTGCTTGATCTTCATTTTTACTTGTCGGAAACGCTGTATCCAGGACTTCATCATAAGGGTTTACTTTGATTTTTATTGACCTTGCTTAAAAGAAAAGTCGCTACAAAATTCACAAATAATTGGTTTTAATTGAACCTCAAAAAGTTGGATATTTAAGACACCAACACACATCGCTTCCTGATGGACTTAGTCAAAAAACCCATTCCCCCAGCCAGGCAAAGCGAGCTGCCAGATCGAGGTTTTCTTTTGCCAATTCTCGCTGCACAATCCGGTGCAATTCTTCCATAGGTTGTTCCGATTGCAGAATTTCCAGGAAAAAAGGCTCTTTTTTCAACTCTAAAACAGCTTCTTTCCTTGGTGGTTCTGTCAAAGATGCCAATTGTGCCAAATTATTGCCTGTCAAGATATTACTATTTTTGAGGCTAAGCGGTAGTTGGTCAAATCCAATACCAATCTGATTATAAGGCTGAACGATGGTGTAAACGGCATCGCCACTTGCGCGTGCATAGTAAGCACGCCCCATCCGAGCCATGAGGTCAATCTTATGTGGGTCAATCCGACCATTTTCGTCTAATATTTTTTCATCAATGTGCATTCTCACTACTTCGCAAATGATAAGATGCCCGGCACCGCCCTTATCGCCAAGCGGTATAATTTGGTTGACCTTGCACTCCATATTTACCGGAGATTCCTTTACCCGGAAGGGTTTTACCAAATCGGAGGCCACTGGCGTAAGCCCTGCCTTTACAAATTCATTCACCTCCCTTGGGTACTCAACGCTTGCGAGTGCTGCTTGCCGAACAATCGCATAAGTTACCACATTGATCACTGCCTCGCCAGTTGCCTCCACATTGTGGAGGGTATCTTTGGTGGTATTATTTTCTACTTTTCGGTTGGAAGAAAAAACTAAGATCGGAGGATTAGAGCTAAAACAATTAAAAAAGCTGTATGGAGCGAGGTTCGGAATGCCATTTTCATCAACCGTACTTACAAAAGCAATAGGACGAGGCGCTACCGCACCCAGCAAAAACTGGTGTAAATCTGGCGTGGGTGTTGTTTTTGGATCAATTGTCAGCATATATTTTCCTTTACAGAGGCCTAATTTACAAACTTATTTCTGTTACTTTTGGCAATGAAATACCGCTTAGAATCATTTTGTATGTTGAAAAATGGGAGTATAACGACGAAAAACCTGCTAAATTGGATAGATAGCGGAATATTTTTACAAAATTATGGGGCAGTATAGGATTATTCCTTTTTGAGGACTCAAGCCCACTGCGTTATACGAAAAGTTTAAAAACGCTCGTTTTCGCAAGGCTGGGTATGGCGATGGAATCTATTATACACCTGACAAAATGACTCATTATCAGTGATGGCAAAGAAATTGATCAATTGGGGTAAGAAATCAAAAAAGAATACCATGAGCGAACAGGAAAAACGGGAGCACACAGAAATTGTAAGTGAACCACAAGAAATCGTGCAAGACCAAGAAGAATTGGCTGAAGTGCCAACACACGAAACTGCTGCAGATGTTAATGAAGAATTGAAAGCCCTCAAGCAGGATTATGAGGAAATGAAAGATAAGCACCTGCGGCTTTATGCAGAATTTGAAAACTTCAAACGACGCACAACGCGAGAAAAACTGGAGTTTATGAAAACGGCTTCGCAAGACATCTTGTCAGCATTATTACCTGTTTTAGACGATTTTGACAGGGCGAAACAAAATGCCGAAAAAGAAGGTAGCACAGAGGTATTCAGTGATGGTATCAATTTGGTGTATCACAAATTGCAGCAAATTTTAAAAAGTAAGGGTTTGGAGGCAATGGATACCAATGGGCAGCCGTTCAACCCTGAATTCCATGAGGCGGTCACCGAAGTTCCTGCTTCTTCGGAGGAAATGAAAGGGTATATCGTTGATACAATTGAAAAAGGTTATTTACTGAATGATAAAATTATTCGCTACGCCAAAGTGGTGATTGGAAAATAAAGATAACGGATTTAAGATTTACGTTGTAAAGCATTGTAAATCGTACATCGTAATTAAGACGTATGGCAAAAAGAGACTATTATGAGGTGCTTGGTGTTCCAAAAAATGCAGACCAAGATGCAATAAAAAGTGCTTATCGGAAACTGGCTATGCAGTATCACCCCGACCGCAATCAGGGCGATAAGACCGCGGAAGAAAAGTTTAAGGAAGCTGCAGAAGCCTACGAGGTACTAAGCGATACAGATAAACGTGCACGCTATGATCGCTATGGGCATGCAGGGGTTGATCCTAATGCCGGTAGTGGGTTCGGTGGTGCTGGCGGTATGACAATGGATGACATTTTCGCGCAGTTTGGCGATATTTTTGGCGATATTGGGGGCAGTCCTTTCGATTCTTTTTTTGGACGCACGCAGACGCGAAGCAGCCGCAGTGGGGGCCAAAAAGGTTCTAACCTTCGCATTAAAATTACACTCACGCTGGAAGAAATCGCAACTGGGGTCACTAAAAAGATAAAAGTCAAGAAGTTAGTGAGTTGTGATGTTTGCGGGGGGTCGGGAGCTAAAGACAGTAATTCCGTTTCTACTTGCTCCACTTGTCGGGGGGCAGGATATGTGCGGCAGGTGCGGAATACCTTCATGGGGCAGATGCAAACTACTGTGACTTGCCCAACTTGTAATGGTTCTGGCCAAATGGTTACTGCCAGTTGCCCCAAATGCAGAGGGGAAGGCACTCTGCAAGGAGAAGAGACGATAGAACTCGACATTCCGGCAGGGGTAGAAGACGGTATGCAAATTTCTTATAAAGGTAAAGGAAACGCAGGTATTAAGGGTGGTCCTGCCGGTGATTTGCTGATCACAATTGAAGAAAAACCCCACGAGGTGCTGAAGCGTGATGGTATGAACCTCATCTCCGAGTTGTATATCAATTTTGCCGATGCCGCGCTGGGCGTAAGTGTGGAGGTGCCCACCATTGAAGGGCCGGTGAAAATTAAAATACCTCCCGGAACACAATCAGGCAAAATTTTCCGATTGAAAGACAAAGGCTTACCTTCCGTCCAAGCTTATGAGCGAGGCGATCAACTCATTCATGTGAACGTATGGACACCCAAAAAGCTTTCGGATGAAGAGCGTGCTTTGCTCGAAAAATTGCGCAATATGCCCAATTTTCATCCTCAACCTAGTAAATCCGAGCCTGGCTTATTTGAAAAAATGCGCGATTACTTGCGGTTTAAATAAATTGCTTGCTTCAGTAGTGTTAAGATAAATGGTATGCCTAAAATTGTCGTATTTCTTTTTTTGCTAATCCTCGTGTTGGGGGCTTGCAAGCAGCGCTATTTGCTTAAAAAAAGCTACGAAATCAAAAATGGAGCATGGGCTTATGCCGATTCGCTTCACTTCGATTTTAGTGTGCAAGACACCAATCGGTTGTACAATATTTTGCTGGAGGTACAGCATGCACCAGATTACAGCCACCAAAATCTCTATACTAAAATCCACACCCAATTCCCCAATGGTAGCCGCTTGAGCAAGATATTGTCACTGGAGCTGGCAGACCAATCTGGCAAATGGCAAGGTACTTGTAATACAAAGCACTGCAAGTTGGAAATACCTATTCAGGAAGGTGCTTATTTTAATAAACCAGGGAATTATAGTATCATTTTGGAGCAGTACATGCGCGAAACCCCCACAAAGGGCGTTCAGCGATTTACACTTAGCATCGAAGATACAGGACAAATACGCCAATAATTTTATGTATTTTGAAGCAATAAAGCGCGATTAATTTTTTTGACCAAAGCAGGACCCTCAAATACCAAGCCTGTGTAAACTTGAATGAGGCTCGCCCCTGCCTGAAGTTTTTCTAAGGCATCTGCCGGGCTACTGATGCCTCCCACACCAATGATAATAAAATTTCCTGCAGATTTGTGGTGCAAATAACGGATGATTTCGGTGGCTCGTTTGCGCAAGGGTTTTCCACTCAAACCTCCTGCACCAAGTGCTGTAGTATCTGCCAGCAAGCCCTCCCGATGAATGGTTGTATTGGTAGCAATGATACCGCTAATGCCCGTTTTTTGAACAATCTCGACGATGTCATCCAATTGATCCGTGCTTAAATCGGGCGAAATTTTTAACAAAATTGGTTTAGGCGTTGCTTGCTGCAAGTTAATATTTTGGAGTACACTCAACAAGTGCAGGAGTGGTTCTTTCTCTTGTAATTCTCGCAAACCAGGGGTATTAGGAGAGCTTACATTGATCACAAAATAATCTACATAAGGAAAAAGTGCCTCGAAGCAATATTGGTAATCACTGGTGGCTTCCTCGTTGGGGGTTGTTTTATTTTTGCCAATATTTCCTCCGATGATGAGCTTGGAAGGCTTCTTTTTTTTCAAACGCTTCACCAGAACATCTACGCCTTCATTATTGAATCCCATGCGGTTGATCAGCCCTCCATCGGTAGTTAGCCGAAAAAGGCGGGGCTTCGGGTTGCCAGGCTGGGGCTTCGGAGTAACCGTGCCGATTTCCACAAAGCCAAATCCAAGTGCGGCCATTGCCTCGAAATGTTGGCCATCTTTGTCAAAGCCAGCAGCTAAGCCTACCGGATTAGCGAAGGTCAAACCCAATAGGTTTCGCTGTAGTTTTGGGTTTTTTAATACGAAGGATCGGCGGATACAATAATTCAAGCCAGGAAAGGCAAGCCCGATTTTAAGCAAAAAAAGCGTGACGTGATGAGCCTTCTCCGGCGAAAGCAAAAAAAGGAAAGGTTTGAGTAGTAGCTTGTACAAGGCGGCGATATTTCGAGTAAAAATAAAAAGGTCAGGCGGCAATACAGCCAACCTGACGATAATCATAATCCCAAAAACTAATCTTTATGAAAATGTGTTTCAAGCTTTTTCTTCGGCTTTGACTAAGAGCTGAAAGCCGTTGCCATGTATGTTTACGATTTCAATTTGTTCGTCGCGCCTCAGGTACTTTCGCAGCTTAGTGACAAAAACATCCATGCTCCGAGCAGTAAAGTAGTTGTCTTCTCCCCAAATTTTTGTCAGCGCTTCCGAACGGGGTAGTATATCATTCATATGTACCGCAAACATACGCAAAAGTTGCGCTTCTTTGGGAGATAATTTTATTTTTTCTTCTTCTTTTCCATTCAAATCAAACGTTAAGATACGCAAAGGATAATTAAAATGGTACTTTCCGATAAAAAAATCTTTAATTTCTTCTTTGGGATCGGCTTTTTGCTGGCTTCTTTTCAGGATTGCCTGGATGCGATAGAGCAGTTCCTCTGAATTAAAAGGCTTAGAAATATAATCATCCGCACCGATTTTAAATCCTTTGAGTACATCTTCCTTCATTGTTTTGGCAGTCAGGAAAATGATGGGCATTTCTGCATCTTTCTCTCGAATTTCCTTGGCAAGGGTAAAGCCATCCTTTTTGGGCATCATCACATCAAAAATGCAAAGATCGAAATTTCCTTTTTTATAGCTCTCCAAGCCCTGCATCCCATCAGTTGCCAGTGTTACTTCATAATCATGCATTTCAAGATAAGAACGCAATACGTCACCGAAATTCTGATCGTCTTCCACTAAAAGGATTTTGTTATTTATCATTATAGACTGATTTTTGTCTTTTGTTACTTGCTATCTATCTTAAACGGGAAAAACAAAATAAAGCTGCTGCCTTTGCCCAATTCACTTTTTACATCAATGGTTCCCCTGTGGGCAGTCATCATCGCTTTTACATAGCTCAAGCCAAGTCCAAAGCCTTTTACATCGTGCAAATCACCGGTATGCACCCGATAGAATTTGTCGAAGATATGCTTGCGAGCTTCTTTGCTCAGCCCAATGCCTTTGTCTTCTACCACTACCTCCAAGCCGCCTGAAATGTTGCGGGTATAAACCGTTATTTCAGGATTTTCAGGAGAGTACTTGTTGGCGTTGTCCAAAAGGTTGTTGATAATATTTGAAATATGCGTCAAGTCACCTTCTACAATTGGTTTGGTAGCTTCCAGAATTGCCTTTGCTGTGCCGGCTCGTTTTTCTACCTGCAATCCAATATTTTCAATTGCGTGGCCAATTACTTCATGCACATTGACATCGCTTATTTTCAGGGAGAAATCCTTCTTTTCAATTAAAGCCATTTGCAATACTTTCTCCACTTGACTATTCATACGAATATTTTCCTGTTTTATTATGCTTGCAAAACGTGCTACCTTATCGGAGTTTCCGGCAATGATCGGGCTGGTAATGGAATCTGCCGCTAAAGAGATCGTGGCAATGGGGGTTTTGAACTCATGGGTCATGTTGTTGATGAAGTCATTCTTCATCTCTGATAGCTTTTTCTGCCTGAAAATGACGTTGAGGGTATATACGAAGCAAAATAAAATAATGCCAGTGAAAATGATTGCACCCACAAAATTGAGCCAGTTGGAGCGCCACACAAAGCTACTTTTGCTGGGAAAATGAATCATCAGCAAGCCTGGTGGTGGCATCTCATTTGGAAACAAGTGGACTTTGTACTTGGAGGTATATACGTTTTTGTATCCGGGCAAAATTCCTGCAGGCTGCACCGTCTCTACCACATAATGATCATCGGCTATGACAAAGCTATTCGTTTTAGAGGCAAATACGCCGTATTTATACTCAATGTCAATCCCTCGATTTTCCAGTTCTGTTTTTAGGGCAGTACGAAGCTGCTTGACTTTGATACGTTCTGCCAGCGGCACCGCGTTCATTCCTTGGTCATAATAAAACATTAAACTTCGGTAGGCATTGTCCCGTTCGGCGGTACAGCGCGAGCATTGGCAAGGATTATTAATAATTTCCTTCATCTTGTGGAAGGGAGTCTTAGTGCCCGCTTGGTCAATAGATTTGATAGGTGGCAGCAGACTTTCGGCTAAGTCAATTTGTACCGTGGACACCTCGCCCGATTCATTTACAATGGTTTGCTGCTGAAAGAAATTAGCCACATAACCGTTCATCGTGAAGGCTAATAGCTCGCTGTGCTCTGCTTCTGCAATACGCTCTACCACTGCCTGAAGCGCATCATATACATCTTTGTCAAACTTTTTTTCGCTAATGCGGATGAATGTAAAAATCAAATTCATTTGAAGCCACACGACCCCAATCAGCGCTGCGCTCATCAATCCAACGATCACCCAAGTGACTTTCTTACTCATCTAACTTTTTTTGATATTTTCTCAATAGGAGGGCTTTGTTTCACCTCATTTTCTACAAAATTAGAGATTCGGTCAACGCTGTGTCGCACTTTAACAGAGTTTTAACGCCTGCCTGGTGCTTCCTGTCAGTTACTTACCTATTGTTAAATTAGTAAATCGAAAGAAAAACGTATGTAAAAAAGGAAATGTTGCCCAAATAGGGCAAGGAAAAAAGTATACAGTTGTTTTGCACAGGCTTTCGCTTGAAACTTTTTTGAATCTGCTATCTTTGTTGGGTTCTTTTTAAAAACACGCACCCAATCTGATGAACATACTCCTTATTGAAGATGAACAGCCCGCTGCTAAACGACTCACAAATCTAATCGAGGAACTGCGCCCGCAATGGCGGGTACTGACTGCTATTGATAGCGTGGAATCTGCTGTGCGTTGGTTATCAACAAACCCTACCCCAGACTTGGTTTTTATGGACATCCAACTGGCAGATGGACTGAGCTTTGATATTTTTCAGCAAGTAAGTGTAAATACACCCGTTATTTTTACTACTGCGTACGACCAATACACGCTTAATGCCTTCAAAGTCAATAGTGTAGATTATTTATTGAAACCCATCGAACCCTCAGAACTGGAACATGCTTTGAAAAAATTTGAACAAGTATTTGGCAAAAGAATGAATTATGATCTGGATGCCTTTCAGCAATTGATTAGAGCCATGTCACAACCCCAATACAAAGAGCGCTTCTTGGTCAAAATTGGGCAGCAATTAGCATATGTGAATGTATCCGACATTTATTACCTTTTTTCAGAAGACGGTTTGGTTCAAACTCGGCAGGCAGATGGCAAAAAATATTTGCTGGATTATACCCTGGAGCAGTTGGAAGAGTTGCTCGACCCGTTAAATTTTTTTAGAATTAACAGAAAAATAATCGTCCATCTTCAGGGGATTGCCAAAATCGCACCGTATTTTAATGGTCGCCTAAAGCTGGAGCTTAAACCCAAAGCCGATTTTGAGGTCATAGTGAGCAGAGAGCGGGTCAATGATTTTAAAAAGTGGTTGGATCGGTAGCAATGTCAACATTAAGCGCCGATGGGGTGCTAAAAAATAATAGACCGATTTTCAGTTGTTTGGCTTTTGGTGTCTGTTCCTTCTCATTTCAAATTTGGTATAAGTACTATTTGGCTATTTTTTTCGTATATTCATTTGGTGAAATATTGTAAAAAGGAAAAACCGATTATCGCATCTTAAAACACGCACCCTATGGACAAAAGTAATCCTAAGAATTACGATTTAATCCTTGCATTTGTAGTATTTATTTGTTGCATATTTATTGCCTTGTTTTATAACGACGGATATGTGTCCGCGATTGTTGGCATAAATTAATTTGAAAAAGGTATTGGTTGATTTACAAAATACACTTACCTTTGTCGCACTTTTTTGAAGACCTGCCTCCATTCGAGGTGTCAATAAAATATTGCGGTAATGAAAAGGACGTTTCAACCATCAAGAAGAAAAAGAGCGAACAAGCATGGCTTTCGTGCCCGTATGAGCAGCAAAAATGGGCGCAAGGTACTGGCTCGTCGTCGTGCAAGAGGCAGATATAAATTGAGTGTATCTGATGAAAGAAAATTGAAAGACTAATAGGCTTGTGGTGTCGGTTTTCTGAGTAAGTGACTTTTTTCAAGGCACCGGTTTCTTGTTTTTGTCATCTTCTTTCAAATGTCAGATAAACCTTTACGGATTAATTACTATCGATTTTTTGCTTTCTTACACCAGTAGTGTAGTGTGCCTCATTGCACTTTATCGCCTCTCAAAATCCTATACCTCTTTCTGGCTTCTACAGCAAATGTACTGTTGGAATAATCTGTAAAGACTTTTTCATACAATTCCTTTGCTTTTTCTGTATTTTTCAATTGCGTTTCGTACAAACCCGCCAGTTCAAACAGGGCATTGTCGGCACGAATACTATCGGCATGTTTATCAACGATCTGCTGCAATAAGGCTGCCGATTGCTCATACGCTCGTTTTTTGAAATAGATTTTTGCCTTCAGGTAAATGACATCATCTTCCAGCGAGTGATTTGGGTAAACGAGCAACAGGCTATCCAATTTTTCAAAAGCGGCATCGAAGCGGTTTTGAAAAACCAGCAGGTCTGATGTAGCATACATTTTCAGGGCTTGAGCCGTAGTATCCAGCCCGAGGTTATCCATGATGAATACAGAAAGATCAATAGCATCGTTAGAGATAAGCTTGGAAGTAGAGGCTTTGAGTACTTCAAATTGTGCCTGCGCCCATTGGAAGTCACCAGCATAGTAGGAGAGTTTGGCATTTCGGAAGCGCGCCTCGTGCCCCAATATATCTTCTTTGAACACTTTGTCCACCTGGGAGTATAGCAGGGTAGCGTCCCAGATTTCCCCTTTGATGAGGTAATAATCAGCCAGGTTGAGTTTTCCACTTGCCTGAATTTCTTTATCTACATTGGGCAAATTAATCATCAATTCCAAAATACGAATCGCTTTGTCAAGGTCATTGATGTACAGTGCTTCGAGTTCAGCTTGTTCCAGGATGATACTCGCCGTGAGGTAAGAACGCCCAAACTCATTCAGAAAACTCTCGTATTCCTGCTCCAGTTGAAGTAGCTCTTCACTCGTGTAGTCGTATCCATCTACAATTTTATTACGTTTGCAGCGCAGTCCTTCTCTTTTGGCATCAATATAGAAAGGCGATTGGTTCCCTTTTTGGACCACATAGTCATAAGCTTCAATAGCAGAAGTATAGTCTTTTTCATTGGCAGCTACTTCTGCCAACTGATAAACCCTGCCTCCGTTTTCGCGCTGCCTCCGATCGAGGGCTTTTACTTGGCGCAGGGCGTTTTTGTAGTCTTTCTTTTGGATAAATACCCAGGTAAGCAATTCTATATAATAGATGGCATTTTCATTTTCCTGAATCCGCGCATAGAGCTGGGTTTGCAATTCGTCATAATCTTCTGGAAGGAAGTACCGCTGGAAAGTGGTTTGTATAGTATTCAAACGGTCGGCATTGGAGCTCAGGCTATTCAAATAGTATTCAATCATTTTTTGGGTGTCGCCTTTTCGGCGGTAGAGGTCTGCCAGATTATAGGCAAAAATATTTTTGTCTTTTAGCAATGCCTCTCCTTTTTCATAGGTCTCAATGGCGAGTTCGTATTTGGTGAGGTACATAAAAGCGTTTGCCAGCCTTGTAATGACAAAAGGCTCTTTGGGCATGTTTTCGATTGCTTTTTTGTATTGCAGCATCGCCTCTTCATCCAAGTATTGCTGCTCGTATAATTTGCCATAAGTGACGTACAGGCTCACATTATCGGGGCTGCGCTTTAATTGTTTTTTTATGGCTTTCTCGCATTGTTCAAATTCTCTGAGCGCGAGTAGGCACTCTGTATAGCGATCAAAATAAAAGTCATTTTCCTGATTGATTTCGGAAAGCTTTTCGTACAAAACGGCAGCTTTTTCATATTCGCCATTCTGAAAATATTGTTGCGCCAAGCGGGCATCTTGGGCAAATAGCGGGATACTCATCAGTAGGGCAATTCCCAGAAGTAGGATTCGCATAGGTCGCATTTTTTTAAATAAATAAAACGGAATTGGGTTTTTGGATATGGTACAATATAAAAAACGCTGGTTTTCTACAAAAGTTGCTTGAGGACTATAGAACAAAAAACGGCTGCACCCAGAGGGCATAGCCGTTTTTTGATCCAAATGCGAAGCATTAAATAGAATTATCCTTCGAGTTTGAATTTCACAGGTAAATTGAACTGTACACGCACTGGACGACCGCGCTGCTTGCCAGGTGCCCATTTGATGCTTTGTTCGTTCATCAGGTTGACCACGCGGAGCGCTTCCTGCCCACATTGACCACCGATGTCGCGTACGACTCTGGCATCTTTGATTGTCCCGTCTTTTTCTACCACAAAGGTGATCACAACATTACCTTCGATACCGTTTTCGCGAGCAATCGCAGGGTACTTGATGTTTTTGTAGATAAACTCCAACATCTTTTTGTCAGCGCATGCTTTTTTTGCTTCAGCAGTAGCTTCATTTTCGCAACCCGGAAAACGAGGCATTTCCTCTACCACTTTAAAAATCTCTTCTTCTTGTGGTGGTGGGGGTGGTGGTGGTGG
>CAZGJN010000040.1:0-33754 GCA_964526645.1 uncultured Saprospiraceae bacterium
GGTCAATTTAGCATCGTCTTCAAAAAAGCGGAGGGCTTGTTCCAAATTGCCCAAAGCCGAATGGGTGGAGCCTAATTTTTCGTAGGAAATCGCCAGCCCATTTTTAAAGCCGACGTTATTGGGATAAGCCTCGAGAAGCGCTTGCTCACAATTCCGATATTGTTCAAACCAGGACAGGGCATTGTTCAGGTTACCTACGGTGGTATGATAATTGCCTAAGCGTTCACACAAAACACTGATGCGATTGTTGATGCTTTCTATATTATTCACCACGCTTTCTCCGTAGCGAGTGTAGCGGGCGGCGTCTTCGTAGCTGCTTCCAGATATATGAGTACCTTCATAATCTAATTTATTAATCAAACTATCCAGCAGGGTCTCGCAGTGCGCCAGTAGGTTTTCCTGGTTTTTGTAGCGGGTTATTTCCTGTATCACGGGGCTGCATTTGAAGGCGGCGGTGGGTTCATTGTAGTCGAGCCAGCCGCGCTGGGCAAGGGCGAGAAGGGTGTCGTCGAGGTATTCGGTATCGGGTAGCAGGGTTTCTAAGGTTTCAAAAGGAATATTTTCCGCCGGCAGCACCGCGAAGATGGAGAGGAGTTGGTTTTCGGCGGGGCTGAGTTCGTTCAGGTCGTACATGGCAGCGATGATGTCTTCGGGTTTTTCGGTGCGCAGGGCGCCGCCGGCGTGGTAGAGGGTTTTTATTTCCTTGCTTTGCAGGGCGAGCAAGCCTTTTTGTTGTAAGTCCTGCAATAAATCGGACAAGGTGTAGCGGGTTTTGAGGCGATTGAAGTTCGCTAAGTTTTTGGCGATGAGTTCGATGACTAAGGTGTTGTAGCCAACGGCGGTGAGTATTTGCAGCAGCAGGTCGGTTTCGTCGGTTTTGTAGTATTGCTGGAACAATTCTACCGCTTTGTCTTGCACCAAAGGTTGGAGAACGTAAGTCTTTGCTTGCTCAAACTGCGTAATGCGCGTGGTGAGCAGCAGGTGGAAGTTGCGGCAGGTGCTGAGTTGCGGGTAGTAGCGTTCGAGGTCTTCGAGCAGGTTGGCATTGTCTATGATGAGCAGGCAGGGGCGTTGCAGGCTTGCCATTTTGCGCAGTAGCAAAGTCAAGCGTTCGGTATTGGGCATCGCCTGCGGGAAGTCCACGCCCAAGGGCAGTGCCAGCGTGAGCAAGGCATCGAGCAGGCTGCGCTCGGCGAAGATCCAGGCGAGGTGTTGGTAATCCTTTTTGTACGCAAAGTAATAGCGCAAGGCAAGGGTCGTCTTGCCGATGCCGCCCTCGCCATTGACGAGGAGTAAGAGGTTGTTTTCGTGGAACAATTGGTGGTGAATAGCGGCTAAGTCATTTTCTCTGCCGAGGAACACTTCGGGGTAGAAGGGCGGCAGGGTCAATTCTCTGGAAGGCAGGAAGGGCGCTTGCTGAATAATGTTTTGAAAAACGGCTTGCCCGATTTCGCCAATGTTGTAAATCTTTTCGCCGACTTGTAGGCTTTCGCGTTGCTGCTGTTGTAAAAACGCAAGCAAGGCATTGATGTCGTTGCGGATTTCCTGGAATTCGCCGTCCACGCTGAGGGTGATGGTGCTATTGCTCACGCCCTGGAGGACGATGTTGTGGTTGTCGGTGAGGTTGGATTGGTTTTGCATAACCTGGGTTTTTTATCGGTGACTTCAGTCGCCGTAGTATCATGGCGGCGACTGAAGGTCGCCGGTACGCTAAGAAAAATCGGCTTTGTCAATTTTATCAATGTTGTAAATCTTTTCCGCGTTTTGGATGATGGTTTTGCCTGTGGTATGTTCCTCCGGTGCGGCAGCGCGGTCGGGGTTGCTGTACAAATCGAGGGCAGCCGCGGTGATTTTGTTGCGTTCCAGATTGGCGTTGGCGTTGTCAATAATGCCCAGGCGTTCTTTGCGTTGCAGTTCCTGGAGGCGGCTTTGCAGTTGTAGCACTTCATTTTGCAAATGAGTGGGCAGGTATTCTTTTAACGCCGCCAGCGCTTCGGGTAGGCGGGCTTGTGCGATGAGTTGTTGGATTTGATTGCTTTGCATTGGTTCCGTTTTAACACGTTAAGGTGCTGATTTTTTCGATCCCGACAATCATCGGGACAAGTTGTGCTAATTTGCTAATAATTAAAGAATAATCATAATAACGTGCCATGAATTAGAGCAATTTACTTATCATTTTTTTTCGACCCTGCATGGCTCGCGCTCATTCGAATTGCACCTGGACAATGATTTCTGTAGTCTGTAGTTGCATTTGGAGAGCAGTGCCTTGTTTTTTGTACAAATGGATGATCTCCTGGTTGTAGGTGCGCACGGCACGGCGTTTGAAAATACCGGAAAAAACCTGAAAGGTGATGCCAGCGCCAATGCCGATGCCACCCAGTTGCAATAGATCGCCGCCGAGCGCCTTGTCGCGCTGATAGATAAGCAAGCCGGATAAGCCAAAGAGCCCGCCGATGGTGTATCCCACTATGCTTGCTTGGTTGGTGAGCAGGGCGAGGTTGATTTCGTCGTGTGCCGTAGGATAGTCCATCATAAACCAGTCCATGACGGGCAGGGTCATTTTTTTCCCATCTAAAAGGTAAGTATTGTGTAGGAATCCGGGGATGGTGATGATGGTGTCGCGTACAATTTTATTGTAAGTGCTTTGCCCTGATACCGTGGTGCATAGCAGCACCAGGCAAATGGCGCATAGTGTAGGCTTTCGGAACATAGATGCTATATTGTTTTGGGGTAGTGTCGGGAAGGAGTTGAGGCTTCCCGACGGTGTAGTTTTTCTAAATTACAATATTTTACTCTCTATTGTTTTGTAAATTGCTGGGCGGCGCAGGATAATCTACTGCACTTTCGCTGATGGTTTTTCCAAAGAAAATAGCATTGGCAAAAAGTTTGTTGGTACCAAACCAAAATGCGCGGAAATTCGGATTGTCGGCAAAATTAATCACCTTGCCGCTGCCCATGCCCGTCACGATTAGGTATGCGGAATTTTTTATCCCATCTAAGCTATTTTTATTGGCATAGCCACTGAGTAGTGAATTGGCGGTATGCACCAAAGGCGTAGCATAGATATTTTTGGCAGGCTCGAAAAAAAGATTGCCTTGGCGGAAAACAGCCATTTTTTGGCGATGATAACCAAAAGCCAGCGGGTGAGTCAGGTCGAGTTCTACTTCAAAAATAGAACCCGGAAGCTGTCTTGCTCCAAAATCATCCTGCATCCGATCGTAGGGGCGGCGTTTTGGGCTGTTGCCACTGCCAGCTTTGATTTCCGCTGCAGATAAGCCTTTTGCTTTCAGCCATTGCACAGCACCTTGCATAGCGATGAGCGTGCCGCCTTTTTGCAGCCAGTCTCGCAAGTTATCCACGCCTGCCTGTGGAATCGAGTTGTAATTGCCATCTGCCATCACAATGACATTGTACCGAGCGAGATTGAAACGCCCCAGCGCCGCAATTTCACCTTTGGTGGCAGCGATGTCATAGCGCTGGTCGAGCAGGTGCCAGGCTTCGCCAATGTCGTTGGAATTGACCCCTTCGCCAATCAGTAGGAGGATTTTGGGTTGTTCTATCAGGCTAAAATAGCGGCTTCCCAGATCAATGCCATCAGGCGTGAGGCTTGTACCAACTGCATCAACCGGCACCTGGTAGCGGGCGGTCACTTCCTGGATGATTTGAAAAACCGCATCGGCGCTATGCGTCTGCCCCTGTACCACGGGAATCATGATCGTGCCGGCGCTGTATTGTTTGCCATTCAAGGAGAAAGGTTCCATAGCTACTTTGGCGCGCAAGCCTTTTTCCATCAGGTAGTTGGCGGCAGCTGGTGCATAGTAATGATCCCAGTTGAGCAGGTAAGCGTATTCAGATCGAGTGGCAAGGATTGCCTTTTTTGGGAGGGCTTCCACCTTTTTACCTTTGGCGGCTTGGTCAGCAATGCCCGCATAGGGCAAATCAAAAGCCAGGGGCATGGTCCAGGAAGAAATATCATAAAATAAGCTATCCTCAAAAACCAACTGGGTTTCAAAAATACCGCGAATGATTTTGTATTGTGGCTGGTCGGTGGGCACCATGTAGGCGCTGCCTGGTTCAAAAGTATTGCCAGCAACGCTTATTTTTTTTGATAATTCATACACTTCAATTTTGTGCATCAGCAAAATATCCAGAAAATGCTCCAACCGGGCCGGATCGTAGGTATCACCGAAAACGTAAGCCCGATTTTTATCGGACTTTGCTTCGCTCGTTGCATTTTTGTAGAAATTGCGTTGGTACTCCAAAAGCTCCTGCCGCATGTCAACGATCGCCTTGTGTGTAGAAAGCGCGGTGGTCACTTGGTTGCGAACGGTAAAGGCAAAAGTCAGGATGCCATTGGCGCTTTCCTGAGCATGTCCGCGCGAACTGGCTTGTTCAAACAAAATACCAATAGCCCCGTTGGCATCGGGGTAGGTAGAGCCTTTGCCATAGTAAAAATCATCGTAGCTTTCCTTAGTGAAATAGAGCGAACCAATTTTGTCTAATGCTGCAGCATGATAGTTCCCAATTTTGGCAGTCAGTTCCTGGTTGAGTTTTGGCGTAATCGGATTGGTGCGAGACGGTACGCCCGGCATGAAGAAGAAAGTAGCATCGGTGCCTTGCTCATGGTGATCGGTCAGCACGTTGGGTTTCCACTCATGAAAAGCTCTCACCCGCCCTCTGCTTTCAGGGTGCTGCACAGGCAGCCAGTCGCGGTTAAGGTCAAACCAATAGTGATTCGTTCTGCCTCGAGGCCAGGCTTCATTGTATTCGCGGTCGTTCGGATCAGCTGTGAGGCTATAATTTTTGTGCTCAGTAGCCCAGCTTGCAAACCGATTAAAGCCATCGGGGTTATAACAGGGATCCAACAAAATGACCACCTCGTCGAGCAATTTTTGCACTTCAGGACTTTTACCGGCAGCAAGGTAATAAGCTACCAACGGGGCGGCATTGCCACCACTGGGTTCGTTGCCGTGTATGCTAAAGCCCTGGTACAACACAGCAGGGGTATTTTTGATGTCCACATTAACTGATTTGGAAGGATCCGCCAAAGCCAGGTGTTGGGCTTTGATGTCTTCGAGGCGTTGGTGGTTTTGTTCGGAAGTGATAATGAGATAAACCAAAGGGCGCAACTCATAGGAGCGGGCGTATTCCACCAGTTTCACACGGGGCGATTTTTCCGCCAACATTTTGATGTACTGGTATTGGCGGTCGTGTGTCAGGTGCCATTCTCCAATTTGGAAACCAAAAAATTGCGCTGGCGTAGGGATACTCTGATCGTATTCGATAGCAGGTAAAAAGTAAGTGAGCGGCTGCGGCTGAGCCAATAATCCTAATCCAAGTAGCATTGAAAATAGGATACAAAGCAAATACTTCATCTTGGAAATCGTTTTGATTACAGAATAGAGTTTTGTAAAAATAAAAAAATCCAAATTGGATGCTGACTTATTTCCAAAGTCCCAAAAGGTTTTTTATCATTTGTCTTTTGACCATTGCAGAGGCAGGGTTTATCCAAAAAAGAGGCTCTTTATTATTTTGTTGCCAAAAGGTTAAAAATTGTTTTGTATCGAACCTTTGTATCTTTGCCTTAGTCTTAATTGAAAGCAAAAGCATAATTTAGCCAAAAAACATACGCTGATGATACGAAAACCACTTTTCCTTGCTATGATTGCTACTTGTCTGCTGGGTTTTGCCGCCAAAGCACAAGACCAGCAACTGATTCAGTTTTCGGGTATGGTACTGGATGGTTCAACCGAACAGCTTTTTCCTATTCCTTACACCAATATTTTAGTGAAAGAGAAAGGGCGTGGTACTTATTCGGACTTCAAGGGCTTTTTTTCCATCGTGGTTGAAAAAGGGGACGTTATCGTGTTTTCGGCGGTTGGTTATAAAACGATTGAATATAAAATACCAGCGGATTTGAAAGATGATCGTTATTCCCTGGTGCAATTAATGACACAAGATGCCTATAATCTGCCCGAAACCGTGGTGTTCCCCTGGCCCGATCGCGACCACTTCAAGCTGGAATTTTTGGCAATGGACGTTACGCCGGAGTTGCAGCGCCGCGCTACCGAAAACCTCGCCAAGGAAACCCTGGAGCGCGTCAGCCTCGGCGTAAAAACGGATGGCCGCGAAAATGCCAACTTCTACCTGCGCCAGCAAGCCAGAGAGTATTACTACATCGGGCAACAGCCGCCTATGAATATTTTTAATCCGATTGCCTGGGGAAAGTTCTTCCAAGCCTGGAAAAATGGGGATTTTAAGAAAAAATAAATTGCCACAAAGAGGCATATCTTTTCCCTTTCTCACTTTTATTTCAAAAAATGAAATGGTATCCCAATCTGGTGCAGGCAGTGATCCATGCTTTGCAAGAGATTTTTGAACAAGGCTACTACGCCGACAAGGTCGTTGAATGGGTATTAAAAAGCAATCCTAAGTGGGGGGCACGCGACCGGGCTTTTATTGCTGAAAATATTTATGAAGTGGTGCGCTGGTATCGGTTGTTGTGTGAAATTAAGGGGAAAACTCCTCGCTACCAGGGCGATTGGTACGAGTTATTGGGCATTTGGAGGGTTTTGCAGGGGGATGAATTGCCAGATTGGGCGGAATTTAAAACCATACAGCCAGCGGAAATTAAGGAAAAATTTCGTGCGCTACAACATCATAGGCGCATTAGGGAGTCTATTCCCGATTGGTTGGATGAAATGGGGCACGCGGAACTCCGCGATAACTGGGATACTACCCTGCACGCACTCAACGAGCCTGCCCAAGTGGTGCTTCGCGCCAATACACTGAAGATGTCACCGTCGGATTTGATCCAAAGGCTTCAGGCGGAAGGTGTCGAAGCCGAAATGATCCAGGGGGATGCTTTGCAACTCAAGCAACGAAAAAATTTATTTGCCACAGCAGCTTTTAAAGAAGGCTTGTTTGAGGTGCAGGATTTTTCTTCCCAGCAGGTAGCGCCCTTCTTGCAGGTAGCGGCGGGTATGCGCGTGATAGATGCTTGTGCCGGCGCGGGGGGCAAAACGCTGCACCTGGCCACCTTGATGCAGAACAAAGGAAACCTCATTGCCTTAGATACAGAAGAGCGGAAACTGGAAGAATTGCGCAAACGCGCCCGCCGTGCGGGTATCCATACCATCGAAACAAGAGTGGTGGAAAGCACCAAAGCAATCAAACGCCTCGAAAAAAGCGCGGATCGCCTGCTTCTGGACGTGCCCTGCTCTGGCCTGGGGATTCTGCGTAGAAACCCCGATGCCAAGTGGAAACTCAGTCCTGCATTCATAAACGAAGTAAAAGAGAAACAAAGCACCATCTTGCTTCAATACAGCCGGATGTGCAAAATCGGTGGAAAAATGGTGTACGCTACTTGTAGTATTCTACCTTCTGAAAATGACGAGCAAGTTCGGCAATTCCTGGAGGCTTCGGAGGGCACATTTGAGCTTCTAAGCGAACAAGTTATTTTACCACAAGATCGAGGATACGATGGATTTTATATGGCATTGTTGCAGCGAACCAAATAAAGTGGCATTCAAGCAACCTGAAAGAAAACACTATTCAGCATTTCCTTTCAGGTGATGAAACATACGTTAAGTAACAGAAAATAAAATCAAAGACCCTTAAACCAGTCTTGGAAGTATTGACCTACGACAGGCACCAGCTTCTGTTGGCCCTGCACAGCGCCAATGAATCCCATGATCCAGAGCACAAGCGGGATAATCCATCCGATGAGGTTAATAAACGGAATAATACCGAGTAAAAAGCCCAAAAGGATAATGCCCAACATTTGACGGATGTGGAAAGAACCATGCTCAGACTTTGGGTTGTTCAGTATGAGGGCTACGATCCAGCCAATTAATGTGAGATACGCAACAATACCAACTGTTTTCGGATCCGTTCCGCTTGTAGGATTTGATTGATTTCCAGAATTTTCCATGATAAAAGTGGTTTTTCTGTTTGGTGGAATAAAGGTAAAATTAAGTATTGCAGCGCAGATGCCCAACATCTAAACGCAAAGTTTTCTTGAAATCTTTTTTTTGGGCGATTTTTTTGCCCTCCGGGTCATCTATTTCTCTTGTTTTGGCCTTACCTTCCGGTATTCTTTCATCAATCCAAAAATCACATGAAAAAGACTTTCCTCTTTCTGATCTTCTTGCTGGCTTGTGCAGCGGCGGGCTTGGCGCAAAATTATGTGGATATCTTTGTGGCTGATACCATCGAAGTAAAAGCGAAAAAGATCGTTTATTCGGTCATGATTGATGTGGGCTATGATTATGATGAAAATTATTATGATGATACCAACTACCAGGAAGCACAGAAACACCAAAAGGAAAAAATTCGGCTGAAGGAAAATGAACTCCTGCTCTTTTTTCAGTCAAAAAAGATTGCATACGAAATCGAATTGCCCAACGACTACACCATTACACCTTACTACCAGATGGGCAATAGATATTTGATCTACCTCAAGGGCGAAGAAGAATTGAAAAAACTGCATGAGCAGCTATTGGGGCTAAACTACATTACCGGCAACATTCAATCAGTGGAATATGACTTTGCACAGGTCTCTGAGCATACCGTTTTCAAGCGGCTGTACCAAAAAGCACAATCCAAAGCAGCCAGTATGGCTACCGTCATGCAGCGGAAACTGGGGCAGGTCATACTGGTAGAAGAACTCACAGGCAATCAATCCTACGATGCGCTTTCATCCGCCACCCTAAATAACAATGCCCGATATCCTGCGGTACCCTACCCAAATTATAGCCAATTGAAGCTGTCCATTGAAAAAAGTATGCGCTTTCGCTTTCTGATCGAATGACCCTTGGGTGCTAAAATATTTTTTGGAGCAAGGTGGTAGTTTGTGTTACAAAACGCCTTATCTTTGCGGAACTCTTTTTAAAAAATGAAACTTTAGATCATAAGCAGAAGATTTTAGACGCTTTTGCAATCTTAAAAAAACCTCAATTGTCAAAAGTCTATTATCCAGTGTCTAAAGTCAACTGTCTAAAATCCAAAGTCCAATAAACTGCCCAGATGGTGGAATTGGTAGACACGCTACTTTGAGGGGGTAGTGCTCGCAAGGGTGTGCAAGTTCGAATCTTGTTCTGGGCACCAATGGAACTTCGGCAATCGCTGGGGTTCCATTTTTGTTTTCAACTATTTGTCGGTTCATAACATTTTATGAATACACTGAGATATAAATACATAGATCGAAAACAACACTTAGTCCCTTCAATACTACTCAAAATTTCTTATTTTGCAGCTTTGCAAGACACCTGAATTAGACA
The DNA here is from genome assembly GCA_964526645.1 of uncultured Saprospiraceae bacterium. GTDB lineage: Bacteria > Bacteroidota > Bacteroidia > Chitinophagales > Saprospiraceae > JADJNW01. Next base: position 9,282 of record CAZGJN010000040.1, read on the forward strand.
AAATATGGAAGTGAAAATTGGTACCTTGAACCAGAAAGAAGCGGATAAGCTGGAGCGTATCGCTTTTATCCTCAAGACGGTCGCACACCCAATGCGGCTGGGGATCGTGCATCTGTTGGAGCAATATCCAAGGCTTTCTGTTACAGAGATCTGTGAAATGTTGGGGAGCGAGCAGTCGCTTACCTCGCACCATTTGCAAAATATGCGCCTCAAAGGTATCCTGAGCGTAAAACGCGACGGCAGGAGCATGCTCTATTCGCTCAAAGAACGCGATGTGTCGCTCATTATTGAGTGTTTGGAGAATTGCCAATGCAATATGTAAAGCCGATTCAATCGGCGTTTTTTTGTAAAAATACATGAACAATTCTTCATATATTCGCGGTAAAATAAAAAAACAATGGGTTTATTCCGCAAAGGCAGCAAACCATACAGTATTTTTGGATTAAAATGCCCACAATGCCAGGAGTCGGATATGTTTTATACTGGGTCTTTCTCTTTCAAGCGTTCTTTCGATATGAAAGAAAAATGCGAGTACTGCAATTTGAACTACTTTCCTGAGCCTGGTTTTTATTACGGCGCTATGTTTATTTCCTATATTTTTATGGGTTGGTTTTGTATCGGCTTTGTGGCGCTGTTTCACTGGGGCTTGGGCTGGAGCATCAATGCCTCATTCCTTTTATTGATCGCATTTTGTATCGTTTTTTTTGTGTTTATTTTCCGTTTAGCCAGAGCTATTTGGATTAATATTAACGTCAAGTACAATCCTTCTAAAAAGATTTCTGGCGAAAAGATTTGAGATTCAATATTTTAAAGTTTGATAAAATTACTTAGCAAATGATCGCAAATAGCACATCTACTGCCGAGATGCTGGAACTGCTGCGCAGGCACTATCCGCAATTAGCAGAGCGAGGCTTGCAGGAGGAAATCGTGTTAGTTGGCAAATTATTGTTTTTCAAAGCCGGTGAAACAATTTTAGATTTTGGTAGCTATGTGCGATTAGTACCTTTGGTGGTGGAGGGCAGCATCAAAGTAGTGCGCGAAGGCGAGGAAGGCAAAGAGATTTTTTTGTACTACCTGCAGCCAGGGCAGTCTTGCACGATGTCTTTTACCTGCTGCATGATGAATAAAAAAAGTGAAATTAGGACAGTTGCCGAAGAAGATACGCTTCTGATCGGTATTCCGATAAAATATATGGATGAGTGGATGACGCGCTACCAGAGTTGGAAAAATTTTGTGATGCTTTCTTACGACAACAGAATGCTGGAGTTGGTCAAAACTATTGAATCTATTGCTTTTCAAAAATTAGACGAGCGGCTGCTCCAGTATTTGCAAAAAAAAGCTGCCATCACGGGGAACAAAATTATTCAAGCCACACACCAGGATATTGCGTTCGATTTGAACGCCTCGCGAGAGGCTATTTCCCGCCTGCTCAAACAACTGGAAAACCAAGGGCAGCTTCGCCTCGGGCGCAATAAAGTAGAGCTTTTATAAAAAAATCAGCGGTTTGTTTTTGTATCTTCCGCATTAAAATTGCTCGTATGTCCCTTCTCCAAAAAAATGGGCTTGTCCTTTTCTTTTTTATTGCGGTGGTGCATTTTTTCTACTATCCTACCTGGCAATCCGGGTTTGTCACTGATTTTACGGGGCTGGCAGAGCGAATCGAATCGCGCCAGTTTTGGGACTTTCTCAGCAGTTTTGATTTTCCGGCGCTACAGCCAGTACTCAACTTTTTTTTGTTTCTTTTTTTCAAAAGTTTTGGCACCGCAGGGCTTCCCTGGTACTTGGTGTACACATCGCTGCACATCTTGAATGCCTTTTTATTACGCCGGTTTCTGTTGCAAATGTCGGTACACTATGGTGTTGATAATGCGAAATTTCCTGCTTTTGCTGCGGCAAGTCTTTTTTTGCTCTCCCCCTACGCTACAGAGGTAGTCGTCTGGAAGGTATGCTTGAGCTTCTTGATGGTAAGTGCTTTAATTTTATTCATTCTGCTAAATATCTTGAATTGGCTGAGTACACAACAATCAAAGTATTTCAATAGAATTCATCTTCTTTTTATTATTGCTTTATTTACTTTTGAACTCCCACTTACAGTTCCTTTTTTCACGTTAGCAATGCTGCTTTTTCAATATTTCCATAGTGGTGAGCGGCAGGTATTGCGCACCGGCTTTTTGAAACTCTTATTGCCTCAATTAAGTGTTGTTGGGCTTTATTTCATGCTGAATAAAATAGTGCTTGGAAGTTGGATCGGACATTATGGCGCTGCCGTACACTTGCGCTTCCATCTGCTGGAGATATTGAGCAATTATGCTAAATACTTCATCAAGTTTTTATTATTTACACGGTATTGGGAGCATAGCGACAAGGCCTGGCTTTTTGAGCACCATACGCTTTTAATGATCATTTCATTGTTGGTTATCATTGGGTTTGCGGGCTGGATATTATTTTTTAAAAAAATATCGCCGCGGTTGCGATTCGTTGGATTGTTTTTATTGTTTTTTGTTATTGCATTGTTTCCTGTTATTAATTTATATTTCAATTATTTACTATTGGTAGAAAACGACCGGCATGGCTATTTTGCAGCCCTATTTTTCTGGGCGTTTTTTGCAATGGGTTTATCTTTTTTGCCAGGGTTTATTCAACGGCTATTATTTACAACTTGGCTCATTCCTTCTTTGTTTTTACTTTTTTTTACAAATGACAACTGGGCGAAAGCTACTCATCTGTATCATAGCTTATTAAATGATTTTCGATGGAGCGATAAAAAAGAATTATACTTTTTGAATGTTCCTGATAACTATAATGGAATCTTAATGCTCCGGGATTATTCAGGCGACGATCAAAGCTTCGCAGATGCTTTAAAATATGTTCAAAAAAAGCCTTTTGTAGGAAAAATTTATGAAGTAATTCATTATAACATGGTAACTCCCGAAGACGGGGTAAGCGCGCAAGTGGATTCAAGTGGAAAGATAACCGTGACTTTCAATCAATGGGGCAACTGGTGGTGGCGTAGGGGCATTGGCGCTTCCGACCATGAGACCGAGCAGTATCGCTGGACAAACAAGGGGCATTTTTATGAGCTTCAATTCAAAAGAAAGCCCAAAGCGGCAGTATTTATTCACCAACAGGGGGGAAGCTGGAAAGAATTAATCTTAGAATAAAAATTTGTAGCATGAATATCATAAGAATTAGCGTTTTTGCAATCGTTATGCTGCTTTATCTTTGGGTTCCGTTCAATATGATTCAGCATACTGAAAAAATCTTAAAACAAGGTACAAGCCACCGTTTTCGCTTGGAACCAATAGACCCATACGATGCCTTCAGGGGGCGCTATGTGGTACTTTTTTATGGCAATACGGCGGTGCCGGCAAAGGATTCTTTAAGTTCCGGGCAAACGATATTTATTACACTTGAGAAAGACTCTTTAGGATACAGCTTTTTTGAGGCAGCATGGGCAGCACAACCTGAACATAAAGATTATATCATAACACAGGCTGCTTATTTTGCATCTGCTTCGGATACGGTGAATTTTATATTACCTGAGAACATGCAATATTATTACATGAACGAAAAGTTAGCGCCTATTGTGGATAAACTGTTGTGGCAACAGGTTGATACAATTCCGCATAAAAATACAGTGTCTATAAGGGTTTTAAAAGGGGAAACAGCTGTAGAAGAACTTTATGTGGATGATTTGCCAGTGCTCGAATACCTGCGGCGCCTTCAATTAAAAAATGAGTGAGTCATCAGTCAATAGTCGAAAATCAAAAAATGACAGTCAGAATTTTTTCAATAAATTGATTGTGATCCCTTTAAGGCTATAGGGTTTGCTTGGTAATAAAAAGGGTTCACCCAAGTATGAATGAACCCTATCCACCAAAAAATCATAATCGTTTATAGTTCTGTTACTTGTTCTACAAATTCGGTCATTGGCAGATGCACTTCGCTCAAGGCTTTAAAGCCACTCTTGATATTGATCAATTGCTCAAAGCCCCGCGCCTTCAAGATAGAAGCTGTGATCATAGATCGGTATCCGCCGGCACAGTGCAGGTAGTACTGCTTATTGCGATCCAGATGGCTCATATTTTTATTGATAAAATCCAGCGGGAAGTTTTGTGCACCGACGATATGCTGTGCATTGAATTCGCTCTCGCGGCGTACATCCAGCAGGTTTACTTTTTCTTTTTGATAAATTGCCTGGAAGGCTTCTGCGGTTATTTCAGGAATGGAGTCCACTTCTTCACCTGCATTTATCCAAGCTTCAAAACCACCCTCCAGAAAACCGATAGAATTATCATACCCCACTCGCGATAGGCGCGTCACTACTTCTTCTTGTTTGCCTTCATCACAAACGAATAAAATCGGCGTTTGCAAATCACTAATCAAAGCCCCTACCCAGGGTGCAAAATTATCGTAAATGCCAATAAAAATACTGCCGGGGATATGCGCTTGGGCAAACTCGTCCTGGTGGCGAGCATCAATCACCAAGGCATTTGTACTTTCCCATGCCACTTTGAATGCCCGCACACTCAATGCCTGCAAGCCACGGCGGCGTACCTCATCAAAACTTTCGTAGCCCATTTTGTTCATCACGGCATTTTTAGGAAAATACTGCGGCGGTTCTACCAATCCCTCTGTCACTTCTTTGATAAATGCCTGGCGTGTGCGGGACTGTAGGGCGTAATTAAACTTCTTCTGGTCGCCGAGATAACCCCAGGTGTCTTTGCTCATTTTTTTACCACAAGCAGAACCCGCGCCGTGTCCTGGATAAACAATTACATCATCCGACAAAGGCATGATTTTATTCTGAAGGCTGTCAAACAAATGGCCTGCCAGGTCTTCCCTGCTCAGATCGGTTTTTACAGCCAGATCAGGACGACCCACATCCCCTAAAAACAGGGTATCCCCCGTGAAAATAGCGTAATCCTTGCCTTGCTCATCGCGCAGCAGATAAGTAGTAGATTCCATGGTATGCCCCGGTGTATGCAATACCTTGATGGTCACTTTTCCTACTTTTAGTTCTTCGCCATCTTTGGCTACATGTGCCTCAAAATTAGGCTGAGCAGTAGGTCCATACACGATGGTAGCGCCGGTTTTCTTCCGAAGGTCCAAATGCCCCGACACAAAATCAGCGTGAAAATGCGTTTCGAGTACATATTTGATGGTCGCTTTGTCTGCTTCAGCACGCTCAATGTAAGGTGCTGTTTCGCGCAGCGGATCAATGATCGCAGCCTCGCCATCGCTTTCGATATAATAGGCAGCTTCTGCCAAACAACCGGTATAGATTTGCTCTACTTTCATAGTTTAATGATCATTTTTTTTTAACGGTTAAAATAGATAGGGCTAAAAACTTCAGTAGCCTCGTTTTTTTACCTTACAAAGGTAGGCGGCGCAGTAGTGAACAAAAGTGATGAGGGTCACATGCGGAAATGACTTTTGTCAGTGGAATCAGATGCGATTTGTCATGGGGTTTTTAATAAGAAACAGGAAAGACCTCCGCCCAAAGATTCCAGCCGCCGTCCAGATGATACACGCGCTTGAAGCCGCCATTGCGCATGAGCGTACAGGTGCGCACGCTGCGCCGTGCGGTGCGGCAGTAAATGAAATAAGTGCGATTGGGGTCGAGTTGCTCCATCCGATCCCAAAAATCATAACTCAGATAATCTATATTGATAGCGCCTTCGATATGCCCCAGTTCAAATTCCGCAGGCGTGCGTACATCAATCACTACCGCGTCCGGTGTTTCTGTCAAGGCTTGCAAAAACTCCTGTGGCGTGAGGTTGTTCAACTGGCGCTTCAATTGTTGCCAGCGTGGTATTTCGCATACATCGGGTTGTAACATATTACTGAGATGCCAGATGCCAGACAAAAGATGCCAGACACTTTGTTAGAAAAATTTTATGCTGGAAAAATTTCTGTCAATGGAAGCGTGATATTCAATTGCTCATCCTGCACGGTATCCTGATCCGCAAAAGTAGTGTAATGCCCTGCATCCCGAAATACATGAATGGTTTTGAATAGAGAAATCACCACCCCAAAAGATTTCACTCCAGCATCAAAGTATTTTGGAGCATGTTCTACAATATGGTTGAAGATTTGTTTGGGCGACAAAACCTCTATGGCACCTGAATGGCGGCTCTTTGACGCACACTTCATCACATAATGCGTCGCCTTTGAACAAATTTACATGGGCACAGGTTTTCCGCGTTCAATTTCATATTCCGACAATGGCTGTGCTGCTTCCATACTTTAATCTTTCTTACAAATATACCTTTTATCCACTTTCTAAACAACTTTATCCCACGTGGCGGTTTTGTTCCGAAAAGTAAATTTTTGGTTAAGTTGTTTACAATCAGTTGACTATATGGCTATAAAGCTATATTTTCCTCTTTTATTCCCAAAATCATAACAAATATGAAACTTCGATTGACCTTGTTGTTGGCTTTTTTCGTCCAAGTCGCTTTTGCGCAAAAGGAAACCGATAAGCCCGGCTCGCAAGACCACCCGCTCTTCACGCGGCTGGAACATACCTACATCTACGATTACGAGCAAAATTTTGACAAAATTGTCTTCAAAACGGATGCCAAATACGGCAAAGAGCAAGCCGTGGAAGGTAAAAAAACCTTTATTTACTACAAATTCAAAGCCGAGGTGAAGCCGCAGCCCAGCGCTTATGAGGTTTTGAAAAACTACGAAAACGCCGTGAAAAGCATTGGCGGCACAACGGTCCTGTTGGATCAAACCAGGAATGAAGCGACTTTCAAACTCAGCCGCAATGGGCAGGATACCTGGGTGAAGGTGTACAACTTTCTTTTCAACCCCATCCAATACCGACTGATGATTGTAGAACCGGAAGCCATGCGCCAGCAAATCATCGCCAACGACCTGCTGCAAAGCCTCAACACCGATGGTTTCTACGCTGTGTACTTCCAGTTTGAAACCGACAAAGCCGACATCCTGCCCGAATCGCTGCCGCTACTGGATCAATTGGTGGCATTTTTAAACACCAACCCTGCCCTGAAAGTGAGCATAGAAGGGCATACCGACAATGTGGGCGATGCCGCCTACAACCAATCCCTCTCCCAGCGCCGCGCCAAAACGGTCTGCGATGCACTGATACAAAAGGGGATTTCTTCTAATCGTCTGGCTTACAAAGGCTGGGGCGCTACCTTCCCCATTGCCGATAATCGGAAGGAAAGCGGCAGGGCGCTCAACCGCCGCGTGGAGGTGGTGAAGATGCCCTAAACCGCCGAGGAGGCTGCTCGTTTTACACTTTATGGCTTTAATTTTTTGCTATGCCCGAACAAAAAGAACCTTCTCCCCTCAAACGCAAAGCCGTCAATGTCCTGGTCTGGATATTTCGCATTGCCATCATCCTATTATTGGTGAAAATCAGCCATTGTTTGAAAAACTATGAAGTGCCTGGCTGAGCAAGCGTAATCTCAGGATGCCGAATGCAACTTTTACATTTTACATTTCGCGGTTTTACATGTTGCGGTTCTTTATTGCAAACAAGGACATGCTCCAATTTAATGATTTTTGCGCGAAAGCGTGAAAAGTTGTTAATTTTGTAAATGATAAGCGCGTGGAAACTTCTTTGAATCTTTTGACGTTTTTAGGCTAAATAATGTTTGGATGACGATCACTATTCCTAATCATGTAATGCAAGCATCGGGCATGACATCGGAGGAACTGCTCCTGGAGTTGGCAATATTGCTTTTTAAAGAAGAGAAAGTGACCTTGGCGCAGGCCGCAGAAGTAGCGGGGCTTCATGCCATGCAGTTTCAGAGAGAATTGGCAAGTCGTAAAATTCCGATTCATTACAACGAAGAGGATTATGAAAGAGATTTGGAGACCATCGCTGATATGAAGCTGTGATGATTATTATTTCTGATACTTCTCCCATTTCTAATTTGATTCAAATCCAGCGACTGGATATTTTGCAATCGCTTTTTCAGCAAATCATTGTCCCACCAACGGTACATCAAGAGATTATAAAGTTAGGTTATTTTGGTGTTGATATTCACTTTTATTTGGACGCTGAGTGGATTCGGATTGTTGAGCCAATGAATATTTTAAAGCTCCAGGAGTTAAAAATGACTATTGATGCAGGGGAATCAGAAGCAATTGTATTGGCAATTGAAATGAATGCAGATTACCTTCTCATGGATGAGCGATTGGGTACAAAGCAAGCTCTACGTGAAGGATTGACACCGATCGGGCTGATTGGTGTTTTATTAAAAGCCAAGGACTTGCAGCTCATTCCTGCGGTCAAGCCTATCTTGGAGGCATTGGAAACAATTGCCGGTTTCTGGATTAGCGAAAAGCTCAAATCCAGGATATTGAGAGATACGCAGGAATTGTAGAAAACTTCCTACCTTTATTGCCCTATGTTTTTCGGAAATAAATCAAAAAGGCGGCTTCTATCTCAGGTAGAAAATGGCGCTATCAGCCAGAGCTACTGGGCAATCGTGCGGCGACAGTTCAGGAAAAACCGGCTGGCGGTGTGGTCCTTGCGGGGGCTGTATGTGTTGTTGTTTGTGGCGGTGTTTGGTGATTTTTTGGCGAATGAAAAACCCCTTTATTGCAAAATAGAGGGCAAAACGTACTTCCCCATTTTTAAACAATATGCTGTGAACCTGGGCTGGGCGCAGTGGGATGCCCGCTTTGTACTCGCCGATTGGAGCGAACTACCCTACGAGTCGGTGATTTTTCCGCTTGTTCCTTATTCTTACAATACGATTGATCGGAAAAACCTGAGCTATGCCCATCCCTGGAAAAAGCAAAACATTCGCTCTTGGCGCTGGCGGCACTGGTTGGGTACGGATCAGGTTGGGCGTGATGTGCTGGCGGGCATGATTGCGGGTACGCGCATGGCGATGCTGGTGGGCATTGTGGCGATGGCGATTGCTACAGTCATTGGGGTGTTTTTTGGTGCGATAGCAGGTTACTTTGGCGATGGGCGGCTTCGAATCTCCCGTATTCGGTTGATTTTGAATGGCATAGGATTTTTAGTGGGGGTCTTTTATGGATTTATCGTGCGCAGTTATGCTTTAAGTGAGGGCAATTTTCCGCTGGAGTTGCTCAAAAGCTTGGGGATTTTTACCGCTGTTTTAATTGTTTTCAACCTTTTTGCCACTTTGTTCAAAAAGATACCTGCATTGGGCAAAAAAATAACCTTTCCGGCAGATATTTTTATCATGCGTTTTATCGAAGTGATTGAGTCCATTCCGGCGCTACTGCTGATCCTATCGGTCGTGGCGGTGATTCAAAAACCCTCTGTGCTTTACGTGATGGTAATTATTGGGCTGATTCGCTGGACGGCGATTGCGCAGTTTATTCGGGCAGGTTTGTTGCGCATTCGCAATCTGAGTTATATCGAAGCTGCTCAAGCAATGGGCTTCAGCGAGTGGCGCATCATCATACGGCATGCCCTGCCCAATGCGCTTACCCCAGTGCTGATCACGGTCGCTTTTGGTATTGCCAGCGCCATCCTGCTGGAGGCTTTTTTATCTTTCTTGGGCGTGGGCGTACCGGCGGATCAGGTGACCTGGGGCAGTATGCTCAGTGCTGCTCGACAAAGAACTGCAGCCTGGTGGTTGGCGGTGTTTCCGGGGCTGGCGATTTTTTTTACGGTTACTATTTTTAATCTGATCGGCGAAGGGCTGACGGATGCTTTAGATCCCAAACAAAATAGGGGGTAGCGCTGCCGGACAGCGTTTTTCTTTTCTTTACCATTGGATTATTCAGTGAGTTGCTTATTTTTGACAGCTAATCAAAATACACTTGGGCTATGATTCGTACCATATCCGTCCTTTTCGCCGTGCTGATTGCATTTTCGCTTGGCGCGCAAAAGAATTTTCAAGGCAAAAGCGAGGAGGAACTTCGCAAAATTGCTGATGAACTGGCACATAAATACATCATCACCGACGGGCATGTGGATTTGCCCTATCGCTTGGTGACTAAAAATTTTCGTCCTACCAAGGAGTTCATACAAATTCCAATTCAATCCGATGAAGGAGATTTCGACTACGTTCGTGCCAAAAAAGGCGGTTTGGACGTGCCGTTTATGTCTATTTATGTTCCTTCTTCCTACCAGAAAACCGGCGGCGCTAAGATTTTTGCCGATTCGTTGATTGATATGGTCAGGGCGGTTGCTAAAGCACATCCCGACAAGTTTCAGGTCACTACTTCGCCAAAGCAAGCGGAGAAAAACTTCAAAAAAGGCATCATTTCTTTGCCAATGGGTATGGAGAATGGCGCTCCGATTGAGGATGATCTGAAAAATGTGCGTTATTTTCATAAACGCGGCATTCGCTACATCACTTTGACACATGGCACCGACAACCAAATCTGCGATTCTTCCTATGACACCACGGGCACCTGGGGCGGCTTGAGTCCTTTCGGGCGCGAAGTGGTCAAGGAAATGAACAATGTGGGTATCATGGTAGATATTTCGCACGTTTCGGATAAAACTTTTTACCAGGTGATGGAATTATCCAAAGCACCTTGCATCGCGTCGCACTCTTCGCTGCGGCATTTTACGCCGGGCTGGCAGCGCAACATGGATGACGACATGGTGAAGGCCTTAGCCAAAAACGGCGGCGTGATTCAGATCAACTTTGGCTCCTCTTTTCTGGACATGAAAGTGCAGGAACAACAGAACAAACAACGCGAAGAGTTGGGTAAGATATTGATAGAAAAAGGGCTGAAATTTAATGACCCGGCGGCGCAAGCGATCATTGAGGAGTACCGCAAAAAAAATCCTTCGCTCTATTCTGATGTGCAAATGGTAGCCAACCACATTGATCGGGTTGTGCAATTAGCAGGTATTGACCATGTAGGCATTGGTTCTGATTTTGATGGGGTGGGGGATTCCCTGCCGGTGGGTTTGAAGGATGTTTCGCAGTATCCTAATTTGATTTTTGAGCTGCTCAAGCGGGGGTACAGTGAAGAAGACATTGCCAAGGTTTGCTACAAAAACGTTTTCCGCGTGTGGAGTGAGGTGGAGCGTGTAGCGAAAGAAATGAAGTAAAGATAGAGGTGACAGGGCGAAATTATCTTTTTAAATTGGTCAAGGCGATTTGGTAAATCTGGAGTTGTATTCTGTGCTTAAGGGCACGACACAAGCCTGAAAATGCCTGCAAAAAATGAATCAATCAAAAATGGGAATACTGAAAACTAAATAGAGTAACCAAAAATAAATATCTTATGCAGTATTTTAATTTGACAATTTTAGCCTCAATTTTCTTTGCTACAATCATTTTGACCTCTTGTAACCAGACAAGGAAATCAGATGACAAGGATAAAGAATTATTAGAGAAAGAAAGCGAACTTTCTAAAGCAAAGCAAGAGTTAAATCAGAAAACAGTTGAACCAACGACGCATAACCGAACACTGAACCAACAACAATCTGACAATGCTGCTTCAGATAATCTTGACTTTCTGCAGAAGTTTGATAAAAAATATCCATACGAAATAAAACTTCTTGACAACCCAATACTAAAAAAGAGATTAAAGCAAATGCTTGGTAACCAATACGATTTTATGAAAAGTATTTGGGAAGTAGAAACTCCTATTGAAATTGTTGATGGACTTTTTTATGCTTGGGCAATGCAAGCACATAGCGGGGGAGACCCAAGTGCTGTTCTGATGGCAGACATAGATAAAAATATTTTATATGTAGGAATTCGAAAAGACGAAAAGGAGGAAATTTATTCGGAAGACGGAAGTGCTGCACCACAACGATTACAAGATTGGGCTGATGAACAATAAACTGATTAGAACAAACTTGCGTAGCAAAAGTAACAGGAACGCACAGTATCAGTTTTGTAGGGCGGAGAACCGGTTTGCGAAGCCCGGATAAGTGTCAATAGGATGTTTTTATTATACTTGTTTTAAAAAAAATAAAATAATCGTAAAAAGATTTACACTATCACACTATGAAAATGAAGAGAATAGCATTGAGTTTGTTTTTGGGATGTTGGGCGCTTATTGTCGTTGTAGCGCAAACGGATGGCGATACCACTGTTTACAAGGTTGTAGAGGAAATGCCGCGTTTTCCTGCCTGTGAAAAATTAGATACCACGCTAGAGTTTAAAATTCAGTGCGCACAGCAGCAGTTGTTGGCTTTTATGGCTCAAAACGTTATTTATCCGATGGAAGCCCGCCAAAATGGCAATGAAGGCACGGTGGTAATTAATTTTGTAGTAGAAAAAGACGGAAGCCTTACGGTGCCGAGGATTATCAAAGATATCGGTGGTGGTTGCGGGATAGAAGCGCTGCGCATGATAGGCGTGATGAACCAGGTGGGCATTCGCTGGGTGCCAGGCAAAATAAAAGGCAAAGCAGTGCGCACCCAGTACAACCTGCCCGTTCGGTTCCGATTAAAAGAAGCGCCGCCTTATACCATCGTAGCGTATGATACCATTTGGACGACATTGGATACACCACTGGAATTTGAAGGTGGTTCGGAAGCACTCACGGCATTTTTAAATACTAAAATTAAATACCCTGCTTCGGGCAATGATAGCTGCCGGATTGGGCAAATGGATGTGCAAATCATGGTGGATCGCCAGGGGGATGTGCGTGTGCTCGACATTACGGATTACAACGATTTGGGCTTCGACTTTTGGTCTGTGGCATCCGAAACGGTTATCGCTACTTCGCGCAAATGGAAGATAGCAAGCTATCAAAATCAAAAAGTGCCGGCTGCCTATGATATTGTGCTGACTTTCTTTCCGGAAGCGGAAAATTGCAAAGCAAAAGTGGACAGTTATCAAAAAGCGGCGCAGCTTGCCAATGAAGGGCTAGAGCAATTTAACAAAGGCGAGAAAGACGCTGGTATAAACAAAATGAGCGAAGCGCTGGCGCTATTCCCCAATGATGCTAATTTCCTCTACGCACGCGGGCAGTCTTATTTAGAAATGCAAAAATTCCCTGAAGCTTGCGCGGATTTGAGCAAAGTAAAAGCAATCGCTTCTGTAGATTGGTTTGATACCTTGCTGCCAATTATTTGCAGATAAGCTAATGTGCTGATTTGACGGTATGCTAATAAAATTATAAACAAGAGTCAATCAGTACATTGTGAATTTAGTTGTCTAATAAAAATTTTGGAACCTTAATAAGTCTGGCACATTTTAGAAATGCGCCAGACCAGATTCTAAAATTTAATTCACAGTGTAATCAGCATTCAGCATCTTATCAAGAAAATAAGACCTCGTTTTAAAATTAGCGTACTTAGTGCTGCTGTGGCCTGTTTTTACAAAAGTGTGCTACCGCCCACATTTTACTGCGCTGCCGCTTTCTTTTTTCTGCCCGATTCCTCGCTGATAGCTGCTACCGCTGTTGCTTTTTTCTTGGATTTCTTTTGGGCAGCGAGCGGCTCAAATACCAGAATTGCCAAAGGAGGAAGACTCATCGTGATCGAATGTGAGCGCCCGTGAAGCGCTTCTTCCTTCGCCTCCAAGCTTCCATTCATATGGTAGCCACTGCCACCAAATTCTTTGAGATCGCTATTTAAAACCTCTTTCCACTCCCCGCCAAACGGCACTCCCACTTTGTATCCTTCGCGTACCACAGGCGTGAAGTTACAAATGACAAAGACCGGACTATCAGGGTCATTGCCTTTGCGCAAGAAAGACAAGACACTGTTTTGATAATCTCCGTGTTCTATCCATTCAAAGCCATCATTGGCAAATTGTTTTTCATACAAAGCCGGATTGCCAGTGTAATAGTGATTCAACATTTTCACCCAATGCTGAAGCCCCTTGTGATAGTTAAATTGTATGAGCCACCACTCCAATCCTCGCTCGATATTCCATTCGCTTGTTTGCCCAAATTCACCACCCATGAACAGCAGCTTGGTGCCAGGGTGCATAAACATATAGCCAAACAACAAGCGCAAGTTGGCAAAACGCTGCCACTCATCGCCGGGCATTCTTTGTATCAACGAACCCTTGCCATGTACCACTTCATCGTGTGAAAGCGGTAGCATAAAGTTTTCTGTAAAAGCATAAATAATGCTGAAAGTGATTTGATTGTGGTGGTAGCGCCGGTGGATCGGGTCGTTTTTGAAATAATTAAGCGTATCGTGCATCCAGCCCATCATCCATTTTTGACCAAAACCCAAGCCCCCCGTGAACGTTGGGCGCGATACCCCCGTCCAGGCAGTTGATTCCTCTGCGATGGTGATGGCATCCGGGAATTCGCCGTACACCGTTTCGTTAAACTCCTTGAGGAAAGAAATCGCCTCTAAGTTTTCGTTGCCTCCGTGTACATTTGGCAGCCATTCTCCTGCTTTGCGCGAATAATCCAGGTACAACATCGAAGCAACCGCATCTACTCGCAAGCCATCTGCATGATAAGCCTCCAGCCAAAACAAAGCATTGGAAATCAAAAAGCTGCGTACTTCGTGGCGGCTATAATTAAAAATACAACTCTTCCAATCGGGATGAAAACCCTTGCGGGGATCAGCGTGATCATACAAGTGCGTACCATCAAAATCCGCCAAGCCATGCGCATCTGAAGGGAAATGCGAAGGCACCCAATCCAAAATAACACCAATACCAGCCTGGTGCAGGGAATCCATCAGGTACATAAAATCCTGCGGCGTACCAAAACGCCCCGTCGGTGCAAAGTAACCAGTGATTTGATACCCCCAGGAAGGGAAGTAAGGATGCTCCATCACGGGCATAAATTCCACATGAGTAAAACCCATATCTTTGACATAAGCAACCAGTTCTACTGCCAATTCACGATAGCTGAGCGACTCCAAGCCCCCGTTCTTCTTTCGCCAGGTACCGAGGTGTACTTCATAGACCGAATAGGGTTTTTCCTGGCTCGCTTTTTTCTTCCGGTCTTTCAGCCACTTGTCGTCTTTCCAGTCATAGTTCAAATCCCATACGATGGAAGCTGTATTCGGGGGTGTTTCCCAAAACAAAGCAAAGGGATCGCCCTTTTGCAACTGCCTGCCATCAGCGGATTGAATAGCGTATTTGTACAAAGTTCCTTTTTCAACACCCGGTATAAAACCCTCCCAAATGCCCGAACTGTCCCAACGTGGGAACAAAGGATGCAAATAGCGATTCCAGTTGTTGAAATTGCCGATCACCGAAACCTGCCTGGCGCTGGGTGCCCACACGGCGAAGTAAACGCCCCGCTGTCCATCTATTTCCGCGAGATGGCTACCGAGCTTTTGGTAGAGTTTGTAATGCTTGCCATTGCGGAATAAGTGCGTATCAAAGTCTGTGAATAGGCTGTGGTGAATAACGTTTGACATGGTTGCGATGATGTTGTGGTGTTTTAGTCCTCTATTGCATTGTGCTTGCACACTATTTTAAACTTGGCTAAAAGTACAAAAAAAGTTAATTTGGAAAGCCAACTGCCGAATATTTAGGCGCATTCGACGATAATATGTTTACAAAATCCCCATTTTTCGCATATATTTGAATATGAATCATTCAAAAAACGAAAAACAACAGCCATGTCATCTTTTCTGCTCATTTTTGTCGCCGTCGTTGCCGTGGTAGCGCTTTGGCTCATCGGCATGTACAATGGTTTTATCAAATTGCGCAACAAAGTGGACGAAGCCTGGGGCGGTATTCAAATCCAACTCAAGCGCCGCTATGATCTGATTCCCAACCTCGTAGAAACCGTAAAGGGCTATGCTTCCCACGAAAAAGAAACCTTTGAAAGATTGGTACAAGCGCGAAACGCTGCCCTGCAAGTACCCACCGGTGATGTGCAAGGACAAGCACAGGCGCAGGGAGCCATCGCCAGTGCGCTGAAGTCGGTTTTTGCCATCGCTGAGAGCTACCCGGAATTGCGCGCCAGCGAAAACTTCCAACAACTCCAAAACGCGTTGATGGACGTGGAAGATAACCTGCAAATGGCAAGGCGCTACTACCAGGCCACTGTGCGCGACTTTAACAACAAGGTAGAAACCTTCCCATCCATGATTATCGCCAGTATTTTCAATTTTGCCAAACGTGCTTATTTTGAATTGGATAGCCCGGAGGAAGCAAGAAATGTTCAGGTGAAATTTTAAAAAGTGATGCAAAAACTGCTTTCATTTTTATGGATCGCGCTGTGCTGCTTGCCATTGCAGGCGCAGGAAGCATTTTATATCGAAAACTACGACGTTCAGATTCACCTGGACCAGCATGGGGTGTTGGATGTGGTAGAGACCCTCGATGTCTTTTTTACGGAAGAGCGGCACGGGATCATTCGCTCCATGCCCTTTCGGTACTATGCTGCCAATGATGTAGAATTGGCGGAGGCTTTCGCACGGGCGCTCAATCGCTCAGGGGAAGATTTTTCCATTTATTACACCAATATCGAAGTGGATGGCTGGGAATACCGCAT
Source organism: uncultured Saprospiraceae bacterium (assembly GCA_964526645.1). GTDB lineage: Bacteria > Bacteroidota > Bacteroidia > Chitinophagales > Saprospiraceae > JADJNW01. Next base: position 25,647 of record CAZGJN010000040.1, read on the forward strand.
CAGCACCGAGGGCGATTACAAAAACATTCGGATCGGCTCGGAAGACAAGCTCGTGGAAGGCAAACAGCGCTATGTGATTCGCTACAAGGTGTACAATGTGCTCAATTTTTTTGAAAACCGAAGTGAGTTGTACTGGAACGTGATTGGCGATCAATGGAATACGAGTATCAATGCCGTTTCTGTTAAGATCAGTTGGGATCAACCCTTGCCTGTTGCATACATTCCTGAAACTTTTGTCGCGACGGGCAGATACGCTTCTACTGCTACTAATGCAACGCGAGAGCTAAGTGCCAACCGCCGGTCGCTTGTTGGAAAAACAACCACTACGCTACAAGCCAATGAAGCATTTACCATCGGAATGGCTTTTCCGAAGGATTTTTTCCAGCTGAAGCCTGTCCCCGTCGAGGTGCTGGCTGAAAAATTTTACATCAAGAACCAAGACGTTCAAATCAAATTAGCCGACAATGGCGTAGCGCAAATCAGAGAGCGGTACACCCTCGTGCCGGTGCGCCACATGGAGCGAATTTACCGGTATTTGTATCCTTTCTTGCAGAACCAACCTTCGAGTGCGAAAGACTGGCTCGGAGGGCAGTCGCGTTATTTGGTCTCCCACGTAGAGGTAAAAGGCGGCAAAAAACGAGGCAATACGATTATTTTTGATATTTCCGATGTAGCCGTAGGGGAGGAACATACGGTGGAACTTTCTTACCAAACTTTTGGCAACATCGAGCAGCAGGCTGATGCAGGGCGCTATCGCTTTGCTTATATCCCTTTTAATGAAGGCGTGGACGAACCCGTTTTGAAAAATAGTGTGGAAGTGGAATTGCCTGAAAAGGATGCTCAATCGTTTGATTTTCAGGTTAGTATTCGAAATAAGGATGGCACTTTTGTTCGGGATACCCGCATCCGGAAACTCAATGACCATACATTGGCAGCCGATCTGGGTAGCGCTGCTCAAGCCCTTTTGCCCAAGGAAAAGCTACAGTTTGAACTTATCGTGCCGCCGTCCTATGCTACAGTAGGAACTGGTGGTACAAAAGCGCGCTTGTTTTGGGCTAACAACCGCTTCTTGTTTTTGCCCATTCTGGTGTTTTTGGGTTTGTACTATGCCTGGAATCGCTGGGGGCGCGACGAGGATTTTTCCAAAATGGTGCATTACTACCCACCTGAAAATTTACCACCTTCGGAGGCTGGTATTTTGATAGATGACAAATTGCACGATCGCGATCTGCTGGCGCTGATTCCTTACTGGGGTGGCAAAGGTTTGATTGAAGTCGAAGAAGTTGGGACGGATTCAATTTGGAAAAAGGATGATTATATTTTCAAATTTAAAAAAGCCCTGCCCGCCAACGCGCCGGAATACGAGCGAACCATGTTTGTGGGGATTTTTGGCAAAAATCCGGAAGCCGGTGATACCGTGAAACTCAGCAGTTTGAAAAATGTATTTTATACCACGATGGATAGTGCGCGCAAGCAGTTGGAAAAGGAGATCAAGCGCAAGTCGCTCTACGTGCCGTACACGCGGGGTGCAGGGGTATTGCTGTTGGTGTTGGGAATTGCTGCTTTGGGGGTGGGGGGCTTCTTTTTTGTCGCAACAAGGCTGGGAGCAATGAATGTATTTTCGCCGGAGTTGGGGCTTGGCTTACTTGGCACAGGTATTTTGAGTTTTATTTTTGGGCGCATTATGCCTAAGAAAGCGCCGATAGGCCTGGCTGCTTACAAGGCGTTGGCAGGTTTTGAGTTATTTGTAAAAGATGCCGAATTGCCGCGCCTGGAGACCTTCCTCAAAGAAGACCCGCATTATTTTGATAAGACATTGCCTTATGCCATTGTATTCAATCATGTAGAAAAATGGGCAAAAAAGTTTGAAGCACTCTCGGTACCTCCGCCCAGTTGGTACCATAGCCCACACGGCAGCACTTTTTCCACCTGGGCATTCACCAACAATCTGAGCCATGCCATGCAAACGGCGGGCAGCACCTTTGCGAGTCGCCCTTCGTCCAGCAGTGGTGGTAGTTTTGGGGGCGGCGGTGGTTTTTCAGGGGGTGGCTTCGGCGGCGGTGGTGGTAGTAGTTGGTAATTACCGGTACGAAAGCTGATAGCGACGGAGGTCGGGCTTGTATTTTCTGGGGCGTTTTAGCTCATAGTCATAAATTGCTTTTCCCAATTTTGCTAAAAAAGGAAAGCCTACCGAATCGTATTCATATATACCATCGTTGAAAATCTGGTTCGCATTGACGTGGATCGTTGCGGCAAGCATAAATTCCACTTTGTTTTCAAAATCCACCACATAAGCTACATCTGTCAAAAAGCCATAAGCATTACCTACCTTATTAAAAATCCGAATATTATTTGGCATCGGTGTTTTGTTATCACCAAAGAGGAGAAATTTTACATAGCTATCCCAATAGTCTTTTTCTGAGTAAGCCGGATAGACACTCTCTCTGGGCAAGATAGACATGCACTCCCAGAGGAAGCGGTAGTCTGCTTCCGTCAAGTGAAATCGGTGCTCCGGTGCGACGGCGGCAGGGAAAAGAACTGCCTTTAGCATATTGTGCAAATCCATTAGCGAAATAAAATTTCTTCCAGTAAAGTCAAAAGGCTCATTTACGATTTTTTCTTCGGTATTTATATAGCCTTTGCCGCGCAGTTGCTTTTTCAGGCAGAGTCCGGTTGACCAACTGCTATACACCTCGCCTTGCTGGTAAAGTATGTTCTCTCCCTTTTTAAACACAATAGGATTGGTATGCCGATTGCCTTCTTTATCGTAACCACTCACCGAAAGACGGTGTACAATGCGGGTACTCCGATAGCCTTTTTCCCAAAGTTTTTGGTTAAGATAGGCTTGCCCCAGGAATTCGTACAGTCGGTTAAAAGCGTCATTATCGCTTACCGCAAATATTTTTTTGATGTAATGCGCCACAGAAGGCAGCAGGTTTTCGGCGCTGGAGTCCACTTGCACAGCAGTTTGAGGAGCGCTTACCGCGCCGGTAAAAAAAGGTGTATTGCTATCTAATCCTTTGATTTTTAGATCATTTATTTTTTCTAATGCAAGGAAGGCAGCCGGCATTTTGACTGTACTGGCGGGGTAATAGTACAAATTGGTATCCAAGCCATAGCTGAAAGTTTTGAAGGACGGCTCGTTTTGGGCGTTGCGGTTGATTTGGGTATAAATAATTTGAACCTGGTATTTTTCGGGGTTATTCAAAATCGAGTCGAAAGAAGTGCCTTGCTCTTTGAGTATTTTTTGCAAAATATTCTTTTGTGCAACGCTAGAAAAAGTGAGTAAGCATGCCAAAGAAAAATAGAAATATTTCATGGTTTTATCGTTTTGTCTGTTGGAAATTCTAAGCTTGAACCTTTCGCGTCAATAAATTTTTCGATCAATTTGACCAGGTGCTCCACATCTGTTAGGGTGTGCGCGGCACTGAGTATCACCCGCGTGATCCAGTCATCCTGCGGCGTGGGATACGGAAAACTGGAGATCATCACCCGCTTTTTAGCCAAAAAATCTGCCAAATGATTTTTAGCAGTATAAAAAACAGGATATTGAACAAAAGTCTCGAAAAGGTTCATTTGTTGGATGCCTCTTCTAAAAAATTCAATATTTGCAAATAATTGATCTCTGCATTCGCTGTACAAATTCCGCGCCCGATGAAAAGCATGCAGGTAAGCCGGCGAAGCGGGCGAAGCCCCTCCGAAGTAAGGTGTTTGCCAGATTGTATCAATAAAGTCCTGGCTTCCAAGAATAAGCCCACCGGGTATGCCCCAGGCTTTTCCCATGGAGCCAATTACGATAAGTTCCACATTATCAGGGCATTCCAATAGGGAGTAGATACCAGCGCCATCCCTGCCGCAAATACCCAAGCCGTGCGAATCATCGAGCACTAAGGTTACATTGATATGCTTTGGAAATTCCCATAGCCAGTCGAAAGAAAATTTTTTAGCGTGTAAGGGATCTAAACTATTGGAAAACACAATAATATTTTCCTGATAAAGCTCAGCTTCGTTGAGTATAAAATCCGTCCAGGCATCAAAAGCCAACTCGGAATAATCGCCTTCGCCGAATAAAGCAGGATGCACCCCTGGCGCAAAATAAAATTTGTCGGTATCCTGCAATGCTTTTACGACAATCTGACCAGCCAAAGTACCTGATGATACCGTGAGTGCGGCTTCCGCCCCCGCCAGCCGCGCCAGATACACTTCTGTTTCTTCAAAAATACTGAGCCGAATATTAGCATGGCGAGAGCCCCCAAAATGCGTGCCATATTGTTGGATACCTTCCAGCAAAAGCTCCTGGAACTCAGGATGCCGCCCAATGCCCAAATAGGAAGTACCGCTGAAGTACAGCCATTCCTCGCCTTCTATTTTTACGGTTCTGCCGGGTAAGGTATCAATGGTCATCATTCGATTGGAAATTCTGCTTTTACAAAAATAATCGCTATTTCCGATCTGGCACTATTGGTCGCTATTTTATAATTTGGTCTGGCACATTTCTAAAATGCGCCAGACCGATAAAGTTCTAAACAACCAATACTAAAGCAAAGTCGTAAGCTTGTAGCGATAAGAAGTTCACATAATTTGTGAAAAAGTAACAGCCAAGCGCTTCGAAAATATTAAATTTGAGTCCGGCAGTCGCTGCCCACTTTATCGTAATTTTTATGAGCACTTCTCAGTTTTTCTTTTATTTGCTGCTTTTTGTTTTGCTTGTAGATGCGCTGCAAGGGATAGGGATCGGTTTTCTTTTTTTCTTTAAAAATACGGGTGAGCGGCGCGCCAATTATTTCTATGGCTTGTTGTTGATCACTTTTGCACTGACGGTAATGCACAATGTATTGGTGATGACTGGCGTTTTTGAGCGAATGCCTCAACTTTACTTCTTACCTATTTACTTTACCTTGGCCTTTCCTGTGCTACTGTTTTATCATACCAAATTAAATTTGTACCCTTTGTACCAGTTTGTTTGGTCGGATATCAAGCATTTTATTTTGCCTTTTGGGCAGTTTATTTTTTTCTGTATCGTTTTTTTTAGCCCGGTAGTTTATAAAAGCCAATTGGGGCGAAATTTTTACAATCCTTTTTTTGGGGCGCTGGAGCAATTGCTGTATCTCAGCACTTTTTTTGCCTACCTTTATTTTTCGCGGCGATACATCATTCAGAAGCAGAAAGAGGCAAAAGATCGCGTAGAATTACGCCGCGCACTGTACTTGCGTATCCTCATTCGCATTTTTTTTATTCTATTTTGCATCCATACCGTGTTTGTTGTAGCCGATTTTGTATGCTATGAACTTTTTGATATCAACCTCCGAACAGTAAAACCCTATGCCGCATTGGGTGCGCTTTCGTTTGCGGCTTTGTTGTACTGGCTGGGTGTGTATGGCTTGCAGGTTTTGTTTTGGGGCAGAAGGATTTTTGGGAAAGGATCGGGGCTTTAGCCTGATGATCATTTTTAACCTCGCTTTAACGCTTTCCTCCAAATTTTAAGTATTATTTCACAGGGCAGTTGCGTTTATACCACATCTTAAAAGCGAAAAAACCTTTTCAATCAAAAAAAATCCATTAGCCATGAAACAATCATGCAATTTTATTTGCCTTGTATTAGCCCTGCTGTTGGTAGGCACGAATCTTAGCGCTCAGATGCGGGTGAACCCTAAAGTAGGTGTTAACTTTTCGGGGATAGATGCTAAACTGAATGACATCAATGCAGAAGCCCGCGTCGGTTGGAATGCCGGTATTGATTTCCGCTTTGGCGAGGCGCTTTTTTTCAATCCTGGCATTCACTATTACAACTACACCGCCCGGCTGCTAAAAGATGTAGATAATCCTAACGATGTGGACCTCAAGGAGGAAACGACGATTCAGAACCTGAAAATCCCTGTGAATATTGGGTTGAAATTGACTGGCAACGACGGGCTGCTTCAAATCTATGCCAAAGGCGGCGCTGCGGCCACTTATACCCTCGGTGTGCAGGAGAAAAATGGCTTTGCTTTTGACAAAGATTCCTTGAAAGATTGGACGTTTGGTGCCAACCTGGGCGTGGGCGTGGATATTCTTTTCCTCACCATTGATGCTACCTACGAAATCGGGTTGACCGACTTTTTCAATGAGGTAGAAGGCAAAAACAACGTGTTCACCCTCAGCGCGGGGCTCAAATTTTAAAGGAATATTGGCACTCGTTCCATTGCTTGGCAAGTTGAGGCATTTTTAAATGCCTCAACTTGCTAAACCCTGCTATCCTCAGTTTTTATCAATTTCCAGTACCATTCCCACCACCCCCTTCCCATCCGTAGTAGTGGCTTCAAAGGCTACCGTTTGCCCTGGTTGAAACTTTAAATTGGTAATGCGTTGGTTACCAAGCGCTTCGCGGAGTTTGAGTACATAACTTGTTTGGCGGCTATTGTTGATGGCGGTATTCAGTTTTTGATAATCTAATTCCTGTTTGGATACCACAATCGCCATGTAATCTTTATTGCCAATCTCATCCGCTACATAAGATTCTTCTTTCGGAAACAGGCGCGTACCCGTGATGCCACAGTAAGGTGAGTGCTTTTCCGTGTAGGGGAATAACACATAACTTGATCCATCGGTCTCCTGCCCTAGTACATACACATAGCACTCTATAGAATTGGCAATCAATATTTTAAACTTATCTTTTTTGCGCAAAGGCTTCACAGTGCGGTAGGTCATGTCATCCTTTTTTGTCAAAGCGATAATAGACTGGCTGGCTACATCCAGCAGACCAAATTCAACCGCCATTTTGTTGTTGGTAGCAGCTTGATCCGTAGCAGTGCCCATGGGGTACAAGCCATAAGCTTCTTTTACAAAATGCTCAAAATCAGGGTAGCGCACCCACGCGATACCACGGTCGCCCCAGTCTTCCCCCCAACTGTTCATGATCTGAAAAGCCCCGCCGTCCAGCTTGTCATCGTAGCCAATAACGCACATCGCATGACCACTGTAGCCCCGCATGCTATAATCGCTTTGCCCCGGATACCAAACTTTCTGCCCCAGCATTCGGCTCATAAAGCTACCGCCCACCATCATTCCAATCACCACCGGAGCCCCTTGCGCCAGGTTTTGTTTGATCGCCAGTACATCGGCTTTGTAGTTGTTACTACCTACCGTGAGGCGGTTATAACCTTTAATTCGGAATTGCCGCCCGAGCTGAATAGCCTGATTATTAGGATAAGTGGAGCAATCGCTATCGTCGTATCGAAATTGCTGAAAAGGCACCGCGCCATTTTCCATCATTGTTTTCATGGCATCGAGCATATACGCTCCTTCGCAGCCATCCAGCGCAATCTGATTGTACAAATATGCAGGGCTGAATGCCGTTTGATTGGGGTCTTGCCCTGTTGCCTTTGCTTGCAAAATCGTCCTGGCAGCATAAGCGCTTGCCCAGCCCACACAAGAACCCTGCCTGCCCTGGTGGCGGCGCTGCGGTGCGTACGAGGCTAAAGAAACCGATGCAGGCAATTGATTGCGACCACTAAAACCATATGCAAGCGGCTCAAACACTTGCGCCTGGTCAAACCTTTGCTGATCCAAGGAAGCACCCAGCGAAAACTGATCGGAGAAATCCCTGCTGCTCAGCTGTCCGCTTAGCATCTCCTTGCCACCCAGGAAAAAATACCAAACACCCGCAACCAACAGGATCGGAATCAACAGCTTGGGGCGTTTGAGTAAAAAAAGCAGAATGAAGGGTAAAAACCGGAGGATCATTCCGAGGAAATTGCCGCCGCCCCGATTGGCACCACCACCGGAGCTGGGCTGGTTCGTATCTTTTTCGATTCTAATTGGCATATCGCAGTTTTGGGCTTAAAATAAAAAAAAATGTTCAAAACCGCCTCAGAACATTTTTTTTGGAAAATTTTTCATACAAAATTTAAAAACGAACCCGGTATGTTAAGTCAGGGTAAATTTAGTTTTAACAAAAATCTACCCGATATCTGGTATCCGAAAAGGTTTGTAAATGTTGTGTTTGAAATAATTGAGAAGGCATCACCTTGTTAGAAACAGCCGCTTGCTTTTTAGAATATGAAAATTTTTAGAAAATAGACTTGTTCGGAAATAATATATTTGCATAAAAAAAGTGCAATTTCGAGACG
>CAZGJN010000041.1:0-33021 GCA_964526645.1 uncultured Saprospiraceae bacterium
CGCCTGCGCGTACACGCGGAGTACGGGTTCGGTGCCGGAAGCGCGAAGCATTACCCAACGGTCGTTGCCGAGGTTGAATTTGAAGCCGTCAATTGTTTCGAGCGATTCTACCGTGTAATCACCAAATGCAGTGTAAGGATTTTCTTTGCATTTTGTTATAACGGCTTGTTTCTTAGCTTCTTCGATGTGCAAGTCGTCGCGGTCACAGTTGAAAGCACCTACTAAATCATACACTTCTTGTATCAGTTGCTTGACCGATTTGCCCGTTTTTGCCATAAACTCCAGGATCATCAAGCCAATCCAAATGCCGTCGCGCTCAGGGATGTGCCCCTTCACTGCCAAGCCGCCCGATTCTTCCCCTCCTACGATCACATCTTCTTTCGCCATGATTTCAGCGATGTATTTAAAGCCAATTTTGGTCACTTCAATGTCCAGCCCGAAAAGCGCCGCCAGTTTTTTCATTTTGTCTGTTACCGAAAAAGTAATCACGACTTTGCCGGTTTGCTTTTTGTATTTGAACATGTAAAGTAGTAATAACAGTAGAATATGATGCGAATCAACGAAATTGCCGTCTTCATCGTACATGCCAATGCGGTCGGCGTCCCCGTCATTCGCAATGCCCAGCGCCACATTCGGGTTATTTTTAATCAAATCGGACAGTTCCTGCAAATTGCGGTGGATTGGTTCTGGTGCTTGCCCATGGAAACCAGGATTATCGTCGCAATGCAGCAAAATAGCATGAGGGAACAAGCGGCGCATGGCGTTCTGACCCGCGCCAAACATGGCATCGTAAGCGATTTTGAAGCCCGCTTTTTTGATCGCATCCAGATCGAAATTAGTGGCTACGTGGTCGAGGTACATTTGCTCCAGATCCACGTATTCCAGCAAACCCTTACTTTGCATTTCTTCGAGCGAAGGCAACAACAGGTGCGTGGATGCCGGCACCATCGCTTCCACTTCGGCAATTTGATCGAGACCGGTTGGACCGCCGAGGTGCGACTTCAGCTTGAAGCCGTTATAAGAAGGCGGGTTGTGGCTGGCGGTGATGACTACGCCCTGATCGGAGCCGGTTTTGACCACTCCGAGCGACACCATCGGCGTGGAAACAAAGCCGTGCGACATGATCACTTTGATGCTATGCGCACCGAAGACTTGCGCAGAGGTCTCTGCAAAAAGCTTCCCACCAAAGCGACAATCGTGCCCGATGACCACTTGTTTGCCACCGTTTTTCTTCACCCAAAGCGCAGTGCCTTCTGCCACGCGTTTTACATTGTCAACCGTATAATCGAGTGCGATAATGGCTCGCCAGCCGTCTGTTCCGAATTTTATTTGGCTCATGTTTGCAATAGGTCAGATGTCAGATATCAGATTTTGTCGCAGCAAAAATAGGTATCGAAAACCGCAAAACCGAAAAATTCTAAATGTAAAATGAAAAAGGAATATTAACTTTCCATTCGAACCGCAAAACCGAAAAATTCTAAATGTAAAGGATACGCGACGTGAACTTTTGCATTTTATATTTCGCGGTTTTACATTTTGCATTCGATGGAAGATTCTTACCGACATAAAGGCATGCGTCGCCGTTTAATTGAAAAACTGCGCGAACGGGGCATTAGTGATGATGCGGTGCTCGCGGCAATGGAAGCGCTACCGCGCCATTTTTTCTTAGACAAAGCCTTTGAAGAGCATGCCTACGAGGATAAAGCCTTCCCGATCGGGAGTGAGCAAACGATTTCCCAGCCTTACACCGTTGCCTACCAGACGAGTTTGCTGGAGGTGAAAAAACGCGACAAAATCCTGGAAATCGGTACCGGCTCCGGCTATCAGGCGGCAATTCTGGCGCTTCTGGGTGCGCGCGTGTACACAGTGGAGCGGCAGGAGGCGCTTTTCAAAAAAACGAAAATATTGCTCGACGAGTTGCAAGTGGGCAACATCCGGTGCTTCCTGCGCGATGGCTCCAAAGGCTTGCCAGAGTACGCCCCATTTGACAAGATACTGGTGACTGCCGGTGCCACCGAAATACCAAAGGCGTTGCTGGAGCAACTCAAAATCGGTGGCGTGCTGGTCATTCCGGTAGGCGAGGAGGTGCAAAAAATGTATCGCATCACCCGTATTGCGGATACAAAATTCAGAGAAGAAATTTTTGACAACTTCCGGTTCGTGCCGTTTTTGGAAGGCATTAAGAAATTGTGATTTATCCATGTTTCGCTTATTTTCATTTTTTTAGAATTGATTTGAGGGTAAAATATATTGCAATTGCTACATTACAATATTTTTTGGATAACATTGGCGATCCATAGAAGCCGTTGCTCATTTCTCCATCGCTGGGGGTCACCCGCAAGGAAAGTCTTTCGTTTCAGGCAAAAAATAAATGAATTTTCCTATCGTTTCAAAAGCTCAAAAACGATCCTTTTTACGGATTATGGTATCAAACCACCACGCGCCCTGATGGGACTCATCAAAGTGGACAATGAGATAAGTCTTGACTTGGATTTGACGATCAGCGCGGAAGCACCCATGTAAGAAAAAGGCTCAAAAATGGGCTTGCTAAAATTTTAGAATTATACAAATCCTTGATTTCAAATACCTTAAGAACAACAAGCAAAGACTCAAGTCCTTACCCAACAACTTCTTTTCTTTTTTATCTATCTTTGCTGCCAACAATCACAGCCGCCAACTTCATGGAATCCGTTAATATCGAAACACTTTCAGCTAAAGCCCAAGCGATCATCCAGTCGTTCACCTTTGTGCATTGGACTATCATCTTTGGCATTCTTTTTATCCTATTTGTGCTCATCCCAATTGTAAAGGCTAAACGCCGCCAGCGCCGCCGCCAACGGATCGCACCAATACTGCTGCTGGATACTTTTCAAATTTCGCCCATGGGTAAGGATGCCTATTTTAAAATAAGAAATACTGGAGAACAAGCTACCTTGCTCTCCCTATTTATAAGGGGGCGGCGGGATGTAGTACCTAAAAATGCTTTCGTAGGACATCAAATAGAAAAAGAAAAAGTGTATGGTATTTTGTTGGAAGCTACTGCTATGGATAAGCTTGCGGACAACTTCAGCGTAGAACTAACTTACCTCGATAAAATAGGCAATGTTTATAAACAGTCCTTCGAGTTGGGCAACAAAGTGGCGAAGCAACCCAAACTGGTCAAAGCCAAATAAATGATCGAATTGATGCGCCAAAACTTTCTTTGTTTGAACAAGGTTCCTTATCGTTAAACCTAACTTACTATTTCCATGAAAATAGACATGCTGGCAATCGGGGTGCACCCCGACGATATAGAATTAAGTTGTAGCGGTACGCTCCTTCGTCATATTGCACTTGGCAAATCCGTTGGGCTGCTTGACCTTACACGCGGCGAACTGGGAACCAGAGGCAGCGCCGAAATAAGGGATACAGAAGCCGCGCAGGCAGCCGAAATGATGGGTGCAGCGTTCCGAAAGAATCTTCAGATGGCGGATGGCTTTTTTGAGTACAATAGGGAAAATATCGTCAAAATTATAGAGGTCATCCGTTGGTGCAAACCAGCAATCATCCTCGCAAACGCCCTGAGCGACCGGCATCCTGATCATGGAAAAGCCGCAAAATTAATTGCAGACGCTGCCTTTTATGCTGGCCTGGTCAAAATTCCTACGTTTGATGAACAGGGCAATGCCCAGGATCGCTGGCGACCTCAAGCCATTTATCACTACATACAAGACCACAATTTGAAACCCGATTTTGTAGTGGATATTTCTGATTACATGCAGAGAAAAATAGAATTAGTGCTGGCTTTTCGGTCTCAATTTTATTTGCCGGAGGCAAAAGAGTACGAAAACGAATTGAGCTCTCCCATTTCCGGCAAGGACTTTATAGACTTCCTGCACGCTAAAGCTCGTACTTATGGTCGAAATGCTGGTTTTGAATACGCAGAAGGGTTCAATGTAGCTCGTACGCCAGGTGTAAAAAATATATTCGACTTGATATAAACGAAGGCTCAAGTTCCTGAAGAATTGTTTTCATTCTTTCGGAGGGCTTCTTCTATTTTGCGAACCACCTCGTCGGTAGAATCTTCAAAAGAGACATTAGCCCGCACTACTGCCTGACTAACTACTTGTAAGCCAGTATCTATTGTATCAAAACATTCCTGCAATTTTTGTGCATCATTCCCATCCCAGTAATTACCTTCATCTTCCACTTGCAAATCCGGGATGTATTTTGATTTGAGGTAACGCAACAGTTTTACGATAGCGATATGCGCTTCCACACCTGCATTTTGAGTTTTGGTAGCCAGCCAATGTTCTTGCATAGGGTAGCCTTCTTCCGCATCGAGCGCTACCCGGAAGGGAGAAGTCAAAATACCTTTCGCATTGAAATAAAGCCAAACATATTCGCAGTGAGGAGAAGGTGCAAACTGAATGCCTTTCAGCCCGCAGTTACCCACGATCTGGATGCCTGCTTCGCGGGCGCTTTCGAGGTGTGCAGAGGGTGGTTGTTGCCAGTCATCATCCATCCATTTGTATTTCCAGCCCATCACGGCTGCAATGTCACGCACTTCTTCTATTAGCGCATGAATCGTATCCAGGTTTTGTAGCTTACCTCGATAGTGAATAGAAACCCCCATAATATAATATCATCTACATTTAAAAACTGCCAGTAGGCAATTCGTTCTAAATCAGATGAAAATCTACTACTTTTTTCTTAAAAATCAAAGTTTTTGAAGCGCCTCTTTTGCTAAATGCTTGTTTTTCAAAACTTGCTGGATGATAATTTCTCCATGATCGCGCGTATTTTCGATAAAAAGTTTGCCGGTATTCATGCCCGCGCACACTACACCTGCCAGGTAAATGCGCGGCATATTGGTCAGCAAAGTTTGTGGATCGTGTGCGGGAATGCGGGGTTCTTCCGCAGGAATAAGGATTCCCAACTTCTTCAAAAAATCATAATTTGGCTGGTAGCCCGTCATGGCAAGTACAAAATCGTTTTCGATGCTCAATTCTCCCGCTGGCGTTTGTAGTATCACTGCTGTATGGCTTATTTCTTTGACAAGGGTATTAAAATAAGCTTTGATACTCCCCTCCCTGATCCGATTTTCGATGTTGGGTCGAATCCAATATTTTACACCCGGATAAATTTCACTTTCGCGGATAGCCATCGTCACTTCAGCACCTTTTTGCCAGGTTTCGAGCGCTACATCGCAAGCAGAGTTAGCCGCACCCACCACCAATACTTTTTGCCCGAGGTACACATGAGCATCATCGTAGTAATGTTTGACCTTTGGCAAATCCTCGCCTGGCACGCCCAGCAGTCGCGGGGTATCATAAAAACCGGTAGCAACGATTACGAACCGGGTAAGATACTGACTTTTAGTGGTTTGAATCCAATAACGATCCCCTTCCACTGCCTCCAGTTGTAGCACTTCCTCGTACAGGCGCGTCCGAAGCCGATAACTTTGGCTAAGGCGACGATAATACTCCAATGCCTCTCGGCGAGTAGGTTTCTCCGTATGCGAAATGAAGGGCACGTCTCCTATTTCCAGCAACTTGGAAGTAGAGAAAAACGTCATGTTCGCCGGAAAATGGTAGATAGAATTGACCAGCACTCCTTTTTCAAGAATCAGATAATTCAAGCCCGCTTTTTCCGCGGCGATACCGCAATTAATGCCAGAGGGCCCGCCGCCTATGATGATTACATCCAAGTTTTCCATGTGCGTATGCTTCCTTTTATTTTTCAAAAATAACCAATTGGCTTTGCTCGTAACGACTTTGAAGCAAAGAAGGGATCAAAGCTTCTCGAAGGATATACGTTAAATAGGTTGACAAATTTTATGAAATGCTTTGATTCAGAAAAAGATTTTTTATTTCAGATTAAACATCTGATCTTTAATCTTTTGCAAAAAGAACTACTTTTACTTTCTGCTTCAAAAACATGGCTTTTGATTCAATTGAGGTTGCTTTTATAAAAAAATTTCTACCTTAAATGTTGTGATGAATTAGAAAAACAGATGATAGCAGTTGAGAATCTAACGAAAAAATTTGGCGACACGGTTGCGGTGGATGGCTTAAATTTTACAGTTGAACCTGGTACCACCCTGGCGTTGATCGGGCCCAGTGGCTCCGGGAAAACGACAACCCTGCGGATGCTCAATCGGCTGATCGAACCTGATGCAGGGCAAATTCTGCTGAATGGCGAGAACATTATCCTCCAGCCGCTGGAAGAAATGCGTCGGCGCATGGGCTATGTTATCCAAAACATTGGCTTATTTCCACATTATACTGTGGAAGAAAATGTTGCAGTTGTACCAACTTTGCTACGATGGGACAGACTACGCACCCAGAAAAGGGTACACAGCCTACTCGAACAGGTGGGGCTTCCGCCAACGGAATACGCCAGTAAATACCCCAGCCAACTCAGCGGTGGGCAACAGCAGCGGGTAGGATTCGCCAGGGCTTTGGCTGCCGATCCGCCCATTATTCTTATGGACGAGCCCTTTGGTGCGCTCGATCCCGTCACGCGTAGGAATATTCGGCGAGAGATGCTGCAACTGGAAGAATTCGCTACTAAAACGATCATCCTGGTCACCCACGATGTGGAAGAAGCTTTTGAAATGGCGGATCTTATTTGCTTGCTGGATAAGGGTAAAATACAGCAATTAGATACCCAAAGAAGGCTGCTGGAGCAACCTGCAAGCGATTTTGTAACACATTTTTTTGCGGGTCAGCGATTCCAGTTGAGATTAATGACTTACCACCTGGCAGAGATTTTTGAAGCGTTGCCGCTTTTGTCATCGAAGCCAACGACTCTTTTTTTTACCTCAAAAACAAGCCTTCGCCAGGCAATGGATGCGCTGAGCGAAAAGCCCCACGAGGCAGCTATTGTAGAAAAAAATGGAGAAAAGCGCTTTGTTGATATTCAAAAATTAATTGATGCGGCGTATTCCTCTTTTACCAGTGAAGGGGTAAAAAGGTAGATCATCAACACGAAGCTGTCAATCATTTTAAAATGCACGAAGACCTTTTTCTAATGCTTATTTTAAAAATAAAAACATGAACTTCTTTCAATTTCTACTCACCAATCAAAAAGATTTAAGAGATCAGATATTAGAACATATTGGGTTGACCTTTTTATCATTGGCATTGGCAGTCATAGTGGCTATCCCCATTGGAATTTGGATCAGTAGGCAGGCACGCTGGTCGAGCTTCGTGCTGAGTATCGCAGGTGTTTTTCAAACGATTCCAAGCATTGCATTACTGGGTTTTCTGATACCTATTTTGGGCATTGGCATCAAACCAGCGATTTTCGCACTGTTTATTTATGCCCTTTTACCCATTTTAAGAAACACCTATACGGGTATCAAAGGGGTGGACACCGCCGTGAAGGAAGCCGCTATCGGTATGGGCATGACCCCCTGGCAGGTACTCATCAAGGTAGAACTGCCATTAGCCATGCCCGTGATTTTTGCAGGCATTCGCACAGCAACGGTTATCAACGTAGGAGTGGCAACCCTGGCAGCCTATATCGGCGCGGGCGGGCTGGGAGAATTTATTTTCAGCGGTATTGCTCTCAATAATGCCCACATGATTCTGTCGGGAGCCGTTTTTGCTGCATTACTGGCTATTTTATTCGACCAACTCCTGGCCTTGTTCCAGCGTATTCCGCTGCGCAAGATGCTCAGGAGAAGCCTTTATTTGTTATCAAGTATGCCCTTGCTGGCGATTCTATATTTTTTGCCTGCCTTTTTTTCAAGTGGATGGACAGCAGGCTTTGATCCTGAGTTTGCTGGCCGCAAAGATGGCTATCCGGCTTTAGTAAAAGCCTACGGGCTAAATTGTAATACACTTATGCTAAATGCAGGGCTAATGTATCGGGCTTTGTACGAGGGCAATGTGGATCTGATCAGTGGTTATTCAACTGATGGCCGAATCAAAGCTTTCAATCTTTCTGTTTTAGCAGATGACAAAAACGCCTTTCCGCCTTATTATTGTACCCCGCTCCTTCGGCAGGAACTCTTGCAACAACACCCAGAAGTGGCACAAGCCCTGGAACTATTAGCTGGAAAAATTAATGATTCTACCATGACGCAGCTAAATTATCGGGTTGATTTTGGCAAAGAAAAACCGGAGACCGTTGCTGAAGATTTTCTAAAACAACTGGGTATCTGGCAACCCGACCGCGCACAGGGCGGCGAAGTCCTTGTGATTGGTTCAAAAATTTTTACGGAGCAGTACCTCCTTGCGCATTTGTTTTCTCAGCTCCTTAATGCTTATACGGATTTCGATACAACTATTAAAACCGGATTAGGCGGCACTAAAATCTGCTTCGAAGCACTTCGCACCGGCGGGATTGATCTTTACCCGGAATATACCGGCACGGGGTTTCTGGTCATTCTTTCTCCTACCGAAGAGGAAGTAAATCGTCTCTCCACAGATGCTAATGGCTTATACGAGTATGTTTCAAAAGCGTTTCTAAAAAAATATGGCATTGCTTGGTTAAAGCCGCTTGGTTTTAATAACACTTACGCACTGATGATGCAGCAAACCGTAGCCCAGAAAAAAGGAATAAAAACCATTAGCGATTTGGTGAGGTAAAATGCTCAAAAACCTTCAATTGACATGACACTATTCATCTTGCTTCTCGCAAACAGCTCAAATCCATTTGTGTGACCCAATTTTAATCAACGATTTAAAAAACCTTTTATCTTCCAAACGACGTATTAGACACAGAGGCGGGTTTAAGCTACAAAACTGTCTTTTTTGGGACACCTGAGGCTCGCTTTATTTTCTTTCTTTGCAAAAGAAACTTTGAAGGATAGCTTATACAAAGATAGATTTTCATATTTTGTAGCTGCATTATCCGTTCAACAACCTTCATTATTATGCACATAGCCATTATCGGAAATGGTATTGCTGGCATCACTGCTGCCCGATTTATCAGAAAACTCAGTGATCACAAAGTTACCGTCATTTCTGCAGAAACAGACCATTTTTTCTCCCGCACAGCGCTCATGTATGTGTACATGGGGCACATGCGCTTTAAGGATATTCAGCCGTATGAACCCTGGTTTTGGGAAAAGAACAGGATTAGCCTCAAAAAAGCATTTGTAGAAAAGATAGATTTCGCGGGCAAAAGCTTGCATTTTAATGGTGGCGAAGCGATGCCTTACGATAAGCTACTGATCGCTACTGGCTCTAAATCCAATAAATTCGGCTGGAAAGGTCAGGATTTAAAGGGCGTTTGCGGTTTGTATAGCCTTCAGGACTTAGAGAACATGGAGCAGTTCAGCCCAGGTTTGAAAAGAGCGGTCATTGTGGGCGGAGGCTTGATCGGGATTGAAATGGCAGAAATGTTTCATTCGCGGCATATTCCAGTGACCTTACTGGTGCGTGAAAAAAATTACTGGAATAATGTATTGCCAAACGAGGAAGCGAGTATGATCACCCGCCACATCCGCGAGCATGGTTTTGATCTGCGATTAGAAACAGAATTGCAAGAAATCGAAGATGATGGTACAGGCAAGGCTTGTGCTGTAATCACCAAAAGTGGCGAGCGGATCGAGTGCGGCTATGTCGGATTGACAGCAGGGGTAAGCCCTAACATTGACTTTTTGAAAGAAAGTGGTTTGGAGCTTGGCCGAGGGATCAAAGTGAATGACTTTTTAGAAACCAACATTCCTGATGTCTATGCCGCCGGAGATTGTATGGAATTGCGGCAGCCCAAGCCCGGAAGGCGCGCCATAGAAGCGGTGTGGTACGTGGGCAGGATGTCAGGTGAAACTGCGGCTTATAATATTTGCGGTAAGCCTGTGGCTTACGACCCCGGAATTTGGTTCAACTCTGCTAAGTTTTTGGATATTGAATATCAGGTTTACGGTGATGTGCCATCCACTGCTTTTTTCCCGGAGCATTATGAAACCTTTTATTGGGAGCATCCAGATGGTAAAAAAAGTATTCGCCTGGTATATCATAAGGCATCCGGTCAAATAGCGGGTTTTAATCTGATGGGGATTCGTTTCCGCCATGAGGTTTGTGAAAAATGGCTGCGCGAAGGCACTTCTGTAGAGGATGTTTTGCAAGATTTAAGCCTTGCTAATTTTGATCCAGAATTTTATCAAGCGCACGAACCAGCTGTTATCAGTTTGTATAATAAACTATATGGCAAGCACTTACAGATAAAAAAGGATCGAAAGCTCAATAACGTTTTGCGCTTTCTTGCCAAATCAAAAATATAATCCACCAGATCAAAAAGACAATCATGGCACAAATGGATTCAAGCCTTTCAATTGCCAATCCTGTATCGCACGCCAACATGAATGCCAGCCAGAAATTAGGTTTGGCAATCGCGGGGATTGGTTTATTAATTTTGTTTGTGAGTATTTTTGGCGTGACACTGCCACATCCAGCACTTTTTTTGAGTCTATCACTCACAGGGATCATCGCAGGGACGGTCATTTACGCTCGCGGAGCTTACCTCCATTTGCCGGACGGCATCAAAAATAATCGCGTCTGGTTCGACTCTCTATCGGGGCGGGGCGCGCTGGGTTGGCTTTCAGCGATTATACTCACGGGCTTTTATGTGTTGCTATATTGGTTTCCGGCCTATCTTGGCTTGGGTGCAAAAGGCGAAGCAAATACAGGCATTATTGCTTTGTTTGATCCTTTAGCAAAGCTGCTCGAAGGTAATCAGGCCAGCCAATGGTTTGTGTATGGCACGCTCTATACTGTGGTTATTCTCGCATTGGGCTATAAATTCATTTTGAAATACCGCCATAATCGGTACCAGGTACTACGCACTATTTCAGTCATTTTTTTCCAACTGGGGTTTGCGTTTTTACTGCCCGAGTTTTTGCTGCGAATGAATCTGCCATTTAATGATTTTAAAAATATGTGGCCTTTGAATTATTATTTTTTTGAAAGCTGGCATATCAAAGAATTGACTACGAGTGGCGCAATTGGGCTATTTATGCTGATTTTCGGGATAGCAATGATTTTTATTGCTTCGCCTATTCTGACCTATTTCTACGGCAAACGTTGGTACTGCTCCTGGGTATGCGGTTGCGGCGGCTTAGCAGAAACAGCGGGCGATCCCTTCCGGCAGCTGTCGGATAAATCACTGAAAGCCTGGCAAGTAGAGCGTTGGCTCATTCACAGCGTATTGGTTTTTATTGTGATTGTTACCATTGCAACTCTTTACAGCTTTTTCACTCAAAACCCGGATAAGTACGCCGTGACGCGGGAAATGTTTGTTGGGTTGGTGAGCCTGATTTTTGTAGGATTAATCGTCCTGATGTTCCTTCGCCCCAATTATGTACGTAATTTGAATCCGCGCGTCAAAATTGGAGCGGCTTTGGTTATGGCGTTCATTGTTGGGCTTACTGTTTGGGCTTATCTTGGGTCCCATAAGGAGGTATTTTTTGTGAATGGCGCTCAACTTCGTCAGTGGTATGCCTTTGGGGTTGGTGCAGCTTTTTCGGGTGTAATTGGCGTGGGCTTTTATCCACTAATGGGTAGCCGAGTGTGGTGCCGTTTTGGTTGCCCGATGGCAGCGATTCTGGGTATCCAGCAGCGATTTTTCAGTCGTTTTCGCATTACTACGAATGGTGGACAGTGCATTTCCTGTGGTAACTGTTCTACTTATTGCGAAATGGGTATTGATGTGCGATCTTATGCTCAAAAAGGACAAAACATTGTACGTGCTTCCTGTGTGGGTTGTGGCATTTGCGCAGCGGTTTGCCCGCGTGGCGTTTTAAAATTAGAAAATAGCGCATTAGACATCACAGCGCGCACCAGCAGCTTGAAAGCCATTCATATTAGTGAGTTGGATGTGAAAATTCTTAGCTAAAAAGCAATGCCGGCGAAGCTTTAGCAGCACATATTTTTAATCAAAATATATCTGTGAATAGTGTGTTCCTTGTTGTTTATGTCAATGCCGCGCAAAATGATCAGGTACTCGCCATTAGCCGGGAAGAAAACGTAAGGACGAGCTTCATTGGACACGACAGCCTTTCCATCTTTGTCTTTAAAGCCAAAATCCCAAAAATAACTTTGAAAACCTTTGGATAGATTAGAAAATTGAACATACCCGGAGCTGCTATTGCTCTCTCGGAAGTCAAAGTCGAGCAGAATTTCAATCGCTTCTTCTTTCTTGTTAAATACATCATTGCGCTCAATGGTAGGTATTTCGCAACTACAATAAAGTGATACAAGTGCTATGAGCGCCAATCTATATCGCGGCTTTTTCATATTCAAATCTTTAGGAGCAATTACAAAATATTGTTATGAATAAAATTAATTGAAATTAGACACTTTGACAATTTTACTGACTGAAGTAGCACGGTCTTCCTTGTCAATCCCTTTCAAAGTAACATTATAATGACCATTTGCAGGAAAAAAAATCCCCGGCGCTGAAGATTCGGAGGTAACCAGTTGCCCTTTTTCATCTAAAAACCCAAAACTCCATTGATAGTGCTTGATGTTGTTTGCATGAATAATAAACTGCACAAATCCGGCGTAATTTGTGCTTTCGCGGTAAGAAAAATCGAGCAGCGTAGTGCCATCCTCCGGCAAGGGAAATCCTTCGCTTTCAATAATGCCACCTTTGCACCCCAGCAGCATAACACTCAGCAGAATGCTTGTGAGAATAGACAGCTTTTTCATACCATATATTTTGTATAAAGTTATGACATTTGCTGTTGCAATGCTCAAAAAAATTCAAAATCGCAGAAAAATGTCACCATGCAAACACTTGGAGCTGCTTGTATAATTCCCAAACATCCTGGAAGCTATTGTAAAGTGGTACAGGTGCGAGGCGAATCACATTGGGTTCTCGCCAATCACAAATGACTCCATTGTCGGAAAGGTATTCAAAAAGTGCTTTGCCTCTATTATTTGTCAGAATAGAAAGCTGGCAGCCGCGCGCTGCGGGGTCGGAAGGGGTGATGATCTGAAGTGGTTGCTGCAAGGAGTCAATCAAATAAGCCAGAAAGCCCGTGAGTGCTTCACTTTTTTTGCGCAAAGCAGGCATTGTAGCCGCTTCAAATAAATCGAGGCTTGCCCGATGCGCCGCAAAACTAAAAATAGGCGCATTGCTCAACTGCCAACCCGCCGCTCCAGGCATAGGTACAAAGCCTTTTTGCATCAGGAAACGATTGTCTTCATCGTGCCCCCACCAGCCTGCAAAACGAGGAAGCGCAGGGTTAGTGCCATGCTGCTGGTGAATGAATACGCCGCCCGGACCACCTGGGCCAGCATTCAGATATTTGTAACTGCACCATACTGCAAAATCCACTTCCCAGTTGTGTAATTCCAACAAGACGTTTCCTGCGGCATGTGCCAGATCAAACCCAACGTAAGCGCCCGCCCGATGACCGGCTTCTGTGATAGCCTGCAGATCAAAAAATTGACCCGTGTAGTAATTGACACCCCCAAAGAGGATAAGCGCCGTTTGGTCGCCATGTTGGTCTATTGCCTCCAGGATATCTTCGGTACAAAGCAGGTGTGCTCCTGCTCGAGGTGCTACTTCCACGATTGCCTCATCCGGATGAAAACCATGCCATTTTACCTGGCTTTCCACAGCATACTGATCAGAGGGGAAAGCCCCTGCCTCCATGATAATTTTGAAGCGTTTTGCATTGGGGCGATAAAAAGAGACCATCAGCAAGTGCAAATTGACCGTAAGGGTATTCATCACGACCACCTCTTCCGCCACTGCTCCTACGATGTGCGCCGTTTGGGTTTGTAAAAATTTATGGTAATGCATCCAGGGTTTATCTCCCTTGAAATGCCCCTCCACACCATAGATTTTCCAGTGCTCAAGTTCTTGCTCTAAATAAGACTGCACGGACTTAGGCTGCAAACCCAAAGAATTGCCACAAAAGTAGAGGCTATTTCTATCCTCATACTTTGGGAAAAAAAACTGATCCCGAAAATGCCCCAAGGCATCTTGTTCATCCATTTTTTGAGCAAAAGAAAGAGAAGCTTCGTACCTCATTATCACTTAGAAATTGAGAAGCTTGATTAATTGGTGGCGTGTTCTTTAGGTGGTGCGGCGGCATGGAAGTCCTGCGCAATCCGCTGGGCATAAGCATCCAGCAGCGCCAACACTCGCTCTCTGGAAGTAGCCTTAACGATAAAGCCAATATGGTGTTCTTTGCGCAAGCGCCATACAATCTCGGGATCGTCAAAACTGCTATCATCAGGATGTTGGAATCGAGCGAGAGAAACAATGATGCCGGTATATTCCTTTTTGACAGGCGGGAGGACGTAAGAAACGTCATTCGCTTCTGCGCTTTCGATTTTTGCCCATTCCTCCCACAGGCTAATTCCCGCAGAAAATGCTACCATCTCAGCGATGTGCGCGCCGCCCACACGAGAAGAAGTCTCAAGAAAATAAAACGTGCCGTCCTCTTTTGATTTGATAAACTCCGTATGAGAAGCACTAAACTGCATTCCAAAAGCATTCATCACCTCTGCGTTGAGTTTTTGGAGGGATTTATCGTCACTACCGTCAAATTCGACCGTCGCGGTGCGAAAAATACCGCCGCCATGCGCTACTTCTAATGGCGTATTGACATATTGAGACACCCGGCAAAACAGCACCTTACCGCCCGCTATGAGCGAATCTGCATGATAGACATCGCCAGGTTTGTACTGCTCGATAAGGTACAGATGCCTGTCATTACCGAGTTTGTTTAATACTTCCCACAGTTCATCGCTGGTATGAATTTTTTTGATCCCAATAGCTGATGCTTCAGCACGGGGTTTTACCAACCAGGGAGGGGCGACCCGATTTGTAAAATCATGGATTTCTTGATCATTAAACAAAGGGCTGAAAGCAGGAATAGGAATCCCCGCCTCAGCAGCTTTCATGCGCATGGCAAGCTTATCCCGAAAATGACGGGCAGTTGTTTGCCCCATACCCGGAATCCGGAATTCCTCGCGTAGGAAGGCCCCTTTTTCCACATCAAAATCATCTAATGCCACAATCCGATCTATCTTCCGATTTCGCATCACGAAAGCCAAACCATCTTTTATCAACTGCATATTTTCCGGGGTATTATTGTCGTGTTCTACATAAAACACCTCATCAATAGCCTCCCAGGGCCAGGCTTCGTTTTCTAAAGATTTTTTGGTGAGCAAAAGCACTGTATTGCCAGCTGCTTTACAGGCGTTCATAAAATCTATTCCTTTAAAAAAAGTTGCGATACAAAAGAAGGTCATAGGGCGAGGCATGAGTAATTTGTCGTTTTGATTTTAAAGGTTTTATACAATTTAGCTTTCCTATACTGGCAAGATAAAATAAAATGCTAAAACTATTTATTTTGAGCTGCCAAGTCTGTCATAAATTCAAATAAAAAGCGCACGCCAAACGCAGTGGCACTTTTTTGAGAAGCGAATTCCGAATCATTAAAGACCACCCCTGCAATGTCGAGATGCGCCCAGGCAGGATGGTTGTCTATAAAAAATTCCAGAAATTTAGCAGCAGAAATAGCCCCTGCAACGGGCTTGCCACTCAAATTGCGAACATCCGCTATGTCAGATTTGATATCATCTTTGTAGGCATCCCAAATCGGCAAGCGCCAGATTCGCTCACTACAGCGTTCGCCAACTTCAAAAAGGTGGCTTGCCAATTCGTCATTATTAGAAAAAAAGCCCGCTACCTGATAGCCAAAAGTACGAACTGTACTGCCCGTGAGGGTAGCCAGGTCAATCAGGATGTCAGGTTGGAAATTTTTAACCATATACGACAAACCATCCGCGAGAATCAACCGACCCTCTGCATCTGTGTCCAGCACTTCTATCGTTTTGCCACTGTAAGAACCAATCACATCGCTGGGTTTGAGTGATTTGGCATCCACGCTGTTGTCGGTAGCTGGCACGATCCCAATGACGTGCAAGGGCAATTTGAATTTTGCGGCCAGTTCCATTGCACCAAACACAGCCGCAGCCCCCCCCATATCGCTTTTCATCAAATGCATATTAGGCGCAGGTTTGATGGATAATCCGCCGGTATCGAATGTCACTCCTTTGCCTATCAGTCCCAGTTTTTTGATTGCATTGCCCTGGGGTTTGTATTCCATGATAATAAAGGCAGGTGGGTATTCACTACCTCTGTTGACTGCGAGGAGGGCATGCAAGCCTATTGATTCAGCTTGTTCTTTCGAAAAAGATTCTACGCGGTATCCGTATTGGTCACCGGATTTTTTTGCCCAGGCGACCAGATCATCAGGCGTTTTTTTATTGCTGGGTGCATTTACCAAATTAAAGATTTCTATCTGCGTCGCTGCAATATGCTTTGCTCTATAGGCAGCCGCTTCGGCTATGGTATTCAGATGCGCCTCTACAAAGACAAGGATCATCGCCTTTTCTGATTCAAAAGGGTGCTGCTCTCCGTTGGAGGTTTTGTAGCGCCCTATTTGGTAAGCCCCCAGCAGCAATCCATTCAAAACTGCTTCTATCTGTTTTGAGGGTACATCACTTATATTATTGTGCAAAAAGCTGACTCCCAGCTTCGGCGGCAGCTTTTGCCTCATTTTGTGCGAAAAGTATCTAAAAGCCTTTATGATATCACCAAATTCAGGTTTATTACCCAAACCAAGTAGGTAAACACGCTTACCTGTGGCATAAATTGTATTAATTTCCCCGATTTCCCCTTTGAAATCCTGTTTTAACATGGTCGCAGCAATCCCAGTAGTGGCTTCTATTGCGCTGAGTGTTTTTTCTTGAGTGCCATTTCCTATTACCGGAATCACTAAAGCTTCGTATTGGTCTTCGAATGTGTTAAGTACCTGTATAGTCATATCATAGGTTTCTTTTAGGATGCATTTGTAAAAAACAGCCACTCTATTGCTTTAGGAAATTCTTCTCCCCATCGAGCTTCGTTATGCTTCCCTTGTGGATCAATGGATAAATGAAAGTCAATATTGCTTGCAATACCTTGTTGTTCTATTGCCGAAATAAATCTTTTTATGTTGGGTATCATATACATACCTTCATTTTCGCCACCATATATGTACACTTTCATATCGAACGGCTCATAAAAGTGCATTATCTGAAAGTGTATATTGGGTGCTACCCACAGCGAGGGAGAAAAGATAAGGAGTTTACCATAGACCTCTGGGTATAGCAATCCCGCATAGATACTAATCAACCCACCCATGGAACTCCCCCCAATGCTAGTGTATCCTCTCTGCGGAAGGGTGCGGAAATGCTTATCCACATAAGGCTTCAGTGTATCGGTCAAAAACCGAACATATTTTTTGCCATCTCCTTTGCCCAAGCGAGTAGTAATGGATGGCGTAAATTCTATGATGCGCTCCTTCTCGGCATGGTCAATCGCGATAACGATAATGTCACCCATTCCTTGAGCTGCCAGCACAGCCAGTTTTTTATCCAAGGCCCAATTACCAAAAGGCGCATAATCATCAAATAGGTTTTGACCATCTTGTAAATAAAGCACCGGGTATCGGCGGTCTGTTTTATCATAATTATATGGTAAAAGTGCTGCAATACGACGCGTTTTGATCAGTTGTGGTATTTCAAATTTTTCAGAAATAATTCTAATGATAGGCAAAAACGATGGGTTGTAAGCAAGTCCATTTTTTTTCCATAAGACGACCTCATCCTGCACGATTGATTTGTCCGTGTTTACCTTTCGATTTTTTATTTCATTGCCATAACGATCCAGTTCTACGGTGTCCCAACTACCTCGCGTGTATTTGTATTCAATTTCCCGAAAGGGCAATTTTGTTTTGAGGAGAAATTTTTTAGCTGCTATTTTTTGAAAACGAAAAGCTTCGTCTTTGGCATTCCAGTTATTAAAATTGCCGGTTAAATAAACAGGCAAATCACCATCATCCGAGTTAGTTAGCTCAAAAGACCAGTTGTGGTACGGTATCTTTTCCTGAAAAGATATTGCCTTTTCTGCCATAGAACAAAATAAATATGCCTGCCAAGAAGGTTTTTTTAATCCAATCGCCGCTCTACATCTTTTAATTCAATGAACAGGCAAAGTTACAAAAATAGAGGAGTTATCCATCTAAAACATTGTAAATTACTTATCAAACAAAAATGAAGCCATAGATTTCGCTTTGAATAGGAAATTATTAAAAAGTAGTAGCAAGTTTTTTATTTTTAGGCATTCTATCTATACAAAACCTTAAATAGAAGATGATATGAATCCATTATGGGGCATTGATTTGGGTGGAACCAAAATAGAAGGAGTGGTCATTGAGAGTAAAAATAATCCGAAAGTGCTCGCCCGATTGAGGGTATCTACAGAACAAGAAGGCGGTTATGACCACATTATTGAGCAGATACAAGTGCTGGTCGGTATGTTGTCAAAAGAAACAGGACTCAGTCCAAATCGCATTGGTATGGGCACTCCCGGAACCCTCGACCCAAGCACCCAGCGCATGAAAAACTGCAATACGACCAGCCTCAACGGTATGCCGCTCAAAAAAGACCTTGATGCTAAACTCAACATACCCTTTACGCTGGCAAATGATGCCAATTGTTTTGCGGTAGCGGAAGCTCGCTTTGGTGCTGCGCACGATGTAGCGCCTGATGCTGAAGTAGTTTTTGGGGTCATCATGGGTACGGGAGTAGGCGGAGGCTTAGTGGTACATGGCAAAGCTATCAATGGAAAACAAGGCTTGGGTGGCGAATGGGGGCATAATTTTCTTGATGAATCGGGTGGAAAGTGCTATTGCGGCAAAACTGGCTGTGTGGAAACCATCATTTCGGGCCCGGCACTGGAGCGATACTACAAAAGCCTCTCTGGTAAAGCCCTACGGCTGAGGGACATCGCTTCAAACGCGGCGACGGATGAGGCAGCCATGCAAACCATGCAGCGACTGACCCATTTTTTCGGAAAGGCAATTTCTGTCATTATTAATATCCTCGATCCTGATGTGATCGTATTGGGCGGTGGCGTAGGCAATATCCAAGAGCTATATTCAGCGGGTGTTCAAGAAGCAAAACAATATGTTTTTAATACTGGAATAGACCATCTGGATACCATTTTTTTGAAACCAAAACTTGGCGACAGTGCCGGGGTTTTTGGCGCTGCACTTCTGGTAGCATAGATAAAAAAATAGCATGCGCTCTGAAAAATCAATCACGCCTTTGCTGTGATAAAATGCCGCATTCTCCCAGTTAACCCTTAACAATTAACTGGGAGAAAATTCACGCCTATTGCAGCATATTTTTTGTCAGAAGGAAGGTGTTTTCCTTTACCAACCAGGTATAAAATTCAAACCAAACGCGCCTTTTGCATTATCCAATAAAGGAATCGCATAAAAAGGCTCCAAAATAATAGCCCCAAACACGTTGATCCGCAACGATGCGCCCACGCTGAAAAGAGGCTCAGCTTTCAACAAATTGGAATCTGTTGGTGGATTAAACTGATCAAAATCAGACCATGCCACCCCGCCATCGGCAAAAAAGTTAAGATCCGTGAGTAAAAAGCCAGACTTGATCAGGGCCAGTCTCTCAGGGCCTGTAAATGGAATACGAATTTCAAAATTGGCAACGCCGATACTACTACCAATCAGTTGATCTACGGAGATCCCATTTTCTTGCAGGTAGCGCTCCGTATCGTTGTTGTAGTTGTAACCTCTTACAAACCACGGATTTCCAACATAATAAGGGAATAACTGATTAGCAGCATCGCCGTGGCGACCATAGCTCAGGGCTCTGAAGGCAAAGCCAATGGGTTTGAAAAACTTATAAATTCGATAATCAATAGTGGTGGAAGTAAAATTAAACTCGCCAAAATATTGTTGCACGCCAAATCTAAACCGATGCCCTTTCAAAGGCGCGGTCATTCCAAAAAAGGAGTTATCCCCTACCAGGGCTAATCCAGCATTGATCAGATTAAAGCCAGGTGCAGCATCCACCCGCCGGCGGTCTTGCCCAAAATAATTGCCGCGCGCATATTGGTTGCCTCCCACTGGTACTGCCTGATAGAAATTGGAATATTCATCCACACGAGAACTATAACGAGAGAAAGACGCATCAGCTTCCAGACGCAGCGTTTGGGAAAAAGGATACGAACCAAAAGTGCCGAGTCTTTGCTCAAATATCCGCTCGATAAAAAAGCGATCTACCACTGCCAGTGTCGTAGCGCCACCACCGAGATCCAATTCTTCGATAGTCGTACTGCCAAAAGAGGGAATCCGGAACGGCACATGAGAGATCGTACCACCCCAGTTGATGCGACTCTTGCGATTGATGTAAGAGATGGCCCCTCCAAAGTCTGTAATTTCACCATTCATAGCAATACTGGTAAACAATTGGTTATTGCCTACAATATCGCTAAAAAGCAAATCCACCGCCCCTGCTACGCCCGTTGTAGCGCCAAAGGTATTGCTGGTGCCAATACCAACGCCAGTGCTTCCCCCTGCGTAATCCAGCTTGAATTTGCTACGATAAGGCACTTGCCGAAGCATCGTAAGCGCATTCTCATCTTCTTTCGCTTTTGTCAATTGGGTATCCACCAACTTAGATGCCTGCGGATTTACCCTGGGCAGCGTAGCCGCCGCGAAATCTACCGCTTGCGCCACTACTTCTTTATTCAGAAAGTCTTCTACTTTTGCTCGATAGATATTGTATTGATTTTTGGCATAATGCATGTAAGCCACTCGGTCGCGCTTGCGGTCAATGGTCAAAGCAGGAGCATACTGCGTGATGCCACTCACCCCCGTGATCATATCAGTCATTTGATACACCTTGCCCGATGTGGGTTCGTATTTATAAACAT
The DNA here is from genome assembly GCA_964526645.1 of uncultured Saprospiraceae bacterium. GTDB lineage: Bacteria > Bacteroidota > Bacteroidia > Chitinophagales > Saprospiraceae > JADJNW01. Next base: position 20,749 of record CAZGJN010000041.1, read on the forward strand.
TGCGGAAACCATCGCGATTAGATAAAAACCAGATATTACCCCCTGTATCATAAATTGGATTCAAATTATCCGCACCGGGAAAAACATCCATGTGGTTGATCTGAAGGCTTACGACATCCAGCTCTGCCAGGTTGAAAGACCATTTTCCATTGCGACGACCATTCTCGTAACTTAACTCATCAGATGCAAAAAGAATTTTGGTGCCATCGGCAGACCAGTGCGCGTGCATCTCCGAGTATGGATCATTGGTCAATTGTTCTACTTTTTCATTGCGAAGATTGTATTTGTACAAATCCACTTGACCTTCTACCAAGCCACTGAAAACGATGGACTTTCCATCTGGCGACCAAGCAGGATTGGTAAATGCCTGCACACCAGGAATTTTGATTTCATCTACGGTTTTTCCAGTTTTCGCTTCCTTGATAACCAGAACGTTGCGTCCTTTTGCGAAAGCGACAAAGGCAAATTCCTCTCCATCTGGCGACCAAGTCCCTGCCGATTCGATATAATCAAAATCATCCAGGTGTCCATCTTTCGCTGTGCTGGCTACCCTTTGCAGAATCTTGCCTGTATTGGCATCCGCCAAAAAGAGGTCAATTCCAAAAAGATCTTTTTCGGAAAGGAAAATAACATAACGCCCATTGGGACTAAGCACCGGAGAGATGTTCATACGCCCAGCATTCTCATCGGAGATCAGTTTAGTACCCACAAAGCGCTCTTTTTTGTCGCCCAGGAAAGGTTCAAACTTGGTTTTGATGGTACTCACCCAGAGCTTCGACAGGTTCTCCTCACTCATACCCAGCACAATACCACACGCAGGTTCAAACCCGTACTTGGCAACAGCCCTGTAGAATGGACCGATTACCTCATCGCCATACATGCCCGTCAGAAAAACCCAGAACGCTTGCCCATAGCGATAAGGGAAGTACTTTGGATTGTTCAAATCTTTGATAGTTGGCACGTCATTGTTCAATACGGCATCGCGCATCCACATCGCCGTATGGGCATCCACACTACCGATAGACATGTACTCCGCTAAGCCCTCCACGAGCCAAAGCGGAAGATTGCCGATATTATTCAAATTGGTAGAATCACCATTGATGACGATATTATACTGAAAAGCATGTACCAATTCGTGCCCAAGCACATGGTGGGTTTGTTGGTTGGACATGGCAATCGGTAAAATCACCCGATTTTTGAAAGCCTCCGTTACACCACCCGTACCCACGCCTACCTGCCCGAAGATGGCATTCGTTTGCTGAAAATCAGCGTGATTGCTATAAAGGATCAGTGGGTTTTTTTGAATGATGGTATCTCCAAGGATTTTTCGATGCATTTTATACCATTCATCTGCCCAGGTAGCAAATTGCTGAAGGTAGGAGGGGTTGTTCAAATAACTATAGATTTCAAAATGATCAGATTGATGCACTTTAAAATCAAATGTTTCATAGTTGACCTTGTTGCGCCCGAAGTACTGTGCATTAGCAATGCTCAGACACCCTACAGAAAGCACAACTGCTACAAAAATTCTTAGCAAGTTCATATTTTCATCAATTTTTTGATAGATAGCCAAATGTATTGAATCAAGGCATATAATATTAAAACCTTTTTATTGGAACAAATTGTTCAACAGCATCATAACAATCGTTAAAAGCTGGAAGTGCGGTCGTTGGTGTAATTTATCCGTTAAAATTGTCTTAAACTAAGATTTTCAGCAATATGCGTGACAAATTCTACTCTGTACCCACCGTTTTGAAATTATGAAAATACAGTTACGAGACCATTTTTCAAAGTGCAAATTTTATAACACGCATAAACAATAACTTTTGCAAAAAAGCTAAATTTACCGCTTTACTTTAATAACGTCCAATATGACTGATTGATGTTGCTTGGTTTTATTATTGTTTACTTGCTCCTTACTTTGCTCCTTGGGTGGTGGGCTTCGCGGCGGGTACACTCTACCAAGGACTTTGTGATTGCCGGTAGGCAGCTACCGCTGTTGATTGCCGCTTGTGCATCTTTTGCTACTTGGTTTGGCTCCGAAACATTGATGGGTGCTTCAGCAGAGTTTGTAGAGGGTGGGCTTATCGGTGTGGTGGAAGACCCTTTTGGTGCCGCGATGTGTTTGGTTTTGGTAGGGCTTTTTTATGCCCGTAAACTTTATCGGCTCAACATTCTTACCTTTTGCGATTTTTTTAAGCTTCGTTTTAGCCGGCAGGCAGAATTCCTTTCTGCTATTTTTATTGTGCCGTCTTATTTTGGCTGGATCGCTGCGCAACTAGTAGCAATGACTATCATTCTGCAAACACTCGCTGGTATTCCTTTTTTGATAGGTATTGCCCTTTGTACACTGATTGTATTGGTTTATACTTACATTGGTGGCATGTGGGCTGTGTCTATTACCGATTTTATACAAACGATTATGATCATCGCAGGGCTGCTACTACTGGCGTTTCATTTGAGCGGAGAAGTAGGTGGGGTTGAAAAGGTAATCGCAGCGCAGCCGGCGGGTTTCTTTCGCTTTTTGCCCCAAGCCAACCTAACAGGCATCGTCACTTACCTGGCAGCATGGATCACCATAGGCTTGGGCTCTATTCCACAACAAGATGTTTTTCAGCGAGTTATGGCAGCCAAAACCGAACGCGCTTCGGCAATTGCTGCTGTTTTAGCGGGCTTTATGTATCTTAGCATTGGTTTTCTACCTTTGTTTATTGGGTTGTGTGGCAAAATGCTCTATCCGGAATTACAATCGGGCGATCCGCAAATGATCCTTCCCAAAATGGTGCTCCAACATAGTAGCATCTCTATGCAGATCATGTTTTTTGGAGCTTTGCTCTCCGCGATTCTGAGTACCACTTCGGGCGCGGTACTTGCTCCGGCAACGGTGATTGGCGAAAACCTGGTGAAGCCCTATTTTAAAAATTTAACCGATAAAAAGTTGCTGCAAATCATGCGTTTTGGCGTGGTGGGCGTAGCAATTTCTTCTGCTTTTATGGCAGGCTGGAATACCAATATTTATGAACTGGTGGGTCAATCCTCTGCCTTGAGCCTCGTTTCTTTATTTGTGCCGCTCACAGCCGGGCTTTATTGGAAAAAAGCATCCAATGCGGGGGCCTTGCTTTCGATTTCACTGGGGATGTTAGTCTGGATTGTTTGTGAAATAAATGGCACCGTTATTCCAAGTCTGATATGGGGTCTTTTGGCGAGTATTTTGGGCATGCTTGTCGGAAGTTTTTGGAAACCCGATACAACACATGAATCTTTGTATGCCCTGTTGGAAAAAAAATAACTTTGCAAGGTGATTCTTTTTATAAAAACAATTGCATAGCGAAACGAAAATAGAACCAAGTAAAATAATTTCGATACTATACCTTTACATGAAAACTATATGTAAATATGACTTTTGATAACTTCACTATAAAAGCCCAGGATGCGATCCTAAAAGCCCAGCAAATTGCGGCGGGCTATGATCAGCAATACGTTGATACCCTGCACCTCATCAAAGGAATCCTCGAAACGGATGAAAACGTAGCGACTTTTATCTTCCAGAAAGCAAACATAGACGTTGCCGCACTTAAAATCCGGCTCGATGCCCTCATCAAAGCCTATCCCCGCATGGAAGGTTCGGAAAAGCAATACCTTACGGACAATGCCAACAAAGCGCTTAGTGCTGCCAAAAAGTTATTGCCCGAAATGGGCGATGAGTATATTTCGATTGAGCTAATCTTAGTCGGTATTGCAAAAGGCGCTGACAAAGGTGCTCAAATTTTGAAAGATATGGGCGCTACGGAGGCAACGCTGAAAGCTGCCATTCAGGAGTTGCGAAAGGGCCAAAAAGTAACCGACCAAAGCACCGATAGTAGCTACGCCGCGCTCCTCAAATTTGCTGTCAACCTCAATGAACGCGCCGAAAGTGGAAAATTAGATCCCATCATCGGAAGAGATGATGAAATCCGCAGGGTGCTGCACATTCTGTCACGCCGGAAAAAGAACAACCCCCTACTCATTGGCGAAGCGGGTGTAGGCAAAACAGCTATTGTAGAAGGCATTGCTTGGCGAATTATCAAAGGAGATGTGCCCGAGAATCTGAAAACAAAGAAAATTTTTGCACTCGACCTGGCAGGCATTGTGGCAGGTGCTAAGTTCAAAGGGGAATTTGAAGAACGAATCAAAGCCGTTATCAAAGAGGTAGAATCTTCCAACGGCGAGATTATCTTATTTATTGATGAAATCCATACGCTCATTGGTGCAGGCGGCGGCGGCGGTGCCATGGATGCCGCCAACATCCTGAAACCCGCACTGGCACGCGGTGAGCTGCACGCCATCGGCGCTACGACCTTAGATGAGTATCAGAAATATTTTGAACAGGATACCGCTTTGGTGCGCCGCTTTCAAACGGTGATGATCGAAGAGCCGAGTTTGGAGGACACCATTTCTATTCTACGCGGCTTGCAGGAAAAATATGAGGTTTATCACAAAATTCAAATCCTGGATGAAGCCCTGATTGCTGCGGCAGAGTTCTCGCACAGATACATTACAGATCGTTTTTTGCCCGATAAAGCGATTGATCTGATTGACGAAGCGGCTGCTAAATTGAGGATGGAATTAGACTCCGTGCCCGATGAAGTGGATGAATGGGATCGAAAAGTGCGCCAGCTCGAAATCGAACGCGAAGCCCTCAAGCGCGAAAATGAGGATAAAAAAATGAAGGCAATCAACGAGCAAATTGCCAATGCCAAAGAACGGCGTGACTCCCTCAGAGCTACCTGGCACAACGAAAAAGAGATTGTCAATAACATTCAGGATATCAAAAAGCAGATCGAAGGGCTAGAAATGGAAGCTGAGAAAGCCGAGCGCAACAGTGAGTTTGAAAAAGTAGCTAAAATCCGCTATGGGGATCTGCAACAACTCCAAATACAACTCAAAGCAGCAGAAGAAAGACTAAGCCAACTCCCTGAAGAAAACCGCCTCACCAGCGGTGAAGTAACCGCCAATGACATCGCTGCTGTCATTTCCCGCTGGACGGGCATACCGGTTTCCAAAATGATTCAAAGCGAAAAAGATAAATTACTCCACTTAGAAGAAGAAATTGGCAAACGCCTCATCGGTCAGCAGGAGGCAGTGAAAGCCGTTTCTACTGCGGTGCGCCGCAGCCGTGCTGGGTTACAGGATGCCGACCGCCCCATTGGTTCGTTTATTTTCCTGGGCCCCACCGGGGTAGGTAAAACGGAATTGGCAAAAGCCCTGGCGGAAGTTCTATTCGATGATGAAAAAGCAATCACGCGCATTGACATGAGCGAGTATCAGGAAAAGCACGCTGCTGCCCGCTTGGTGGGCGCGCCGCCCGGCTATGTCGGATATGAAGAAGGCGGGCAATTGACAGAAGCCGTGCGCCGACGACCTTATTCTATCATCTTGCTGGATGAAATCGAAAAAGCACACCCCGATACTTTCAATATTTTGTTGCAAGTACTGGATGACGGTCGCTTGACAGACAACAAGGGTCGCCTGGCTAATTTCAAAAACACGATCATCATTATGACTTCCAATATGGGTGCAGAAACCATTTTGGAAAATTTTGAAGACCTGGATGCGCTGGGTGATAAAAAACGCGCCGAAATCATTGAAGCAACAAAAGATGAAGTTTTTAAGCTACTCAAACAAACCCTTCGACCGGAATTCCTCAATCGTATTGATGAACAAATTATGTTTCTTCCTTTAAGCAAAAAGGATATTCAGGAAATCCTTAAACTACTGCTCAAAAAAGTACAAAAAATGCTCGCCAAGCAGGGTATTTCTATCCAAATAAGTGGAAAAGCCATGAGTTGGCTGGCGGATTTAGGCTACGACCCACAGTTTGGTGCACGGCCAATGAAAAGAGTACTTCAACGAGAGGTGGTGGATGAGTTGTCACGGCTTATTTTGGCTGGTACTTTCCTGGAGGGAGATATTGTTTACATTGATGCTAAAAAAGAGTCCCTTACTTTTGGAAAAGAACCTTTCGATGGGCTATCGGATATTCCTATGGAAAAAGAAGCGCCAGCGCCGGAAGTTGTAAATAAAAAAGAGGAGCCTGAAGATAGAAAAGTAGCCGAAGAACGGCGCAAACGCTTGGAAGAATTAAACAAAGCAACTGAAGACCTCAATGAAACGATGAAAAATTTCAGGATGTAAGGATTTTGCTTTGAAAGTACCTAAGAGCATGCTTAAAATTTAAAAAAATAATTATTCCAACCCCCTTAGAAAGACTAAAAAGTCGCTGCTAACTACACACTTCATTTTGTCCAATTTACTTCATCTAAGGTGAATGATAAATTTGGCGGCATCGCTTTTATTTAATTTATATTAGTGATAATTTAAGCAAACTCTTATTTTTTGATGGCGTGCGCACCTACACAGGCATTTTGATAGAACCCTTGAAGTCAGAATTAATTCCACTCATGCTGCTGTGGTACTCGCGGAATAAAGCTTTTGGAAGTAAAAATCAACACTTGAATAATCAATCCGATGACGATGATGAGCAGTGCGTCCAGGTTGGTCAACAAGCTCGTACTGGCGGCTACACGCTGACAATCTTCTTGCAATTTTTTACCTACATCTACTTGAATCTGGCTGAGTTGCGTAAGTTCTGCTTTAGCCGTAGCGAATAGTTTTTCAAATGCAATCTTACTTTCGAGAGGTATTGCCCCTTTTTCAGAATCTTCCAAATAGCGCTGCTCTAGATTGCGACAAGCGCGGAGTTCTCGCTCCAGCTCATGCAATACTTCGTCTTCAATTTCCACAAGGTAGGTTGCTTCAAAATCTCTCAAAAGGGTATCTATTGCTTCATTGTGCGCCATAAGCGTTTGGCGATCTGCTCCTATGGTGGATGAATCCCTTTGGTGAAAATATTTCTCGAGAATCAGGCGCTTCTGATACAAATGATCCGTAAGATGAAAAACGTAAGTAGCCGGAAGCAATCGATCTTTGTAGATAGATGAAAAGGAGTTGTTGATGCTGGAAATATTATGTTTTTCCCAGAATAGGTTCAGCAATATTGCCAGGCAAATAATTGCTAAGAGAAAAGCCGCTTTAATTTTGGGGTGAATGCTGATTGCCCATTTCATAATACCTCCATCTTGATTATTTGCTTTCAAAAATAGATGATTTTTATGATTTGGACAATTTTGTGCTTCTAAATGCCTGTTTGCATAGCATCTGTATAATACTATCCAATGACGTTGTTATGGGCATCGCCTACTTTTACAGCAAAGAAGTCTGCGTAAAAATTTGTTTTTCAGGGTAATCAGTAGTGTAGTGCAACCCCCGACTCTCCTTCCGCATGGAAGCCGAGCGGCTGATTAAGTAAGCGATGGTCACCAGGTTGCGAAGCTCGCAAAGCTGTGGCGACAAGGTGGTGGTATTGTACAAATCCTCTGTTTCGCGATAAAGCAGGTATAGTCGGTCAATGGCGCGCTTGAGGCGAACGTTGGAACGCACGATGCCCACATAACTGCTCATTACTTCCTTGAGTTCTTTCAGGCTTTGGGTGATCAAGACCATTTCTTTCGGATCGGTCGTGCCATGTGCATCCCAGTCGGGGATACTCATTTTTAAAGACAAGTTGTCAATTTGCAATAAAATATCCTGGCTGATCCGGTGAGCAAAGACCATCGCTTCGAGTAGCGAGTTGGAAGCCAGACGATTCGCGCCGTGCAAGCCGGTGCAGGTGCACTCCCCGCAGGCATAGAGGCGATTGATTGTGCTGTGCCCGATTTCATCCACTTTGATGCCGCCGCACATATAATGGCAGGCAGGTACCACGGGGATCATGTCCTTCATGGGGTCAATACCAATACTGAGGCATTTTTCATAGATGGTAGGGAAATGAACGATGAAGCCTTCTTTGTCCAGGTGCCTGCAATCGAGAAACATGCACTCTTCCCCGCTGAGTTTCATTTCATTGTCAATAGCGCGGGCTACAATGTCGCGTGGAGCAAGAGATTCGCGTTCATCATACTTTTGCATGAAGGCTAGGCCCTGTCTATTTTTGAGGATGCCGCCGTAACCGCGCACCGCTTCCGATATGAGGAAAGAAGGATTTTCGCCAGCTGGATTGTACAATGCGGTAGGATGAAATTGTACGAACTCCATGTTTTCTACCCAGCCTTTTGCTCTATAGACCATCGCGATACCATCACCAGAAGCGATGATCGGATTCGTCGTGTTGCGATAAACCTGCCCTGCGCCGCCGGTAGCCACCACCGTTATTTTGGATAGGAAAGTTTCTATTTCGCTCGTTCTTTTATTCAACGCATAAGCGCCAAAGCACTCAATGTTGGGGGTAAGCCTTGTAATCATGTATCCCAGGTGGTGTTGGGTAATGATATCAACTGCAAAATAATGCTCCAGTATTTCGATATTATGAAACTGCTTGGCTTTATCTATCAATGCCCGCTGGATTTCCCAACCAGTGAGGTCTTTGTAATGCAAAATACGATTCTCAGAGTGCCCGCCCTCTCTGCCGAGGTCATACTCTAAGGAATGCTTTTTATCGAATCGAGCGCCCCACTCGATGATCTCTCGTACCCGCTCCGGTCCCTCCTTTACCACGATTTCTACTATTTTTTCATTGCACAGGCCATCACCAGCATCGAGGGTATCTTCCTTATGCTTATCAATCGAGTCCACCTCTTCATTCCACACGGCTGCTACGCCACCCTGGGCATAGCGCGTATTACTTTCGCCTTCCTGGGTTTTGGTCAGTACGGTGATTTTCAGATCGGGGCGTTTATCGGCAATTTTAATGGCAGTGGATAGACCACCGATACCGGAGCCAATAATGAGGACATCCGTTGTATTCATCTTAGTTTGATTTTAAAACTAAGATAGAAATATTTTTTCTGCACAATAGTTCACTTTCACTTTACTTTTAGAACCAGTTGCCAGAAATTAGATCAGATCAATGGCAAGCCTCGTGGCGGCAATTTGTTGTGCATTGCTTCCAGAAATAGTGCGCAGGTTTCCTGGATTGTTTGCTCAAGGGGGGTATATTGAAAATCAAACGCTTGAAGGGATTTATCATTTTTATACAAAAAGGATTGTTGTGCATTGGCGGCTGTTTCGCGAGTGATGAGCGGGCGTACACCCGACAGCTTGGAGCGAAGCCAATCTATGCGCCAGATAATTTGCTGCATAAAGGGCGTAACTTTTATAGTAGGCGGCTTTTTGTGGAGATGAAAGGCGATTTCATTCATAACGGACTGAAAAGTTCTGTTTTCAGCATTTAAAATGTAACGTTGCCCAGTAATCGGGCTTTCCATTAGATGAATCATAAACCGCGCCACATCACGGGCATCTACGAAGCCAGTCGTACCTGTAGTATAAAAAGGATAGTTTTTCCAAACCAAATTGAATAATCTGAGCGGTCCATCTGTCCAGCGTCCAGCGCCCAGTATCAAAGAAGGGTTCACAATCCCGATTGGCAAGCCCTCCGCCATTCCGCGCCAGACCTCCTGCTCTGCCAGGTATTTACTAATGCCATAGTAAGAATTGTAAGTACTGCGCAGCCATTTACTATCTTCTGTAATGATCTTGCTTTCCTTGGTTCTGCCTATCGCTGCTATGGAACTCACATGGATAAATTTTTCCACCTTTTCATAGAGTGCCGCGTTGACGATGTTGGCTGTGCCAGTACTATTTACATCCATCATTTTGGCGCGTTCTCGCGCATCAAAAGAAACGATAGCAGCACAATGATACACTTGTTGCACTCCTTTCAGGGCATCCTCCAGCCCTACCACATCCAGGATATTGCCTTCAACCCATTCAATTTCAGGAGCGATATCTTCTACCAAACCCAAAGAACTACTCGGCTGCCGCAAGGCCCGAATACGGGTATAACCCCGTGCAACCAGATACCGAAGCAGGTAAGAACCCAAAAATCCGGTACCGCCAGTCACTAAAATTTGTTTATCCGAGTGTGCTTTCAATTAATTACTGATCTAAATAAGGAATTACTTACAATATTTTCAGCCGCCCCTGATGAATCGCTCCGCCGATAGCATCGTGGGCAGCCCCTGTAACGGAAGCCATGCAGTTGGGTATGTTTTCCACGCGCAGTGTGCCCATCAGCGCTATGAGTGCTGCTTCTTTGAAACTAATCATTTCCGGTTGGGGAACTTCGATTTCAAAATTACCATTTTCCTGAGAAGCCTCTCGGATACATTGCACTAAAAATCTATTGTGTGCACCGCCGCCCGTTGCCAGCAAGCGGTATGAAGATTTGGAAAACTGTTCCCGGCGAATAATCGTCTGGATATCCGAAGCCAGTTGCTTTGCCAATTGGACACAAGCTGTATGGAGTTTATCTTGTACTGGCGCTTCGAAACTCAAATAAATGGGGATCAGTTGTTCTTGTACCCAATCATTGCCCAGAGATTTGGGATAGTCTTGTTGGAAATACGGCAACGCATTCACTTTTTGTAGCAAATCAAGGCTGAGATTGCCGCTTTCAGCAAGCCGACCATTTGGGTCAAAATCAAAACCTGCTTGCTGAGCCAGTACATTGAGCACTTGATTGGCACCACCGATATCAAAAGCGATAAATGTATCATTGGCATTGCAGCTAATATTGGCGATGCCCCCCAGATTGAGATAAAAATCATAGCCTTTCAACAGCAGTTGGTCTGCGATAGGTGCTAGCGGTGCGCCCTGGCCACCTAAGGCAATATCCATCGCCCGAAAGTCACAAACCACAGGGTAGCCGGTAGCAGCAGCCAGGGCTGCCCCATCACCGATCTGTAGAGTCATCTGCCGATTGGGGAAATGGAAGACGGTATGCCCATGCGAGGCAATAAAATCGGGACGTAATTGGTGTTTTTCCAAAAATTCGTTTACCAACTGCCCCATGTAGTGCCCAAAATGGGTGTGTGCGGTGAGTAATTCCAAACTACTGAGATGGGGAAGCTCCCTGAGCTTTTGTTGCCAGGCAGCCGTGAAAGGAAAGGTCTCTGCCTTTACCAAGTGCCACTCTTTGACTACAGCAGCTTCGATCTGGAATTCACAGAGCGCGATATCCAGCCCGTCTAAGGAACTTCCTGACATCAAACCCAATACCTGATAGGTTTTTATCAGCATTTGTTATTTTTTCAGCTTTACGATGTAGGCTGCTACGGCTTTGATCTTGGCTTCATCAAGGGTACTTTTGAAACCGACCATCTGCGTGCCTTCCCGGCCATTTGTGATGACAGCGATTCGCTCTTCATCCGATAAAGTAGAGGTGGTCAGATTGAAAGCCCCGTTGGTGCCCATGTCGCCATACACGCCATGACAAATCACGCAATATTGCTTGTACAACTTTTCTCCATCGGGTGCATCCGGGCTGGTTGCGGCTATGGTTTCGGTGGTGGTTGACGACTTTGAATTGGCATTACTGCAAGCAACAACAAACGTAAATATGGCTGCAAACGCAAGAAATAATCTCATGTGTGTTCAATTTTTTAAAACAAAAAAATAAACCTCAGGAAAATGGAAGATTTTGATGCAATAAAAGGCTGCATTTACCTTCGTTGCTAAGGTAAACATTTTTTTTCATCAGGAGTTTGCTGTGCAAAAGTTTTAGCACTTCCCTACCCAAGACAGGAATCCCCAAGGCTATTTTTATAGCTTGAAAATCCGCCGATAGCTTTCAAATACTGCCGGCAATTCTTTTATAAATGTCTCCGGAAAGGTAAAAAAATGCACGATGCTCACTGCCACCGGATCAATGTCGGGCAAATTAATCCATTGCTCGATCCATTCTTTGCTAAAGCCGCTGATACGCTCCAGCGATTCCCAGTCCTTGTCATCCAAGACAGGATAAGGCTGCTCCGGGTAGCTTATTTTAAAAACCTTAGCGTATTCGTACAAGCCAATGTTGAAATATTGCTTGGATTGCATAAAACCCAGCGCCAATCGTTCCGCCGAAAACAATAGCACACCATCAGGTTCGTAAATTTCAGAAGCGTGAAATTTTTCAGGATATTGCGGCGTAGGCGCGGGTTTGGGCATCACCACTATGGTTTCAAACTTTTTAAATAAAAAATCTTCTTGCCCAAAAGTGACTGTCACTGCACAAGCAGCCACCATATACTTCAAGTCATCGGGCACTTTTTCCATGATTTGCGGAATAAACTCGTTTGCCATGGCAAAAAGAGCAACCCTACTCCGAAATCGTTTTTTTTCGCCTTCCGGCAAACGATGATAAAAAGGATACTGAAAAAGCATTGGTCTTACTACCCCCGGCAAATCCGG
>CAZGJN010000042.1:0-1273 GCA_964526645.1 uncultured Saprospiraceae bacterium
ACACAGCAACGGGTTTGAAATATCTGCCCGCTATTGCCCGGAAATTATACCATTGCCGGGACGTTGGCGAGCCATTCGATTTTCTCACTTGGTTTGAATACGCTCCCGAACACGCCGATGCTTTTGAAGAATTGGTAACAAAACTGCGTGGAGCGGAGGAATGGCAATACGTGGAACGAGAAGTGGATATCAGATTAATAAAAGAAAGGTAAACCGCAAAATGTAAAACACTAAATGTAAAACCGCAAAAGTACTTTTTATATAAAATTTTACATTTTGCATTTAATATTTTGCGATTTTGCAGTTTAAAAAATAAATAAAACTTAAATTATTATGCAACAAATGAAAAGATTAGAAGGGCAAACTGCTATTGTGACGGGTGCAAGCTCCGGTATTGGGATGGCTTGTGCCATAGGGCTGGGTAAGGAAGGCGCGAATGTGGTGGTGAATTATGCCGGCAATAGCAAAGGCGCCGATGAAGCAGTAGAAACTATCAAAACTGCCGGTGGCAAGGCCATTGCTTACAAAACGGACGTGAGCCAGCAAGAACAGGTGAAAGCCATGTTTCAAAAGGCAATTGATACCTTCGGTACGGTGGATATTTTGGTGAATAACGCGGGTTTGCAAAAAGACGCGCCATTCTTGGAAATGACCTTAGAAGATTGGCAATTTGTGTTGAATGTAAATCTCACTGGGCAGTTCTTGTGTGCGCAGGAAGCCGTGCGGGAGTTCGTACGCAGGGGCGCTCGTCCGGAAATTTCCAAGTCTTTGGGTAAAATCATCTGCATGAGCTCGGTACACGAAATCATTCCCTGGGCAGGGCACATCAATTACGCAGCTTCCAAAGGCGGCGTGATGCTGATGATGAAATCCTTAGCGCAAGAGTTGGGCCCGATGAAAATTCGTGTAAACAGCATTGCACCTGGGGCAATCAAAACGCCAATTAACTTCTCCGCCTGGCATACACCCGAAGCAGAGCAACGTTTGCTGAAATTGATTCCCTACAAACGCGTGGGCGAAACCCAAGACATCGCCAATGTGTGCGCTTGGCTTTGCAGCGACGAATCCGATTACATTCACGGCGAAACGATTTTTGTGGATGGCGGCATGACTTTGTATCCGGGATTTGAAGATAATGGTTAATAAGTGGTTTCATAGTTTCCTGGTTTCATAGTTTCCTGGTTTCATAGTTTCCTGGTTTCATGGTTTCCTGGTTTCATGGTTTCCTGGTTTCATGGTTTCATGGTTTCCTGGTTTCCGAGCTTCAATGGAA
>CAZGJN010000042.1:1373-18019 GCA_964526645.1 uncultured Saprospiraceae bacterium
CACTGAAACCATGAATCAATAAAACACTGAAACCATGAATCAATAAAACACTGAAACCATGAATCAATAAAACACTGAATCAACATTAAACTATGAATCAAGAACAAAAACGCCTACAGGAAAATTACAGCGGCGAAAAAAAATGGATGAAGTGGGGACCCTACCTCAGCGAACGCCAGTGGGGTACGGTGCGCGAAGATTACAGCGAAGGCGGCACGGCTTGGGATTCTTTCCCGCACGACCATGCGCGCTCGCGCGTGTATCGCTGGGGCGAGGATGGCATTGCGGGCATTTGCGATGACTATTGCAATTTATGTTTTGCAATTGCCCTGTGGAATGGCAAAGACCCGATTTTGAAAGAACGTCTGTTCGGTCTGACCGGTCCAGAAGGTAATCACGGCGAGGATGTGAAGGAATTATATTACTACCTCGATAGCACGCCGACGCATTCCTACATGAAGCATTTGTACAAATACCCGCACGAGGCTTACCCGTATGAGGATTTAGTAAATACCAATCGTAATCGTTCCAAACTGGAAGGCGAGTATGAATTATTAGACACGCCTGTTTTTGATACCAATAACTACTTCGACGTATTTACCGAATACGCTAAAGCTTCGGAGGAAGATATTTGCATTCGTATTACAGTTTACAATCGCGGCAATAAAGATGCACACATCACGGTACTGCCCACGCTTTGGTTTCGGAACTTGTGGTCATTTGGCTTGAGCAAAACCAAGCCTGACATTCGTTTGCACGAAAAAGGCAATCGCCACTGCGTGGTCACCGAGCAAATGGACAAGGGCAGTTATTACCTGTATTTCCAGGAGCCGAAGCGCACCCTTTTTACCGATAATATTACCAATACTGAGCGTTTGTACGGGATACCCAATGAATCGCCTTTTGTAAAGGATGCTTTCCACCGGGCAGTGGTAAACAAAGATTACGAATGGATGGAACATCAAAAGGAAGGCTCCAAATTTGCGCCGCAATACGAATATCATCTGATGCCGGGCGAGAAAACGGAAATTCGTCTGCGCTTAACACTGGATGGTAATTTGAAGGATGCCTTAGGCAAACCATTTGACAAAATTTTTGACACACGCCTTGCTGAAGCCGACGAGTTTTACCATTCGTTCAAAAAAGGCGATAACGAAGACTTGGCAAACATTCAGCGCCAGGCTTTCGCCGGAATGCTGTGGAGCAAGCAATATTACAACATTGACATTCCGCGCTGGCTCAATGGAGACCCCGGACAACCTGCGCCCCCCGAAAACCGCAAAAATGGTCGCAATAGTCATTGGCAAACCCTCAACAACGAAGACATCATTTCCATGCCCGATAAGTGGGAATACCCCTGGTATGCCGCGTGGGACCTGGCTTTTCACTGTGTACCACTGTCAATGGTGGACGCTAATTTTGCCAAAAATCAATTGATTCTCTTCCTGCGCGAATGGTACATGAATCCGCAAGGGCAGCTGCCGGCTTACGAATGGGCTTTTGGCGATGTGAATCCGCCCGTACATGCCTGGGCTTGTTTGCAAGTTTACAAAATCGATAAGGAACGTAACGGCAAGGATGATAAGGATTTCCTGCGCCGTGTATTCCAAAAATTGCTCATCAACTTCACGTGGTGGGTCAATCGCAAAGACGTGAACGGCAACAACGTGTTTGAAGGCGGCTTCCTCGGTTTGGACAATATCGGCGTATTCGACCGCAGCAGCTACATTCCCGGCGGCGGGCATTTGGAACAAGCCGACGGCACTGCCTGGATGGCAATGTACTGCCTGAATATGCTGGAAATGGCCCTCATTCTAGGCGAAGACGATGTAGCGTATGAAGACGTAGCGACTAAGTTTTTCGAGCATTTTGTTTATATCGCCGAATCGCTCAATCGCATCAGCGCAGATTGGACGAGCGCCTGGGATCCACATGAAGGCTTCTTTTATGATATTTTGGCACTGCCAGGTGACCATTACATCCCTCTCAAAGTGCGTTCACTCGTGGGTTTGACCACGCTTTTCGCCGTTTTGACCATCGAACACGAAAAGTTCAAAAAGCTGCCGGATTTTCATGCGCGTTTGAAATGGTTTCAAAACTATCGCACCCAGCAAAACGAGTACCGCGACTACCTCGTGGTAGAAGCGCAGCACGAAGAAAGTGACATCCTGCTCTCGCTGGTGCCCAAAGACCGCCTGCAACACTTGCTCAAGGCTTTGTTTGACGAAAATGAATTCCTCAGCAAAGGTGGCATTCGTTCGGTTTCCAAAAAGCACGAAACGCCCTACATGGTCAACATTGAGGGGCAGGAATTTGGCTTGCGATACGAACCTGGCGAGTCCACCACCGGCTTGTTCGGCGGCAATTCCAACTGGCGCGGTCCGGTCTGGATGCCGATGAACTATTTGATTGGACATTCCTTGCGGGCTTACGCGAAATTTTATGGCGATGATTTGAAAGTAGAATTCCCTACTGGTTCGGGCAATTGGATTACACTGGAACAAGCGGCAGATGAATTATCCAAGCGCTTGGTATCTATCTTCCAACGCGATGAACTCGGCAAACGACCGGTACACGGCAACGCCAACGAGTATCACTTTGACCCGCACTACCGCGATTTGATTTTATTCTACGAATATTTTCACGGCGATACCGCACGCGGCGTGGGCGCTTCGCATCAAACCGGCTGGACGGGTTTGGTCGCAGAGTTGATTGATAAATCGGCGTGGTGATTTTTTATGGAATGATGGAATAGTGGAATGATGGAAGGTTGGAAAGTTGGAAGGTTGGAAGGTTGCAATGCGGATTCTATTCTTCCAAATTTCCACTTTTTGAGAAGGTTATAAAACAAAAGAAATGTTTCCAAAATACGAAGAGCTATCTTCCAAAGAATGGCTCATCACCAACGGCTTGGGCGGCTACGCCTCCTCGACCGTACTGGGTGCGAACACGCGAAGATATCATGGTTTACTGGTGGCTACTTTTAATCCACCGACCGACCGGCGGGTGCTGGTTTCCAAAGTGGAAGAAATCGTTCATGCACAGGGCGAAAGGTATTCGCTTTCTACCAATCGTTTTCCCGGTGTGATTCATCCGCAAGGCTTTCAATTTTTAGAAAGTTTTGAACGCTTTCCCTTTCCCAAGGCTACTTTTGCAATTAAAGACGAGGTGCGAGTACACAAAACCGTTTTCATGCCTTATGGTAAGAATGTCACGATTGTTGAATACGAAAACACTGGAAATCAAACAATTGCATTAGAACTCAACCCGCTTTTTGTCCACCGTGATTACCATAGTTTGTTTCAAGAAAACGAATATTTCAATTTTTATACCGAACAATCGGAATCTAACTTACTGAAAATTTATGCCCACTACGGTGCACCGGCACTGTATGTCCATTTTACCAAAGGGACGTTCACCGCGCAACCCCAGTGGTTCAAAAATTTTGAATACGAAGCCGAGCAGGAGCGCGGGCTGGACTTCCACGAGGACGCCAAAAGCGTTGGTAACATTACTTTGGAATTAACCGCCGGAGAAAAATGTTATATCATCTTTACGCTCGAACCGGAATTATTACAAATCGAACCGGAAGTTTTAAAAAATACCGAAATAATTCGTCTAAAAGCATTAGAACCAGATACGAAAGATTCATTTTTAAAAGATTTGACGGTTGCCGGAAATCAATTTTTGGTGCACCGAAAATCAACCGACAGTGCTACGCTTATCGCTGGTTATCATTGGTTTACGGATTGGGGGCGCGATACGATGATCGCCATGCGCGGCTTGACGATTACTGCGGGCAAGCAAGCAGAATCGAAGTCCATCTTGCGTACCTTTTTGCAATATTTAGACCAAGGGATGCTGCCCAATCGCTTTCCTGACCAAGGCGAAGCGCCGGAGTATAATACGTTTGATGCAACGCTGTGGTTATTTGTGGTTTTATACGAATATTTTGAAAAATTTCAGGACATCGCTTTCATCGAAGAAGTCTTTCCGAAACTAACCGAAGTGCTTGATTTTCACACCAATGGCACCCGCTACAACATCCACGTCACGCCGGAAGGTTTGCTCTTTGGCGGCGAAGGCTTGGCGCAACTCACCTGGATGGACGCAAAAGTCGGCGATTATGTTGTGACGCCGCGCCAGGGCTGCCCGGTAGAAATCAACGCACTGTGGTACAACGCTTTAGAAATCTATACGTTCTTTGCTGCTATTTTAAATCAGAAAACCAATAGCTACGCAGGCTTGACAAAAAAAGTAAAAACTGCTTTTCGCCAATATTTTATCAACGACCAAGGCTATTTGAACGACGTGGTCATTCCGAATGAATACGTGGACGATTCCATTCGACCCAATCAGATTTATGCCGTCAGCCTGCCATTTCAATTATTGACCAAGCGGGAGGTGCAGGCAGTGTTGAAGGTTATTGAAAGAGATTTATACACCGACTATGGCTTGCGTTCATTGAATCAAGAACATCCTAATTTTAAAGGCTTCTACGGTGGCGACCAATGGCAACGCGACACGGCGTATCACCAGGGCACGGTATGGGCTTTCCTATGGGGCGAGTACGCGCTGGCATATTTGAAAGCAAACAGCTATTCAGCAAAAGCTAAAAAGGAAATAATTACCAAAATGGAAGCACTGAAGCAGCACTTTTACGAGGACAATTGCCTGCATGGCATTTCCGAAATCTTTGATGGCTCGAATCCAAAACAAGGAAAAGGTTGCATCCAACAAGCGTGGTCAATTGGGATGTTGGTGAAAGTTTTATTAGAATTACAAAACTCCAAAAACAATGTGGGCAGCGCTGCGAACTAACTGGAAAGTATATCTGATTGAAGCTTGGGCACTGGGAATGTTTATGGTATCGGCGGCGTTTTTTACGATTTTGATGGAGCACCCCGATTTGCCGGTTCGGGAAGCGATTGAATCGCCTTTGCTACGGCGCTTTTTGATTGGGGTGGCAATGGGCTTGACCGCAATTGCACTGATTTACTCCAAGTGGGGCAAGCGTTCCGGCGCACACATGAACCCTGCGGTGACTTTGACCAATCTACAATTAGATAGAATTCGCGCAACGGACGCAGCCTGGTACATCCTCGCGCAATTCATCGGCGGTACCTTGGCAATATTATTATTCAAATGGCTGGTATTTGATTTCATTTCAATACCAGAAGTGAATTATGCCGTAACAACTCCCGGCAAAAGCGGCATTTGGGTAGCCTTAGGTTTGGAAATGCTGATTTCTTTCCTACTTTTTGGAATGGTGTTGATCCTAAGCAATCATAAAAAATTAGCGCCTTATACCGGCTTCTTCGTCGGCGGACTGCTGGTTATTTATATTACCTTTGAAGCGCCCTATTCAGGTATGAGCATGAACCCCGCACGTACTTTTGCCTCCGCTTATCCAGCGAATGTGTGGAGGGGCTGGTGGCTGTACTTTGTGGGACCCATTGCAGCGATGAATCTGGCAGGATTCCTCTATCGGCGCTGGTATCGCATGCAAAATAACGGCAATTGTCTCACAATGGATTGCCACATGTCAGGACAACGGCATGACAATGCAACCTACGAAGTGCTGGGACCCAAAGATTTGTTAGAAAAATTTAGTTTAAAAAACGAAAACCAGGTTCTTAAAATTTAGAAAAATATGAAAAAATCAGTCCTCATCACAGGCGCTTCCGGCAACCTCGGCAATGCAGTGGTGAAAAAATTTCAAACCGAAAATTATCACGTATATGCCGTTGCACGCGATGCAATGGGCTTAGACGGTGCAGAAGTGACGCCCGTTGATCTGACCAATGAAGCGGCTGTAAATGAATATATTGAAACGTTGATTTCAAAAAATACTAACCTGACAACAGCAGTGTTGCTGGTGGGCGGTTTTGCTGTGGGTGATTTTAAAAATACGGATTCGGCTGCCTTACAGAAAATGTATAAGTTGAATTTTGAAACCTCTTATTTTGTGGTACGGGCTTTAATATCCCATTTTGAAGCCAATGGTGGCGGGCATTTTGTGCTCATTGGCACACGAGCGGCTTTTATGCCAAAAGATGCTCAGCACTTGGTGGCGTATGGCTTATCCAAATCACTCGTGATGTATCTTGCAGAGATTATTAACGCCTATGGCAAAGAAAAAGGCATTCAAGCTTCCGTAATCGTACCCAGTACCATTGACACACCGCAAAATCGCCAAGCAATGCCCGATGCTGATTTTTCCAAATGGACGACTGCTGAAGCCATTGCAGATGCAATCTATTTTCTGAACACTGATTCTGGCAAACACTTGCGCGAGACGGTACTAAAAATGTACAACGAAAGTTAGATGCCAGATTTTGAGTTGCCAGCTGCCAGACTTTTGATAACCAACAACAATTAACCGACAATATTTTTTATGAAAGAAATGCACTTGACGCCCGATTTGTGGATTGTTTCTGCGAAGCAAATTTTTCTGCCAAAAGTAAAAGACTGGAAAAATGAGCTTTCTTTTTGGAAACAGGAAGCCGAGTCCTTGCGCCGATTGATTACATTCGGTTCGCTATATTGTTCCCAAGAGGAAAAAAAGCAATTGGAAATGCTCGAACAGGAATTGACTGCCTTCGGTAGCGAACAAATTCCCCTTGCGGAAAGCGCCATCGAATCTTTAACGCCTATCCTGGAGGGCAAATCGCTGGGTTGTAAATTCCGAAAAGTGGAAGAAAAAATCGAACAATTGCGGACAACTTATTACGCTTTGAAAATGAAGTTGTTGCCTTTTTTTCCGAAATTCGTATCGGCTCGAATCTGGTGAATTTGACAATTGACCCTTCAAAACAAGGATTTTGTGAAACCATGAAACAATACCTTCTATGATTGCAGCAAAAATATTTGTGACGCTTTTCTACCTCTATTTCGGCATCGGCTTGCTGTTTGGTTTGTGGTTCGTCTTTCGGGGCGCAGATCGCCTGGATCACAATATGCACGGGGCTTCCTGGCGGGCGCGGCTATTGCTCTTGCCCGCTTCGATGGGGCTGTGGGTCGTGTTATTGATTAAACTTTTAAAAACAAGCAAACATGGTTCCTGAACTTCGCAAAAGGCATCGCTTGGTCTGGCAGGTTTGGGCATTCCTGTTACCCATCGGTTTTATATTTGCAATACTGGTTTTGCCAAAACAAATGCCTGTAAATCAGTTGCCAATCGCAAGAGAAGCGCCGTTTGGAAATATTGCACAAAGTGAATCAACCGATGTACTGACAGCCTCCTTGCGCGCGCAGGCAGGTTCACCGAATAAACAATTGGAAATCAAGCTGAAAAAGCCGCTGGATGTGCCTTTGGCGCAAGTTTTTTGGCAAAATACTTTTCTAGGAAACCTCGGTGCCAAAGGAACGCACCGATTCACATTGGACAGTGCTTTGCTTGTAAATCCGCCCTATTTATTAGAAATCCGAAACCCGATTGACCAAGCGGTCTTTCAAAAAATAACATTTACAAAATGAGTGTCAATTATACAACGGTGCAGTGGAATCGCCAGAAGCGCCGCTACGACTGGATTATGGTCGGGCTAATTGGGCTGTATTTGCTGACTTTCACCGTTTTGCAACTACTTTTTTACCCGAATATCACCCCGGAAACGCTTATCATTCGTGCTACGGGTACGCTGGCATTTCTGATACTGCACGTCATCCTGAGCATTGGACCGCTCACGCGCATAGATCGGCGCTTTATGCCCTTGCTTTACAACCGCCGCCACCTGGGCGTTACAATGTTTTTGATCGCTTTGACGCATGGCATTTTTAATACCGCGCAATTTCACGCTTTGAGCAATACCGATCCCTTACTATCTATTTTTGTATCGAATACGAATTACGATTCTTTTGCATTGTTTCCGTTTCAGGTTTTAGGCTTCTTTGCATTGCTCATTTTGTTTTTGATGGCAGCTACCAGTCACGATTTCTGGTTAAAAAATTTACACCCCAAAGTCTGGAAAAGCCTGCATATCATGGTGTATGCGGCGTATGCGCTATTGGTTTTTCATGTGATGCTGGGCGTGGTTCAGTTAGAGCAATCACCCGTATGGATTGGAGCGGTAGGGCTTGGAATGTTTACAGTAGTTGGGCTGCACGTCAGGGCCGGCTTTTTAGAAAAGCATCGTTTGCAGGAGCAAAGTTCAAAAAAGAAGGCATTAGAAGGCTTCTACGAAGTTTGTGCCGCTGCTGAAATACCTGAAAACCGCGCCAAAATCGTTTTTCTGGAAGGCGAAAACATCGCTATTTTCAAATACGATGGCAAAGTTTCGGCGGTCAGCAATATCTGTAGGCATCAGCACGGGCCGCTCGGCGAAGGCAAAATCGTGGATGGTTGCATCACTTGTCCCTGGCACGGCTATCAATATTACCCTGGCAACGGGCAGTCGCCGCCGCCGTTTACCGAAAAACTGGAAACCTATGATGTGAAAGTGGTGGATGGAAAAATTTGGGTGCATCCCAAACCCTACCCGGAAGGCACGGAACGTGAACCGGCGTTGGCGCATTGATCATTGATTATTAACCATTTAACTTAACAAGGAATGCAACTGTCTGGCATCCGGCATCTTTAAATCTGGTATCTTTAAAATTATGAATAACGAATTTTATATAGGCTGGCAAGACAAAGCGCCAATAACTTACGCAAAAAAAATCCGCAGGACGGTTTTTATCATCCTGGCGCTGGTGCTGCTGGTGTGTGGAGGGTTGGTATTGACACAGCAACCTTTTGCTAATTCTACTTTTGAAATCAACCGTTTGCGCACTTTAGAGGGTATTTTGATCAAAGAACCGATCCCTTGTCTGAAAATGCCAACAGGGGTGGACGCGCAGGGCGTACAGCAATTCCAAAGAGTGTTGTTAATCGGTTTTGGCAAACACGGCGCGCAGCCGACGCTGGAAGCGATGGAACAAGCCCAGGGGCAAACTTTGGAAGAAAAGGGTATGAAACTGGAAGGCAAGCTCATTTATTTTGATGGTAAGCTGGCGATGGAATTGTCGGAAGGCATCGGTTCGTTTAAAGGCTTTGTTGAGGTGAAAGATGCGCCCTCCATTCAAAAAAACCTCGGCGAAGTGACCCTGCGCGGTGAAATTCTCGACCCCAAGTGCTACCTCGGCGTGATGCGCCCGGGGGAAGGCAAACCCCATCGTTCTTGCGCCATTCGCTGCATTGAAGGTGGCATTACCCCCCTTTTTAAAACGACCACCGGCGAAGCCAATCAGTACTTTTTTGCATTGGATGAAACAGGTAAACCAATAAATGAAAAAATTGCCAAATATGTAGCCGATGAAGTGCAACTCTGCGGCGCTATTGAGCAGTGGGATGATTGGTATGTAGTGAAAGTGGATATGGAGCAAGGTTTCAAGCGATTGACGCCCTACTGGGCGAAAGGGCAGGATATTCCGATGTGCATCACAAAATGATCTTGGGGTTGAATGCGTTTGCGTATTCAACCCCAAGCAGCGCGGTCTAAAATCTTGCAGTAATACCAATCAAAGCATTCAAACCAAAAACAGGATAATACTGCCAGCGCTGGCGACGATTATTAGCCAGGTTGTTGATCTGTATAAAAGCGCCAATATTTTCAGTAAAAAGATAGTCTGCCCCAACGCTGATATCAAACAAAGTGTTGAGGTTGTCGGTTTTTCCATCGCGTTGCAGCACAGGCACGCCATTTTCCAGGAACATATCCGCCTTGGCAATCAATTTCCCTTCCATTGTCGTGTATCGAACCCCCGCATTAAAAGTCAAAGAAGGCAGGTGCCAGGGTTTTTCCTGGTTATCCAAAGAAAAAATATTTTGTGTGATCGTACCTGTCGCATCCAATCCTTTCAGCACAGGAAAAGATAAGGAGCCTTGAATGACAAATATTTGAGCCGTATCGTACAACACATCAAAGCGAGGAATGATCGTATCACTACTTGTCAGAAACAACGCCAGGTTTTCGGTATCCTTGTATCCAATTTGCGCTCGGTAGTCAATTCCCTGAAAATTACCCCTTACACCACCGTAATAATGGAAATAACGGGTATTTTCTATACTAATCCGAGAAGAAATAAAAGGGCTATAATCGCTCAGGCTGCGAAAGGTGTTCTTTTGCAAAGAACCCTCAGCCCCAACAAAAACACCGAGGGCACTACCCAAAATATTGGCATAAAGCTCCAAATCAGGGAAAAAACTAAATTCATCCTCATGAGAAGTGATATTGGCACCAATTTTAGCCTTGAAGGCATCGCCATGGAACGTAAAACTCGGTTGTAAATAAAAGTTATTCAAGTCCTGCTTGACCGTGTCTCGGTAATTCGTAAAATCCGTACGAAGGTTGATACGCAAGGCATGTTTTTCATTAAACCACTTGGTAGCGCCCAGGTTCAGATCAAAGCCATTTTCCTTTGACCCAAAATCGTCCTGCATGAGGTACAAATTGAAACCCGCATGGTAGTTGAAATCCGCCTGTGTGCGCTGCCCATTAAAAATGCTGGCCCCAAGATCAAAGGTAGAAAACTGCTGTTTTACATCATCTGAGTCAAAAGTGTTATTTGTATTGCGCTCTTCATTCAATTCATTGTAGCCGTAGAAAAACACATTGTCAATGGTGTAGCCCAAATTAGCATTTACAGCAAAACCCTGGGGAGCATAATAAGTGCCGGTTGTACCCAGTTTGGTGAAGCCAAAGCGCTGGTTTTCGATCTTTTTGTTGTTGTTGGCAGAGTGGTGGTGGATGTCAATGCCAAAGCTATACTGATCTTCGGCAAAAAAATCATAAGAACCATCTGCGTAAAGCGAAGAAGGAAAACCGCCGCCCAATTTGGCATAGCCGTTATAGCTCTTTTGCACCTCATCTCCTTTCATGGAGGCCGGACGAATTCGGGGAGGCAGGTACTCCACCTCCAGTGTTTTGCTCAGGATGTTGTAAATCTGTCGGCGGGTAACGGTATCCAGGGGCGGCAACTCTGGGCGAACTTTGAGGTGCTCTGTGTCCAGTAATCTTGCATCAAAATTTTTGATAATATCTACCTGTCCAGAAGGCAAATCCTTTTGCGCCATAGCAAAAAGCGGCATCAGGAAAAAAATTCCGGTTATTATATTTTTGAATGTGTTCATTTTCCGTTTAGTTTTCGGCATGTTGGAATTCAACTCAACAAGCTGTTCCATGAGAATTTGTTTTTTATCAAAAAAGTCCACTAATTATTCTTCTTTTTGGGTTTGCCACCCGGCGTGATTACATTGCTATCATCCATATCCAACAAGCCCTTTGCACCGTCCTCCGTGCTCAGGCGGCTCGATTTATTGATTTGCTGGTTGATCTGGTTCAGTTTTGTTTGAGCCGTGCGCACCAACTCGGCATCCTCGTCATAGTTTTCGAGCAAAGCTTCCAGTGCCGCCCTTGCATTGTACAAATCGCCTTTTTCTGCTAAAATATCCGATAGCAGAATGACACTCTTGGCAACCCAGTAGGGATAGGCAGAGCTTTCCTTGTTGGCATTGATACAGATTTGCTGCGACCGCTCCAAGTCGCGCTTCAAGTAATAAATGTAAGCCACCTGGTAGCGAGCCTCCGCCGTTTGCTCATTATCGCTGGTTTGAATCACCCGATTGAAAGCCGTGAGTGCATTGTCATAATCTTTTTTATCAAAAGCGACCTTGCCGAGGTAAAAACTGGCGGTTGCCTTCTGATCCGAAGTAGCATTGGGGTGGTTGTACACTTTATTTGCCAAATCATACACCGCTGAAGCATTGCCGATGCGATAAGCGCTTCGCAGCGCGCCTAATTGGGCTTCAAAACGCATGTCTTCATTCGTTGCTACTTGCTCCAGGCGGTTGTAAAAATTGTAGGCTTTTGCAAAATCCTGCGAGTAGTTGTAAGCAATAATTGCCGCTTTTTCTAAGGCTCTCAGATAGTGCCGACTCTGACCACGCTCTACCACATACTCATAATCGCCGAGGGCTTCGCCATATTTTTTCAGCACACTGTAGGATTCCCCCCGATTGTAGCGCGCATCCAACACATAACGGCCATCGGGGTGCTTGCGCATATAGTCGGTGTACAATTCGATAGCTCTTTGGTAATTCGCATTTTCAAATTGGGCTTCAGCGACTTTAAAATTAATAGAATCTCTGGCAAAATTATCTACTTTGTAGCCGGGTATAGTCTCCAAAAAAGCGAAATATTCATCTGATTTGCCCAAATCATCCACATAAATTTCCTCTAATGCCGCTAGCGCCAGGCTCGCCTCACTTGACTCAGGATTGTTTGAAAACACCTGCTTGTAGTAGTTAATTGCCCCCTCTGGATTGCCCTGGTTGTATGTGATCAAGCCTAATCGAATCAGCGCCTGGTTAATCAAATTAGACTTGCCCTTATACTGGGTCACTAAGGTCTTGAGCGGTTGTACTGCCTGGTTCAATTGACCAATTTCCTGGTAGGTACTCCCAAGCTCCAGCAGGGCATCGTCGGCATATTCCGAATTGGGAAACTCCATTGCGATACGCTCCAATGCCAGGATTTTATCGGTCGTTCTGCCGCGCAAGCCTTCAATCACCGCCTTTTGATAAATGGCATAGATGAAGCCCGAGTAGCGTTTTTCAATGGCTTCGTCATAATACTTCACGGCATCGGCGTACTGATTGCGTTTAAAATAGCAATCGCCCGTCCGCATGGTCGCATCGCCCAGAATATCGTTTTTTATCGTAGCACTGCGAATAAAATTCGTATTCCTTTTGATCCCCGCGACCGCCTCCTGGAAAAAACCCAGGGCCGCCGGATAATTTTGCTGCTTGAGGTAGTTGTATCCTTGCAAATAATTGGCAGTGAACAAAGAGGATTCGTCGGGCAGATTAGAAAGGGACTTTGCCAGCGTCAAAAACTGTGTAACCAAGCGAATACTGTTGTCGTATTGTTTCTCCCGATGAGCGATTTCGCCCTGCCAGTAGATCGTGAGCGCTTTGGTGCGCGTATCCACGGGGTCAAGCAGTGCTTTATCAAAATGCGCCTTTGCACTACTCAGGTTTTCTTCCTGCAATAATTGCAAACCTCTAAAAAAAGCAACTTTCTGGTAGCTTTCGCGCAATTGGGGCGTTTTTTTATCCTTTGGCATATTTTCCAGAATCTCCAAAGCTTGCTTGTAATCCCGATAACTCAGGAAAATCTCACTCATCAGCGTCTGGGCATCCGCGTAGTAGCGGGAGGTCGGCTCGATGCTTTGCAGCGAAGCAATCGCTTCCCTGGGGTCTTTCAGTTCATATGATAGTTTTGCATAGTTGTACAAAGATTCCTCCTTGATCGAAGCGTCAAAATCCATGCGCTTGGCTATAGAAAAGGCCGAACGAGCAGAGCCTTTCTGGTTCAGTTTCAGATAAGAATCTGCCAGGTAGTACATGGCATATTGCCCCATCCGGGAGTCCACCCTCGATAATTCTTCAAAGTTTTTGACTGCCTTTTTGTAGTTTTCGATGCCCCCTACTTTGTACTGGGCATAGCCCAACTGATAAAATTCCTCTTCGCGCAAAGACCCAGAGCGCTCGGCGTAGTACTCCAGGTAAGGCAGCGCCTTTTGGTATTCTCCTTTTTCAAAATAAGACTGTCCAATTAACTGCTGGATTTCTTTCTCTTTCTGCAGCCCCCGCTCGCGCAGGCGTGGCTCCGCATAGGCGATCAGTTCATCGTACTGCCTTTCGGCAAAATAGATTTGGCAAATAAAATAAGGTATTTGTGGTTTATATTTTGGCGATTGTTCTACGATATTAAAGCTCCTAATCGCATCCTGATACGTGCCTTCAAAGAAATAACACAAACCGAGGTAATAATTGGCAGGATAGTAATAATCGCCTTGTATGTCCTTGATTTCCTTAAAGTTAGACTTTGCATTGGCAAACTGCTTGCGCACAAAATAAGCATACCCCAACTTGAATTGCGCCTCTGCCCGCTGTTCCTTCGAGAGGCTATTCATGGGCACTTGGCTAAAGAAATCTATCGCTTTTTCGTATTCTTCTGCATTGTAGTAATAATTCGCTACATCTATAATCGCTTGATTCGCAATAGGATCAGGAGAATGTGTTCGGATAAAATCCAAGATAAGTTTTTCTCCATCGGGATGACCGAGTTGCACAGCGCACTTGGCGTAGTACAATTCCGACCTGGTGCGAAGCAGTACAGATTCCGACTCGTTGGCGGGCAGCAGGAGCGTGACCGCCTGCTTGAAATCGTCTTGTGCCTTCGCAAACAGCCCTTGGTCAAAAAATGCACTCCCGCGCTTGTAAAATTTGTTGGCTTCGGTGAAAACGGCGGTCTGCTGCGCCCATACGGCTGCGCAAAAAACCATGATTCCCATCAGAAGGGTAATTTTTTTCATCTTCACAATATTTTTGGTTTGTTTTGTACTTGCTTGTCTTCTCTTTTCAAGCCTCACACATAACTCCTATTACGATGCAATTCATTGCCTTGTTGTGACCAAATTATAAAAATTTTAACATTTTGGGATTCGGAAAGTCTTTTGATACTGATTTCTTTTGGAAGTTTATTTTGAATTTAAAAGAAAATTACGAATGAGTAAAATGTTGGTTTGAAAAAATTATTTCCCATGCAAATTAAATCATCCCGACTACCTACGGGCAGCGGTGCTGGCAATGGTTTTATCCACCCTTAAAAATCCAAAATGGTATCCCTGATAATATCGCAGCATTCGTGCAGCTGTTCCTCGCTGATCACCAGCGGCGGCGCAAACCGAATGATATTGCCATGCGTAGGTTTGGCGAGTAAGCCATTTTCTGCCAATTTCATACAAATATTCCAGGCAAGGTGGCTATCCTCTGTTTCATCAATCACTACTGCATTCAGCAAACCTTTGCCACGTACCAGGGTCACGATGTTTGTTTTTTCTACCAATTCCTTCTGCATTCGCTCCCTGAAAATATTACCCAACCGGAAAGCATTCTCTGCCAGGTTTTCGTCCTTCACCACTGCCAGGGCTTCCATCGCTACTGCACAACCCAGCGGATTGCCACCATAAGTAGAGCCATGCTCTCCTGGCTGAAGATTAAGCATGATCTCATCCCGCGCCAAAATTGCCGATACAGGATATGCCCCACCCGACAAGGCTTTGCCCAAAATCAGAATATCCGGTTTGAAATCGTGATAATCGCAGCACAAAAGCCGTCCCGTGCGCGCGATCCCCGTTTGTATTTCATCTGCAATGAACAACACCTTGTGTTGCTGGCAAAGCGCATAAGCCTTCGGCAGGTAATCCTCATCGGGCACTACTACGCCGGCTTCGCCTTGGATCGGTTCCACCATAAAGCCTGCCACGGTAGGGTCTTGCAACACTTCTTCGAGCGCCGCCAGATCGTTGTAGGGTACGATCAGATAGCCCGGCATGTAGGGTCCAAAATGCATAGTACTCTTGGGATCGGTAGAAGCTGAAATAGCAGCCATCGTGCGCCCCCAGAAGTTGTTTGTCACAAAAACGATTTTTGCCTGGTTCGTTGGAATGCCTTTGTTCAAGTAGCCCCACTTTCGGGTGAGTTTGATTGCCGTTTCGCCGCCTTCCACGCCGGTATTCATGGGCAGCACGCGATCGTAGCCAAAATAATTGGTGATATACTGCTCGAAGCGCCCAAGTACATCGTTGTGAAAAGCCCTTGAGGTGAGAGTCAGTTTGTGTGCCTGTTCTACCAATGCATCTACAATTCTCGGATGGCAATGTCCTTGATTGACAGCAGAATACGCTGATAGGAAATCATAATATTGCCTGCCTTCCACATCCCAAACGTGCACACCGCTCCCTCTCGATAACACCACCGGCAAGGGATGATAATTATGCGCGCCGTAGCGGTCTTCCAATGCGATCAAATCCTGCGAGGAAAGTAAGCTTGCTGTTGTCATAATAAAAAAAATTTAATAAAATACGATACCCACAAAGGTAAAGGTTTTTTCGATGGTGAGCTAAAAGAGTAACCGCGATTTCGTAAATCTTCGAGATTTGCGAAATCTAAAAGGCAAATCAACCGACTCGACCCACTACCGCTTTTTCCTTTGTTTCACATCACCACATCAGCACATCAGCACATCAGTATATCACCACATCAAACCCCAACCTTTTCGCATCCAGCGCTGTATATTTCACATCATAATCCGCCAACAATCCCAGCAAGTGCAAGACCCCCACCCCACGCTCCCGCAGCCAGGCTTCCAAGCCCGTAGGCGTACCCTGCGCATCTACATAAAAACCACTATAGCTATCCGAGCCTGCATCCATGCCTTTTGAAAAAACCGCCTGAATCAAATCCGTGCGCAAGCCCCCCACAAACTCCGCCCCAAAACTCCCCTGCACACAGTGCATCTGCCAGAGCAACTGCTCCCGCTCGCCGATGCGGATCAACTGCCCGGGCCGCCGCCACAAGTGCGAAGACGCAAAACTCACATGCTCCGCCGGATGCCAGTCCCGCACCGCCACCACCCACTCGTACCGCGGCATCAGTGCATTCGCCCGCGCCACCACAGCATCCGCACCCGCCACCCCCAGCGCCCCCAATTCCCCAAAATCATTCTGCAAATTTATCAATACCAGTGCTTTCATGGATTTATTGTTTCATGGATTTATTGTTTCATGGATTTATTGTTTCATGGATTTATTGTTTCATG
>CAZGJN010000042.1:18119-32684 GCA_964526645.1 uncultured Saprospiraceae bacterium
GATTCATTGTCAGTATTTTTCACTGCTTGGGTTCCAGATAAATTTCATAAATCCCTTCCCCACTTTCCCCGTTTTCCCCATTTAACCCACTCCCCACCACTACATAAATTTATAGCAATATATTGCCCAATCCAATAAAAAAGAATACTTTTGCAAACGATACACAAACATTTGGGCGAAAAGATACCAGCTTCAAGCCACAACCACCTCACCCCGGCATCCCCCTCTTGTGCTTGCAGCCTGCTTCTCGTAGCCTTTCACAAGTTATTATCCCAAATTCTTTAAAAGCGCTTGCACCTATGAAAAATTCTATCTTCGCAACCATCCTTGCACTGGTAACTATTTCCATAACGAATCCTCTATTTTCCCAGACATTTAGATCACTTGTATATAATCCGCCTGGTATGGATGGCGACTACGAGTATGTGGAAATTAAGTGGACACCCAGTACTTCGCTATCAGGGATTTGGATTATGTATATAGACGGCGATGTAGCTGAGGCGGGAACTACGAGAGTAAGAAGAGACTTGAGTGCCTACTCCACTGGCTCAAATGGTTTATTATTAGTTCATAATACCACCAATAACACAATTGTCTTTACGCCTCCTGCAGATGCAGAAACCAATGAAGTATATCCTGCTAATTTTAACTGGCAAAATGGTTCAGGTACATTTCTTTTAGTCTCCGGAACACCGCCGGCAAATAACACAGATTTAGATAGTGATAACGATGGAACTTTAAACATAGGTGCGTTATCTGGATTAACAATTCTTGCTGCTATTTCCGTTTTTGATAATGATGCAGGAGCAGATTTTGCTTATGCGGATGAAATAACTGGTGGCACCGTCCTGCCAGATATAGGTGGTGCTGAGATGGATGGATTCTTTTTGGCAGAAAATGGAGAGTTTCAAGCTATTAACGTGACTGGCACTAGTCCAGGTCCATATTCAGTAAATCAAATTTGGGACGCAACAGGTATGACTCCCGCAGGTGCAACACTTCCTACTACACTAACCCCAGGTGGCACGAAAGCCCCTCTCCCCATCGAGCTCGTCGCTTTTGCTGGCAGGAAGGTAGGCAGCCAGGTGCAATTGTACTGGGAAACGGCTACGGAAAAAAATAACCTGCTGATGGAAATCGAACGCAGCGCCAACGGGCAGCAGTTCGTCAAAATCGGCGAGAAAAAGCCCTACGGCGATGGCAATTCGCTCTCCTTGCAGCGCTATGAATTTACCGACTACCAGCCGCTGCCGGGCTTGAATTATTACCGCCTCCGCCAACTTGACCTCGGCGGCAAAGATACTTATCACAAAACCATCGCGATCCTTTTTGATGAGGTGAAAAACGAGGAAGGCATCCGCGTGTTCCCTTCTCCTGCCGCTGAAACGCTTTACTTCGCCCTCGCACAGGAGACCACCGCTACCGGCACAATCCGCGTACTGGACATGAGCGGCCGCGCGATGCTGCAACTGCCTTTGGCTCTCGGCACACAGCAGGATAATGTGGAAGTGAGCAGCTTGCCCCAGGGGCAATACATCCTGTCCGTTCAGGCGGGTAGAACGAGCTACAACATTAAATTTGTAAAATTGTAGAAATAGTATTACATTGCAGCAATAATTGAATGCGTTGTGGCGCATTTCAGAAATGTGCCACAACGCATTCACTCCAACCAACTTCAAATCTATTGCGTTTTATCCCCCTCGTGTGAGCAAACCCTACAGTACAATTGTACCGCCCAATGCCCGTATTTAAAAAACTATCAGCACACAAAATGATTTTGTAAATCTTTGAGATTTGCAAAATCTAAATACAATTATAAAAGTTGGATGATGGATCAAAAGAGTGGACGGGATTTCGTAAATCGGCAGCAGGGCTGACGCCGTTGTTCAAGATGCCGAGCGCAGCGAGGTATCTTGAACAACTTGAAGATTTGCGAAATCTGAAAAGCAGATCAACCGATTTGACCTACTACCAAAATTTGAAAAGTATTATAGTTTAACTAATAACCTCAACGACACTACACAACTATGAGAAAACGAATTATTTACACCGCGCTGTGCGGTTGTATGCTTCTATCAGTATGGCTGCAAGCGCAGTTTGTTTTTACAGGACCGGGCACCAACTGGGGAAACCCGGCAAACTGGTCAGGAGCATTACTGCCTCCCAATCCATTAGCGCCAGGACAAACGATCGCCATTAACAGCAATTGCAACGTAAATATCAACTACAGGATCAATACTGGCGGCACCCTGACGATTGCTACGGGTGTTACTTTATCAGTCAACACCGGCAGGAATTTTGTTCATTTTGGGACGATCACAACGATAGGAACCGGTAGTTTAATCAATAATGGTACCCTGAGAAATAGAGGAAATATCATCAGCACGACCATGCCCGTCATCAATAACGGCACGATGAGCGGCGATGGCACCATTGTTGGCAACTTGAATAACAATGGTGCGATGGATTTGGGAATCGGCGCTATTTGGAATTTCAACATTATTGGGGACTACACCGCCGCACCGGGCGCTTCCCACATCCTGGAAATTCGGAATAACGCAGCGGGCACCAATCCCCAAAGTGATCGAATTTTGGTCACAGGAATAGCAACCATCAATAGCTCCACACTCACACTCATCATTGACAACCAGTTTGAGGTCGAACCCGGAGATATGTTTATGCCAATCAGCGCTAATGGGGGTTTGGTGGGTACATTTTTAGCGCCCATCACTTTGCCGGGTATGTTTACAGATTGGACGATCACTTATAATACTACGAACTTACAGTTAGCCTATTCGGGTGCGCCGCTACCCATCGAGTTGGTCTCTTTTGAAGGAAAAAGGCTGGAAAAGACCATCCAACTATTCTGGCAAACGGCTACTGAAAAAGACAACGCCTACATGTCGGTAGAACGTAGCGCCGACGGGCAGCGCTTTATCGAGATTGGGCTAGTGAAAGGCGCGGGCACTACCCTTACACCGCAGTATTACCAGTTTGTGGATGAAGAGCCCCTATTGGGCATCAATTACTACCGCCTCAAACAAGTGGACAGCAATGAAAAAACAACGTATCACCATGTTATTGTCATCAAGTTCGATCTTCCTATCGAAGGGTCTATCCTCTACCCTACCGCCACAGACGGTACGCTGAATCTTTTGTCGGAAAAAACATTTGATGCGGATAGCCAGGTGCTGATCACCAATATGGCAGGTAGAATCCTGCTAAATACTCACCTTAGGCAAGAAAGTAACCAAGAACAATTTGATGTGCGTACCTTAGCAAGCGGGCAGTACCTTTTGATCCTCAGAAATAACCATGAGATACAGACATTCCGGTTTGTAAAACTGTAAAATCGAAGTTTCTACCTCAATCAGACCTGACTGAATACCGCCAGTCAGGTCTGTTATTTCCTGCTCAGATGGCATACTAGAAATTAAATAACAGACTGATGTTCAATTATTTAATTTTTAACAACTACGCCTTTTCATTTCAAATTTGGTATTATTCTCCCAATCGCTTAGCTTTGTGCTCCTGCCAAGTTGAACCGACCTATTTTTAATTCAGAAAGAAGCCTGGTGTCTTATGTCTGGCATTTGGCAAAATCTGGCATTTCAAAAATATGACTACTTCTATTCATCGCTTCAAAAAAATCATGGTCGCCAATCGTGGCGAAATTGCCATCCGCGTTTTGCGCGCTGCTTCCGAGCTTCGCTTGCGCACAGTGGCTATTTTCACGTATGAAGATCGCTACTCTTTGCATCGCTACAAAGCAGATGAAGCGTATCAAATCGGAAAAGATGATGATCCGCTCAAGCCGTATTTGGATATTGAAGAAATCTTGCGCGTAGCCAAGCAAAATGGAGTAGAAGCGATACATCCGGGCTATGGTTTTTTGAGTGAAAATGTACACTTTGCTCGGCGCTGCCGCGAAGAAGGCATTATTTTTATCGGCCCAACGCCCGAAACGATGGAACGCTTGGGCGACAAGGTAGCTGCGAAAGTTTTAGCCCGAGAGCTGAATGTGCCGTTGATTGAAGATAGTCAGGAATCGTTGACAAACGAAGATATTGCACTAAAAGAAGCCAAACGCATTGGTTTTCCGGTCATTATCAAAGCGGCAGCAGGTGG
Source organism: uncultured Saprospiraceae bacterium (assembly GCA_964526645.1). Lineage (GTDB taxonomy): Bacteria > Bacteroidota > Bacteroidia > Chitinophagales > Saprospiraceae > JADJNW01. The sequence continues at coordinate 22,248 of CAZGJN010000042.1, forward strand.
CGGCGGCCGCGGTATGCGTGTGGTGCGCGAAGAAAAGCAACTTATTACGGAATATCTGGAAGCTAAAGGCGAAGCCAAAACTGCTTTTGGGGATGATACGGTTTTCTTAGAGAAGTTTATTGAGAATCCGAAGCATATCGAAGTGCAAATCCTTGGCGATAAGCACGGCAACATCGTGCATTTGTATGAGCGGGATTGCTCGGTGCAGCGTCGTTTTCAAAAAGTGGTAGAAATTGCACCAGCAGTGACCTTGCGTCAGGATACAAAAGATAAATTGTATGAATATGCCTTGCGGTTAGCCAGAGCAGTGGAGTACAGCCACGCCGGTACGGTGGAGTTTTTGGTGGATGCAGAGGAACATATTTACTTTATCGAAGTAAATCCTCGGATTCAGGTAGAACACACGGTTACAGAGGAGATTACAGGTGTTGATCTGGTGCGTTCGCAGATTTTGATTGCAATGGGGTACCCCCTCGATCACCCTACGATTTACATCAAAAGCCAGGAAGATATTCAGATCAGCGGCTATGCGATTCAGTGTCGCATCACCACCGAAGACCCCTTCAACGATTTCAAACCAGATTATGGCATGCTCATCGCGTACCGCAGTGCCAGCGGTATGGGCATCCGCCTGGATGCGGGGAGCGCTTACGCGGGCGCGAAGATTTCGCCATTTTTCGATAGCTTGTTAGTGAAAGTGACCGCCTGGGGGCGTACATTGGAAGGTGCTTCGCAACGCTTGCACCGCGCTTTACGCGAATTTCGGATTCGGGGCGTCAAGACGAATATTGGCTTTTTGCTGAATTTATTGAACAACGAGACTTTTTACAAAGGCAAAGCAACAGTCAATTTTATTAAAGAAAATCCACAATTGCTCACGCCACCCAACTGGCAGGATCGCGGCACCAAAACCTTGCGCTACCTGGCGGAAGTGATCGTCAATGGCAATGCTGATGTGGCTTTTACCGATGATCGGGTGGTATTTTTGAAACCAGTTGTTCCTGATTTTGATGCGTATGCTGATTTCCCAAAAGGAACAAGAAATAAATTACAAAGTATTGGACGTGAGGAATTTGTAAAATGGTTGCGCCAGGAAAAAACGATTCAATACACCGATACAACTTTCCGCGATGCACACCAGTCGCTGTTAGCAACGCGGGTGCGTACCTATGACATGCTGGCGGTTGCCGAAAGTTTTGCCAAAAACCATGCCAACGATGTATTTTCGATGGAAATTTGGGGCGGCGCGACTTTTGATGTGGCGCTGCGCTTTTTGAAAGAAGACCCCTGGCAACGCTTAGCGGATTTGCGAAAAGCGATTCCGAATATTTTATTTCAGATGCTGCTAAGGGGCTCTAATGCAGTGGGTTACACAGCTTATCCTGATAATTTGATTGAAAAATTTGTGGTGCAAGCTGCAAATACGGGGATTGATTTGTTCCGAATTTTTGATTCCTTGAATTGGATCGAAGCGATGAAAACCAGCATTCGCACGGTCATCAAAGAAACCGATGCCCTCGCGGAGGCTTGTATTTGCTATACGGGTGATATTACTGATCCGAAGCGCACCAAATTTAATTTGCAATATTACCTTGATCTTGCTCGCCGACTCGAAGATGAAGGCGCACATATTATTGCGATCAAGGATATGGCGGGCTTACTCAAGCCTTACGCGGCGGAACTCCTGATTACCGAGCTTCGTAAGGTGATCAGTGCGCCGATTCACTTGCATACGCACGACACTTCTTCTATTCAGGCGGCGACTTATCTGAAAGCGATTGAAGCTGGCGTGGATGCGATTGACGTGGCAATTGCTTCAATGTCAGGTTTGACTTCGCAGCCCAATTTTAATTCCATCGTTGCTATGATGAAAGGGCAAGAGCGCGAGCATCCTGTGAATTTGGAATCCTTGAATGCTTTTTCGGCGTATTGGGAGGCGGTGCGGCGCTATTATTATCCTTTTGAAAGCGAATTGCGAGCGGGTACGGCCGATGTGTATGAACACGAAATTCCGGGCGGGCAGTATTCCAATCTGCGGCCGCAGGCGCGTGGATTGGGCTTGGAGGATCAATTTGAGTTGATTAAAAAGAACTATAAAGTTGCAAATGAGCTATTCGGCGATATTGTAAAAGTGACCCCTTCCTCAAAAGTGGTGGGCGATCTGGCGCTATTCATGACTGCTAATGGCTTGACGAAAGAAGATATTTTGCAACGCGGCAAATCCTTGGATTTTCCCGACAGCGTGAAATCCTTGCTACGCGGTGACTTGGGGCAAATTGAGGGTGGCTTTCCGCCTGATATTCAAAAGATTGTATTAAAAGATGAACAACCTTACACCGAACGCCCTGAAGCACATTTGCAGCCAGTTGATTTTGAGAAGGAAGTGAAAGCCTTCAAAGATAAATTTGGCAAAGATTTGGATATCAATGACTTTCTGTCATATAAATTATATCCAAAAGTGTACGAAGATTTTCACCAGCATTTTGACACCTACGGCGAAGTTCGGAATCTACCAACTCGAGCATTTTTCTATGGATTGGATTATAATGAGGAAATATTAGTAACCATTGCGCAGGGTAAAACAGTGATTATCAAATATTTGAACAAAACCGAACCCGATGAATTAGGGATGCGCTTAGTCTTTTTTGAACTGAATGGACAAATGCGCTCTGTGCCTGTGCGCGACCGAAAACTCAAGATTGAAGCGGTTATTCATCAAAAAGCAACACGCTCAAACGAAGTAGGAGCCCCTTTGCAAGGCAATTTATCCCGTATTTTGGTGCATGAGGGCGACGAAATTGCAGAAAATACGCCCCTATTCATCATCGAAGCCATGAAAATGGAAAGTACGATCACTGCACCGCAGGCTGGTATCGTGAAAAAGATTCATTTGAAAGAGAAAACCCTTGTGGAACAAGGCGATTTGGTGGTGGAGTTGGGGTGATATGCAAAAACTCCATAGGTTTGATTAGCATGGAAATTGTAAGTGGATTCTTATCCTAAAGGACACAGTTTTAACTACCATACTTAAAAAACAAAGCGGTGCCGCAGTTGGTTATTTTTACTTCGAAAACTGCTTCCCACTTAAGCCTGGTATTACATTCATTGCATTTTTATAATATAGCTTTTTCAAAATTTCATCCGGCAATGCCAGTCCATACATCCGCCAAAAAGCATGATAGCGTTTGTAATATGGAAAATATTCATCCGAGGATTCTAACACCCGAAAGTAAGTGTGATACTCTTCTGGATTGTAAGCATCTTTACCAAACATGATACGATCTTGATATTTAGTGAAAAACTTCAAAGCTTGGCGTGGCTGGCGACCCAATTCTGCAATCACGGCACCAATTTCCACGTACATATTCGGCATTTCATCCAAGAGTTGACCCAACTTATCCAAATCATTGGCATGCCAACTCATGTGCGCGCTGATAAACTTGGTTTTAGGATGTTTTTTAAACATATTAAACTGTTCCTGAATGAGTTGCTCCCAGGGTACAGGGTCAGTATCACTACGCTTGCGGCGCGGGTGGGTTTTGAGTTCCAGCCAGCGTTCGTTGGTCGAGTCAAAAGGCTCCCAAAATTGCTTGGGGTCAGCCGTATGAATCAGCACCGGAATGCCCAATTCGCCACACTTTGCCCAGATCGGGTCAAGCCGAGGGTCATCCACCGCCACGCGCTTTCCATCTTTATCATTGACTGAAAAGCCTAAGTTTTTAAAGACTTTCAAGCCTTTTGCACCGATGCTCACATCATATTCCAATTGCTTGAGCGTGCTTTCCGTCCAGTCAGGGTCGCTCAAGCTACCAAAATTAATATTTGTAAAAACAGCTATGCGATCTTCGTAGCCATATTTTTTGATATTGTCCATGATGCCTTTAAGCTGCTGCCCGCCACCACCACTGAGGTTGACAATCAAGCCCATATTCATGGCATCCATTTCGCCAATCAGCTTAGTCAAATCCATTTCGCCCATGCGCCAATGATGGCTGTGTACATCAATAAATGGGAATTTGGCGCGGGTAATCGGATTTTCTGGTACTACCAGCGAGGAAGGCGGATCGTACGCTTCGAAATCCATACGGGCATTGGGATCTACTTCCTGCGCACACGTTCTAAATAAGAACCCAATTGTAAATAAAGCAATAGCAAACAGTTTTTTGATGGTTTGGGTGTTTTTCATCATAATATCTTTATAAAATCGCAATAAACATCACAGTCATTGCATCAAAACAATAATACATCATTTATCAAAAACAATTATAAATTTAGAATCTAATGGATCAAGATTTGCTTTCAAAACCTCAAAAAATTCATCGCCGTATTTTAAATAAAATTGTGCGAAGTTGTCGGTACGTTCTTGTAAACCATTACCCGGAAAAAGCTTGTCGCGCAGCGAGCGAATCTGATTCAAAGCCGTTTCATGGCGCTGCTTTTCGGCGCGCACGATTTTACTTTCCATTTGTTCTAAGCTTTTCACTTGCTTGGCGCCCTCTGCTAATATTGCTTTTTCCAGCGTTGGATCTATTTCTTTGGCTTTGGCGGCTACTTGCTCAAAAAGCTTCTCCAGCGCGGCTTTTTCTTCGGCCAAACTGAGTTCGCCCGCTGCGTTTGCTGCTACATATTTTTTAATCAACGCCTCGGTATCTTCGAATAAATCTTGTACACTTAAGTTTAGTTTTTGCATGCGATTGGCAGAGCCACCGTCAATCCACAGCACCGAGTTGCGCCGCACCAGCATGGGGTAGTTGATGCCAAAATGCTCAAACTGGCTCTTCCGCTCCAGCCAATATGCGATTTCGCCGCCGCCGCCGATGTAAGCCAGATTAGGTAAAATTAATTCCTGATATAATGGTCGCAGCACCACATTGGGGCTGAAGTGTTCGGGATGGGCCTGCAATTCCTGCAACAGTTCATCTTTACTGAAATTGTAATTCGTATCTAAAACTTTATACGTATCTCCTTCTAAGACAATGCGATTACGAATCTGATCGCGCAGATAAAACAAGTTGATATCGCGTACATACGCCTGACTGCCGAAGCCCGCTTCTTTCAACTTTAATTGCGTTGCTTCCACGTATTGCTGCGACGATTGATGCAACAGTTCCTCTTCGATAATCGGCAAAAACAACCGTTTGAGTTGGGCATTGTTCATGTCAATCACTACCAGACCATCCTGTTTAAATAGCTCATTCACAAGGTGTAAAGTAGCTATGCCGTAAGTTTCGTGAGCGGTGTAAGCCGTTTCGATGAGTTGGTACAACTGCTGGGAATTGCCCGTTTCACCCAGAATTTGTTTCAATTCTGCCAGTACCGGCTGGAGCGTAACGGTTTTCATCATGCCCACCGAGCCAGTTTCGCCGGATTGCCAGACGATTTTTTTGTTGAAAATATTGGCGTGATTCACCTCTTCAAAATCATGATCTTCGCCACCTCCAACAAACACTGGCACAAAGCGAGACGCAGGGTAACGTTCGTTCAACACCCTTGCTAAATTAATGGTGGAAATAATTTTGTAAATATAATATAATGGACCTGTAAATAAAGCCGGTTGGTGCGCAGTCGTCACCGTGAAGGTATTTTCCTGCAATAAGGCTTCTACATTGTCCCGTACAGCGTCGGATGTAGGAATTTTTATATATTGCTCGCGCAACATATCCACGAGCACGGGGCGGTTGATTTTATCCTTTTTTTTATCTTCGATCACATTTGCGAAAGCATCCAGATTGACATCATATTTGTAAAACGGGCGCAGCGCTGGATTTGCAGTGGCATAAGCCAGGTCTTTTGCTGCCAATTGCGGTACTTGCTCAAAGGGTATTTTTAAAATTTCCATAGTTGGGTATAGGGATATGTGGGTAGAAAGACAATAGCGCGAGTGTCCCTCTACCAATGTACCTTGTCAAATTGTCGTGCGAATAAATGAAAATATTTACAACTATTGGTGGATTTGGTTGCATCTTAGCTTTATCTTAACAAAATCAAAGTACGATTGACGAGGAAAGAAGTACGATTTTCTAAACAAAAAGCAGCACTCCGCCGAAGCCAAGTGCCGCCCGATAAGTAGATTGCTTTGATTTAAAGCTCGTTGAGGTATTTGCGAATGTGTTGTAACGTTTCGGTTGCTTTGCAAGTCAGTAAGCCATCGTGTCCCGTGTCGGGAATTTTGATGTGCTCATGTTTTTTGAAAAAACCGACCTGATATTGTTCCTGAAAATCGTAGCCGATGTCAGTAGTCTCTTCACTGCTGATAAACAGGACTTTAGCGTCCACATTTTTTAGATTGGTGGTAAAATCGTAGGTCGAATTTTCCACTTCATCCAACGCGATGTTGATGACCGCCGCCGTGCCGGAACGATACGATTGGTAAGGGCATTGCTCGCCGCGTTCTTCATCTTTGACGTTGGCTTTCGCCAAATCATACACATAATCCGCGCGTTCGTGGTCGCCCATGCCGATGAGTTGCTTTGCCCACAGCACTTGATTGAGGTCTTTGCCAAAGTAATTGAGATTGGAAGCGGAAGGCGTTTTTTTCACAATTTCGGAAGAAAAAGCGCCCGGTTCCAGAAAAATCGCACCGCGCACTCGCTCCCGATGCTGATTCAAATATTGCGCCGCCACTTTGCCACCGTGCGAATGCCCGATGAGAATAACCTGCTCGCCTGGCGCATAACGGTCAATCAATTCTTCCAAATCTTTCAGCGATTTTGCCATCGTCAATTCCTCCATCGGGTGCCGACGCGACAAGCCGCAGCCGCGATAATCATGATAAATAACTTGATATTCACTGGGCAATGACCAGCCGTTCACGACCGAATTTAACGGGAGCATATAACGAAAATCATCGCCAGGACCGCCTTCGAGTACAAAAATTTTGGGGGCATTCGCTTTGCCAAAAGTTTGCACATGGAGTTTAGTTTCCGACAAAGTGACCGAAGGCACGCTCGCGTCTTCATCCACCGTTTTGGCGACCAGATTACCAGGTTCCGCCGGATCCATTGGCTCGCAGGCAAACACTAAAAAAGTTGTTATTATAAAAAGCAGCTTTTTCATTAGAATCTTTTGTTTAAACCGATTAAAAAATAAAGATTGGGAATCAAGCCGTCGAATTCACCGCTGGTTTGATAACCACTTTTTAAATTGATTTCCAGAGCGTTAGCATCATTAGCAAACCAACTTAGGAACGCCCCTGCGCGCAGATTGGTGGCAGTGGATTTGTACCAGCCGTCTTTTGCATCCTTGTAAAATGTGTCGCGGAACGAATCGGAATGCTCGATGTGCGTTGCCACAATCGGATTGAGGTACAAGTGTGCGCCCAACGCCCAACGACCGAGCCGAACGCCCGGCAGCACTTCTACCGTCGCGCCCAAACCATTGTAAACACCGGCTTCGTTGGTACTTTTTACCCAAGTAAGTGCCAGGCTACTGTTCAAAACAAAGCGCTCGCCGCTGCCCAGCCAGGATTTGATACCAGTTTGCAAACGGAAATTTTCCAGCCCAAGCAGTGCCGTGTTTTGTGTGATTTCGGCGAAAGGTGCCGTTTTTAGGTTAGCAAAATAGCGCCCGTAGCTCAAATTCGCGGCTACGATGTTGTAATCAAATCCCAGATTGGCGGTAAGCAAATGCTGGGTGGATTCGTCGGGTGGCTGAATTTGGGCATCCATTTTTTGCAATAACAAAAAGACGCCGAGTAGCCATAAACAATTTTTTACCTTCATAATTTCGAATAATTTTTCGGCAAAAATATCCGAATGTGAAGGTGCGAATCGTCCTGTTCTACACAGCCGAACCTACTAATTGCTGCTTTTTGCGAAATTCCGACGGCGTAATGCCCATTTTATTTTTAAAAACGGTGTTGAAGGTGGTTTTAGAATTGAAACCCGCTTCGTACGCGATGGCAAGAATCGTATAATGTTCGTAATCAGCATCTTGTAACAAGCGTTTGCTTTCTTCGAGCCGATATTTATTGACAAAATCATAAAAATTTTCTCCAAATTCAGTGTTTATCAGTTCTGAAACGGCATTTGTAGAAACCGCCAGTCGCTCCGCCAAGTCCGGTAAAGTCAGGTTATTATTACAAAATAATTTTTCCTGTTCCATCAATTCCAACAACTCGGTTTTTAAAATCGCACGTTTGTCAGCAGGCACGCGGGGCGTTTTAGGCTCGTCTTTTTTAGGCTCATTTTGCCAATCTTTTGTCGGAAAAATCGCATTTTGTTGCACGGCATAATAACCCAGCACAAAAAACAGCAGCATAAACCCCAGAGAACTCAAGGATTCCAGCAATTCAAATTCAAAGGTGTGAAAATTGACCCACATTACCCAGGTAATCAAAATGCCCAGACTCAGGCGCTTCAGCCAACTCAAATTCACTTTTTCCAGCGACGCCGAAAAAAAATCCTTCACATGGCGCTCGTGGCGGCGCACCGTGACAAAAGCAGCCACAATGTAAGCAAACAAATGCGGCATGCCCATCCAATTGGCGTATTGATTGCCAACCGGCAATTCCGCGTAAAGCGCCTGTAAATACTGCAATTTCTCAGCACTGCTGCTCAGATAAAACGGCGTGAATAGCGCTATGCAAATCAACAGGGGCACAAAATGCCAAAGGTATTTCCGATTCCACTGAAAATCGGGCGAAGTCAGGCTTTTGGTATAAAAATAGAAAAACGGACCCCACAGCAAGATAAACGGACTCAACACTTCCGTGAAATGCGGGTAGTGAAATAAAAAATTGGTGTATTCAAAAACCAACTCCAGCATAATCGCCGCCATCGCCAGAAAAAATCCTGCCAGCCAGCGATTGGCATCTTGATTGCCTTTTCGAGCATTAAAAAGCAGCAGGGCGAAAAAAATAGAGTTGGCAAAGCCAACGGCGTACAAAAGCGAATCTACTTCAAATTGCATGGTATATGTAATGTCGGGTGAAAAATACGCCGCAAAATTGCCCCACCTTCGGCAAAATGTCAAAGAAAATAGACAAGAGTATGGCGGATTATGTATTTTCGGCTCAAATATTCTAAATTGGTAATGCAAAGAAACAACGAATCCATATAACAATGAAACCATACATTCTCGCCCTTGACCAAGGCACGACGAGCTGCCGCGCGATTCTGTTCGATAAAAACGGAACAATTCAAGCCATTGAACAACAGGAGTTTACACAATTTTATCCGCAACCCGGCTGGGTCGAACACGACGCGTTGGAGATTTGGAAAACCCAACTCACCGTCACCCAAGATTTATTGCGCAAGCAAAAATTATCCGGCAAAGATATCGCCGCCATCGGCATTACCAATCAGCGTGAAACGACGGTGGTTTGGAATAAAAATACGGGTATTCCCATTGCCAATGCGATTGTCTGGCAAGACCGCCGCACCTCGGGCATTTGCGATGATTTGAAAGCCGCAGGACATGAATCGTACATCCGCGAAAGCACGGGCTTGGTGATTGATGCTTATTTCTCCGGCACTAAAGTAAAATGGTTGTTGGACAATGTTTCGGGCGCACGCGAGCAGGCGCAGCGCGGCGAATTATTATTCGGAACGATTGATACTTGGCTAATTTGGAACTTGACGGGCAAACAATTACACATTACCGATGTTACAAATGCTTCTCGGACTTTATTATTTAATATTCATACTTTACAATGGGATGAAAAATTATTACAAATACTAAATGTTCCGAATAATATTTTACCGGAAGTTAAATCTTGCAGCGAAATTTACGGGCAAACCGAGGCGCATCTTTTTGGCGAACCCATCCCCATTGCGGGCATCGCGGGCGACCAGCAAGCGGCGCTTTTCGGACAAGTTTGTCACTCCGCGGGTATGGCAAAAAATACGTATGGCACGGGCTGTTTTATGTTGATGAATACTGGTAAAAAGCCGGTTGCATCGCATTCTGGACTCATTACAACGGTCGCTTGGAGCGTGGATGGCGAAGTCAACTATGCCCTGGAAGGCAGTGTTTTTATTGCCGGTGCAGCGATTCAGTGGCTGCGCGACGGCTTGAAAGTTATTGACGAATCCCCTGATTCTGAATATTTTAGCTTAAAAGTACCGGATACGGGCGGGGTGTACGTCGTGCCTGCGTTCACGGGCTTGGGCGCACCTTACTGGGACATGCACGCGCGCGGCGCGATTTTCGGCTTGACTCGCGGCACGAGTAAAGCGCATTTGATTCGAGCCACTTTAGAATCCTTGGCGTACCAAACCAAAGACGTGTTGGATGCGATGGAAAAAGATGCAGGCACGCCGCTCAAGGGCTTACGCGTGGATGGCGGCGCTTCAGCGAATAATTTGTTGATGCAATTTCAGGCAGATATTTTGGGGGTTCCGGTCGAACGTCCTAAAATTATTGAAACGACCGCACTCGGTGCGGCGTATCTGGCGGGTCTATCGGTTGGCTTTTGGTCGAAAACCGAATTGCAAC
>CAZGJN010000043.1:0-32526 GCA_964526645.1 uncultured Saprospiraceae bacterium
GGATGTGCGCCGAATATACCATCGAAAACACGGTTTCGGTATTCCACCTCGATTCTGATGAACTCAAAGGTCAAATTATTGGTCGGGAAGGACGCAACATTCGAGCCTTAGAAGCCGCTACTGGTGCAGAGATCGTGGTAGATGATACCCCGGAAGCAATTGTCATTTCGAGCTTTGATCCTATTCGTCGGGAGATTGCTCGCTTAGCCTTGAAAAAACTGGTTGCCGATGGTCGTATCCATCCGGCGCGCATTGAGGAAGTAGTAGCAAAAACTCGCAAACAGCTTGAGGAGCAAATTATTGAAATTGGAGAACGAACAGTGATCGAGCTTGATCTGCATGGTTTGGATCCTTACTTGGTCAAAATGGTCGGGCGGATGCGATTCCGCTCGTCTTACGGGCAAAACCTGCTCAAACACTCCATTGAAACCGCCAACCTCTGCGCTATCATGTCAGCAGAATTAGGCTTGAACCCCAAACAAATTAAATTGGCAAAACGCGCGGGTTTATTGCACGATATTGGCAAAGTAGCAGAAGAAGAAAGCGAATTATCGCACGCAATTTTGGGTATGAAATTATGCGAAAAGTATAAAGAAAATCCAATCGTATGCAATGCGGTGGGCGCTCACCACGATGAAATCGAGATGAACAACATTATTTCACCAATTGTACAAGCTTGCGACGCGATCTCTGGTGCTCGCCCTGGCGCTCGTCGGGAAATTTTGGAGAGCTACCTCAAGCGGATCGGTGAGCTCGAAGAACTGGCGCTGGCCCATGACGGGGTACAAAAAGCTTACGCGATGCAGGCTGGTCGGGAATTGCGCGTGATCGTCGAGGCAGAAAAAGTGACCGACCAATACGCTGACGATCTGTCATTTATGATTTCGCAGAAGATTCAAAACGAGATGCAGTACCCTGGTCAAATCAAAGTGACGGTCATCAGGGAAAAGCGGGCAATTGCCTATGCAAGGTAAAGTCTTAAAAAAATAAACATTTGGCAAGGTAGCTCGGGCGTTCGGGCTACCTTTCTTGTTTCAAAACAAACCGTGCAGCATGGCGTGTACATCATTTACAATCTTACCCAAATCCTCTGGATTATTTTCAAAATCTACATCATCAGAATTAATGACCAATAATTTACCTTCTTTGTAACCCGAAATCCAGTTTTCGTAGCGCTCATTGAGTCGCTTAAGGTAATCCAAACTCATGCTGCCCTCGTAGTCACGCCCTCGTGCCTGTATATGCGCCACCAGGGTAGGAATGCTGGCGCGCAAGTAAATGAGCAAATCAGGTGGTTGTATTTGGGAAGACATCGTCTTGAACAAGTCGAAGTAATTCTGAAAGTCCCTGCTAGACATCAAGCCCATGTCATGCAGGTTAGGCGCAAAGATATAAGCATCTTCATAAATCGTCCGATCCTGGATCACGGTCTTATCTCCATTCAAAATTTTTAGTATTTGCTGATAGCGGCTGTTGAGGAAGTAGATTTGCAGATTGAATGACCAGCGCCGCATGTCATTATAAAAGTCACTTAGATAAGGATTGTTATCAGCCGATTCATAGTGCACCTCCCAGTGAAATTGCTTACCTAATTGTGTGCAGAGCGTTGTTTTACCTGCACCGATATTCCCGGCAATAGCAATGTGTTTGATGTTAGGGGCATTGGGATCTTGAACCATAACGTTTTGAGCGACACCTATATTTGATACGCTGTGAAAATACAACTCCTTTGGGTATTTAAGATTGTTTTTTGGCAAAAAGATAAAGAGTATGATGATTGTTTTAAGTTGAAAAAGAGAAGCTTCAAACGGAGCAATGCCGTGCCATGTGCTATTTTATGTATATTCACCGATAATCTATTCAACATCAATAGCTCAAAATAGCCATCCCATAGAAAAAATACTCCTTACAACACTGGATATTCTCTGCTGAAGGTGGCTCAAAGTATCCTTCCGTTTTTTGAGAAGCGAACGCAAAACAAGTAACAACGCAAGCGTTATCATGGTCAAATTAGGTTTCTTTTGTTTGATAAAAATGGTTAAAAAAGCAGTGGAGCGTCGTTCAGATAGCTAATTTTTTATACCTTGAATGGCAGCCGCCCCAAATAGCGGATACCCAAAAACTTATCCGATTTAAACATCCGACATGGAACACTTAGCAGCTGTTATTAGTTCATTCTGATAGAATCCAGAAATAAAAAATAACCGCTTTTTCACTGCACATGACTTATAACGATGCTCGAAATAAAAAGTAACACTTTCACCACACGTAGAAGTGATTTTTATTTTGATAGAAGAAGGCTTGAGAAAAGAATCACTTTCTTGGCAAACACATTATAGCGCAGTATTAAATAGAGCCGCCAGTTTTCTCCACCAACGCACCTTTTTGCTGCTCTTGAGCTGGGGCGCTGGTTTGGAGCTTGAGGTGATCGCCCCATGTTGTGTACTTTCCTCCTGCTGCAGCTCCGTACCAGCTGTGTAGGCTTTATCAACATAAGGTTTTACCTCTTCCCCCACATAATCCGCGTAGCTTTCTTCAAAAAATTTCTTTTTGTTACCTCGGATGATAGACATATTATAAGTAGCAATTTTAATAAAACATTGAACTTCAAAAGTTTTCTCTCTCTGATAATACGTTGAAAACAGTTTGTTAGTTCAACTTTTTCAAGGATTTTAACGAAATTTTCACTGCTTTTTCCATTAACGGAAGATTGCGCAGGAAATTTTGGCGTAAGCCGATTGTTTTTGCAAAATTTTGTTAAAAAAACGAAGCGGCGCATGCCAGGCACCCCAGCACTGACGAAGTTGGACAGCCGCACAGTTTTTTAGACCGTGAAATCCCTCCGAGAAACCCGCTTGCGCTACTTTTTGAACATCACCTCGTACAGATCGGTGCGTCTGTCTTTTAAGTTTTGTACGCTGCCAAATTCATGCAACTCTTTGAGCAAGGAAAGATTTACATCTGCGATGATTGTCATTTCTGTGTTGGGTGTTGCTTCAGCACAAACGGCATCATTGGGAAACTGAAAATCGGAGGGTGTAAAAATAGCCGACTGCCCGTACTGGATGTCCATATTGTTCACCTTTGGTAAATTGCCCACACAGCCCGCTATGGCCACATAGCACTCATTTTCTACAGCCCTTGCCTGGGCGCAGCGCCGCACGCGATTGTATCCGTTTTGCGTGTCTGTGAGAAAAGGCACAAACAAAATCTGCATCCCTTGCTGGGCATAAATCCTCGCCAATTCAGGGAATTCCACATCATAACAAATGAGGATGCCTATCCTGCCACAATCCGTATCAAATACTTCCATTTTGCTTCCGCCAGCCATCCCCCAGGCGCTTACCTCCGAGGGCGTAGGATGAATTTTGTAAAAGCTGTCCCAGGTGCCGTCCCTTCTGCACAAGTACGAAACGTTTAGCAATTTACCATTTTCAACGATGGGCATACTCCCCGTGATGATGTTGATATTGTAAGCCAGCGCAAATTCCATAAATTTTCTGCGCAGCGGTTCTGTAAAATTAGCCAATTCTCTGATTGCCAGGGCTTCGCCGAGATGATTGTAGGGTGCCATCAGTGGCGCATTAAAAAACTCAGGAAAAAGGATAAAATCGGATTTATAATTGCTTACTGCATCTACAAAGTATTCCACTTGCTCTACCAGCGATTCAAAATTTTCAAACAAGCGCATTTGCCATTGCACGATACCAATCCGAACCACTTCCTTTGGCGCATTGATGAGTTGCTCTTTTTCCTGAAAATAAATATTATTCCACTCCAGCAAAGTGGCATATTCTTTCGATTCTGTGTCTCCTGGCAAATAATTTTCCAGAATTTTTTTTACATGAAAATCATTTGATAACTGAAAGGTAAGCGTCGGATCATAAATTTCCTTCATTTTCACTTTTTCGATGTACTCACGAGGAGACAAAGTATCGGCGTAGTCTTTGTAATTTGGGATACGCCCTCCGATGACAATAGCGCGGAGGTTCAGGTTTTCACAAAGCTCTTTGCGCGCATCGTACAAACGCCGCCCCAGGCGCAGGCCCCTATAGCTAGGGTGTACGAATAGCTCAATGCCATAGAGCACATCCCCGTCGGGATCGTGGGTATTGAAGGTATAGTTTCCTGTGATTTGTTGATAGGTGTGGTTGTCTCCGAATTTTCGGTAATTGACGATGATAGTCAACGCGGATGCGACCACTTTTCCATCCACCAAAATTGCTAATTGCCCTTCCGGGAAAATTTTTAATAATTTTTTTATTTCACTCGCATTCCAATATTCTCCGCCAATGCCAGAGTAGGCTTCTATCATGGCTTCTTTCAGCCCGATATAGTCTTCAAATCGGAGGTTACGCAATTCAATTTTGGTAGCTACTTCCATTTTTGTAAGGATTGTCGAGTATAATAGTGATTCAAAAAAGCCTTTCGTCCAGCAGGTATTTCGAACGATTTTTTTGATGAAAAGGTCTATTCCGGGCTTCAAATTTCTATACTTTTACAAAAATATTTCAGGCATTGTTTCAAAGAATTACAATTTCCTACCCAAAGCGCTACTCTTTCTGTACAATAAGCGCCTGTCCCACTTGAAAAAATCAAATCTCCCGTATAATTTTGCCTGAAAAACTTTTTCTATCGTCATGATTCACAAGCAAGACCCAAAGAAGAAAAAACAAGGGGTCAAAAAGAAAGTCTATCAAGAAGAAGACGTACGGCTAAAAGTGCGCAAGCCACAGCCAAAAGAAAAGTATAAACACAAAAACCACTGGATGGAAGAGGAAGAGGAGTAGCGCATTTTTGAAGCTTCAGGCTTTTTCGATATAGAAGGATCAATATAGGGCACAACTATTTGTAGGGTAGATCAATGGCATTTAACCCAAGGCGGTGTATTTATTCTTAAGTACTGTTGTTACTTTCAAAATTGATTCGGAATTTGCCTTCAAATTTCATCTAAAATCCACCAAATAATGTCCAAAACCGATCTTCAAAATAGCACCCATGCCCAAATCATTCGCCCAGGTGAATTCGAAGCGCATAAACATTGGTATCCGAAAGCATTGAATGCCACCATTCATCCGATGGTCAACTTTTTCCTCAATCTGGAGCAAGACAGAGTGATCAGCCGCTATTGCCACTTACATCCGAAAGTAAAAAGCACTGAGCTTGAAAAATTATTAAACTACGAGTGTAAATACTTCCTTTGGGGTGGTGCCGATCTGATCAACGTCACTTCCGCAACGGGCAAGCGCCAAATGGTCGTCATCGAAAACAATTCCTGCCCTTCGGGGCAAAAATCTATGCCCTTGATGGAGGATCATCAGGAAAAAGGAAGCTACCTGCGCCTTGTTGAACAGACTTTCCTGCCTTTCGTGAAAAAGCGCGCTGGAGCCAATTTACTAGGTAAATTGGCGGTTATCTACGACAAAAACCCAATGGAGGCTTCGGGCTATGCAGCCGTTATTGCGGATGTTTTCAAGGAAGAGGTGCTTTATACTTCTTTTCATCAAACGGATACCGACCCTGCCGTCCGATTTAATGATGGAATAATGGAAATAAGAGACGAACTAAACAACTGGCATCCAATCCGGGCGGCTTTCCGCTACGTCACCCAACGCCCCTGGAATCGAATTCCACTTCATACCAAGACCAAAATCCTCAATCCCATGCTCGCTTGCCTTTCTGGTGGTCGCAACAAGATGGTCGCCGCCAAAGCATACGATTTGTTCAACACGGATTTAGAGCCTATGGGTTTGAAAATTAATACCCCTGAAACCATTTGGGATGTACGCAAGGAAGAAATTCCTCTTTGGGTGAAAAAAATGGGTGGACAAGCTGTGGTAAAAGTGCCTTACAGCAACGCCGGGCAGGGGGTTTTTACTATTGTGACCGAGCAGGAACTGGATGAGTTTATGAAACTCGATTTTCCTTATGACCGATTCATCGTGCAAAGCCTTATTGGTAATTATCATTGGAGTTCTACCAGTTCCGCAGGCAAACTGTACCACGTGGGTACAATCCCCAATTCAAAAAGCAAAACCTTTGTAGCAGACCTCCGCATGATGGTAAGCTGGACAGAGCGCGGCATTCGCCCCTTGTGTGTGTACGCCCGCCGTGCGCGCAAGCCACTGGAAGATGAATTGGATGAAAGCGGGCAATCCTGGGATATTTTGGGCACCAATCTTTCTATCAAACGCCCCGATGGTGGCTGGGATAGTGATACCGACCGCCTCATCCTGATGGATCGAAGGGATTTCAATAAGCTGGGCGTAGGGGTAGATGACTTGATCGAGGCTTACATTCAAACGGTGCTCTCGATGATTGCAATTGACAAAATGGCAAAAACCTTGATGAACAAACAGGGGAAATTCCGGATGCGCTTATTCAAATCCCTCAATGACGACCAGTCTTTGATCCAAGAAATTTTGCTTTAGCGCTAAAAATTACCATGCCTCAGGATGGAAATAAGAAGCCGGATCGCCAATAAGCCAGAAATAAGAAAGCCTACAAAACCCAATACAGGCACATGATTGACGTGGGGCGGCACATCGGCTATGACAATCAGCGAAGAACCAATGATCAAAGCGGTGAGCAAAAGGGTGAAAGCGATTCGATTGGAGATTGTCTCCATTTTTCTGTACAGCGGTTCCAAACCCTTGTGTTCAAACTCAATCTGAAGTTTGCCTTCTCGCAACTTGTGTATCACCTGTTCTACATCTTCTGGCAGGTTGACTGCCATGCGCGTCAGGTCGCCAATAGTTTTTACCACACTCTGGGTAATCTTTTTGGAGTTGAACTTTTGGCTGAGTAAGCGCCGCACAAAGGGTTCTATATTTTTGACAATATTGTACTTGGGGTCGAGCATCAAGCCCACCCCTTCGATGATGATTAAAGCTTTGAGCAGCAGCAATAAATTGGCAGGAATGCGAATTTTATATTTAAAAAACATCCGATTAAGTCCTTCCATCACCTCCGCGCCTTCTATTTGATCAATGGACATTTCGGAGTAAGATGAGAGAAATTCTACAATGTCATACTCCAGGTCTTTTTCTTCTTCAAAAGCCTCTTCTCTGGTAAACAATAAAAGCGCTTTTTTCAAGCCCTGTACATCTTGTTCGGCAATTGCCAGAAGGAGGGTAGCCATGTGCTCTTTGTCATTATCGAGGATGTTGCCCATCATGCCATAATCCACGAAGCACACCCGCTTATCGGATAGTACAAAAATGTTGCCTGGGTGCGGGTCTGCGTGAAAAAAACCATGCACAAAGACTTGCTCGTAGTAGAGGTTAATACCTTTCAGCGCAAGCTCTGGCCCGGTCATACCAATCGCTTTTAGCGCTTCCAGGTCGTTGATTTTAATCCCATCAATATACTCCATGCAAAGGATACGATCCGTGGTATATTCTGGAAACCAGTCCGGTACATAGATCGCTGGGTGGAGTTTAAAATTTTCTTGAAAACGGGAGAGATTTGAGGCTTCCACGGTAAAGCGGAGTTCCTTGCGAATACTCGTCTCAAACATCGTCACCAGTTCTTTGGGTTGAAAAGCAGCGTATTGCGGAAAATAAGTTTCAATCAAATGCGCCATTTGTTTGAGGATGGCAATGTCTTTTTCTATCATATCCCGAATGCCCGGGCGCTGCACTTTGAGCACCACTTCTTTATCGCCCAGCAGGGTAGCTCGGTGCACCTGCGCCATAGATGCCGCCGCAATCGGTTGATAATCAAAGTTTTTAAACAATGCTTCAGGGGGTTTTCCAAACTCTTTGACAAACACTTCCCGAATCTCCGCTTCCGGTACGGTAGGCGCATGATCGTGAAAGTGCTCCAATTCAGCTATCAACTCCTCCGGCAGCAGGTCGGGGCGATTCGCGGCGATTTGTGCAAACTTGATAAACGTAGTGCCCAGCTCTTCGCACACCATGCGGATACGCTCGTAGCGCGTGTACTCGAAGATCGGCCGCCCGCCTCGGGACGGAATCCATTGCTTGGATTTAGGCAATAGCCGATTAAACGGTGGGTGCGCAATCAAATCCTCGAATCCATACTTTACCAGCACACGGATTACCTCCCGATAGCGCCTTATCAAACTCGAATTATTACCCTGTTTGCTTGTCTCTTTCATCCTTCTGCTTGCTTTTGAAATATAAAAGGCGACCCCTCACAAGCCGCCTTCTTGCCTACTTTCCGCTATGTATCAACCGAGTAGGTATTGAAGCCTGATAGTGTTCAGTTGGCAAACAAATCAGAAAAAGCTTTTTTCAAATGATCAAACGAAGCCGACATTTCACTCATAAAATCGTCAATTTTATTAGCTGCTTCTTCCTCTTTACGCATTTTTTCACGAATTTCAGCTACTTTCTCTTTGAGTTCACTGCGACGGTTATCCGCCTCTGTTGCATTATCAAATTCGCTTAGCGCCAATTGAATCCTATAAGCATCCAGTTTTGCCTTAAAAAAATCCAATTGCTCCCGCAATACAGCGCCTACTTCGCCATAGGCTTCCTTCATCGTGTGTTCCAGTTCATAGACACAGCGCAAAATCTTCTCTTTTTGCGCATCGTACCCCGCTTTATCCGCAGCTGTTTCTACGCTCAGTGCGGCCTCCAGTTGCTCAAATTTGCCCAACAGTTCATCCCATTTTTCCTCCGCTAACTTCTGTTCCGTTTTGAATCGCATCTTCTGCTCTGTCACAAAAGCATTGAGATTTTTCTTTTCTTTCTCAAAGAGGTCTTTAGCCTCCGCTTTGCCCAATGCCAACTGTACTTCCAATTCCTCAAATATCTTTTTGAGTTGCTGGATTTTATCTTTACCAATTTCGATGAAGTTTTTGTCCGGTCTCATGGCTCACCTTTTTTTGATTTTTTTCAAAGTACAGTATCTATTTTTTTTTACAAATGATTAAAATCAAAGCCATCTGTGACAAATATCACTGCAAAATCAGGCACTGGAGGCTTTCTTTGTGGTACAAGAGCAAAAAAGAAGAAACAATAAGGCTTAATTCATAATTCGGGTGATTTTAGGGAATAGTTTATTGACGGACAGTACATTGCATGTAGTGTCCGTCTTTTTTTCTTGCCTTTTGAATAGCGCAAGCCCCCTGTTACTTTTTTTCAAAAAGCCGTTCAAAAGATAAAGTTTTCTATTCGTTAATTAAAATTTAATCCCTGGCGTAGGGGTTGCGTGTCGTGTTTTTTGTCTTTTACTTGCGTAGAGATTCAAAAACACTAAGAACTTTGCGCCAAAATCAACGTTAAATCATTTAAAAGAGATTCCCATGAAGCACCTTTTACTCGCTATTATCTTTTTCTTTGCACTGAACACTGAAGTGTTTTGCCAAAATACTATCAAAATTGAGACAGTGCCTGTTGAGATGAATTTCAATGTCAATCTTGCAGACTTGACGCTAAGTGTCCAGTTACCTACCAAAGTGACCAATCTAACCAATCAGGAAATTCAATTAAAATGGATTCGCTCCATAAAAAATAAACCCAGCGAATGGGACACCCAGGTTTGTGATAAGAACTTTTGCTATTTGCCTTTGGTAAATTCCAATATTGACCAAAGTATCGGCTTGAATGCGCCGGTTATTCTGAGCGCTGGAGAATCTTTTGATCTGATCTTTTATGTTTTGCCCAATGGCGTAGAAGGTTCTGGAGAATTTGAGGTCATCTTTTCCTTAGCCAATAACCCGAACACACCAATTGATACGGCTCGGTTTGTTGCTCATATCAACAACCAGACCACCAGTGCTTTTGACATTAAAAAATCCGATCTGCGGGTATTTCCCAATCCTGCTTCCGATTATTTTGAGCTAACGAATAGCAATGGAGTTGACAGGGTGGTGGTTTACAATTTGTTGGGTCGTGAAATGCGTTCTTATCAAGCAACAAACGGGCAACGCTATAGCATAACCGGCTTACCCAATGGTTTGTACTTAGTTAGTTTAGTCAATAACAAGGAAGGAGTACTAAAAACACTACGGCTCACTCGGCGCTCTCTGATGCCTTGATCCTTTTTGCGCCAATATGCAAAATCAGAACCAGTGCTTAAGCCGGATATTCCACAAAATTTCGGGGTGTTTCGTACAAACGTACCTGTAAGTCATAGCGCTCATCCAGCCGCTTTCGGAGCAATTGCCAGATAACGTAGCAGATATGCTCAGCAGAAGGATTCAGGTGCTTGAATTCTTCCACATCCAGGTTCAGATTTTTATGGTCGAATCGTTGCTCCACTTCTTCGTAAATGAGTTGTTTCAAGCGCCCCAAGTCAATGAGATAGCCCGTTTCAGGGTTGACCTCACCGCTCACTTTTACTTCCAGTTCATAGTTGTGCCCGTGGTAGTTGGGGTTATTACAAAGCCCGAACACTTTTTGGTTTTGCTCATCTGACCAGGCAGGATTGTGCAAACGATGCGCTGCATTGAAATGCGCTTTTCTAAAAACCGCAACTCTCATTTTTTTGCTTTTGAAATGCCAAACAAAGAATCGCTACGAAAGGTTGCTTAAAGCTAATTTCCCTAATAAATATAATACTTTCCCGCTTCTTTTCTTATTTTTGCTAAAATCCTTGAATGCTTCCGTGTAACTAATCAGCTATATGAACGTTCCTTTTGATAGCTACAAATGATTTTCTTTAATATGAAAAAAATACTGATCCTTTTCTTTAGCATTTTTACCTGCGCAGCCTGGAGCCAATCCGCAGAGGAATTGGAGCAGCAGCTTCAGAGCGCCACTACGAGCAAAGAAAAGATGATGCTCTCCTACGAGTTGGCGGATGCGCTGTTGCGATCTGATGCCAAAAAAACCATCATTTACAGCAAGCAGGCTTATCAATTGGCTACTACGCTAAAAAATGACGGGATGGCGGCTCAGGCGGCTTACCTCACTGCCGATGCTTATGAACGAAGCCGTGACGACAGGAGCAGCGAGACCTGGCTCAAATCAGCGCTCAGTTTTGCCAAGCAGGCTGGTGATTTGGACATGATCATCAAAAGTGTGGATAAACGAAGCCGCCTGGCTACAAAAGACAATAACTACCGGAAAGCCTATGAAATCAATCGCGAAGCATTTGACTTTTTTAGTAAACGAGGCACGAGTGTGAGCGATCTGGAGCGAAAATACGAGTTGCAAAAAGCCCAGTTAGAAAAAGACAAGCGAGAGTTGGAATTGGAAAAAAAGAAACTCGAAGATGATATTAATTCCTTAACGAATGAGCGCGACCAACTCAATACAGATAAAACGACTTTAGAATCACAGCAAAAAGAATTGGTAAGAGCAAAGCAAAGGGTAGAAGCAGAAATTAGTGAAAAAGAAGAGGCGCTAGTGAGTGTTTCTAAGGAAAAAGAGGTCGTAGCGGCTTTGGCAAAAGAAAAAGAAGCGGAGGTAAAAAAATTATCCAGAGAAGCCTTGGAGCAAGAAGCGGTCCTCAATTCTACCCGTGCCAACCTCGCAGTTGCCCAGTTAGAAAAAGAACGCAGCCAAAACCTGATTTACTTGGTTACCCTGGGAGCTGGATTTTTAGTCGTTTTGGCTTTATTGTTTTATGGACGATACCGCGCCAGCCGCCGAGCGAAAAATGCATTAGAAGAGAAAAATAAAATCATCGAACAGGAGCGCTCGCGTTCTGAGGAGTTGTTGCTCAATATTTTACCAAAAACGATTGCCGATGAGTTAAAGGTTTATGGCAAAGCACGGGCACAAAAGTTTGAGCAGGTCACTGTCTTGTTCACTGATTTCAAAAATTTCACCCTCATTTCTGAACGACTTTCGCCGGAAGAGTTAGTAGAAGAACTGGACAAGTGCTTCAAAGCCTTTGATCTTATTATCGAACAATACCCTGATATTGAAAAAATTAAAACAATTGGAGATGCCTATATGTGTGCCAGTGGTTTGACAGGAAAAACGACTTTCCCGGATAATATCGTACGGGCAGCACTGGAAATGCAGGAGTTTCTGGATGGGCAAAGACAGGAAAATATTCGCATGGGCAAGCCTTACTTCGAGGCGCGTATTGGTGTTCATACAGGTCCTGCGGTAGCTGGCGTGGTGGGCGTGAAAAAATTTGCCTACGATATTTGGGGCGACACCGTCAACATTGCCGCCAGAATGGAAGAACGCTGTGAGGAAGGGCGGGTCAATATCTCCGAAACTACTTACCGATGGGTTGCTTCCCGTTTTGATTGCGAGTATCGCGGCAAGATGGAAGCAAAAAATAAAGGATACATTGACATGTACTACGTCAAGCGGGAACTATTAACCGCCGCAGTAGCCTAAGCAACTTGCAACTCAAACGCCGCATGTGCATAAATAGGTTCCTCGTGCAAGATGCTGTACAAATACTCGTGATATTCCGGAAAAGAGGGCAAGTTGTTGTGATATCCGCCTTCGATAGTCACCAAAAGTGCCCGATCAGGAGCAAGCGCTGAAAGCATTTGCCCTTGCTTGTAAGAAATAAGGCGATCTTTATTACCGTGCAAAATAAAAATCGGGCAGTTTACTTTTTTGATAAACTGATCGGTACGCAACTGATACCGCAGCAAATACCGCAGCGGCAACCAGAAACCATAGCGCTTCACCTGGTACAAAAAACTGTAATACGGCGAATCCAAAATCAACATCTTGGGCTTATTCCAGGAAGCGATGCGCGCAGCAATGCCACTTCCCATAGAGCGCCCGTATAACACAATTTTATCCTCGGGATAAATGTCACTTAACCATTTATACACCGTTTGAGCATCGTTGTACAGGGTTGTTTCCGTTCGTTTGCCTGAGCTTTTGCCAAAACCGCGATAATCTATCATAAAAAAATCGTAGCCCTTGCTTACAAAATCGCGGGCAAACTTGCCCCAACCTTTGATACTCCGAGAATTACCCTTGAGGTAAAATACAAGGCCCTTGGCATTCGGTACTTTGAAGTGCAAACCGTTGATCGTGCCACCATCTTCCATCTCAAAATTTACTTCTTTGAACGGAAAAGGGTATTGGTATTCAAATTGTTTGGGTAAAATTTCCGGGCGAAAGAAAAAATAATCTTGCATAAAATAAAAGATGGTGCAAAGCGAACCATACCCAATCAATGTATAAAAAACGACATCCTGCCAAATATTCATTTTCCCTGATTTGAGCAATGAAAATATTATTCTTTCTGAAAAAAACAAAGCACAAATTGCAAGGGAACTATTTTGTATTTTTTTTGATTTCGTCTTTGGTTTGTTTTTCTCAGAAAACCGAACCTTCTTGCAAAATTTTGCAAAATTTTAACATACAATCACCCGTTTAGGGGTGGATTTTTGCATTTTTTTGCAGCAACTTTGCAACATAATTCAAGACTTATCGTCTTTGAAAAAAAATAAGTTTAGCTTTTTGATGCTAAAATCAGGCGCTAAACAATTTTAATTATCACCCGACTGACACTATTATGAAGGAGAAATTACTGCGGGGACTACCATTAGTCCTGGTGGCGGTGGATTTTGCCGCGCTATGGGTAGCCGCAACCGAACCAAATGTTATCAACTTAGATAACCTGAGAGCATACTTCCCGCTCGTGGCGAGGCAAGCAATGGATGATCGTAGCTTCGATTTTATCTTTGATTTTCTACAGTTGCTTTCAGACAAACACTTCGATTTTATCGCCGATCAGGTTTCGCACACCTTGCTGGAGCAGTTGTGCCAATACCAAATGCACCTTTTCAGCGACCTCGACGCTTCCGTTTTACCGCAATCAACGTTACCGTTTACTTGTATTTCAGGCATTTTCTTGGCTTTTACTTTCGCTATAACCCGACAAGTATCCATTTCTGCCAGCCTTCTGCGTACCAGGTGTGTTGAATTGGATTTTTTGACGTATGCTTAACGTTACATAAAATGTCTTTAAATCACCTGACTCATACGGATACAGCCTTTGCATCTTGGTAATGATACCAGCTGCGAAGGACCTGTATTCGTTGCAAAAAATTATGCTCATTATGAAATCCCCGACCATTGACGACAAGGTGAAATATCCTTTGTTGACAAAAAAAGAAAAAAACGGCAGCCATCCAGATGCCACGTTTACTGCAGATCACATTTTCGTAAGAGAATACTTTTACCAACAGCAAGTTATTTTGCAAAATGGAGCCCAGGCAGTGATTCGCTTCATTCAACCGGAGGATACCAGACTTTTGTATAAAATGTTCAAAAAAGTTTCAAAATCAAGTATTTACTACCGGTATTTTGGTTACCTGCCGGATATCAATGCTGAATTTATTGCACGACTCACTTGTACCAACCCGCTTCGGGAAATGATCATTGTTGTAGAAACCCGTTTTAATGGAAACCGGGAGTTTATTGCGATGGTGAATGTGGTGATGGATACAGCCGGCGAAAAAGCAGAGCTTGCCTTTCTGGTAGCAGATGCCTGGCAAAAGCAGGGCCTGGGTAGTGCTTTGATGGATTTTATCCGCCAGATCGCTTCGTTGAAGGGCATTTCCACCCTTTATGCTTATTTGATGGCGATCAATCAGGGTATTATCGCTTTGCTGAAAAAAACAGGATTTACTTTGCGCCGAGAAGGTTTTGATGCCTTTTACGCCGAACTCAAGCTGTAAGCGCTGTTTAGGAAGGCAAGATAATGGTTCGATACTGAAAAAACAGTAAGATAAACAGCAAAATCAGGTGGAGTGCCTCCGCCCAGCGGCTGGTGATAGACAAAAAATTGATAGCCAACAAAATGCCCATTGGGATAGCCAGCACCAGGAGGTTGTCTAATTGTACCCCTGACTGGAAGAGTACCGTGCCTATTGCAAAGAGCAACCCATAGTAGAGGATGCCAATTTTCTTTTGTACCTGAATATTTTTTTTGGAAACATAAAGGCTATAGCTCAACAGGACAATCAGTAGCAAAAATCCGACAAAAGCAAGCTTAAAGTATCCCTCTACGCCTTGTAAGGGTATGAAATCCCAAAAGCCAAAATTATCGGCAAACTGCTGTTGTACAAAGGTATCCAGTCCATCTATCCAAAAAGAATAAGTGCCAATTAAGAGATAAGGCACCGCTGCACCCGAAAGCATCATAAGCCATTCCTTGAGTTTGAAAGCACGAAGGGTATTCATGCCAATCAATCCAAAGATGATCAAAATAAGATAAGAAAAATAAAACAAACTCCCGATAGCCAACCAAAACCCAATATTGAAAATCCGATCCGCACAGGAAGGTTGTTTGTAGGTCGCCATCAGTTCAAAAATAACGATCAAATAAAAGGTGTTAGCCAAATGCAAAGGCGACAAGTGCAAAAAATCAGGTAAAGCGCTGGCTATCAATATATAAAAAAGCCCCGGGAAGAGTGTCACCATATCCGATAGCCGATGCCTCGCCGCGAGGGCATTGATAGCAACGGCATGGACAAATAACAGCAAAATAGCAATAATATCGGGTAAAACGCCTCTAAAGCCAATCCATTGATAGAAGTGTTTGCTAAAAAACCCGGCGCCAGTTGGTGTCCACTCATCTGGTATAAAAAAAACACAGAGATGCAAAGCAACAGCGTAAAAAATGAGAAATACACCGAAAAGTAATTGGTTTGTTCGAAATAGTGTTAACACTTGGCTGAATTATGCGTTCCAAAATCAAAGATGCGAATGGCGGCATCTTCCATTTTTCGTTTTGTTTGTGCCAAAATTATCAAAAAAAATAATTCCGTGGGGTTTTTCCAGGTAGGACAATCTATGAAAGCTATTTTTTGTACTGTAAATCTCTGCGCTAACATTCAGTAATTGATTTTGAATGGCATAAGCGACCAGCCCTGCTCAGTTTTTCCAACTTAGTTTTTCCAACAGATTATTGCGGTGCCCCTCCACTGTACGGAGCGTGATATAAAGTTTTTCTGCGATTTCAGGGGTAGTGTGTGCGGTAATGGGACAAATCCTTGATTTGTCAATCCATAGGATACGAGTTGCACCCGAATTTTACTGGTTCGATCTTCGCCCGTTGGGCTGGTTACACTTGGGTTGTTGTAAGTAATCGTCACATGCGCTGATGTATTGATTGACAATGCTTTTGGGGTTATTGCTGCTGGGTGGGTGCAGTCAATTGGGCAAAAGAAGAAAGGGTAATACTCAGACAATAAAAGAAAAGGGTAATTTTTCTCATGGCGAATGTATTTGTTTGTAAATATTGAGGAAATACGGGCGTTTTTGGCGAAACAGAAAAAAGCAATGATGTAGAAATAAATTTGTGATGAAGCGCCAGTGCTTCTATCTAATTGGCTCGAATTCTGTACGCCGATTGCGCTGCCGCCCCTCCGGGCTATCATTGGAGGCAATCGGTTGGTTTTCGCCAAAACCTTTGTAACCGAGCCTGGAAGCATTAATTCCGTTTTCGATCAAAAAATGATACACGGCTTTAGCCCGTTTTTCAGAAAGTATGAGGTTGTCAGCTTCTGAGCCAACATTATCGGTATGCCCGTTGATGCGAATCTTCAGGTCAGGATTGGATTCCAGAAGGTTTTTGAGGCGTTTGAGTTCCAGTGTGGATTCCGGGAGCAACTCGGCAGAACCTGTTTCAAAAAAAACATTTTTGAGTACGATCGGTTTGGAAGGCGCAGCATCTGGGGAGGCTTCCTCGATGGGTATCAGCCCGATTTCCAACAGAAAAGGCTCCTTTATGGTGCTTATCGTCGCTAAAGAGAAATTTTCAGAGTGGAAAAGGTATTTTTCTTTAGAAACATTGAGGGCATAGTTTTTGCCTAAAGGCAGGCAA
The DNA here is from genome assembly GCA_964526645.1 of uncultured Saprospiraceae bacterium. Taxonomy (GTDB): domain Bacteria; phylum Bacteroidota; class Bacteroidia; order Chitinophagales; family Saprospiraceae; genus JADJNW01. Next base: position 16,735 of record CAZGJN010000043.1, read on the forward strand.
ATCAGGAATTCTCCATCTTCTCCCGTGGTAGCAGTGGCGTAGATGGCTTGAGTTTTTAAATTGGCACATTCAACCTTTGCGGAAAGCGTTTGACCTGTGTGTGCATCAAAAATTTTTGCTTTGACATAAGTGACCGCCTGAGGGCGCGCTTCGGGATACAATTCAAAGCTATAAATATCAATATTTTTCTGATGTGAAGCCAGCGTACGATCTTTGTGCAAAGCAGCCTCATCCGTAGCGAAATAAGCCCTTGTGCCATCCAGGCTCACTACCAAGGCACCTTCATTGGCGGCAGTATTGATCGGGTAGCCCAAATTTTGAGGGATGCCCCACGAATCGTCGGCATTTTTTCTGGCGAGGAATAAATCGGTGCCCCCCATGCCCGGATGCCCATCCGACATAAAATAGAGCGTCTGTCCATCGGGATGAATGAATGGCGTTTGCTCTTCGCCAGGCGTGTTGATCACATTACCCAGGTTTTGGGGAGCCTCCCAGATACCATCAGACTTTTGGTAGCTTACCCAGATATCGCGCCCACCTACGCCGCCTTTTCGGTCGGAAGCAAAAAATAATGCCTTACCATCGGCCGAAAGAGAAGGTTGGGATTCCCAAGCCCCCGAATTGATTGGGGCTCCGATATTTCGGGGTTTTGTCCACTTGCCATTTTGCAATTCAGAAAAATAAATATCGCAACTCCCCAGGCCTTCGCGGCGCTGGCAAGCAGTGAATACCAGCAGTTTACCATCAGCAGAGATACTTTGCCCCCCTTCGTTCAAAAAGGTATTGATCGCCGTAATGGCTTGTCCTTTTTGCCACTCCCCGTTTATTTTTTCACTAAAGTAAAAATCCTCTTGCCCATCAATAACAGCCGTGTAAACCAAAAAAGTACCATCAGCGGTAAGCGAAGGGAGGTATTCGGGTCCTGGCGTATTGATATTTTCACTCAGCTTTTGGGGGTTGAAAGGCACGGGATTTTCGATAGCCTGCGCGGCAAACTCCGCATGAAGGATATATTTTCGAGCTTTATTTTTAAGGCGCTCATCCCCTTTGGTTTGCAAAAAGCGATTTAGCGTTTGAGCACCCAGCATATTTTGCCCAATTTTTATTTGGGTGAGCCCTAATTTATAAAACACGGTAGGATTGTAATTCGTGTCAATTGACAAAGCACGGATGTAGCCTTTTGTGGCATCTTCCAGCGCGCCCATATCGTGTCGGGCATCTGCCCATAATATTTGAGCATCAATAAAGGAGGAATCCAGGCGGATTATTTTTTCGAGTTCAGCAATGGCTTGTTGATATTGTTCGAAGCGCACATAGTCCAAAGCCCGATCATAGAGTTTATTTATTTTTTCGCTGGCAGTTGCCTTAGTCGTATATTTTTGGGCAAAAAGAAAAGCCGAGCAGCAGCAAAGAAGCAACAAGAGTCCCCATCTCATCATCAAGCAGATTTTTAGAAAAGATATACGAAAAGCGCCTATCGTTTATTTTACAATGGCGAAAGAAGATTCTATGTGGTTATTTCTGCCTCTGGCTTCGTAGAATGAAGAGCCGTTTTCAGATTTTTGCTTCTTGCACTCAAAAGTCCATACCAAGCGAGATGTGCCATTTTGGGTCTTGCACGACGCGCGTTTCGATACCCCAGGCATAATCTACGCGAGCAAAATAGCCAAACAGCACCGTACGAACCCCCAGCCCATACCCCGCCACGATTGGATCGCGAAAGAAATTAATTTTAATTCTGACCAAATCCCCATTCTGAATGATCTTAGTATTGAGTGGGCTATCCTCGTTGAAAGGGTCCTTGCCCGTCCAGGCAGTACCAAAATCAAAAAATCCAACTGCCTGGAAGTTTTGCAAAAATGGAGAGCGAATCCGCTTGGAAATCATCCTGAAAATGGGCACCCGCAATTCCGTATTCATCACCACATAAGAGTTGCCATTGCGAATATTAGTGCCAAAGCCCCGCAAGTTAGTAGCCAGTGTTTGGAAAGCGATTTCACTATTTGCCGACGGGATCGGGATGTCCTCTTCTTGGCTGGGGAAGAGCCAATTGTCCACACCACCCAGAAAATACAACATCCGCTCCGAACCAAAAGAAGTAGCACCTGCCAGTCGAACTGCCAGAATGGAATATTTGGTGAGGCGTTGGTAGTGCCGGGCATCAAAACCAAGAATCGCCATAGCGCCTTCTGCAAAATTCACGTTAAACCCATCGTTGGTTTGTACATCAAATTTTTTTACCACTTCTGCAAAAATCTTGTAGCGCGTACCATTTTTGATATTTAAAGCCACATCAAACGTATTGTCAAAAACATATTCGAGTTTTAATCCGACACGTTCGATGCTTTGGGTGGGGGTATTGAGTGGACTGTAATTATTGGTAGAATCCGCAAAAGTAGCCAACTGTGTGAATCGGTCGCGCCGGATCGTTGCTGTAGCCCGGAGGCTTCTGAAAATGTCCAATGGATAACGCAATCCAAACTGCCCCAGCAAAATATTCGTTTCGCTCCGATTGGGTACAAAAGAATTATTCCCTTCAATATCCCTGGTATTCCGACGATAGATGGCGTAGCGTTTGTCAAGGCGATTTTTTTTGTCATTAAAAACAAGAAAATACTCCGATCCATTGAAAGAAGTGGGGATTCGAACACCGCCTTCAAATTCATAATCTTCAAAAAGGTCTTTAAAATTGGTCTTCAGCAAGATACCCGGCGGCGGATAATTAAAGCCATCGGGGTTGGCAGCAAAGCTTTCCAAGCCCTCAAAAAGCAGGCTGTTGTCTAACTGCGTCGTGACATAATCCGTCCTGAACTGAAGCCGATAAGGGATGATGCGCCCCGGTCGGAAGCGGTACAAGACCTTCTCCTCCAGTGCTGTATTGAATTTTGGCAACTGATTGGGCAGTAATATGTTGATATTATTGACATCCTCAACCGGCTTTTGTTCAACCTTTTTTTCTTCTACTACGATCTGTGCAGGCTTTTCATTTTCTTCGAAACGACTCTGAAAGAGGTAATTGTCAATATCTATTTTGCTGGTATCTTTTTGCGTTGGGCTTGGCTGGGTTTCAGGCTGTTTTTCTACTGTTTTTTCAGGCACTTTTTCCACTGTTGGCGCTATCGGTGGCAAAGGCAGCACATTGGGCGGCACCAATCCTATTTGATTTTTTTGTCCCATGCGCCGTGAAAGAATGATATTTCGCTGCTGAAACCGTGTGAGCAAGGGTGTTATGAGGGTGTCGGCTTGCATTTTTTTCCATAAAACCTGTGGCTTTTTATCTTTTATAGCCAATTCTACCAATCGCCCGACCCTCGGTGCGGTATGTTGCTCAATGATGCTTCGATTATAGTTAGAAATAGCGTGATTGATCGAACGTGTTTTGATGACCGGACGGACGATAATCGTATCAATGGTGGTAGAATCAAGGCTCGTCAGGGTAGAATCTGCATGCAGAATGATTTCAGTGCCATCTTTGAGTGAAATAACCTGTTCCAGGTGATGGACATAATCCTCCAGATAGCCTACTTCGCGGTTGTAAATACCCGATACATCGCTCAAATATGAAAAATAAGTGGTATCAAAAGCGGTAGGTTGGCGCTCATTAGCCAACGGCGTGCGGGTCACGCGAACCAATTCCTTCGACTTTGTTTCCAAATCATAGTAAAAAATATCGAAGTTGTTGGTTGGTAAAATGGTATCCAAATTCATAGCGGTGAGGAGGGTATCCGCGCGATTAGAAGCAAATAAAATTCCTTTTTTATTACGAACATTGACGACCGCGGCATCGAGATCATCATAAAAATCATTGGTCAATCGCTCCGTTTGGCGGGTGTTCAAATAATACAGAAAAATATCGGAAAATCCTCTGGTAGCACCCGAAAACAAGAGCGTTATGGGGTTGACATAATCCAGGCTATACAAGCGCTGATAATTGGATGCTAAATCTTGTGATTTGGTTTTTCTGGTATTTACATCATAAGTGATCACTTTCACTAAATCTCTTCGCTCGTAGGCAATTGCAATTTCTTGACCACTCGGATTCCAGGCCAGCAGCGGATAATTATAGTCCGTTGCCTGAAATGGATTCTTGAAACCCTCTTTGAATATCTTCTTGCGTTTGCCCGTTTGAATATCTTGCAGATAGACAATAAAACGCCCAATTTCATTGGTGGTGTACAGGATTTTTTGCCCATCGGGGCTAATCTTTAATTGGGTGATAGGCAACTTGCGTTTGTTTTTAATTTTGATAGAATTGCCTTCCGCTGCCATGCGTTCCCCTTCTTCAGCCTTGTAGCGCTGCTTGAAATACAACAGCCAGCTATCAGCGACCACATCATAGGAGCTACCGAGAATGTACAAAAAGCCGCTTTCCACGCTGCGATTGATGCGAGTAAGGTACAACACATTGGAAACCATTGACTTGCCAAAGTTCTCGCTAATAAAAAACCAGAGAGAGTGCCCAGCCAATTTGGGATTTTCTTCTGCAAAGCGATCAAAGCCATCAAAATCTTCACTCAGTATCACATCTCGCAGTTGGTTATCAAGGTCTGTATTCCACTCTTCGCCAGCATAGGCAGACAAACCCTGGGCAAACCAGGCTGGTAAGTTCATCATGACGGCGTTTTGCACGATTTCCTGCAAATTAGAGCCAAACAACATGGCATCCAAGTACACCGAAGCAATTCCCTCTCGGATTTGGCGACGCAAATTGAGGTGGTTTCCATCGAAATACAGAAAAATCTTATTGCCAATAATTTTGGTTTGCCCCCCTGTGTTGTTGAAGGTCTCTTCGCTACCGATGTTGCTCTGCTTAAGGTCGGTCAAATCGCTATAAACAATGATCTGAATTTTGTCATTGATGCGATGCTCCAAGATACGCTGCACGTTCTGGAATTCCTGCTCTGCAATTTGTACAACAGACTGACCGATGTTGCGGGCTTCACCGTACCAATACGTGATGAAGTTGTCACTTTCATATTGCATCCATTCTTCAAAATCCTGGTGGTATTGCACCCTGTTTTTGCCATACATGACTTGCGTGCCCTGCCCCACTGCGCTGGCGGCTACCGAGCTTAACAACAAAAGGAGGAGATAGTAGCGATTTATTAGCATACAGCCTTGTTGGATGTGAAAGCTAAGGCGGAAAGCAATTTTTATTTGATGTCCTTGCGCCTTCTTTCTATTTTTTTAAATCAATTCGCTTCCAGTAATTGTTCTGTCAAAAAAAAAAAACGACAGCAATTGGCATTCAATATAGCACCTTTTTACAGAATTTGTACAGTTTTAAACAGAAAAACATGACTCAAGTTGTCTGCCTGACATTTAATCCTTTTGAGGAAAATACTTACCTGATCTATGATGAAAGCAAGGAATGTATCATTATTGACCCTGGCTGCTTGGATTCGGATGAAAAAAAGACATTGAGCGATAGGATTGTGCAGCTGGGCCTGCATCCTGTGCGGTTGATCAACACGCACTGCCACCTTGATCATATCTTTGGCAACCGCTTTGTAGCAGAAAAATACGGTTTGTCACTTGAAATACATACTGGTGAAATTCCTGTGCTCGAACGCGCCCCGCAAGCAGCGATGCTGTACGGTATTCCTTATCCGGAGCGCTCGCCTGCCCCTGGAGGGTTCATTGAAGATAAGGAAATGATTGAATTTGGCAATACCCGCTTAGAAGCGATTCTTACGCCGGGGCATTCCCCCGCCAGCCTTAGTTTTTTCTGCAAGGAGTACAACTTTTTGATCGCTGGCGATGTCCTCTTCTACGGAAGTATTGGTCGCACAGATTTACCTGGAGGGGACTACGATACGCTCCTGGAAAGTATCGTGCAAAAGTTGTTGCCGCTGGGAGATGACGTACAGGTGTACTCTGGGCACGGCCCCAGCACGAGTATTGGTTTTGAACGATTGAACAACCCTTTTTTGTTAGACTATCTGCATTGAAATAGTAGCTTGCACCCTTGCCTTATTCAACGGCTTCAACGGCAGTATTTCAAGGTTTGAAAAGCATGCCTTGCTTGGGTGACGGAAGCAGCCGAAATGAGTGCCGATGGTGAGGGGTAGCCCCGTATTGGCAAATGGCTTCCTGGTGAGCTTTAGTTGGATAACCCTTATTTTGTTGCCAATCATATTGGGGGTAATCCGCAGCAATTTGCATCATGTAATCATCGCGGTAGGTTTTCGCCAGGATGGAAGCAGCTGCAATAGGCGCAAACTTGCTATCCCCCTTCACGATGCAGTGGAAAGGGATATTGCCGAAAGGCAAAAAGCGATCCCCATCAATCAGCAAAGCCGTTGGTGGCGGTTGGAGTTGCTCAATGGCGCGGTGCATTGCTAAAAAAGAAGCGCTCAGGATATTGATTCGGTCAATCTCGGCAGTAGCTGCCTGTGCAACTGCCCAGGCGATAGCGGCGAGTTGGATGGCTTCCCGAGCTTCGCGGCGTTGGGCATCTGATAGTTGCTTGGAGTCTTTCACCAAAGGATGAAAAAAATCCTTCGGCAAAATAACGGCAGCAGCAAACACCGGGCCAGCTAAACAACCACGACCGGCTTCATCGCAGCCGGCTTCCAGTGCGTATTCGTCCAAAAAAACTTGGAGCATAGCCAAAAAAATTGAATATTCAGCGACAAATATAGCAAGATTGTGCCGTGATTTTTGTGAGAAATGAAGTTACTTGGAAGATGAAATTGCGTCTTATATCATAATAAAAGCTAATTTGCTGTGAAATGCCAAATGCCCTGACTCTTAACAAGTTTTTTTATATAAAAATGCACACAAACTGTTTTTTATAATCGTAATAACAAATTAGCAGATTCGCTTATTCAAATTCAAGCATTATGTCGGTGCAAAACCGCTTAGTACTACCTATAATCCTGATTTTTCTGAACATTACAGCTTGGTCTCAAGGCTTTGTAATCAAAGGGCGTGTGCTGGATGCCGATACCAAAGAAGGCTTGCCTTTCAGCAATATTTACTTTGAAGGAACAACCACCGGGGTAGCAACCGATGTGGATGGTTATTATGAATTGGTGGTCCCGACGCTCCAAGACACGCTCTCCGCTTCTGCGCTGGGCTACCAAATTGCAAAAAAAGCGGTGAATCGCTCCGCCGCTGAGCAAACCATAGATTTTTATCTGAGCGCCTCCAATTTTGATTTAGCGGAGGTCGTGGTAATTGCTGGTGAAAATCCTGCCAACGCCATCGTGCGAAACATTATTAAAAATAAAGATAAAAATCGTATAGAGGGCTTGGATTCTTACCAATATGAAAGTTATGCGAAAGTAGAGCTTGATCTGGAAAACATCAGCGATAAAATGCGCAACAGCAAGCTACTCAAACCTTTCGATTTTATTTTTGACAACATTGATAGCACCTCGGATGAGAAACCTTTTCTGCCAGTTTATATCAATGAAATCCTGGAAAATATTTATTATGTAAAAGGTGCTGGTAATCCCAAAAACATCATCCGCGCACAACGTACTTCTGGCGCTGATAATCAAACTTTTATTGAGTATATTAAAAAAATTCACGAGCCTTTTAGTATCTATGACAACTGGATTTACGTCTTAGAAAAAGCATTTGTGAGTCCTTTTTCCGATGCAGGGCTGGGTTATTATGAATATTATATCATTGATAGTACTTACATTAATGATACCTGGAGTTATAAACTGAAGTTCAAACCAAAGCGCAAGCAGGAAACAACTTTCTTCGGAGATTTTTGGGTGGCAGATACTTCCTTCGCGATCCAGCGCGTCAACATGCGCATGAGCCCCGATGTGAATATCAACCTCGTGCGGCGAATCATCATTTATCAAGAGTTTGAACCATCTCAAGGTGTTTGGTTGCCCAAAACCCAGAAAATGGTCGTTGATTTTTCGCCTACTGAAAATACGCCAGGCTTGATCGGGCGGCGCACAGAGACGATCCGGGATTTTGCAGTAAATCGTAATCAAACCCGAGACATTTATACCAAAAGTGACCCGGAGGATAATCTCCGACAGCCCAACTTTGAAAACGATGATGCTTTTTGGGAAAAAGTACGCCATGTGCCGCTCTCCAAGACAGAAGCACAGGTGTACGCCATGGTGGATAGCATCAAAAATGTGCCTGCTTATAAAACTTACACCCAGATTATCGAAATTATTTTTAATGGCTACTTCGTAAGCGGTTCCTGGGAATTCGGGCCTTACTCTTCCATTTATGGCGTAAATCCGATAGAGGGTAGTCGCTTCCGATTTGGGATGCGCTCCAGCGAAAATTTTAGCAAAGACCTTCGTTTGAGTGCTTATATAGCTTATGGTCTGGACGATAAGGAATTTAAATATGGCGGCGATTTTATCTGGGTAATGAATAAATACCCGCGCAAGGTGGTCGGTGGTGCTTATAAGAATGACATCAGCCTGAATAGTGAAAGTAGTGAAGATTTTGTAGAAAGCGATTTTTTCTCCGGTACGCTACGCCGCGATGTACCCATGAAGCTTATTCGGGTGGAAGAAGCCAAACTCTACTACGAAAGATATTGGAAAAAGGGGTTCTCCAATCGGATTACTTTGTTGCATCGCAATATGGATCCTTACGGCGGCATTGCCCAAAGCGGCTTCAATTACGGTTTTTTAAATAATACACAAGATGCAGGCAGTATTGACACCACTATTGCTACCACAGAAGTAATTTTCAAAACGCGCTTTGCTTTTGATGAAACTTTCCTCGATGGTACCTTCGAGCGCGTGAGTGCAGGAACTCGCCATCCGATCATAGAATTGCAATACGCACTGGGTATCAATGGCTTACTCGATGGAGACTACAGCTACCATAAAATTTCACTCAGTTATCGGCACTATCTGAATATCAACCCCATTGGTTGGTTGTCTTATCGTCTCAAAGCTGGCAAGGTCTTTGGTACGCTGCCCTTCCTGCTCATGGAGGTGCATCCTGGCAATGAAGGCTTTTTTATGGCCCGGGGTATTTTTAATACCATGAACCGTTATGAATTTGCGAGTGATACTTATGCCCAGTTGGTGCTGGAACACCATTTTGATGGTTTCTTTTTCAACAAAGTCCCCCTATTCCGAAAGCTCAAGTGGCGCGAAGTTGCTACATTCAAAGCAGTGATCGGCAGTATCTCCGATGCGAATCGGGCCGCCAATTTACCCAACCTTTTTAATCCTAATGAGGCCGACAATTACAACGGATTCCGCGCTCCCTCGCGCGAGCCTTACATGGAAGCCGGAATAGGCATCGAAAATATTTTTAAAATACTCCGAATAGACGCGCTTTGGCGAATCAATTACCTCGATAATCCACAAGCAAACCGGTTTGCCGTTGTAGGTGGGTTTTATTTCTTCTTCTAAGCCCTACACTTCCCCTTTCATACGGTCCAAGCCATTTGCTGGCCCAATAGGGTATGGCAGGCAGAGCGGCTTTGTTGATAGTGGTGTTTGCGGTGAGTTTCCAGGCAGTTCGGGCAGGGATGTCCAATCCGGTGACGTCATTGAGAACAGAATGATATAAAGCGTTTTGCGCATAGTAATTTCATACTAATCTTTTTGAAGTGGCCTTTGGGTTGCTCTTTTTTATTTCCAGCGCTACTTCATCTGTAAGCGGATAACCCACACAGGTAAAAACAATCCCATCGCTTTGGGCTGTAGTGATTTGCCCCTGAGCAGTGAACATTTCCACTTTACCGGCGGTACATTTTGCAAGGCAAGTGGTACAAATTCCGCTCCGGCAGCTATAGGGCAAATCCAACCCTGCTGACTCCGCCGCTTCGAGTATGGTCTGCCCTGCTGTGAGCGGAAATTCCAAAATTGCACCTTGAAAATTCAATCGCACTTGGCTATCGCCGTACAAGTCACGGGGCGGTCGGTAGGGTTTTACAATATCAAAAATTTCCTGATGGATTTGTTTTTCACCAAAGCCAAGATAAGGAAGCGTTTGAGACACCTTGAGCATCAGGCTTTTAGGACCACAGAGGAAAAAGACGGCATCCTCCGCTCGAAATGTCAAGTTGGCAGAAACGAGTTGTTGTATCAGGGCATTGCTGATCCGCTCTCGGCGAATGAGCAGGGGTAATTCTATCTGTTGCAACTCAGAAAGGGGGCTTATCGTATCGCTCAAAAAATGAATGCAATTAAAACGAGCCGGAAAACGCTTGGATAGATGCCGAAGCTGACTCCTGAAAATAATGCTATTTTCATTGCTGTTGGCGTTCAATAGTATCACTCGGCTTTCTTTTTCAAAGTATAATACATATTTTAAAATAGAAAATAAGGGCGTGATGCCACTACCTCCACCAATCAGGAAAATATCGCGGGGTTTACCGCTTGATGGCGGTAATACAAATTGTCCCGCTGGCAAAAGTGCTTCTAAAATTGCTCCCTCCTGGACTTTATCCACCAAATAACGGGAGGCGCTGCCATTGCTTACTTTTTTGACAGTGATCGCCAGATGCTCCTCCAACCCAGGGGTGCTGCTCAGGGAGTAGGCGCGTCGGATTGGTTTTGCTTCTAAATGATCGAAAAGGAACGTCAGAAATTGTCCTGCTTGGTAGCTTATGGGCGTATCACACTGCAGCAAAAGCGTGGCAGCATCTTTTGTTTCCTGAATTTTGCGTAGGACCCGCAACTTAATCCGATGTTCCATGCAGTGGTAAACAAGCAGAAGGAAGCGAAGTTCTTTAAAAAGCCGGGAACATTGGCTAAAATGCCAACTTCCCGGCATACTCATTGCTAATCAAAACACTTCTATAAAAATGTAACAATAAAGCCTTAGTGCGTGAGCCAATCACTCGGATTCAACATTAGTAATGCACACATTGTTTGCAGTTTTTGCTCAAGCGCCAATTGACCCAATGCGCCGTAGCTATCGTGATCCCACCGGCCACCGTCAACACGATTTCCCATGCATTTTCAATGAACCGACCAGCAAGCAACAGCAAAAAACCGACTGCCACGATTTTGAGTGCCGTCCATTGATGATGATGCAGCCAGTAGCTACGCGATAAAGACCAGCCAGCTATCCCGATACTCGCGATGATAAAAGCCCCTTCAAAAAGTGGATTTTCTAACCAAGCCATGCCCCCCACTGCCCCTGCTGCCATCCCAATAGGCAAAGCTGCACAATGGATTGCACAGAGCATAGAAGCTGAAAAACCCACAAAATCCAAATGAGGTTTGATGAAATTATTTTTCATAAATAATGCAACATTGTTGCAAAAATAAAAGTTTTAAAGAAAAAAATTAAATTTTTATACTTTTTTTCTGCTACCTGCCCTGATTTCACAAATCTTGCGTCCATCCATCGGATAATTCGTATTTTTACCTCAAAATCACCATCATGTCAGAAGACAAAAGACTCTTCCTGCTCGATGGGCACGCGCTTGTGTACCGGGCGCATTTCGCCTTCATCAGCCGACCATTAATCAACTCCAAAGGAATGAATACCTCCGCTGTGGCGGGTTTCACGCGTACTTTGTGGGATTTGATCCATTCTGAAAAACCAACGCATATCGCCGTGGCATTTGACCCTCCCACGCCGACTTTCCGGCACGAAATGTTCGAAGCATACAAAGCCAACCGCGAGGAACAACCCGAAGACATTCGCATTGCCATCCCTTACATCAAACGTATGCTGGAAGCTTTTAAAATCCCGATTTTGTCGGTGGATAATTACGAAGCGGATGACGTGATCGGCACGCTAGCCAAAAAAGCCGAAAAACAAGGCTATAAAGTGTACATGGTGACGCCCGACAAAGATTTTGGGCAGTTGGTATCGCCGAATATTTTTATGTACAAACCCTCACGCCAGGGCAATGGCGTGGAAATCTGGGGCGAAAAGGAAGTGACCGAAAACTGGGGCATCGCAAGAATTGATCAGGTGGTGGACATGCTCGGACTCATGGGCGATAAAGTAGACAACATCCCCGGTATTCCTGGCATTGGGGAGAAAACGGCAGCCGCGCTGCTCAAGGATTTTGATACGGTTGAAAATTTGGTACAAAACGCTAATCAGCTCAAGGGTAAGCAACGCGAGCGCGTGGAGGAGTTTCGGGAGCAGGCGCTATTGTCAAAAGAATTAGCAAAAATCAATACCGAAGTGCCGATTGAATTCGACGAACATGCCTACACCATTGATCCACCTGATCGGGACGCGCTGGCTGATATTTTTAAAGAGCTGGAATTCAGAACGTTGGCGAAGCAAATTCTGGGCGAAGAGGAAGAAGAGGCACCCATGCCGCGAGCCGCTTCGGGCGGTAAGCAGGGGAGTTTGTTTGACGTGGCTGAAGGTAGCGCCCCGCAAGCATCTGCGCCGCCCGCGCATTCGGTGGCGGATAAAAACATTCATAATACCCCGCACGAATATCATTTGGTGGACACGCCGGACGCCCGGAAAAAGCTGATCGAGCTATTATCCAAACAATCCGAATTTTGTTTCGACAGCGAAACCACCGACATTGACCCCAATCTCGCGGAACTGGTCGGGCTTTCCTTTGCCGTCAAGGCGGGCGAGGCTTACTACGTGCCAATTCCAGAAGATCAAAGCGAGGCTCGGAGAATGGTGCATGAATTCAAGCCTGTTTTTGAAAATGAGGCGATTCGCAAGATTGGGCAAAATATCAAATACGATGCAATTGTGCTGAAATGGTACGGCATAGAAGTGCAGGGCCCTTTATTTGATACAATGGTGGCGCATTATTTGCTCGAGCCGGAGCTTCGGCATGGCATGGATTATCTCGCGGAAACGTATTTGAAATACCAGCCGATTTCGATTTCTGCTTTGATTGGCAAAGGCAAAACACAGATCACGATGCGAGAAGTGCCAGCGGAGGAAGTGAAGGATTACGCTGCCGAGGATGCCGATATAACGCTGCAATTGCAAGAATTTTTAGAACCCAAGTTGCAAAAGGAAAATCTGGAAAAATTGTATTTGGAAATCGAAGCACCGATGATAAAAACCCTCGTGGATATGGAGTTTGAGGGCATTCGGATTGATCCGGGTTTTCTATCGGATTATTCTAAAGAATTGGATAAGGAAATTCTGGAAACCGAGCAAATGATTTATGACAAAGCCGGCGGCAAGTTCAACATCAGCTCACCGAAGCAGGTGGGCGAGATTTTGTTTGACAAACTCAAAGCGCCAGGCGGCAAAAAAACAAAAACTGGACAGTACAAAACCGACGAAGATGTGCTGAATGACCTAGCAGCCAACTTCCCAATCGTGGCGGACATTCTGAAATATCGCGGCTTGAGCAAGCTCAAATCTACTTATGTTGATGCCTTACCCAAAATGGTGAACCCACGTACGGGGCGCATTCACAGTTCATTCAATCAGGCGCTGGCAGCTACGGGCCGCTTGAGTTCCAACAATCCGAACCTGCAAAATATTCCCATCCGTACGCCCGAAGGTGCGCGCGTGCGCGAAGCGTTTATTCCAAGAAATGACAATTATTTATTGCTTTCGGCGGATTATTCTCAAATCGAATTGCGCCTGATTGCCGAAATCAGTGGAGATGAAGCCATGCTCGAAGCCTTCCAGTCGGGGCAAGATATTCACCGCGCTACGGCAGCAAAGGTTTTTGAAGTACCTTTTGATCAAGTGACGACCGAACAGCGCTATCGCGCTAAAACCGTGAATTTCAGCATTATATATGGTGCTGGTGCGACGAATTTGTCGAGGCAATTGGGCATCAAACGCACCGAAGCCAGCGAGTTAATCGAGCAATATTTCAAGCAATACCAGGGTTTGAAGCATTATATGGAGAACACTGTAGAGCAGGCTCGCAAAAATGGCTACGTGATGACTCTGATGGGACGGCGGCGCTACCTCCGCGACATCAACTCCAAAAGTTCACTGGAACGCAGCAACGCCGAGCGTATTGCGATCAACACGCCGATACAAGGCACGGCGGCGGACATGATTAAAATTGCGATGGTAAACATCCATGAAGTGCTGAAAAAAGGTAATTTCGCGACCAAAATGATCTTGCAGGTACACGATGAATTGATTTTTGATGTGCCAAAGGATGAAGTAGAAAAAGTAAAACCGATCATCGAAGATAGAATGAAACATGCCATCCCAAACCTGAAAGTACCGATTTTGGTGGAATTGGGTACTGGCAAGAATTGGTACGAAGCGCATTAATATTGACCATTGATAGTTAAACATTTATCAAGTCGTAAAAATATTACATCACAACATTACTATATTATCATATTATAAAGTCACCACATGAATCTCGACGCATTTGAAGTCATTGGAGGAAAACACCTAAAAGGAGACATTACCCCGCAGGGCGCGAAAAATGAGGCTTTGCAGATACTCAGTGCGGTGCTGCTTACCTCGGAACGTGTGACAATCAGCAATTTACCCGCTATCCAGGATGTACTGTTGCTCATTGATTTGTTGCAAGGTTTGGGCGTGGAAGTCCGCAAGCAAACCGAAGACACCTACGCATTTACGGCGCAGGATGTCAATCTCGACTACCTCTACACCGAGGATTTTCGTAAGAAAGCCAATAGAATCAGAGGCTCAGTGATGCTCATTGGTCCGCTACTGGCTCGTTATGGCAAGGCGGTACTGCCCAAACCCGGCGGTGATAAAATCGGGCGGCGGCGACTGGATACGCACTTGCTGGGCTTGGAAGAGCTGGGCGCCAATTTTGAATATAATGAAACGCTGAATTATTATGATGTAACTGCGCCGAACCTCAAGGGTAAATATATTTTAATGGATGAAATTTCGGTGACGGGTACGGCAAATGTAGTAATGGCGGCGGTTTTGGCGGATGGTACTACGCAAATTTACAACGCAGCGAGTGAGCCTTATGTGCAGCAATTGTGTAAAATGCTCAACCGAATGGGCGCCAAAATCACTGGCGTTGGGTCGAATTTGCTGACCATTGAAGGCGTAGCATCCCTTGGCGGTACCGAGCATCAGATGCTACCAGATATGATCGAAATCGGCAGTTTTATTGGCTTAGCGGCGATGACGCAGTCCGAAATCACGATCAAAGATGCGCAAATCCACGAATTGGGGATCATCCCACGTGTGTTCGAGCGCATGGGCGTGGAAATGGAATTTCGTGGCGATGATATTTACATTCCAGCACAGGAAGTGTATGAAATTCAATCCTTTATGGATGGCTCAATTCTCACAATTTATGATGCACCCTGGCCTGGCTTTACACCGGATTTAATGAGTATCGTATTGGTATTAGCCATTCAAGCAAAAGGAAGCGTTTTGATTCATCAAAAAATGTTTGAAAGTCGCCTGTTTTTTGTGGACAAACTGATTGATATGGGGGCACAGATTATCCTTTGTGATCCGCACCGAGCCACCGTGATTGGTCTGAATCGCAGGTTTCAGTTGCGCGGCATCGAAATGAGTTCGCCTGATATTCGTGCAGGGGTGGCGCTGCTGATTGCTGCAATGTCGGCACGTGGAAGAAGTGTTATTCACAATATTCATCAAATTGATCGTGGTTATCAAAAAATTGACGAACGACTAAATGCCCTGGGCGCGGAGATTAAAAGATTATAGCGTAGCAAAATTGAATCTTTTTGTTTACCTTGGTGTTGTAAAGAAAAATGCTTGTTGCAAATGTCAACTGAACTCAAGGAGAAAGTCAGTTTTTTGGAGGAAACCCTGAATCGTTTTATCATCAATAGCGATAAGACACTCTATCGTTTGTCCAAAGAAATCCAGAATCTTAGTGACGAGATGAAGGAGTTCAAAGACGAGATGAAGGAGTTCAAAGACGAGATGAAGGAGTTCAAAGACGAGATG
>CAZGJN010000044.1:0-26403 GCA_964526645.1 uncultured Saprospiraceae bacterium
ACGAGTTATCCTTGAAAAAATAATCATTCCAGTTATTGTTACCCATGTAAATGTATTGCGTCGGGTTATTGGGATCAAGGCGTACCGATTCTATACTCGGATTATCGGAGCGATCTTTTGCCCACTGGTAATGTTCATCAGAATAGTTGGTGTAATCCCAGGGCGTATTGTTGGTAGAAATTTCTAACAATCGGGAGAAAATATACGGGTCAGTAATCGGCTTCGGTAGCACCGTTGGACGAGCTGCGGCGAAAAAATTCGTGTACGTAATCTTGTTATCTTTACCAGTCTTTGTAGTAATTAATACTACGCCAAAAGCAGCACGCGCACCATAGATAGCTGCTGAAGAAGCGTCTTTTAAAATCGAGATAGAAGCGATGTCATTCGGATTCAGAAAATTCAGTTGATCAGGATCGAAAGGGACTCCATCCACCACAAACAAAGGCGAACCCCCATTGATAGAAGTAAACCCACGAATGTTAAAGTTGGCACCCTGTCCTGGCTCGCCACTTGCGAAATCCACGTTCAGGTTGGGCACCAGACCCTGCAAACCCTGTGAGAGATTGGCAATCGGGCGCGCTTCGATTTGTTGGGGTGAAATCTGATCTACTGCACCAGATAAATTCACTTTTTTCTGTATACCATAACCTACCACTACAACCTCAGAAAGTGCAATTACATCTTCCTGCATTTGTAAGTTGATGGTTATTCGTCCGTTTACGGGTACTTCCTCTGTACGCAAGCCAATGAAGGAAAAGACTAAAACGCCATTGCTCGGCGCCTCTACTTGGTAATTACCATCGATGTCTGTTGCCGTACCGGTTAGCGTACCTTTCACTGTAACAGCTACTCCTGGCAGCGGGAATCCGTCTTTAGCATCCAGAACCTGCCCCCGAATGGTCAGGTTTTGCGCTGTGAGCAATTGCACAAAGGCAAAAAATGCAATTAACCAAATTGAAATTCGCTTAACAAGAAAATTGTTAAGATGACTAAGTGGGCTCATAAACTAGCTTTTTATTTGAAAATAAGTTTGACATGCTAAAATTCTCAACCAACTATAAATTGAGTGTTAATCACTTCTTAAAAATTGGTTAAAACAATTCATGCAATGAAAGAGAGAATGTTTCATTTCAAAAAAGCCTACTGGATGCAAAGTCTGAGAATATAAGGAAAGTTGAAGAAGCTAGCAATAAAATAAGGGGAATCGAAATGACTCCCCTCTATGCGGTCCAGACGGGACTCGAACCCGCGACCCCGTGCGTCATATAAAGATTTGCTAAATCTTTAAAATTTAATCATATTTAGGGCAAAAGAAGCTACAAAAAATAGGAGATTATGTCTTGAGAGGGTACAGACAATAGTGGTCGGCTGGTCATTGTCGCCCACTACACGTGGCAACATGCCCTGTCAATTCGATGTTTTGAACGAGTTCTCGACCCGATTCGACCAAAAGCTCGGCGATGGTAAGCGTTTGATAGCCCACATAACGCATCTGCAACTGGTAGCGCCCTACCGGTACATTTTCCAGGCGGTAGTCTCCAGCAGCATTGGCAATAGTGCCTATATTTGTTTCCAGGATTTGCAGCGTAGCCTCTGCAAGGGCTTGCCCCGTATCAGCATCCGTCACTTTACCCCGGATGGTTTGAGTCAGGTTTTGGGCGAAAAGTGTATTTACGCCATAACTCATTAGGAAACAAAAACTTATGATAAAATCTTTCATAAGCAACTTTTCACTATGAAATTTTAACAAAAAACATAAAATAATGTACTAAAATATAAAGTTATAAGGTATATTTGTATTATAGCTGACTTTTTAACTAAAAAAACATCTTATGAAGAAAAAAAATGTTGTTCGTAGCTTTAGTCTGTTATCAATACTCGCGCTTTCCCTTTTATTACATTCTTGTAATGATTACATAAATGAAGAGGGGGGTATCATATCAGACGAAATAATTAGCCTTCGCAACGAAGGCGGAGAAGCTAAATACCGTTTGGAGCAAGCAGCAAGAATTTTACTAGAAATTAGCAAGCATGCTGTTAATAGATCTGTTGTTATAAATACTATTAGGTCAGGGTATTATGAAGACGAAAGTATTGTATATAGAGACTTATTCGATTATTTAAATCGTCCAGCACTTGCACAGCTTAGCAGTATTGATAAGCCAAGATTTTCAAATACCTTTAATGAAATATTAGATAGTGGAGTTTATCCTGGTAGTAATTTTTATGGCGTAAGCTCATTAAATCCGCGAGGAGATAATTTCGATTTAGAATCCTACTTAATCAATAATAAAATTCAAATATATTGGCCTTATTCTGAAAATTGGATAAATGAACCGGATGTTATTCCTGTTATTTCTTTTCATCCAATTGACAATGACAGTGTAAATATTGGATGGCGCTATCAGGAATCGGGAGGTAAATATAGTATCCAACAAGTTATAGTTAATGATAATTTTGCTGAAAGTAATCCAGTCTGGATAGTCAATTTTTATGAAGGATCAAAATGGAGTTATAATAACTTCCAGGCAAATAATAATTTACAACCTCTCTCAGGTCCATTATGCACAGATTTCCCTTCTGACAGAGTAGAGGTTTCCATTGGGAAAGTTAAATTTTTTCAACACTACGATGGTATTTTCGATGGTGGTCCAGAGTTTATTTTCGCCAGGGGTGCTATCTCTGTAAATTCAGATGGACAAATAAGCGGAACGCTTTCTCCTTTTGCAGAAGCGAAGTTAAGAAGAAAAAAATACAGATGGTACAGCTCAACCCAGCCAATTTGGGATACCAATTGGAAAGCAGTAATTGAAAATCAACTGGTGGCTTTATATGAAGAAGACCTAGGAACTTCTCAAACTGTAACAGTAAGTGGAACAGTTACTTATAAACCAGATGATAATACTCAGACCTCTCAAACTATATCTGTTTCTAATAACTTTAAGAGCAGAGACGCAATTATATATAACCTACAGTATGATCGTTGTTGGTATATAGTAACTAGTGATGATAATACTCCTTTTGAAAACTATGAAGGATGGAATGTACGAGGCGTGACTGGTGGTGTGAAGTGGACAATGCCATACAGAGAATGGTAATATGTGAAAAAGTAGAGTTGTATCTAAATTTTAGATACAACTCTACTTTAAAAAATAAAAATATGATAAATTTACATGTGTCATTGATTTTATTTATTTTTCCTTTTTTAATCCATGCACAAGGTAATTATTCCAATAGTATATCTATTGGGCTCAACTATGCCAGATTAGGTGAAGGAGATTATGAGGCTTGGATGTATCAAAACCAATATACCATTCAAGCTCTTAATTTTATGGAAGGTACCATATCCATTGGCTTTTTATCTTCTTACTTCGAGGAGGAATACTCAAATGATAATGCGCAAAGTTTTATACGCTTATATGAAGCGCAACACTTCACAACTGATCTTTCAGTTCACCTAATTCCGATCATTTTAGCGGATAAAATTTATCTCAAATTAGGTGGAGGTTTTTCACTTCGAAATCGAAAAGAAATAAATGCCCAGAGTTTATACATAGAAGATCGAAAGACTTGGATAGAATGGCTTTATGCAAGGAAAAACAATTGGGATACAGGATATCATATACATGGAATATTAGGTGGCAATCTTAATCAGCGCATATTTTTGAATGGACAAATATCCTTAGCTCACTATACTCAAGGGACACAGACTGTAAGTTTTGGTATTATAGGAGGTTATAGATTTTAATTATGAAGAAGACTCTACTGTTATTTTTATTTACTGCCATTACATATATTAATAGTTATGCCCAAGAGAAGCAGGGTATATTTTTTCTCAAAACAGGATTAGGTTATTTTGCTGATATAGAACAAGCATTACAGCCTGGTTTCGGAGATGTACCTCCTAATATTCAAATTAATCCTGATATCGAAGGGAACATACAAAAAGGATTCGCCTTATGGACAGACTTTGGATATAAACTGCCAAGTACAGGCTTCATAACAAATGCCAGCATTATGTTAGCAACTACAATTTATGAATATAATGATGGGCTTGGAATTTATTGGGATTTCAAGCAACAAGGAAGGTATTTACTAATAGATATAGAGTTTGGCAGAAATATAGTAATAGACAGGCATGAGTTTATACCTTATTTTGGTGTATCATATCGTCACTTTTTTTCCTCTTTTGCCGATTATGATGTTAGTATTAATCAAAATGGAATGCTTGTTCCTTTTTTTCCTATAATTGTAGAAGCGGAGTTTAAAGATTTAGGAATTTCGTTTAAATTGGATTATAATTATCTAATCAATCATAATTTATCATTTGGCGTTCGCGGAGCAACTAACTTAGTATTTGCAATTGGATTTGAATCAATAATTATTTCACCATTCATATGTTTCCGATTTTGAGGATACTATTCTCCTTCCATTACTTGCGTTTAAATGGGATTCACTGATTGATGTTTTTAGAGGTGTCGGTCCTTTCAATTTATACTCAATACGCTTCTTTCAGCAGCAGATCAATGGTTTGCATCAAGCGGTCCACATCTTCAGGGCTGGTGCCGTTGAAGCGCCCCTGGGGGAAGCCGTTGGGGTCGTACGTGCCGCGAATGTGGCGATTTTTATCTACTAGAATAAAGGCTGCGTCGTGAGAAAAGCCGCCTGGTGCGTTGTTGTCCTCTTCGGGGCGAATGGAATAATATTTTTCAGCAATGTTGTAAATCACATTTTTATCACCCGTGACAAAATGCCACTTGGAAGATTTTACACCCAGGTTATCGGCATACCACTTGAGGCGGCCCACGGTATCGCGCTTAGGATCAATAGAATGTGAAAGCAGCAAGACGCGATCATCATTTTCGTATCTTTTGTACAAACGGAGCATTTGTTTGCTCATCAGCGGGCAGATGCTGGGGCAATGCGTGAAAAAGAAGTCGGTAACGTATATTTTGCCATCAAAAGTAGCATTGCTGATCAAAACACTATCCTGGTTTACAAAAGCAAAATCGGGCACTGTAGGATAGATTGTGTCGCCGTTCACAACTTCCCGTTCGCCGATGATGATCACCGCTGGCGGCGATGGTTTGCAGGAAATCAGCAATAAAAACAGCAGCGTAAGCGACAGGAGTGCATATTTTTTCATGGCAATCTTTTTGGCTTCAACGTTTTATTTTTGCGAATTGTTTGGTGCTGAGTGTATTTTTTACACAAAGTTTGGGCATTGCAAAACAAAATATTATTTTGTGCGCACAAAATTGCACTGAATAAATGCTGATTTTTTTACCTTTAAGCGAATTATTCAACACCTAATTGCACACATGAAAAAAGTCGGTTATCTGCTCAGTTTTATTGTTTTGTCGTTGTTTAGTTGTAAAAAGTCGGAAACGCCTTCCTTGGTGCGCCCGCACGATCCCTGGGTTTTTCGTTCTGTATTGGACAGCCTTCCGCGCATGCTTACCGTAGCACTCCACGACGATCTGTGGGCGGCTTACAGCGCTCAGACGGGTGCTTTGTACAAGGTTTGGAAAGGGGGGGTTAATTTTGACGGGGCGGTTTACACGACTGCGCACGGGCCACAACCGAGTTCATTAGGGGATGCTTATTTTCAAAATGAATGGATGGAGCCCTGGACGGTCATCCGCAATGATAAAGCCGAAATTCCTCGGATTCAGTATCGCGGGCACCGTTTCCAGAAAGGACAGGTGACACTCAACTACGAGTTGCAGCTGCGCGATGGCACCCTTATAAAAGTGCATGAAACACCGGAGTATGTAACCAATGAGCAGGGATTGACGGGCTTTGAACGCACTTTTAGCCTGGAAAATGCCCCTTCGGATGCAAAATTGATGCTCAAAATGAATTTGAATTCTATTGCTATGGAAAGTAGCGTAGTGGCAAAAGGAGGGACATTTGAAATAACAAAAACAGAATCCTACGAAAAAAATGGATTGATGGCGATGGCAGCGGAAGGGCATTTATTTTTGAATCCAAAAGGGAAAACAATCCTCCGCACTTACTTTGTCAAGCAGCCTTTAATCGAAAATCCAAACAAAATAGAAGGTGCCGAAGAAGAAGAGTTGCCACTTGGCATGCGCCTCATCGCTCGAAGTGATTGCAAAACCTGCCACAATACTTATGTGAAAACCATCGGTCCCTCTTATGTGGATGTCGCCAAAAAATATCAAAACACGCCGGATAACCTCGCACTTTTAGTAAGCAAAGTGATCAACGGCGGTGCAGGCGTATGGGGAGAAGCAGCCATGACAGCTCACCCGGATGTACCGGCAACGGATATCACCGAGATGGTGAAATACATTTTATCTTTAGATGCAGAAGAGGAAGCTGCCTTTGCAAAAACGGCCCAACAAAAGGCTGCCCCTGTAGTAAATGCTGCACCGGCGAGTACTACCGTGAAAGAGGAAGAGCTTTTGCCCGGCGCACTGGCTAAAATTTTTATCCTGGAAACACAACCCCAAGTAATAGCGGATATTAATTTCCAACAAAAAGAGACGTTTACAGGTGTTTTTCAGATGGTTTCCCTGGCGGACGCTGATTTTGAGGGCTTGCAAGACAATTTTGCGATCGAGGTATCAGGGTATCTTCAGATTCCCAAAACGAACAATTATGTATTTCGTCTTACTTCTGACGATGGCAGCAATCTTTTTCTCGATGATAAATTATTGATAGACAACGATGGCTGGCATGGTGCCGAACCGCGCGATGCAGAATTGGCGCTGGAAGCGGGTTATCATCCTTTCCGAATTCGGTTTTTTCAGGTTGGTGGTGGAAAAGTACTGCGTCTGGAATGGAGTTCACCTGATTTGGGCGAATTCCAGGTGGTGCCCCCTTCTGCCTTCAAGTACCTCAAAAAGGATCAAACCAGCGGCCCGAATGCTCTTACATTCGCCAAATCAAAACGCATTCCTGGCGACAAAACAGCCCTACTCGCCGTACACCCCAGCTATGATCTTTCGCAGGCAAGACCAGATGACTTTGCGCCCAAAGTAGGTGGTATGGATTTTCTACCCGATGGCCGTTTGGTTATTTCTACCTGGGATGCAGAAGGCGCTGTGTACGTGCTGGATGGGGTGCAATCCGGCGACCCTTCCAAAATTACCTATAAAAAAATTGCAAAGGGACTGGCAGAACCGCTCGGAGTAAAGGTGGTGGATGGGGATATTTATGTGCTTCAAAAGCAGGAATTAACCAAGCTCATTGACCATAATGGGGATGAAGAAATTGATGAGTACTACACGGTGAGCAACGACTGGCAGGTGTCCGCCAATTTCCATGAGTTTTGCTTTGGCTTGGCTTACAAAGAGGGCTATTTCTATGCTGCCCTGGCAATTGCGATTCTGCCTGGTGGTGCCAGTGCCAATCCTCAGATTCCCGATAGGGGAAAAGCCATCCGTATCAGCAAGGAAACGGGCAAGTTGGAGGTGGTAGCCGAGGGACTAAGAACGCCAAATGGCGTGGGAATTGGCATAGATAACGAAATTTTTATTGCGGATAATCAGGGGGATTGGCTGCCTTCCAGCAAGATTTTGCATGTGAGCAAGGGCGCTTTTTTTGGCTCGCGGGCGGTAGATTCCGCGCGGGTGGCTAATTTGCCAGTCAAACTGCCGGTTGTCTGGTTGCCTCAGGATGAAATTGGCAATTCGCCAACGACACCTTTGGCAATCAATGACGGTCCTTACAAAGGGCAGATGATCCATGGCGAGGTGACCCATGGCGGCGTAAAACGCGTTTTTGTAGAAAAAATCAATGGCGCGTATCAAGGCGTGGTTTTTCGTTTCATTCAAGGCTTGGAGGCGGGCGTGAATCGGATGGTGTGGGGTCCTGATGGTGCCTTGTACGTCGGCGGTATCGGCAATCCCGGCAATTGGCGACAAGAAGGTAAGGAATGGTTTGGGTTGCAAAGATTAAAATACAATGGCAAAACAACCTTTGAAATGCTGGCTGTGCGCGCAAAAACGAATGGCGTAGAAATCGAATTTACACAACCGCTGGCGGAGGGACTGGGCTGGAATAAAAGCGATTATATCGTGCAGCAATGGTGGTACGAGCCTACGAAGGATTATGGCGGACCGAAAAAAGACCTCGAAAACCTGAGTATTCTCTCTGCCAATGTTTCTTCGGATCGTAAAAAAGTTTTTCTGGAATTGCAAGGCATGAAGCCCAATCATGTGATTTACTTGCGCCTTCCTTATGCCTGGACGAGTGATAGCTACGAGGAGTTGTGGTCAACGGAGGCCTGGTACACCCTAAACCAAATTCCAGCAGATAAGCCTGGTTTTAAAACTAAAATTCCTAATTTTCAAACCAATGCGCTTACGCAAAAAGAGCAAAAAGAAGGTTTCAAATTACTTTTCGATGGCAGTTCCCTCAAAGGCTGGCGCAATTTCAATAAAAAATCTATCGGCGCAAGCTGGATCGTAAAAGATGATGCGATCCTTTTGGACGCCAAAAAAGACCCCAGCGGCAACTGGCAGTCTGCTGATGGTGGCGACATCACGACCGATCAGGAATACGCTGATTTTGACCTTCGCTTGGAATGGAAAATTGAACCTTGCGGCAATAGCGGTATCATTTATCGAGCAGTAGAATCCAACAAGTACGAGCACGCCTGGCACACAGGGCCCGAAATGCAGATTCAAGATGATGCCTGCCACCCTGATGGACGGACAGAAAAACACCAGGTGGGCGATTTGTACGACATGATAAGTAGCCGATACGCTACAGCTAAGCCTGCCGGCGCTTGGAATCAAGTGCGTATTGTAGCAAAAGGAAATAAAATTGAACAATGGCTCAATGGTCGAAAATTAGTAGAAACCACAGTTGGCACAAAGGATTGGAATCAATTGATTGCACAAAGCAAATGGAAGGAGTACCCCGATTTTGGCAAGGCGAAAAAGGGGCACATCGTACTGCAGGATCATGGCAACCGCGTTTGGTTCAGGAATATCAAAATCAAAGAATTATAAACTTTTAATCCCTTTTGAAATGAAATGTATGAAACTAACACCACTATTTGCACCTGTTTTTTTGGGCGTTTTTGCTATGGCTACTTTTGCTTTTTGTACCAATAAAACCCAAAAAGAAGAATCAACACAAGCGCCTGCTCCTCAACACAATACGCTGACAGAAGCAGAAAAACAAGAGGGCTGGATCCTGCTATTCGACGGAACGACCCTCAATGGTTGGCGCAATTTTAACAAACAAACAATCGGTTCCAGTTGGAAAGTAGAAGATGGCACGATCATGCTGGATGCACAGAAAGACCCCAGTGGCAACTGGCAATCTGCTGATGGCGGTGATATTACTGCCGGTGGGGTATTTGCGGATTTTGAGTTGCGCTTGGAATGGAAAATTGATACCTGTGGCAACAGTGGCATTATCTACCGGGCGGTGGAATCTGAAAAATATAAATATCCCTGGCAAACCGGACCGGAGATGCAAATTTTAGATAATAAATGCCATGCAGATGCTAGTATCGAAAAACACCGCGCTGGTGATTTTTACGATGTGGTGGCTTGTTCGCAAGAAACTGTAAAACCCGCGTTGGAATGGAACGAAGCGCGCGTGATTGCGAAAGGAAATCATGTAGAACACTGGTTGAACGGCGTGAAGGTAGTAGAAGTAGAAATGGGTACGGAAGCATGGAAAAAGCTGCTCGCGGCGAGTAAGTGGAAAGACCACCCTGATTTCAGCCTTTCTCCCCAGGGACTAATTGTACTGCAAGATCACGGCAATCGCGTTTGGTTTAGGAATATTAAAGTTAAAAAACTATGATAGCTTAGCTCGGCAGAAACGTCCGCTTTTATCCAATCAAAAAACTGACAGTAATGAAACCTACAATCCGTATTCAACTATCTGTTATGATGTTCCTGGAGTTTTTTATCTGGGGCGCTTGGTTTGTCACAATGGGTACCTACCTCGGAAATAACCTGAAAGCAAGTGGCGTAGAGACAGGTTTGGCGTACCAGACCCAGTCTATCGGTGCTATTTTGGCGCCTTTTATCATTGGCTTGATCGCAGATCGTTTTTTCCCCGCACAGCGTATTCTGGGTGTTCTGCATTTGGTGGGCGCAGCAATGATGTACTTCGCTTCCACCGCTACCCAGTTTTCGGGTTTTTATTCTTTTATTCTTCTTTACATGATTTTATACATGCCCACTTTGGCGCTGGTAAATTCCATTTCCTTTCGGCAAATGCAAAGCCCTGAAAAAGAATTTTCAAGTGTGAGGGTATTAGGCACTATTGGCTGGATTGTGGCTGGATTAGTAATTGGCTATCTGAATTGGGAAAAGGCAGGCAATTTACAAAATACCTTCCTCATGGCATCGGGCGTATCCGCCGTGTTGGGGGTTATGAGCTTCACGCTGCCACACACGCCGCCGGCACGCGCTCAGGGCGAAAAACTGACTACCAGCGAAATCCTGGGGCTGGACGCCCTAAGCTTGTTGAAAGATCGCTCCTTTTTGACATTTTTCCTGGGATCCGTGTTGATTTGCATTCCATTATCTTTTTATTACAATTTTACAAATCCCTTTTTGAATGAAATTGGGATGGATCGGGCTGCCGCCAAAATGTCCATGGGGCAAATGTCAGAAGCGCTTTTCCTGCTGATTATGCCCTGGTTTTTCGTGCGTTTGGGCGTGAAGCGCATGCTCCTACTGGGAATGGCGGCCTGGGCACTTCGGTACATTTTGTTTGCCTTCGGCGATGTAGGGGCTAATTACTGGATGCTCATTTTGGGTATTATTTTGCATGGCATTTGCTATGATTTCTTTTTTGTAACCGGACAAATTTATACCGACAATCGCGCGGGAGAGAAATTTAAAAGCGCCGCTCAAGGTATGATTACACTGGCTACCTACGGGGTTGGAATGTTTATTGGTTCAATTGTATCGGGCTATGTAGTGGATCTTTATATAAACAGTAGTGGCGGGCACGATTGGCAAGCGATTTGGCTGGTACCTGGGGGCATTGCTTTTGTGATCATTCTGGCATTTGTCGTAGCATTCCGCGATCCGGGCATCAAGAAAGTCAGTATGTAATGTAATACAAATAGTGATTATGACTTTTTAAATCTCAAAAAACTGATAATTAACGTATTGTGAATTTAATTATTTGATAAAAAAAATTCTAAACCTTATAAATCTGGCACATTTTAGAAATGCGCCAGACAGCATTATGAAATTCAGTTCATAATATACTTAACATTATAATCTAAAATCTACATTTGATGAAAAAAACATTACTGATCATCCTGGTTGTAATTGCCGTATTAGGGATTGGTGCATATATCTTTCTACGCATCTCCCTCAAAAACACCAAGCGGTTTAGTCCTGAACAAACCATTACCTATTCAGAAAACGGTGCAACGGTTTCCATCTTCTATTGCCGCCCTTCCAAAAAAGGCAGAGAAATTTTTGGCGAATTGGTGCCTTACGGACAATGGTGGCGCACCGGCGCAAACGAACCTACTACCATCACGACTTCCAAAGACTTGCTGATCAATAACCAAACCCTAAAGGCTGGAAAATACCACATCATCACTATTCCTCAAGCGACAGAATGGACGGTTGTCTTTAATAGCAATATTCCGTTTTGGGGTACTTCTTACCAACCGGAAGCAGATGTGCTACGCGTACAAGCCCCAGTAGAAAATCTGCCCGAAACGGTTGAAATGTTTACTATCGCTTTTGAAAAGGAAGCTGGCAAGGATGTCATTGCTTTAATGTGGGATCAGACAAAGGTGGTGGTGCCGTTTGCTGTGAGATAAAGACTGGGTGCGGAGCAACAATCAGGTTGCCCTGGTAATTTCTTCCTTTTACCAGTTTTAATACGGATAATCAATTGTCTAAAAGCCTCTGCGTTTTATTTCCTGCACCACCAGTTGATATTCGCGGCTCATATCCCCTGTGACGGAGGTATTTTCCTGTGCCCGCCGGATCAAGTAAGGCACAACCTCTCGTACAGGACCATAAGGGACATACTTGGCAGTATAAAACCCAGCGTCGGCAAGGTTAAATGTCAGGTTGTCACTCATACCGTAAAGTTGCGAAAATAGTAAATGCGGATGGTTTTGCTGAATCTGGCGTTGCAGGATCAATTCAGCTTGGAGCATCACACTATGGGCATTGTGGGAAGCATTGCAAGATGCAATTTTATCATAGTTGTCAATACAAAAACGCACTGCCGTATCAAAAGCATCGTCGGTTGCTTCTTTTGTAGGATAAATCGGGGAAGGATAGCCCATCTTAGCTGCCCGATCTCTTTCTTTTTCCATATAAGCGCCGCGTACGAGCTTAGCGCCCAGAATATAGCCTTCCTTCTGCGCTCGTGTAAAAGAATCCATCAAATACTGTAGCCGATCTGTTCTGTACAGTTGGAAAGTATTGTACACCACCGCTCGTTCCTGGTTATAGCGCTTCATCATCATGCTCACCAGATAATCAATAGCATCTTGTATCCAACTTTCTTCTGCATCGAAAAACACACTCATCCTGCGCTGGCTGGCTACATGGCAGATGGCATCCAAGCGTTTGAGCACATTTTTGTATTCCTGCCGCATTTCTTTGTTCAAAGATTCCCCCCTTTGGATCGCCTCCAGTAGCCCAAATCGCGCCATCCCTGTGATTTTGCTACTCACAATTGGTACACTCGAGTTTTGGCTGGCAAATTCTATTGCCCGAATTGTTTCATTCATCGTGTGGTTCAAATCCTCTTCCTGTTCTTTTGCTTCCGCGCCATAGTCAAGAATGGTGAATACCTGCTGTTGAGATAGCCTTTGAATGGTAGGAAGGGATTCGAGTAGGGTCGTACCGCCGCAAAACTGCTCGAAAATTGTTTTTTTGACAATTCCCTCGATGAAGGGCAGGTGCATTCGGATAGCAGCGATACCGAGCGTAGAGCCAACCCCCACCAACCAATGGTTGTTCATCAAACCAAATAAGCGGGCTGCTTTTTTTAGTTCTTCATTGTTTTTAGCAGCAAAGGCAACTGCTGTGTTGCTAAAGTCAGGCAAGGTAGGTGTATGCCCCATTTCTGTTGATTTTAATGCTTGAACACCGCTTTCACCGGCGGTTTTATTTGGTTGTTTCATTTATCCAATACGCAATTTTAAAAAATAAGGTTTAAAAGGAATCTGACAAATCAAAAATAAAGTTGCAAATCAACCATTTAGGTCATTCCAAATTGCCCAGGCGCGTTCCGCCTGCGCATGGAGCATGGGTAAACCGTTGATGGTTTGCGCTTGCTGGGCTTCCCCTTTTTGCAAAAAAAGCGTTTTCTCAGGATTGTATGCTAAGTCGTAGAGTAGATGTTCGTTACAAAGGCAATGATACGGAATATCGGGGAAAGTTTCAATGTCGGGGTACATTCCCAAAGGTGTTGTATTGATAATCAGCCGATTCGCTTTTATAAGTGCGGGATTTACCTCCTCATACGTCAAATCCGCTTTGCCAGCTATCCTTGAGACGGTTTTATACCGAATGTTGAGTTTTTTCAAAACAAACACAACCGCTTTGGCAGCGCCCCCAGTACCCAGCACCAGTGCTTCTGCTACCGGAAAAGAATGTTTTTCAAGAGCTTGCCGCAAGGTAATTTCGAAGCCATCGGCATCAGTATTGTAACCGATACGCCTGCCATTGGTGATTTTGATTGCATTAACGGCACCTATAACTGCTGCATTTTCATCCATTTCGTCCAGAAAGGCAAGCACTTGTTCTTTGTAAGGGATGGTCACGTTTAAACCCCGCAGATTTGGATAATATGCAGAAAGCTTGTCTAACTCCCCAATTTGCCTCAAAGGAAATAATTCGTAAAAGGTATTGGTAATGCCTTCTTTTTCAAATTTTTGAGTAAAATATTTTTTAGAAAAAGAATGCGATAACGGATAACCAATCAATCCGTACAGGTTCTCAATATCGAGCAGAGCTTCGTTTTGTTCAAGCATGAGCGGCAGCCTTTTTTGTACCCAGTTTTTCAATCAAAAGCCCTGTTGCAAAACCTATCACCATACAAATCAAAACGCCTATGATCATAGGTTCTCCTTCGAACTGCCCCGGCAGCACGCTCTTTTCCAGGAAGGGCACCCGCTCGCCGCTGCTATTGGTACGATATGCAAGTACATTGCGCCAAGGCCATATTTTGTTGAGGGAGCCAATCATGAAACCCGTCAGGATTGCCATTGTTTGGGTGTGGTATTTGCGAAACATCCAAGTGAGTACCCTCGAAAATGTTCCCAATCCCAACAAGCAGCCCAGCGCAAAAACTACCATCACGACCAAGCTTTTTGTATCAAAATGCTGCAAAACATTTTTTACACTACCGATTACGGTGGTGTACATGCCCATCAGCAACAGTACGAAACTACCCGAAATACCCGGCAGCATCAGCGCCGAAATGGCAATGGCTCCTGAAATAAAAACAAACCACAGCGCCTCTATGCCCTGCGAAGGCGTCGCTACTGTGATGTAATAGGCAAGAGCCGTGCCGAGCAGGAGCATCAGTACCGCAGTGATATTCCATTGCTGCACATGCCGACTGATCAAAATCGCGGAAGCAACGATCAAGCCAAAGAAAAACGACCAAAGAAGTTGTGGATAATGTTCCATCAAGTGGGATACCCCCAATACGCCTGTCACCACGCCCGTAGTCATACCCACCAGCAGGAAAAACATGAAGGTGCCGTCCACCGCCAACCAAACTGCAGCAAGCCCGCCGCTACGAAAGGCATTAAAAATAGTAGGTCCCAGGATCGCTTTGATCGCATTCAGCAAGCGTTCATAGATACCCGTTATAAAAGCAATCGTTCCGCCCGATACACCGGGGATTACCTCTGCGATGCCCATTGCCAGCCCCTTTAGAGCGGTGAATATTTTGTCCTTCCAGGAAGTCATAGCTCGTGTTGATTTGAGCGGCAAAGGTAGAAAAAAGCTGAGGTAATCAGAATAGGACTTTAAATAAAAAGGAAGGCGCTGTTCCTCGCAGCGCCGGTTTTCTCATAGTGGCTTTGCTTCCCGTAAAATGACTGTATTGCCAAGTGTTTCCACTACGAAGGGTCTGGTAAGGACTGTTCCAGTTGGTTCTGTAGGCAAAGTAGCCGTAATAACAGGTATTTCGAATCTGCCTCTTTTGGTAGAAATGCCCAGCATGTAAATACCGAAGAAGTAGAAATCCAATTTATCTTGCAAAGTAGCTTCCACATTCAGTAGTTCGCCCTTGAAAAGCCCGGAGTCTTCGAGTATCAATTCCAGGCTGGTATGCGGCGCTTCTTCTATTACTTGTTGTGTAAACCGTGGCGGCGTGCACAGCCGCCAGCAGAAAAAAACAACCGAAGAACAAAAGAACAGAAAAAGTACCAAAAAAAACTTTGCCGGAGAAGGCGTGCGACTTTTTCGCTTCATGTGAGTGTAATTTTTTTTAGTTTCGATAGAAATATGTTTTCAGTCCACTTACTGGTAAAATTTGCTAATTACTCACTTTTACTTCTTTTATGATTATTAAAGGCTGATCGCCTATCATGAAAAGCACGTCAATCACGATCAGGCGCTCCGTCACATCAGGATTCGGGATGCCTCGGGTTATGATTGTCAGGGTATTACCTTGTGCATCGCTCACACTGCAGATGCCGCGCCAGTAGAAGTAGCTTCGCCAATGTAGCTGGTTGTTGGTAATTTTTAGTAGGTGGTCGTCGTGTTGCTCCGGGTGTAGGATCGGCTTCTGAAAATCGTCTAAGTGTGGGGCCTGCGCTGCCTGCTCCTGCGTAACGGTAGGTATTCTAAAAATATGCGCCAAAAACATCCATCCCAAAAGCATCAGTAAAAAAACAATCGTACTGGTACATCCTAAGTTTGTTTTCATAGCTATATTTTTTTGATTACGAATTTTTTATCCAGATTCTTTCTTTTTCATTGTGTTTTTCTGTTTTTTGAAAAAATAAAATCCATTTTCCACAATTAGTATTCCATTGTTGACAAAAAGATATTGCAACATCTCTTGCAGAAATCGCAAAGAGTGCCTATATTTGACAATCTTCAATTCTGAATTTTGGAATTTTTCTTTTGAATCTCGAAATCAAATTTACAAAATTTTGTATTTTAAGGCAAGTTTTTTTCTAATTTAGCATATTATGTTTATGTAAACAAGATGAAAGTCATAATAAACAAAGGAGTTTGTTTCGATTATTTTTTTCACTCAAAAAACGATCACAGACCTAAGTTCTCGGTAGTTGTCATACTTAAAAAACAAAACAGTACTTTATGCTTGCTAACAAAATCCCCGTTGATACTAATTCAAACATAGTTCCCAAAATCATGAAACACAGTAAACATCATGGACACGCGCTCAAGCAACTGCTCGATCTTCACAAAATGGAAGTAGCCGAGTTGGCTCAGCTCCTGCGCGATGAGATCAGCTCTCTTTCAACCGTTTACAAATTGTTAGAAAGTGAAACCATCAGCAAAGCCCGCCTTTGCTTGATTTGCGCCTTATTCAATGAATCGCCTACTTGGTTTGGGTTGCCAGAGGATTATTTCAATCCTGTGGTAGCGCCCAAAAAGCAACAGGAACAGAAAAGATTGGTCATACATAATTACACTAAAGAAAGGGACCTGAAGTACGATGTATTTGTGCGCGAGTACTTCAAGACATTTGATGAGTACATGCTTCGGGCCACAAAATCAATTTTTGTCTTGGATTATATCGCCTCCAAAATCGGCTTATCGCTCAAAGACAATATTGGCAGCTATAACGATTACAATGCGGCTTTTTTTAGAAAACTGGAAGACCATATTCAAAAACAGATTGCTGCCACGAATACATTTGAGTACGTCCGCGTTTTTCAGCTACCACTCAAAGCATTTTCGCACGAAGACTCTGTCACCTTGCACGAAAAAGTAAAATTTATCGTAGAAGCTTTGTTCAAAGAGACCTTTGAGCATCTTTGGTATGCTTTTCACATTTTTGAAAAACATTTCAAGGTCTATGTTATCCAGAATCCGGTGCGCTTATTCAGCTATTACATTGCGGACGAAAGCTACATTCTCAGCGAATATCTACGATTTGATAAATATGGTACACCAATTCCCGATATTTTGTTTGCCGATTCTGTGAACGAACCTGGTGGTGAGGCAATTGCAAAACCGCTAATCGAAGCTCATATAACGGATATCCGACACTTGATACAAGAGAAGCAACTCCTTCAAGATCAAGCCAGTGCTGCTCGCAAGCGAATTTCCATGGAGGTCTTCAAATATTGTACGATCACCCGCCGAAATGAGCTTCAAAATGAGGTACGCCAAATAGAAGATGAACTCAAAGAAAAGCAAAAAAATATAGATGAACTCATCGTGCAGCGAGCGATTGCGATAGAAAAAGAAGTGGCCGATATGACGATGCCCGATGAAAAACAGGAGTATGAATTGATCAAACAAAGGGATCAGTTGCTATTGGAGCACCAGCGATTGCAAGCTATTTTTCAAAATATGGAAGCTAAAGTGCAAATCGTTCTGAAACAGCCCCGCTCATTGTAGCCAGTTTATAAATCAATATCGCTGCTGCTTCAGTACTTTATCTTTGCATAAAGAACAGCTCGTATCGCCGCATAACAAAGTACGTCATCCTTCCCTTTTTTCTAACTCATATTAATTCCACTAATTTATAAGCTGTTCATTCGGCACTATAAGGAAAAGATCAATGCTTTTATAAAAATTATATCAGATTTAATCCGGAAAGCTACCTATTTTCAAAAACATAAACTATCTTTGTTTAATTCTATAGAGAACGGTTTCAACTTCCAGTTCTCACAAACTCTTTCCACTTACATTACTGAGCAACAGTAAATCCCCCCGGTAAGTAAATTCCATGATCATATGCCAGTTTAGCGTAGTGTCCAAATTAACATCAGGGCAAGTGTATTGCCTATGAACAAAAACCGACTTCAAAATGTGGCAAGAGCGAAACATTATAATCCAATTGCTCCTGCTTTGCGCTTTACCATACAGTAAAGTGACGGGGCAGATTACGGACTGCATCGGCGCACAAGTGATTTGCAGTGACGGTCCGGTAGATTTTACACCAAATGGGGGCGGTAAAAATGATTTTGCTAATCCGAACAACCGAAGCGGCTGCCTGATTACAGAACCGCCTGAAAATCAGAGCGCCTGGTATTATTTTGAGTTTCGGACAGATATGCCGCCCAATAGCGTCATTGAATTTACAATCACGCCCTATGGCGAAGCCCAGGAGGATTATGATTTTGCGATCTATGGTCCCAATCTTTCCTGCGATAGCCTCGGCGATCCGGTGCGCTGTTCGTATGCTATTTGGACTTGTGCCTTTTGCCCCAAAACCGGCCTGGGCATGGGTGCTATGGACAATACCGAGGATGCCTACTCCGATGGGTTTATCGCGCCTATGGTTGTCCAACCAGGCGAAGGTTTTTATATGATTTTGGATAACTTTCGCGGCACTTCCGTCGGCTTTGAACTCACTTGGGGAGGTTCTGCTGCGCCTTTCTTGAATTGCCTCGCCAATCCTGCCTGCAATAATGTCAAAGTGGATGCCGGTACAGATATGGAGCTTTGTCAGGGAGGGGCTTCATTTTTGTTGGATGCCAGTGCCACGCCAGTGAGCAATGCGGTGCGATACAGCTGGTCGGGAACACCCGAAACCATAGCATTCCTGGATGACCCTACACTCAAAAACCCATTGGTATCCATCCCCGCGGCTTTTGCGGATACGATCATTTATACATTGACCTTAAAAGACGGTAGTTGCGAAAAAAAAGATAGTGTGGTCATTATCGTGCATCCTTCGCCCGCGCTGGATCTGGGCGCAGATACCACAGTTTGTGCCGATCAGGCCTATGTATTGAGCCCTGGGGATTTTGAACGATATAGCTGGTCAACAGCTGATACGCTTGCTTCCATTACGCTATTCCAACCTGGCGCCTATTGGCTGACCGTGACGGATAGCAATGGTTGTGTGGCTTCTGACAGTATTCAATTCAACCATTTTTCTTTGCCGATACCTCGCCTTCAGGGTGATACGATCCTCTGTGGTGCAGCAAGTGGCAATTTGAGTACGGAGACAACTTATGCCGATTACAGCTGGTCGAGTGGTGAAAACACCCCGCTTATTTCCATAGCAAATCCTGGAACTTATTCCGTTACGGTTACGGATGCTAATGGTTGTCAAGGAGTTGCGGCTGTGGTTATAAAACAGTTCGAAAACCCCATGCCTTCAATTAACCCACCTGCGCCGCTGTGCCCCGGGGAAAACGCTGTTTTATCTACAACTGATAATTATGCCGACTACCAGTGGTCAAACAATTCTAAAACGGCAACTATTCTCGTGACCGAAGCCGGGAATTATGCCGTGACCGTAACAGATAGCAATGGCTGCTCCGGTTCTGACGAGGTAAGTGTGATTGTAAGCGACTTGCCGGATATCACCTTTAGTGGCGCTACGACCTTCTGCGCTGATGGGCAAACGGAAGTAGGGGTTACGGAAAATGGTTTGCAATATTCATGGTCGAATGGTGCCAATACCCAGGCGGTTACTGTATCCGAATCAGCGATGCTGACGGTGACGGTAACAAATGCCGATGGTTGCAAGCAAACTGCTTCAATAACTGTGACAGAAAATCCGCCTTTGCAAATTACATTTGAAGGGGAAAGGAATATTTGCCCTGGTAGTAGTACCATCATACAACCCAGTAGCACATTTGAAAGCTATCTTTGGTCAACAGGCAGCACCGACCGTTCCATCGAAGTAACAAATCCCGGACCATACACCCTGCAAGTGACGGATAATCTCGGCTGCACGGCTACAGCGGCTTTTCAAGTAAATCTATTCCCTGAAACCTCAGTTGAGATTAGAGGAGATTCTGTTTTTTGCCCGGGTACGCGCCTTTTGCTGGTGCCCAATACCGTTTTTGACACCTATGAGTGGTCAACGGGTGCTACCTCCGCCAATATCGAAATTGACCAACCTAATACTTATTTTCTAACGGTAAGAGATGGAAACGGCTGTATTGGCAGAGATTCTATCACGGTGCGGCAATTTGCCACTAACCCACCTTTACCAAGGCAAACAGTATCATTTTGCCAAGGCGGCAGCACAATACTCGATCCTGGAAACTTTGTTGCTTACAATTGGTCAGATAACTCAACGGATTCTACGCTGGGCGTTGCAGTGGCGGGCAATTACACCGTACAAGTCACAGATGCCAATGGCTGCAGCGCAATCGCCGAATTTGAAGTAATCGAAAGAGCTTTGCCAGATGCCACTATCACAGGAGATACAATTATTTGCTCTGGTAATGAAACAGCTAATTTAACAGGTACTTCCAGTACAGGAATATCCTACCTATGGTCAACGGGCGCCACCACTGCACAAATCACCGTTGCAGTGCCTGCTACATACACCCTAATCGTACGAGACAGCTTCGGGTGCACTAATACGGATGACATCAAGGTGAGCCAAAAAGTATTGAACACGCCGACGGTTGACGCGCCACCGGGGATTTGTAATGGAGACAGGATCAAGGTAAGGGTTAATGAAGCCTTTGCTCACTATAATTGGTCGAATGGAAAAGATGGACAACAGATCGAGGTTTCTGTGGCAGGTACTTACCAAGTGACCGTAACAGATCTGGACGGCTGTCAGAGTATTGCGACTGTAGATTTGCTGGAATGGCAGGCCGATCCACTAACTATTGAGGGGGACTCCGTAGTCTGCCAAAATGCAATGATTGTACTGAGCGCTACCCCTGGTTTTAAAACCTATAATTGGTCAAATGGAGAAATTAATCAAAATATTACAATATCAGAACCAGGCGTTTATATAGTCACCGCTACAAATGAAAACGGCTGCAAAACGGTTATCAGTAAAAATATCCAACAAAAAAACATCCCAACTGCTGATGCAGGTGTTGAACAAATTATTGATTGCATCACAAGAGAAGTCACCTTGGGCGGTGCTTCCTCCAGCCAAGGGGCATCCATCAGCTATGCCTGGCAGGGTCCTGGAATTGATAACGCCAATGCGCAGCTCCAATTTCCTACGGTAAGCCAGGGTGGTTTGTACACCTTAGTGGTCAGGGATAATGATAGTAATTGCCAATCGAGCGTTGCTACCGTTCGGGTAAGCGATTTTTCTTACGAATTTGAGATTGAGCTTGCCGTACAGGGCACTTTAAGCTGTGAGCAACCGGCTGTGCCCATATCAGTAACTGGCATCACCAATGAGGAAAGAATGGTGTACCAATGGGCTGATAGTGCTAATAACCTCATCATGGGCGCGCGGGATCGAACTTTCCTGGCACAACAAACGGGCAGGTACTTCCTGGTGGTAAGAGATACCCTTTATGGCTGTTCAGCCAGTGCTGAAGTAGTGGTAGAAGGCGATTTGACGCAACCCGAAGCCAATGCTGGGGAAGACCAGGAATTGACCTGCATCATCAAAAGTGTAGTGCTCAACAGGTCTTCTACTCCACCCCGTTCGGATTTTATTTACAACTGGAAAACGAGCAATGGCAATATCCTTGCCGGTGAAGACTCTCTCACGCCTCTTATCAATCGAGGAGGGTTGTATATCCTGGAAATCACCGACAAAATCAATGGCTGTACCGCCAGCGACACCGTGGTGGTGACCGAAGATACGGCAAAGCCTTTCGTTGATGCCGGCCCTGATCGCGAATTGAATTGTCAGGTAGAAACTGTGACACTGAGTGGCGCTGGCTCGGCTTCTGGAAGCCCAATTGAATATCAGTGGCAGACAAACAGCGGTCAAACAATCGAACAACCTACGGCAAAGCAAATTACTGTACAACAGCCAGGGCTTTATCAGTTGACTGTGATCAACCTGGAAAATGGTTGCGCCGCAAGCGATTCTGTCTCAGTGATTGACGTTTCTGATTATCCTACAGCCGTTGAAATCCAAGTCATTGATCCTACTTGCTTTGGCAAACGAGATGGACAAGTGATCATAGGAAGTATTACCGGGGGCAAAGCGCCTTATTTGTATAGTTTCAACAATGCTCCATTATCCAGCATTAGCACTTTTTCTAATTTAGGTGCAGGAAAATACCTCTTTACTGTCGAAGATGTAAAAGGCTGCACTTTTTCCAAGGAGCTAACAGTAGCCGATGGTCGAATTTTTGAAATATCCCTGGGGCAAGACCAGTTTATAAAGCTTTCGCAAGAAGTCACACTAAAGGTTCAAGCAAATATTGATGCTTCCGAAGTAGCAACATTGGCATGGAAAGGTGATAAGTTGGAATGCCTTGAAAATTGCTGGACACAGGAAGTGAAGCCATTCCGAACCACTACTTATGCAGTGACCGCTACAGATATAAAAGGCTGCCAGGCAAGCGACGAAGTTGCGGTCTTTGTTGATGCACGAAAGGGCGTTTTTATTCCAACTGCTTTTTCTCCGAATGGCAATGGTATCAATGATGTTTTTATGATTTATGGCGGGCCAGAAGCGACTACCATCAGGTATCTACGTGTCTTTGACCGCTGGGGCGATTTACTATTTGAAGCAACCAATTTCAACCCTAATGATCCTGCCTTCGGTTGGGACGGTCATTACAGAGGCAAACTACTTGATCCTGCTACTTTTGTTTTTGTGGCAGAAGTAGAATTTATTGATGGTGGCAGGGAATTATTCAAAGGAGAGGTCGTTCTCACTCGTTAAAAATACGTATGCTCTGATCATTATCTCCTGAAAAGCGAAAGCTCCGGAAGTTCTACCTCCGGAGCTTATTTTTTTACAAAAATAGCTTTATTACTTGATGAAATAGGACAAACTCAATCCCAAGCCAGTACCTAATCTAAAAGATTCTGCAACGAACTCATTTCCTCTAAACTCTTGCGTCTTCTTATTCACGGAATCCAAAATATTTCTTGCTGTAAAGCTCAATTGATAATGTTTGGCAAATTGCTTGGTCAGCTTGAAATTCAAGAGCGGGAAAGGCTGCTCATACACATCAGGGGTGCCAAAAAGTGCGATATTATAAAGCTTTTCACCCGTAACATTGAATGCTAAAGAAGACTCCCAGCCTTTGTCCAGGTTGATATATGATAAAATCAAGTTGGCAACAAAAGGCGCCTGCCCCTGGAACGGGCGCGTCGTTTGGTCATATGACGGATCAATAGTGCGGTGGTTCGCAAGCTCATCTGCCGGAATATCGTATTCTGATTGTATCAACGCCAGATTGGAGCTGAAGAAAAAGTTTTCCAATTTTGGCGAGAGGAAATTGAGGTTTTTGCGGAATTCTATTTCTGCACCAAAAACAACGGCTTCATCTACGTTGATAAATGATAATTCAGGAATGGTAGCACGCGGGTTGAACGCACGAATGATAGGCTCATCGAAGCTTTTGTAAAACGCACTGATCGCCAGCAATTCTCCCGAGCGAGGGTACAATTCGTAGCGAATATCGTAGTTTTGAATCAGCGTTCTTTTCAGATTAGGATTACCCACATTGAAGAAACCATTTTTGGTGTCAAATTGTACAAATGGCGCCAACTCCCGCAAATTAGGGCGTGCCAGTGTTTTGGATGCTGCCACCCTGATGTTAGCTTTTTCCGATAGGGAATAAATCAGGTTGACAGAATACAGGGCATCCGTTTGGTCTAAGCGCCCTTCAGGCACAGTTGGTTCTTCACTTTTCACGCTGATGTCCGTTGTTTCTACCCGAACACCACCTACGAGTTTCAAATCAGGTAAGACATTCAGCACGGTCATCAAGTAACCCGCAGCTATTTCCTGTTCACCCGTATAAAAGTTACGCGCATTGATTTGGTTAATGTAATGATAGCCCGTCACATATCGCTGAATACTGCCATCTGGATTGAAGGTGGTATCAATAATACCGAAATTATCTAAGCTAAAAAAGCCAGCAAAGTCACCATCAAAAGCAGTAAAGCTACGATCGGAAGGTACGCCGTTGTTGTTGAGTTGGTAACGGAATTCTCCAAAATCGCGCTCGGCAGTGCTATAATAGCCTCCAAATTTTATTCGGTTGGAGCTACCTGGGTTGCCTTTGGTAAGAAAAGGAATAGAAACATCTATTTTGGCTTGTGTCAAATCATCCTGCAAATCGCGGAAGAAGTGATACGGAAAAGCAAATTCCGCATTATTGATAAAGTACTCCGTATCTTCATTTTCTTCTACAGCCGTGTAGGCAAAATAGCGCAAGTCCGGTTCTTCCTGGAAAGAGCTGGATTGTGCTGCCATCCATTCAATTTCCGTATTACCCAAGCCAGCAAAAACGTGCTTACCTCCCACCTGATAGGTCACTACCTGACGTTGAATAAATTCGAGGGAATTTGTATTAAATTCAGCAAGACTGTTGGAAACCTGCCCCAGGAATCCACCCGACTGCGTACGCCCGATAAACTCCGCATCATTATTGAAAATGACATTTGCGTTGATCGCGTGTCGGTCAGAAAATTTGTAAGCGAGATTGAATAAGCCGCCCAAAGCAGGATTGAAGGTACTCTTATTTTCCAGAAGCGCCTGATAAGGGAATAAGTTATCGGAGCTATTGTTGATGTAAGTAGCCACTACCCCGTTGTTGTAATGGTTATAATTAGCTGAATAGTTGAGCGCTAAGGTAAATCCTAAGTCATTACCAAATACTTTAAAGCGATTTCCTACGGTAAAGTTTATTCCATAATTGAGCGGCGTACTTTCCTGAATAGGAATAAACTCATTGCTCAGTTCTTTCGAAGAGCGATTGAAAATATCCCGAACAGCATTATTATTCGGGTTAGGATCGCGCGCCTGTAGATAGGTGCTGGAAGAGAGCTGGTCTCTGATTTTAGCTTCTTGCAAAAATGCAGGCTGGTCACGGCTGCCATCATCGAAACCTAACCAATCGGTATCTCCTTTAGTAGGATGCCCATTAAAATTGTCAATTAAAGAGGACAAAGTGTTGTACTCTGTACTAATACCGAATGACAAGTTAAATTTATCGGGGAAAGTTTTGGTATTAATATTAATCAAGCCGCCTGAAAAGTTGCCAGGTAGGTCTGGAGTAAAAGTTTTAGTGGTTACAATATTATCAATCATTTGCGCCGGAATCAAGTCCAGGCTGGTGCTATTTCGGTACGGATCAGTACTCGGCAAGGTGATACCATTAAGCTGTGACAAGGAATAACGGTCGCCCAAGCCGCGCATCACAATAAAGCGCCCGCCTTCAATCACTGCTCCGGTGGATTGGCGCATGGCATCGGCAGCATTTGAGCTACCCGTACGGCTGATTTGCTGAGAAGAAACACCGTCCTGAATAGCGAAGGCTTTTCGCTGTAAGGTAATCAGAGCAGCATCTGTATTTTTTACTACAGCAGCTGTTACTACGACTTCCTGTAGCTGTTGGGATTCCGTTTCCAAAGCAATGTCTAATACGTTCGATTCACCAGCTTTTACTTCAAAAGCTGTAATCGTCTGCTTACTGTAAGAGACATAACTAATAACAAGATCATAAGTACCTGCTTCAACGTCAAGCGAATAGACTCCATCGAAATCTGTTGTAGTACCTGTAATCTGTTCTCCGTTTTGTTGAGCCACAATGGCTGCACCGATCAGGGTTTCCCCTGTTTGCTTATCTACTATTTTGCCATTGATCACGCCTTTCTGTCCAAGGAGTGCAACACTCAGGCATAAAAAAAGGCTGGAAAGGGTAGCATGTTTTAAATAATTTGTAGTTATCATATGCAAGTGAGTTTAAAAGGCAAAGCAGAAGGTTCTAAATACAGAACCTCCTGCTTCATTTAAATTGTATGATAAAACTGGTTCGTATTACTCAACGACTAATTTCTTCGCTGCAAACTTACCACTTTCTGTCGTAAATTTGATAATATACAAGCCTCTATCTAAACCATTGATTTGCTGCTTCTGCCAGCCTTTTGCCTGCATAGGTACCGTTCTCAACAAGCGACCATCCACTGTGAAAATATCAATTCTAACGCCTTCGTTGAATTCATACTCTACATTGAAGATAGCACCTGGAGCTGTTGGGTTTGGATAAATCTTGAAACGATCTACCAAGTTTTTCTCTAATTCTTCATCAACGGAAGTCAATGGACCAAGATTCAAGTGACCATTTCTATCAAGTGTTGACCAACCTTCAATCCACATTCTGCCTTCGTCAGCAGAGAAAGCGCCTTTGAAGTTGCACATGGTAAAAAACCCATCCATTGGGATTGTTGCCAGTGTCGTATTATAAGCTGCACCGTTGGCACTTGGGCGAGGGTCAAGCTTGCCATCTTGAATACGGCTGATACTACGCAAACCTGGATTAGCAATGGAATTCTGGTTAGTTGTCAGATGTGCGATCAGCGCAGCAGCAGTTGCATCAGGAGCGCCACTGGTGAT
>CAZGJN010000044.1:26503-32388 GCA_964526645.1 uncultured Saprospiraceae bacterium
CGCGCGTGATAACCAATGCAGATGGGTTGCCCACATCTGCACGAGGCGTGAATTTCACAACTGTTCCCGCTTCGATCTTGAGTACGCCTCCTTCTTCGAGGAATACCAGACCGTCCAGAAGGTAGGTGTTATTTTTCGTCCAAATATAAGTTTGACCGCCTTGCAGGCTGGCATCCGTGATGTTCACCACGCCTTGTGCCATTGCGCCTGATACAAAAACAGTCAGCAGCAAAAGAAGACTGTAGATTCTAAAGTTCATAATGAAAATGGTTTTGGTTGGCAAAAATTTTCGGCACAAGGTTACGGCAACACTATAA
Organism: uncultured Saprospiraceae bacterium; assembly: GCA_964526645.1. Taxonomy (GTDB): domain Bacteria; phylum Bacteroidota; class Bacteroidia; order Chitinophagales; family Saprospiraceae; genus JADJNW01. The sequence goes on from CAZGJN010000044.1 coordinate 26,821, forward strand.
ATTGATTATTAAAGCTATGTTAATTCTTTGTTAAGTCATTCACATTCAAATCAATAGCACTATTTGTACCCTTTTCATTATTAGTGTTTTACAAAATAGAAAGTGTAAAAGGTAGTTTAAATAAAAAAGTGCCTTCCAAGACATAGCCTGGAAGGCACTTTCTAAAAAATTCAGCAAGATAACTTTACTCTAAATTCCAGATGTACAGCAACTGTTCCTCGTAATTAATAGAGCATTTCACCTTCTGAAAAAAATCATACCCAAGCAAGCCATCAATTCTCAGCGGCGTACTGGATTGCAGATAGCTCAGATCCGTGAACAAAAACTTCATGGTACCAAAGTCGGTGTCGGTTATTTTTGTATTTTTTATCGCAGCACTTTTCACCTGCTTCACTTCCTGATCTACTCCCCGGATGCCTTCGGTGTCGCCGAGTTCCATTGCTTCCGCCGACAGGTTGTGCAGCCACTTCTGGTCAATCAGGTTGGCTCCTGCTCCGGTATCCAGCCCAAAGCGTAAACGCTGCCCGGCAATTTCTACTTGTACTACTGGAAGGTGTTCTTGCAATTCAAATGGAATAACCAGCAGTGGCTTCGCTGTTTTTTGCAATTCTTTTTTTCTTGGTGGCAACAGGATGAGCTGTTTTCCCTTGTAATCCAGAAATAATTCGAAGTTTTTTAGTACATCAAAGCCAATTATACCTTGCAGGGTTAGCCCACTGGAAGTTTCCATGTGGCTCAAATCCACGGCTATAGCTTCGAGTGACTTTTTGTGGATCAAACTCCACCTAAAGTCGTTGATATTTAAATGATTAGCAATAAATGAGTTGGAAAAACTCGTGGCTGACACCGAATTTTCGGCATCTGGTTTTTGATTAACAACAAGGATCGGAGCGCCCGTGTCCAAGAGGAAAAGACCGCTTTTTCCTGCTGCTTCAGCCTGCACGAAAGCCATGCCGTTCGTCAGTTGCATTGAAATTTTCATCATCGAAGCAGGCGGCTGCCAGGCTATGTGCACATCCGAAAGCGGTGTATTAATGAGAGAAATGGCACTCTGCCCCAGTAAGAGGCGAGCGGTGATTACCAACAACAAGGTAGTCCATTTCATGGCTGTAAATTTTAAAAGTGAAACCATAAGATGACTTTCCGCACTGCGCTTTCCCAAAGATTGCGCCTTAAAATGCGACCACCCCATCGTGTCGTTGTACTCTTTTGTACAACAGGCATTTCAGGTTCAGTAAAAAACAAATATAGTCTGTTTTTAGTTAACTTTCAATTAACATTTAGTTAATTTTTAATTTACATTGATTTTATTTAAAATTTGGGAGTGAAAAAAGGAGTCTCACAAGGCAAAAAGTGTTCTGAATTGGAGTTGGATTGGTTCACCCGGATAATAAACCCTTTCTAAAAACAGCCCAGCGGCAGGTGCCGTAAATTGGGCAGTTTCGTTGCTTGGTATTTCAAAATAAGTGCGTATCTGCTTTTCTTGGAGCTTCCCCCGCCCCACTTCTGCCAATATGCCTACCACGCGGCGCACCATTTTCCACAAAAAGTGAGAACCGATAATGTGTACAACGATAAAGTCGCCTTTGGCATGCACCTGTAAATGCTTGACCTCCACGATGGTAGATTTTTCGCTGCCTTTTTCATTAGAGAAAGATCGAAAATCCTTCATCCCCACAAATAACTCAGCCGCTTGCTGCATGTGTTTTACATCCAGTTGATCCTTGATCCACCAGGCATATTTTTTGCCAAAAGCGTTTTTGCGCAAGGAAATCTGATACACATAGCTCCGTGCGACAGCGTCGTGCCGTGCATGAAACTGGTCTTTCGCTTTGTCAACGGCAAGGATATTGACCGAATTGGGTAAGGCATCATTGAGCCGCATCTTGATCACTTCGGGACGAAGCGTAGTTTGCACTTTCAAATGCGCCACCTGCCCCAGCGCATGCACCCCGGCATCGGTGCGGCCCGCTCCATAAAACTCAAAATCATCCGTATCAAAAACCTGTCGGCAGGCATCAAAACAGATACCTTGTATCGTGCGCTCCTTACCCTTTTGGATTTGCCAGCCATTATAACCACTGCCATCATACTCCAGTCTTAGCTTAAATTTCGACATACCGTTACGCTTGTTTTCATCAAAAAAGCTATGTATCGCAAAAGTAGGTAGCCTTTCCATTTTAAAAAATTAATTTTCAAGGTCATGAGCTAATGTGCTAATGTGCCAATAAAATTATAAAAATCAGTCAATCAGCCTCTTATAAAAAATAAAACTTCGTTTAAATAAGCGCAAGGACTAAAGTGATAAAACAAGGTTTTAAAACATTTGAATGCCATCGCCTGTTGTAGATAAAGCGTTTGTATTTATACTCGCTTCATTTTTATGTAAACCCTGACTCATGTCTGACTTCTTTGAAAATTTCAAAGCCTGGTTCAAAAAAGCGGCAGAAAGCACGCCCTCTCAGCCTTATTTGCATGAGCTAATTCAGCGAAGCGAGGAAGAAAAAGCGGATTTTGATCGTTGGAAAAACACCTTAGTGCGGCGGCGATTGAGCGATTGGTTGAACGATCAGTACGCAATTTTCAAAGTACTGCCAAACGATATTGATGAAGCGATGGATTTTCTGAATACGCCTTCTTCCAAAGGTTTTGTGGTACATTTTTACAAAACAAATTACAGCCGCCGCGATGCAACGCACTTCATGGACTACCTGAAAGAACAGGTACTCGCTTTAGATTATCGAGTACAAATTTCAGATAGCCGGATTTTTAATCGCCCCGATTGGGTAGAAACCATCGAACGGCACTACCTCAAGCCAAAGCCGGATTTTATGACCCAGGGTAAGTTGAGCCAAAAGTACGGCAATGTGACCATAGAAATGACTCTGCGCAATGACCAACCACGCCAGCTCAAATTTCAGGTGACCAGCTACAAAGACCACCTTTTCCAGGATGCCCAGGATTTTGAGGTTTTGATGCAAAGATTGCTGTAAGCCAAGGCATTATTGATGCAAAATTGCTTCGATTGCCGACAAATCTGCCTGCGTGAATTCCGATTTTTGCAAGGCATCTAAGTTATTATCCAACTGTTCCACCGAGCTTGCGCCAATCAAAACCGAGGTAATCCGCTTGTCTTTGAGCAACCAGGTCAAAGCCATTTGTGCTAAGGATTGCCCACGTTGCCGGGCAATCTCATTTAATCTTTGAATTTGGCTGAGCCTTTCTTTTGTAATTTCACTTGCTTTCAAAAAGCCATGCGATTTTGCCGCACGAGAATCCTCAGGAATTCCTTTCAAATAACGGTCGGTGAGCATTCCCTGCGCCAGCGGCGAAAATGGAATACAGCCTACGCCGTTCTCTTCCAATACATCCAACAATCCTTCTTCTACCCATCGTTCAAACATAGAATATTTGGGCTGATGAATGAGACAAGGCGTACCGAGTTCTTTCAGCATTTCAATCGCGCGCTTCGCCTCTTCTGCTTGGTAATTGGAAATGCCAACATACAAAGCCTTCCCCTGCCGAACCGCAGTATCCAATGCCATCATCGTTTCTTCAAGCGGCGTGTTAGGATCGGGGCGATGCGAATAAAAAATATCCACATATTCCAAGTCCATGCGCTTCAAACTTTGGTTCAAACTCGCCAACAAATATTTGCGCGAGCCCCACTCACCGTAAGGCCCCGGCCACATCAGATAGCCCGCTTTGGTAGAAATAATCAATTCGTCCCGAAGGTAGCCGGAGAAATCTTTTTTGAGCATTCTACCGAAATTTTCTTCTGCCGAGCCAGGTTTAGGACCGTAATTATTTGCCAGGTCAAAATGCGTCACACCCCTGTCGAACGCACGGCGCACCATATTTCTGCCATTTTCAAAGACATCCACCGAACCGAAATTGTGCCACAAGCCTAGCGAAATAGCGGGCAGGAGCAAGCCACTGTTGCCACAGCGATTGTATTGCATTTGCTGGTAACGATCAGAAGCAGGGATGTAACTCATTATCAGGGCTTTAGGATGTTTTAAAAAGGTCATTATCGAAAGTAGGAAAAATAAAAATTATCGGGACGAATTATAAAATTAAGTTGTTGAATTTGTCATAGTTTAAATTATGACTACTTACCTCTTACTCGAAATTTTAAGTGCGCTCTTAGTCTTTTGAATGAAAGTGTTTTGCCCTGATTTCTTCGATTTGCCGGAATAGGCGGTCTTTCATCAATTCTTTTTCGCGATGCATGCGCTCGCGTTCCGCCCGAAGCTGCTCCCGCAAGGCTTCCATTTCCAGAGCGATCCCTTCTTTTTCAAAATGAACATGGCAATCCGGTCTTACAATCACTGGGGCATCATCTATTTGCAGTTTATAAAGGAGCGGAGCGCCAAATTGCGCTTTCAATTCGACGATTTGTTGGTGCTGACGATAGATTTTTGCAATGCTAATGCCCAATAACAAGCTTAAGCTAGCGACGAGCAACACTATTTTTTTTGTGTGGTCGGTCATAGTCAGGTGATTTTTTATAAAATTGAGTCGGAAAAATAAGTCGCAATTTAATAGATTTCCTTCTGTAAGGCAATCCAAGCAACAAACGTTAAATCAACTTTAACAGTGCCGTGCCTTGTTGTTAGTAAAGACCGTTGAAAAGTGAATTTAGTTACACCAGCTTGTATTTTTAACAAACCTTAAAATAAATCAACGCCATGCGGATTGACATTCTATCGGTGATGCCCGAATTGTTGGAAAGCCCTTTTCAGCATTCTATCTTGAAGCGCGCGCAGGAAAAAGGCTTACTGGAGGTCATTGTCCATAACCTTCGCGCATTTGGCATAGGCAAACACCAACAACTGGATGATTATCAATTTGGCGGAGGGGCTGGCATGGTCATGATGGCAGAGCCGGTAGCCAATTGTATGGATCAGCTTCTGGCACAGCGTTCCTATGATGAAATTATCTATATGACGCCGGATGGACGGAAGCTGAATCAATCTTTAGCCAATAGCTTATCGCTGAAAAATCATTTGATGATTTTGTGCGGGCATTACAAAGGTGTGGACGAAAGAATTCGAGAACATTACATTACAATGGAAATTTCTATCGGCGACTATGTCCTTTCGGGTGGAGAGCTACCTGCCGCCGTGTTGGTAGATGCTCTTGGTAGGCTGATTCCTGGGGTTTTAGGCGATGAAACCTCTGCGTTGTTCGATTCTTTTCAGGATAATATGTTGGCACCTCCTGTTTACACCCGTCCGGCAGACTTTCGGGGCTGGAAAGTACCGGCTGTCCTCCTTTCTGGCAATTTTCCTATCATTGAAGAATGGCGCTACCAGCAAGCACTAAAACGAACCGAAGAGCGAAGACCGGATTTGTTAACTGATGAAGCATAAAAAAGATATGGTCGCGTTAAACACTCAGAAGTAGTTGAGCAGTTTTTATAGGTCATAATCAGCAAGCTAAAGCGTTTAAAGCTGTCACTTTTAAATGCTTTATCCCAGCGCCTGTGTCACCCGATTGAAACAAGAGCTGCCGAATTGCAGAAACATGGCTAATTCGTTTTTAGCTTCTTTCTCAATTTTTAAT
>CAZGJN010000045.1:0-31242 GCA_964526645.1 uncultured Saprospiraceae bacterium
GTGTATTGAACTACACTCTCCAGGCTGGTGAATTCAACGCTACTAAGAAGATGGTTGTAATTGAGTAATCAAAATATAACCTTGAGGAGTGACGCTCAGCGTCACTCCTCTTTTTTTTTGCAAAAATTAGTGTTAAGAAAGCTGCGGCATTTTATTTTTTTTTATACCTTGCAGCAGTATTTTTTAAAGCGTAATCCCATGAAAAATATAGGAAAAGCAAAAGCTATTCTCTCCTATGTTATATGCTTCTCTTTAGCTTTAGCCGTAAAAGCACAACCTGTTACTACTATTATTGCTCCTTCACAAACAACGGAATCGGGTAGCATCATCCACGCGCCGGTCAAAGTAGCTGCTTTCAAAAACATTGTTGGCTTACAATTCACTTTAGAATGGGATTCGACCGTGCTAAAGTTTATTGGCACAGAAGACTTTGTTTTAGGGAGTAGCACACAAACGGAAACCTTCGGTACCAACCAAGCTTCGGGTGGTTTAATCTCCTTTTCGTGGTTGGATTTCAGCTTGAAAGGAAAATCTTTGGAAGATAGCACCAGGCTATTCACCATTATTTTTGAGGTGATCGGTACGCCAAGTACTTCTACAAACCTTGCTTTTACAGATGACATCGCTATTCGAGAGGTATCTGATACTTCTTACACGGAGATCCCTTCCGAATTTCACAATGGAATCATCAGCGTGAACGGACCCACCAGCACGCAAGTTTTTACGAACGCTCCCCATAAAGTCAAGATGGATAATGCCTATCCTAACCCATTTCATGATGACACAGTGATTCGCTTTGAATTGAAAAATGCCGTTTCGGCTCAAGTTACATTACGAGACATTCAGGGAAAAGTGATACACCAAACGCAGCAGTATTTTTTGAGTGGCAATCATACCATGAAATTGACGAAAGATCTGTTTCCAGCAACGGGGATTTATTACTATACGATTCAGACAACTGACTTTTTTGTAACGCAAAAACTGATTTTTTTATAAGATACTAAAAGATATTGTTTCATCCTTCCCAAATTCCGAGCACGATGAATAAAATTCTTACACTCCTGATAGCAGGAATGCTATTCTTTAGTAGCCAAGTGACAGCACAGGGCGTTACTGTTACAATTGGCAACAAAACAGCTGAGGTTGGTTCGCAGGTATGCGTGCCCGTATCCGTAAAAGGTATGGTTGACATTGTGGGGGTATCCTTTGCCATGTTGTACGATCCTTCCAAATTAGAATTCGACGAAATCAAGAATATTAATTTTCCTAAGCCGGACTTGCTTGCCTTTGGTTTGCCAGGGGATGGCAACGTGCCTGCGGGCAAGATTTCGGTAGTGTGGGCTGACTTTTTCTCTACGGCATCCATTGATGTAGCCGACAATACGGTCATATTTGAGGTTTGCTTTACGGTCTTGAACACCAATGCTACTTCTACGAATATCACCTTTGCGTCGAGCAATCCTAAGCCGGAGTTTATCAATGAGAGCCAGCAATTGCTCCCCTTCACAGGGCAGCAAGGTACGGTTACCATCACCGGTGGTGGCGGTGGCACCGGCTTGTCGGTAACTGTTGGTAATGCCAGTGGGGCAGCGGGGGCGCAGGTGTGCCTTCCTGTCAGCGTGACGGGCTTCTCTGAAATCGGCGGGATGCAATTTTCCCTGCAGTACAATGCTTCTATTTTACAATTTGTAGAAATCAAGAATGTCAATTTCCCTATGGAAGAGCTGCTTACCTTCGGTTTGCCGGGTACAGGCAATGTGCCTACCGGCAATATCACCGTGGTGTGGGCTGATATTTTTGGTGCACAAACAATTAGCGTAGCCAATAATACGGTCATCTTCGAGGTGTGTTTTAACATTTTGAGTACAAATGCCACTTCTACGCAGATTACTTTTAATGGACCGACCAGTCCGCTGTTTTTTGATGGAGATGAAAATCCTTACACTTCTACCCTAAACCCAGGCACCGTAACGATTTCAAGCGGCGGTGGCGGTGGCAGCGGCGATTTAAAAATAAGTATTACAGACAAATCCGTTCAAACTGGACAGCAGGTGTGTGTTGATGTGACGGTAGATAACTTTACGAATGTCATTGGCTTTGGCTTTGGTATCCAATACGATCCTACCAAGTTGACTTTTGTATCCGTAGGAAACTTTGGTATCTCCGGTTTTGGTGCCTCGAATATGGGTACGCCCAATAATGCGACAGAACCAACTGCTCCCGGCATGATAACTGCCACTTGGTTTGATCCTACACTCAATGGCGTGACGCGACCAAACGGAACCGTGTTATTTCAATTTTGTTTCACAGCTATTGGCGCTGCGGGCACTACTGATTTGGTATTTGTGAATCCAGGTGCTACTTCTCCAATCGAATTTAATGGCAAGGATGTTGAAGTACTTCCCTATTCAACCGATAAAGGTGTGGTAACAATCACCGGTGGTAGTGGCGGCGGTGGCGGCAATCAAGACGATATTATTCCAGATGACGGTACGCCAAGAATTTGGATTACTAACAAAACGGTACAATCCGGACAGCAAGTGTGCGTAGATGTGCGCGTGAACCGATTTACAGATATTGCAGGGATGCAGTTTGCCATTACCTATGACCCTACGAAGCTTCAGTTTGTATCTGTGGGCAATTTTGGATTGCCGGGCTTTGGTAACTCCAACGTTGGTACACCTAACAATGCTACCGAACCAACCCAACCTGGGTTTATCTCTGTGACTTGGTTCGATCTTACTCTGAACGGCGTAACAAAGGAAAATAATTCTACATTGATGCAACTTTGCTTTATCGCACTGGGTGCAAATGGAACAACCACTACCCTCAATTTTAGTCCTCTATCGCCCATCGCTCCGATAGAATTTAGCAATAAAAACGAACAAGTTATCAATTTCACCCCAAGAAGCGGTACGATCACGATTGGACTTACTACCATGTCTTTGCCTTCTCCTACGGTTACAAATGTCAATTGCTTTGGGCAAGCTACAGGTGCGATTGATCTGCAAGTGCAGGGAGGCTCTGGTAATTTTTCTTACAAATGGAGCAATAATGCTACTACGCAGGATATCTCCGGCTTGGCGGCAGGTTCATATTCCGTGACGGTAACCGATATGAATTCCAGCCAAACGGTGATGGGGACTTTTAATGTGACACAACCGGCAGCAGCGCTGGCAGTGCAATCGCAGGTGCAAAACACAGGCTGTGCGGGCCCCGCTTCGGGCTCTATTAAGCTAACAGTAAGCGGCGGTACTGCCCCTTACACCTATGATTGGAGTGGCAGTTTGACGGATAACGTGACCATGCAAAGCAACCTCGCTGCAGGGCAATATTTTGTAACTATCACGGATGCCAAGGCTTGTACACTCAATTCTGGGGCCATTACAGTTGGGCAAAATAGTACCATTCAAGTGACCAGCATCATACCCGTAAATATTGACAATGGAAATGACGGTGCGGTGAACCTCACTGCAACAGGTGGGTCGGGTAGCTTTACTTATAAATGGACAGGCCCTAATAATTTCAGCTCCACCCAACAAAACTTATCCGGCTTAACTACTACAGGAGAGTACTGTGTAACCATTACAGATGCAACCGGCTGTACTGCTACTTCTTGTGTAACGGTTCTGCAAAAACTCAAAATCTCCCAGGAATTAATCGCAAGAGCTTGTTCTGGCACCTCCAATGGCAGCATCACACTGACGGTCACAGGGGGGCAGCCTAATTATACTTTTGCATGGAGTAATAATGCTACGACTCAAAATTTGACGAACATCCCGGCAGGTACTTATAATGTAACCATCACGGATAACCTGGGCAGTACAGTTACGGGTAGCTATGTTGTAAGTGAATTTGCAGCGATTAATATTACGAGTAATGTGCTTCCCTCTATCGGGATGGGTAGTAACAATGGTTCTATTCAACTCAATATTTCGGGTGGAAATGCACCATATAAGATCATGTGGAGTAATGGCGCTACGACACCCACTATCTCCAACCTTGCGCCTGGGGAGTATTGTGTGACAGTAACGGACAATAACAACTGCCCTAAAAATGCTTGTTATAATGTGCCATTACAGAGCATTCCGCTTGCGCTTTCCAATCTTTTGACGACCAACCTGACTTGTAATGGCTCCAACAATGGCGCTGTCAGTTTCCAAATACAAGGCGGTGCACCTCCTTACAGTATCGTTTTCAATGATAATTTTACCATTTCCAACAATATGGGCATGGTCAATAGAGGTGGCCTTGCAGGGGGAAGCATTTCTTTCACGATCACAGATAATACAGGCACTTCTATTTCGGGTACAGCCGAGATAACACAACCTGCACCAATTGCAATTACGGACGTGGATGTGGTACACGACTCAGAAGAATCAGGGTGTACTGGTAGAATTACCGTTACTATTCAAGGCGGAACAAGCCCTTACACCGTACAATGGAATGCCCCCAACACGGGCACAGGTGCTCAGATCATCAACCTCTGCGAAGGGCTTTTTATACCCACCATCCGCGATGCCAATGGTTGTATACAAACACTACCCGGTGTAGAAGTCAATACCTTCAAAATAAGTGCTACAATAAACAAAGCCACTTGCCCACAGGAGAGCAACGCTGTCATTAGCCTTAATGTACAGGGAGGAGCTATGCCGTATCAGTATTCCTGGAGAAATGCCAATAATGTGGAAATCGGCACGGCGAAAGACCTCAGTAATGTTGCGCCAGGTGTTTATACCCTGAGGATTAAAGAAGCATCAGGAAATGAATTGGTGCGCCAATATGTGGTAGAATCAGAATCGAATTTGGATGCCAGTGTAGATGTCATTTCTGATTATAATGGCGCTGATATTAGCTGTGTGAATGCAAAGGATGGTATTTTACAAGCGATCGGTTTGAATGGAGAAGGCATTTATCAATACAATTGGAAAAAAGGTGCTGCAAATGTCGGTATGGGGCCAGTCATTACGGGTGTAGATGCTGGCGTGTACACGGTGGAAGTCATGGATGGTATTGGCTGTAAGGTATCCAAGCAAGTAGAAGTTTTCCCGCCGGATCCAATTCAAGTATTGGCAAATATCAGGGATATTTCCTGCGTCGGTAATAAAGACGGTGAGATTATTGTCAGTGCTACCGGTGGTGCTACCGGCAAACCCTATGCTTTTTCCTGGAGTACCAATGTGACGGGGCCGCGCCTTTCTTTCCTGGCACCAGGTACATACACCGTCACCGCTACTGATGCGAATAACTGTGAGCAAGTAGCTTCCTTCACGATCGCAGCACCCAAGCCTATCACTGTGAAAATTATGACAGAACCTGCTACGGATGGCTGCAACGGAACTGCTCTAGCAGTAGCAGAAGGAGGCGCTGCGCCATATACCTATGTTTGGAATACTTTCCCGAATAATAATAGCCCGATCATCACCAATCTTTGTCCGGGTCCTTATTTTGTAGTAGTCACTGATAGCAGAGGCTGTACTTCTCCGCCCAATTTGCCCCCAGGCTTGGTAGAAGACGAACGCTTTCCTTGCATTGATACCAGGGTGGTGATTACGCCTGATGGAGATGGACTGAACGAGGAGTTTATTATTAATTGCATTGATGATTTCAGTAACAACCACCTGGAGATTTACAATCGCTGGGGGCAATTGGTATTCGAAGCGGATAACTATGACAATACCTGGCAGGGTACAGATCAAAACGGTAATGAACTACCGGAAGGGCCTTACTACTATATCCTGGAATACATTGACTTCAACAACAACTTGATTCAGCGCAAGGGTTCAATTACCATTTTAAAGGAAAATTAATTGTGACAATAAAGTTTGCCTGTGCGGGCTTGTCACAGGCAAACTTTCCCATGAAAATATTATTCATCACCATTAACCGGTTTTTGACATGAAAAGAATTCTTTTACTCATATTTATTACAGGTATACTCCTTGAGCTTGCGCATGCGCAGGATGAGGCCATTTTTACCCACTATCATATTTCTCCCGTTTTGGTCAATCCAGCGGCAGCAGGCTTTAAGGATAATTACCAGATACAGTTTAATGGCCGTGCCCAGTGGACGGGCTTTCCAGATGCGCCTCAAACATTCGGAGCACAGTTTAATGGGCCAATCGGCAGGACTTTTGGCATTGGGTTAGGAGTTTTGACTGAAACGGCTGCCCAGATGACACGCCTGCGGGCGCATCTCAACTATGCGTTTCGCTTCAACCTTGGGGAGACAACTAAATTTGCGATTGGTTTTTCTACGGAATTTCAGCAGATGCGGCTTGATAATACCGTCACTGGAGGGAATTTCTTCCAGTTGGGCGATAGAATCATTGATGAAAACCTTGATGGCTTGCGCGTATTTGATGCTTCCGTCGGTGCTTATACGACGTTTTCAGAAAATACTTTTTTGGGCTTTACTTTTGCCAACCTGATCAGCAAAAGGCTGGATAACGCCGATGTGAGTAATAACGATCAGTCCACTGTATTGGAGTTTTATACCTTTTTGGCGGGACATCGCTTCGAAGTGGTTGATTTGAATTTCACACTGGAACCATCCATCATGGCTCGTAAAATAAAGGATTCCCCTCAGCAGATTGATGTCAACCTTAAAGCAGGTTTCCTCGACGACCAGTTGGTTGCCGGTCTATCTTATCGCACTATTGGAGCAATGGGCATTTTGCTAGGTGCGAAATTATCCAACTTTAATGTATTTTATTCTTACGATGTCTCTTTTCAGCGTTTCCAAAAGTTTAATAGCGGTTCGCACGAGATCACTGTTTTGCTTTCTTTTGATAAAAAACAGCCGGATATTGATAAGGGATACTGATGCTGGTCGGTGAATGCTGCAAAAGATAACTCATTTTTGAAGCATTCATAAGTACAAAATAATAACCTTATCAAGAATTAGATGTCCTTTAACAATTGGTTTTTGGGATAGCCTCTCTTGCAATTGCTGAGAGGCTCTTTTTTTGATAAAATACCCTATTTGGGGTATGTGATAGTCTTGCAATTATTGTACATTTGCACAAATGAGCTAAAAAAAAGGGCAAATTATAATCCAAAATCCATGAACAGCTTGAGCGCATATCCTGATACTGCTTTCCTGTATCTTCCCTTTGTTTGAATTAATCATTATTTTGCCTCAACGCTATCATTCATATAGCATTGTTCTGAAGGAAAGGGATTATCATATTTGTTCCACAAAATGACGATGAGAAAGGCTATCCACACAAGGCTATAAAAGTCTTAGCCACGTTATTACATTGAATGCAGTGGACAAATTATAATCTGATGCTTGATACAATGCTTGCCTTCCTGTTGCTGCAATATCAGTATCGTATCACTTCTGATTTTTTGTTGGCTGTGCAAATAAAATGTAATGTTTTCGTACCGACAACACTATGGGCAATACATAAATTAAGGCGATTGGATTGTATGTGATTCACAAGAACCGTTTTCAAGTGTATACTTAAATCGGTTTTTGGGATGGCCTCTCTCCTGTTCAACGGGAGGGGGGCTTTTTTGTGTCCGCTGCTTAGCTACTGATCTTCCTGCACTTTTTCGGCACGATTTTTATTTATCTTACCTCGATGCATTTTCTCTAAAAGCTTAATCAAAAAAAATTGGCACGATATTTTCTATACCAGTTTTAGCAAGCAAATTAAAACAAGTTAGTTAAAGTTTTTAGATGTAATTTAATTGATAGTCAATAATATTTTGACTAAAAAGAACATGACATTTACATCGAATACCAATTTTGGGTATATGTAAATACATTATGAATTTAATTACTGGATAAAGATTTTGGAACCTAATAGTCTGGCACATTTTAGAAATGCGCCAGACCGGATTGCGAAATTTAATTCACAGTGTAATTAATTAAAAGTTAAAAAATTGCATAATAGTGAATATACCATTATCAATTGGAAATGGTTTAAAATACATTGTAAGGGATTATTGGGTAAGAGTGCATACTATGAGAAAATTTTGAAACACAACGATAAAAATGTGGGATTTTAGACCTTCTCGTTTGAAGTCTCACATTTTATATCAACTATCCATTTGCATTCCTACCTGGCGGTCAAGCAGATTTGCTATTGTTTTTCCCTGATTATCAAAATATTGGAAGTTTTAATGCTACGAAGCTTTCCCGATGGGGCAACTGCCACCAGTTCGGGCAGGTCAAGTTTCGCCATTTGTAAGCGGCTTCTGTATTGCTGCTGCAGGATGATACTGTATTTTATTATGAGCATTTATAAAAATTAAAACATTTAGGATGAAACACTTACATCAAAATGGTACTACGTGTACCTGCTTTTCTGACAACCTGTTAAAAAAGATTTTTGCGATCATCGCCTATTTATTGTTGGTAGGCTTTCAAAATGCTTCGGGGCAGTGCAGCATGACCAGCGCAGCACCCGATCCGATCATGCCTGTTTTGCTATATGCCAATGCTGATTGTAGGGCAGCCGTCAAGGCAGAAACGATGCTAATAAGCCCATTTTGCACAGGCGTGAAAGTAATGACCATCCGAGACCAGGCGAGCAACATCGTCGTAATCGGAACGGATTCCGTACAATTCAACACAGCGGCTTATCTCAATCAAATTCTGAGCGTGACGATCACGGATGAAGCAAGCGGAATTTTTTCAGTAGGTTTTGTATCGGTATTGGATACCATCGCGCCGACGTTATTTTGTCAAGATGTGACGGTCAGCTGCATAGATGGTGGGTTGGATGTGGTGGAATATCCCGAAGCGAGCGATAATTGCAGCGGCGAGGTAGAACTGACTTATCAAGATGATATTACACATAATGATTGCATACCAGTGGTACAGAGAACCTGGACTGCCAGGGATAAAAACGGCAATGTTTCTACTTGTACACAGCTTGTAAGCGTTGAAAAGCCTACATTGGATCAAGTCGTTTTTCCGAATGATACCACCCTGAGCTGCGATGATGCCAATGTATTCACGGCGGTGTTGGGTTTTCCAAGTCTGGAAGGCAAGGCGATTACCAATGGCACATTCTGCAATTTATTTTCGGAGCATGCCGATGAAATAGAATCCTTATGTGGCATGGTAGAATTTGAAATACAGCGAATCTGGACGGTGGAGGATATTTGCACCGGACTGATCGTGCAAGATACCCAGCGGATTTTGATTTTGGATGATACACCGCCCAATATTGTGTGCCCACAAAATTTAACAGTGGCAGCAGAAGCCGGCAAATGCCATGCTACCGTGACACTACCAACGCCTACCGTGACGGACAATTGCGACAATGCGCCAACATTTTATGTAAGTACCTCATTTGGAGCAGTAGGCGTTGGACCGCACCCGCTGGTGCCCGTAGGCACTCATACCATTCAGTACCTGGCAACGGATGCTTGTGGCAATACTAAAATTTGTAATATCACACTGACGGTAACCGACAGCGAAGCGCCTACGGCTATCTGCGAATCCTTCACTTCGATTGCGCTGCCCGCTTTGGGTTATGCTGTTGTGGATGCCAAAACTTTCAACAAGGGAAGTACAGATAATTGCGCCAGCCAACTGTACTATAAAGTTCGAAAAATGACCACCGGCTCTTGTGAAGGCATTAATGGCGATGACGATGGGCTGCCCGGCTACCAGGAGTGGTTTGATGATGATGTCATTTTTTGCTGCGAAGAAGTAAAAGCAGGCAATGTTACTGTTTTACTGCGCGTATATGAAGTTAATCCCAGCCCAGGGCCCGTTGACCCCACCAGAGAAATCCCCGGCGGCGATTTGTACGGGCGTTTCACAGAGTGCATGGTGCAGGTAGAATTGCAGGACAAATTGCCCCCGATTTTGGAATGCCCCCAAGATGTAACGATAGATTGCACAACCGATTATTCTGACCTTTCGATTTTTGGCAAACCGATATTAAAAGATAATTGCCAGGTTACTTTGGATTCTACGATCCAGGAAAACCTCAATGAATGTGGCGTAGGAACAATTGTAAGAACCTACAAAGCAACCGATAAAGCAGGCAATGAAACGATTTGTAGCCAAACGATTACCGTCATCAACAATAATCCTTTGAAAATGGAAGACATTGAGTGGCCCAAACTGTACACCACCAATGAGTGCGGAGCAGCCACTGACCCAGAGGATTTGCCGGAAGGCTATCAAGAACCGATTATCAAAAGAGAACTCTGCGGTTTGGTCGGTGTCAATCATCGAGATCAATTGTTTGACCTGGCTTTTCCAGCCTGCTATAAAATCCTTCGCACCTGGGAAGTGATTGATTGGTGCAAATACGACCCTGAGTTTCCGGAGGCTGGAGGTAAGTTCACACATATTCAAACCATCAAAGTAGAAGACCTGGATGCTCCCGTATTAACCTGCCCTGCCGATGTAACCGTGGGTGTCGGAAATAGCTGTGGCACCACATTGGTGACACTGCCGCCGGTTACTGCAGTAGATTGCAATCCTAATGTATTGATTACCAATGATTCACCCTATGCCATTTCCAATGGTGCTAATGCCAGCGGAAACTACCCAGTGGGCACTACCATCGTGACTTTTACAGCTAAGGACAGATGCGGCAACACTTCTATTTGCAAAGTGAAAGTGACCGTAGAGGATAAAACGCCGCCTTCGCCCATTTGTATCGTCGGCTTGTCGGTCAATCTATCAAACATGAATGGCACCATTATGGCAACAATCAATGCCAAAGCGTTTGACGGCGGCAGCTCCGATAATTGCACTGCCAAACAAAACCTGAAGCTCTTTATCAGAAAAGGCGGTAGCAACGTACTCGCTCCTCCTTCTACCACAGAATTGACCTTTACTTGCGAAGAAGTGGGAAATAGACTGATCGAATTTTGGGTCGTAGATGAAAAAGGGAATAGCGACCACTGCTTGACCTACCTCGCTGTGCAAGACAACAATGGCTTATGCCCCAAAAATCAAAATGCAGTCGGTACTATTGCAGGGGACATTAAAACCGAAAAAGGCTCAGAAGTAGAAAATGTAATGGTAAAGGTCAATAACCTCAGCGGTATGCAATCCTATACAGGCCAAAACGGGTATTTCCAATTCCCTGGCATTCCTTTCGGGCACGATTATAGCATAGTACCTGAACGCAATGACGACGCAATGAACGGTGTATCCACACTTGACATCGTACTGATCTCCAAGCATATACTCGGTACTCAGAAGTTTAATTCTCCTTACAAAATTATCGCGGCAGATGTAGATAAATCTAATTCTATCACGACCTTGGATTTGGTAAAAATCCGAAAAATGATTTTAGGTATCGAAAATAAAATGCCTAATGGCAATAAATCCTGGCGATTTGTGAGTTCTACGTATGTATTTCCAAATCCGGAGAATCCATTCCAAAGTTCATTCCCCGAAATTTATAATGTGAATAATTTCAATCGAGATATGCTTAGCACCAATTTTGTAGCGATCAAAATAGGCGACGTAAACGGCTCGGCTACTTCCAACAACCTCGGGAATGTAGAAACCCGCGCCGCGCAAGCTACGCTCCAAATAGAAGTGGAAGATAAAACCTTCAAAGCAGGGGAAACCTTTGCTGTTGCTTTGAATATCCGGCAAGCTATGTCATTGCTCGGCTACCAATTTGGGGTCGGATTTGATACAGAAGCCCTTGAACTAACGGAAGTGACAGAAGGAAGCTTACCCGATATGAGCCTCAATAATTTCGGTTTGTACCAAATGGAAGAAGGCTGGCTCACCACCAGCTGGAATGCACAGGAAGCACTGCCAATCGAGCGAAGCACTACTTTGTTCACCCTCTACTTCACCGCTAAAACGGATGCTACCCTGAGTAATGCGCTGTACCTCAGCCCCAGAGCCATCAAGGCGGAGGCATACGCCGATACGCAACATGTGATGGATATTGCACTGCAATTTGTCAATGTGAAAAACGAGACATCCGCGGGAGAGGGATTTGAATTGTATCAAAACATACCCAACCCCTTCAGTGAGCAGACAACCATCGCCTTCCGCTTGCCACAAGCAGGTGCAGCAAAACTCACTATCTTCGATGCAACGGGCAAGGTTATCTTTGTCAAAGCCGGCAATTTTGAGCAAGGGCACAACGAAATCGTTATCAACCGAGGGCTTATTGCCGCCAAAGGCATGCTTTACTATCGCCTCGAATCCAACAACCTGACAGCAACCAGGAAAATGCTCATTGTTGATTGATAAAACTTAGGTTATCAGAATGCAGGTCCCTGTTCTTATGAAAGAGCGGGGACTTTTTGCCTGGCTGAAAATTGATATTGTAATTTGAAAAATACCACCTTTAGGGTATATATAACTCTCTTTTCTCATTTATCTTTGTATTGATAAAATACTAATATCTTTTTTCTTCATTTTTCCCATCTACCGATTAATTCAACGCTTATCAAGCATCCACTGCTTCGTATCCATATCCCATGTGACATACCGCCGCCTGCTTCGTTGGTAGGAAGATGACTTCATTTTTAAAATAATAAATATACCAGCGTATAGGCAAACCAGTACATTCGTTGAATAGCAACTATCTATATTTTTTGCAATGGTTATAAATCCGGCGATGGCTAATAGCCTCGTAAACTATCAAAAGTCATCATCGCGAAGTGAACAAACTTCTATGTGAGAATCTCAAGTTTTTTTTACTCTAGGTGAAGAATAGGTTTTTGGGATAGCCTCTTTCCACAGCACGGAAGGGGCTTTTTTGTTCCTCAACTAAAGTAAAGTGTAAATGAAAGTAACGCGTTGGACTGAAATTAAAAAATTGATTTCCAACAGCTTAATGATTTATCAATAAACCATGCCGCTTTCGAAACAATATAAGTGTTAATAAGTATCATTCCTGGAATTATTTTTTGCATGAAAAAGAAAAAATAGTTACTTTTGCATTTACGCAGTTATTGAAAAACTTGTTTAAAACCAACTTTCCTGATCACTATGCCGAAGAAAAACCAGGCTTCAGAGAACGACCAAAATGAAATGTCATCAGATGAAAACGCTGGAAAAACGCCAAAAAAAGGTAGTTTTCTGACGAATATAAATGGGTTTTGGGCAACTGCAGCCGGTATTATTGGGATCAGTGGGTTGGTTTGGGCAGTGGCTACCTCGTATTCGCATATCACTGACGAGACGGCAAGAATGAAAGAAAATGTAGAAAAAATTGAGGACAGCGTAAGAAATTTTGAAAAAGAGGTACTCAATCAATACATCGGTCTGAGAGAAAGGGTAGTTGCTATCGAGTCTTTGTGCTGTGGTGAAAAAAATAATAACGTAAAGAAATAATGATTTTGCATGAATAAGCTTAATGTGGTCATTTTCCTGGTATTTGTAGTTTCTATTTGCATTACGATTTATTCTAATGCAAATTTGACTAATAATCTTTCAAGTATCAATAAAACTTTTGAAAGTAGTATCCAACAGATCAATTCTTCAAAGGACAGGATCAAATATTTTGGTAATTTGGAGGAAAGCAATCAGGAAGGAATGCTGCTGATTCTGAGGAGTATTAACAACGAGCCAATCTCGGAAGAAAAGCAAATATCAATGGATCAACTATCGCAGGCACTGGCTATCAGCGGTACTTTCCTGGATCAATTGAATACCTCTAAAATTCCCGAGAAGGTTTTGACAAACGCGCACAGCGATGTTGAAATTGACGCTATTTTATTAAAACTGAAAAATATTAATACCGCTTCTTTGAATTTGGCTCAGAGTATTGAAAATATTAAGAAATTGAATTCCAACTGATTTTTTCCTCATCATTTTGGCAAAGCATTACCAAATAGGCAAAGCTGGAGAATTACTGGCTGCCCGCTTCCTCATCGAAAAAGGCTACACTATTTTAGAACGCAACTGGCGTTTTAGCAAAGCGGAAGTGGACTTGATCGCCAGGGATGATGAAACCTTGGTTTTTGTAGAGGTGAAAACCCGCAGCACCGACTATTTTGGCAAACCGGAGGAATTTGTATCTCCCCAGAAAGAACGCCTGCTCGCCGAAGCGGCTTCGGTTTATATGGAGCAGATCGGGCACCAATGGGCAATTCGCTTTGATTTGGTATCCGTTATTTATCGCCACGAGCAAGATTTTGCCATCGAGCACTTAGAGGATGCTTTTTTTCCTGGCTTGGAGTTTTGACTATGCTTTTTGCAAAATAATACCCGATAGCTCTTTGATCAATTTAGCTGCCAAAGCAGCCGTGATGTTGCTCAAGTCTCTGGTCGGGTTGTATTCCACAATGTCCGCCCCGATAATAGGCACCTTCAGTTGGTATAAAAAATTGGTGACTTCGCGCGGTGACAAGCCGCCGGGCTCGTGGTGCGATACACCAGGCGCAAAAGCAGGGTCAAAACCATCCAGATCAATGGAAATGTAAAGCGGGCGCTCAAAAGTCAATTCCTGCAAACGATGCAAAGCCTGCATGGTAATCATTTCTACCCCGTAACGCGCTGCCTGCTGGCGCTGTGGGTGCGTAAGCGTGCGGATACCCACCTGCACCAGCCTTTCTGCCAATTGTTCTTCCAGGATGCGCGCAAAAGGGCAAGCATGTGAGTAGCGGTCGCCTTCATATTCCTCATACAAATCGGTGTGCGCATCAAAGTGTAAAATGTCAAATTTCCCAAATATTTCGGCATGTGCTTTTACCACAGGGTAGCTGATGGAATGGTCGCCGCCAAGCGTGATCAGGCTTTGGGTAGGGTGCAATCGCTTTTTGATTTGAGGATGAATATCAAAATAATTCTGAATCGGTAAGTCACCTGCGTCTTCCCATCGTTTTTCCGAAAGGATGTCCACGCCATTTTCAGCAAAATAATTGGAAGAACCATTGTGCAGCGTGGCGCGAATGTAAGCTGGGGCCAGCGCCGCACCACGCAGGAAGGAGGATTTGGCATCATAAGGGATACCACATAAAAGGACTTTTGGCATACAAATAGGATTTGATACAAAAATAGTGTTTTGTGGGTTTCAAAAAAGAAAACTAAGCACAGGACGAAAGTCTAATTTCAAGAAATAAGCTCAAAACATCGAGCAATTCATGTTTGATAAAATTGACTCCGAGACAAAAGATGCTAAAAAGCTTCGTCTTTTTTGTCCTATACTTAGGATATTATTAACAAATATTAAAAAAAATTATATTACGAAATAATTGACACTTCTTTTGCTTTTCATTACATTTGTTATGCATACCTATCATTTTTCCATAATCCACAGAGAGGTTTTCTGAAAAGAGGTACAGCGCCTGTATTTAAAGGTGTTTTGATACCTGGCTACGGTTGCTCTTTTACCTAAAGGGCTTAAATAGGCATATTAAAAATAATAAAATTTCTTATTGTGTATGGCAGTAAGGGTATATTTCTATTACATTTTAATAACCTAAAAAAAACACAATTATGACTACGGTAGAATTTCAAAATCTGGAGACCTTACCAGATACTTACTTGAAGGAATTAGAGCGCCGGATCAAAGACTTACTTGGACGACGCAATGCCAATGGCTCACCAGACCCAGACACGGAAGTCGTACCGGAAGCAGATTCTGCTTTAGAAGCAGCAACCGACGAGACTGAGCCAGTAGAAGTCACCTTTACAGAAGCAGAAGCCTCAACCACTGAGTTGGAGGAGGCTATGACTAAACCGAGCGATTTTCCAGAATCAGAGCACCTTGAACTGGAAACGGCTATCCTTGAAGCTACCGAGCCAGGAACAGCCCCAGAAGTAGAAGCAACCCCTGAAACAACCCCAGAAACGCCAGCCATTGAAGTAAAATTGGACGAAATTTACACTATTAAAGTGGTAGCGAATGAGGTAATCAAGAATATGGATCAATTGCAACAAGAAGTAGTGGAACTGCGTGCACAGATGAGCAAATTGATTAGCCGAGAGGTACTAGAAAGTGAGGTGGAGCGATTGGTACGCCAAGCTTTGCGAGGTATTTAGGCTTGTCTATCGTTTTTCTCAAACAGTTTTTAGCTTAAAGCCTTTTCTGTCGGCTGGGGGTCGCCGGTACAGGGAAGGCTTTTTCTGTGTAGAAAAGCAGATGATGCTATATTGAAATGTAAATATTTTATAGATTTGTTTTTCAGGAGGCTGCATCGTCTATCGTCTGACACATATCGTCTAATGTCAAAAAAAATATCTATGCAAAAGGAATGGTCTCGCAGAGAAATGTTGCGCGTGCTGGGCATGCTCTCCGCCGGTACGACGCTCACACCAGCCGCTCTCGGCAACGTTCGGATGATAGAACACGAATATGGCTTGGATTTTTCGGAACGCCCAAAACTAAAAAAACCGGTCACTGCCATCACGCTGGGCGCGGGCAATCGAGGCAATGTGTACGGCGATTATGCTGCCGCCTACCCTGCTGAACTGGACATTGTAGGCGTAGCCGAGCCAATACCTATCCGCAACGAGCGCTACGCGCAAAAGCACAACATTCCAGCTAAACATCGCTTCACCACTTGGGAGCATGTTTTTAAAGTGCCAAAATTCGCCGATGCGGTGATTATTACTACGCCGGATAATCTGCACTACGGCCCTGCCATGCAAGCGCTGGAAATGGGCTATCACTTGTTGTTGGAAAAACCCATCGCGCAAAGCTGGCGCGAATGCAGCGATATTTTAAAGCAAGCGAAAAAATACAATCGCATTGTGGCGGTCTGCCATGTGCTGCGCTATTCGCCGTATTACCGAAAGGTGAAGGAAGTGATGGACTCTGGATTATTGGGCGATATTATTAGTTTGCAACATATGGAACCCATTGAGCATAAGCACATGGCGCATTCTTTCGTACGAGGCAATTGGCGCAAAGCGGATGAAACCAACCCGATTATACTCGCGAAATCCTGCCATGACCTCGATATTCTGCGTTGGTGGATCGGCAAAAATTGCCGCTACGTCTCTTCTTTTGGTTCTTTGAAATGGTTTAAAGAAGAAAACGCACCATCCGGTAGCACGGCCCGCTGCACCGACGGCTGCAAGGTGGAATCAGAATGCCCTTACTCTGCTTTGCAGATTTACTACCGCAAACGCGAACGCAATTATGTATTTGACCTGCCCGAAGACAAAAGCAAGCAAGCCGAGTATGTGCTACAGCAACTCAAGGAAGGTCCTTACGGGCGCTGTGTGTATCGCTGCGACAACGACCAGCCCGATCACTTAGTGCTGGGCTTAGAATTTGATAGTGGTATTACCGCCAGTTTTAACATGGAAGCCTTCACCATCTACGCTGGTCGGCGCACCCGCGTGATGGGCAGTATGGGCGATCTCGTAGGCGACGAGGAGGAATTGTACATCGCTAATTTCCGTACCGGTGAAATCGAAAAATGGATGCCCAAAGATGTCGGCTCTGGGCATGCCGGGGGCGATTGGGGCTTGGCGCGAGATTGGGTGAACGCAGTAGATAAAGAGGATCCTTCCTTGCTCACTTCCACGCTCGATGCTTCGATGGAGAGCCATCTGATGGCGTTCCAGTCGGAGCGTGCCCGCTTGAATCGAACAGTAGAAAAAATTGATTTGGGGATGTAATTTCTCACAATTGATTACAGGATAAGGCTTTAAAAACGAAAAATGTAAAGATGAGACGAAAAATACGCATGGGTATGGTTGGCGGCGGCATCGGCGCGTTTATCGGCGCGGTGCATCGTATGGCGGCGAATTTGGATGGTGAAATTGAATTAGTGTGCGGCGCATTCAGTAGCGATTCCGCGAAATCCAAAGCCTCTGGCGAGGCGCTGTATCTTGATCCTGCGCGGGTTTACGGCAGTTACGAGGAAATGATTCTGAAAGAAAAAACCCTGCCCGAAGGCGAACGCATAGATTTTATTTCGATTGTAACACCGAATCACGTTCATTTTGGTCCTGCGAAGCTGGCTTTAGAAAACGGCTTCCATGTGATGTGCGACAAACCCTTGTGTTTCAATCTGGAAGAAGCCTATGAACTCAAAAGTGTAGTCGAAAAATCCGGTTTGCTGTTTGGGCTCACGCATACCTACACCAGCTACCCGATGGTGAAGCAGGCGCGCAGGATGATCAAAAACGGTGAACTGGGCGAGATTCGCAAGGTCGTGGTGGAATATCCGCAAGGTTGGCTTTCTACCAAGCTGGAAGAATCCGAGCAAAAACAAGCCTCCTGGCGCACCGATCCCAGCCGCTCAGGCATCGCTGGCGCGATGGGCGACATTGGTACTCATGCTGAAAATCTTGCGGAGTACATCACCGGTTTGCATATCACGGAACTGTGTGCCGATATCAGCCGCATCGTACCGGGTCGCTTGCTCGACGATGATGGCAATGTACTGCTGCGTTTCAATAACGGTGCCCGTGGGGTGTTGCACGCCAGCCAAATCTCCGCTGGCGAGGAAAATAGCCTGAAGATTTATGTGTACGGCGAAAAGGGTGGTTTGGAGTGGCATCAAATGGAGCCAAATACGCTGTGGGTCAAGTGGTTGGACAAACCTACGCAGTGCTATCGCACCGGCGTGGGCGACCTCTACCCGGAAACGCAAGCACACACGCGCATACCAGCGGGGCATCCGGAGGGCTATCTGGAGGCTTTTGCTAATTTGTATCGCAATTTTGCCTTCTGTATCCGCGCCCGACTGGAAGGGAAGGAGCCTGACCCCGTATACACCGATTTTCCGAATATCGAAGATGGCGTGCGAGGCATGGAATTTATTTACAAGGTAATAGAATCGGGTAATAGCGACCAGAAATGGATTCAATTATAAGCAGATAGGCCGATTTTGCTAATTAGGCGTTTGGAGAAAATACAAGGTTTGAAAATATCGCTAAGGCGATGCCGTGTGCTTTACTTTTAGTATCTGATATATTCATTATTTGCTTTTTATTATGAAACAAATCTTTACTTTTTTATTGAGTTGTGTTGTTTATTTCGCAGTAGCACAAACAGCTATCTACGACTCGGGTGGAAAATTATCACCAGCACAGGCGGCTTATGATGTCACCTTTTATGATCTTGATATACAAGTCAAACCGGAAACCCAACTCATCGAAGGAAAAGTGTTGGTGCAAGCCGATGTAGTACACCCTATGATTCAGTTGGAATTGGATTTGGATACCCTCCTTACGGTTTATGCTGTCAATGAAATTGTAGATAGGCAAAAAAAGCAGTGTCTGTTTACAAGGGAGGTCGGCAAAATTATAGTGGCGTTGGATAAGACTCGGCAAGGCGGCGAAAAGCTACAGGTGGAAATTATCTACGGTGGCAAGCCCCGCGTAGCTCCCCGTGCACCCTGGGATGGCGGCTTTCAGTGGGAAAAAACACCCAGCGGGGCACATTGGATCGCTACGACCTGCCAGGGCGAAGGGGCGGATATTTGGTGGCCCTGCAAAGACCACGTGTCGGATGAGCCTGATTCTATGCGCTTGCACGTCCGCGTACCCGATCCTCTG
The DNA here is from genome assembly GCA_964526645.1 of uncultured Saprospiraceae bacterium. Lineage (GTDB taxonomy): Bacteria > Bacteroidota > Bacteroidia > Chitinophagales > Saprospiraceae > JADJNW01. Next base: position 19,420 of record CAZGJN010000045.1, read on the forward strand.
GTGGTTGCTTCCAATGGTAGCTTGATCGCTACAGAATCTCATCGGGATAAAACGACCACTTATCATTGGCTGATTTCCAATCCGATCAATATTTATAATGTTGCTTTGAATATCGCGCCTTATCAGACGATAGAAACCAAAATGCAATCCGTTGCCGGCGATGAATTCCAGGTGATTTTATACGTCTTGCCAGAGGATTATGCCAATGGCGAACGGCTTTTCCCAGAGATACTGGATCATCTTCAGTTTTTTGAAACCTATTTTGGCCCTTATCCTTTTCGGGCAGATAAATACGGCGTGGCTCAAACACCCCACCTGGGCATGGAACACCAAACGATTATCGCTTATGGCGCTAAATTTAAGAATGGCTCCATGACGGGTGGCAAAGACTGGGGGTTTGATGCGCTTCACCAGCACGAACTGTCCCACGAGTGGTGGGGCAATCTGGTGACCAACTACGATTGGAAAGATATGTGGATTCATGAGGGTTTCGGTTCTTACACCCAGCCACTTTACATGGAATATAAAAAAGGGAAAGCAGCCTACCATGAGTATATCAACAGCATGCGTTTTTTCAATGCACTCGCGGTAGCGCCCCGCGAAAGCCAAACGGCTGATGAAATCTATCGTGCGCCCATCTATACCAAAGGTGCTCGGATTTTGCATACCCTGCGCTATCTGATCGGGGATGAAGTGTTCTTTCGGGCTTTGCGGCGGATGGCTTATCCTGACCCAAACATGGAAAAAATAACCGACGGGCGGCAGACTCGCTTTGCGACCACCGATGACTTTCTTTTTATTTGCGAAAAGGAATCGGGTATGGAATTAGATTGGTTTTTTGAAGTGTACCTCCGCCAGCCGAAATTGCCGATTTTACATTCCAAAATTGAAAATAATACTTTGAGTTTATCCTGGGAAGTGCCCGTTGAGGTGCCTTTCCCTATGCCTGTTGATGTACAAATTGGCAAAGCAATCAAGCGGATTGAAATTCCTCAAAATGGAGTGAAAATCCCGTTTGAGAAAGACGAAAAACCAGTAGTGGACCCTATGAATTGGGGATTGTACGAAATTGGAAAGTAGCATCAGCTGAAACTGATAAAAATTGGTAATGGGGCAAACCATTGGATGAGATTTCGCAAATTTTTAAAATTTGCGAAATCTGAAAAGCAAAAAATTTATTCAGATTAGAACAAGTGCTTAAAAAAATGAATACAATAAAAGGTCCTGCTATTTTTCTGGCGCAATTTATGGGTGATGCCCCCCCATTTGATACGCTTGAAGGTATCTGCCAATACATGGCTGCCCTCGGCTACATTGGGGTACAAATTCCTACCTGGGATCATCGTTTGATTGATCTGAAAACGGCTGCCGAGAGTAAAACGTATTGCGATGAGCTAAAGGGTAAAATCAATAGCTTTGGCTTGGAAATCACCGAGTTATCTACCCACCTGCAAGGGCAACTGGTCGCGGTGCACCCAGCTTACGATACCATGTTTGATGCCTTTGCCCCTGATGCCGTCAAAAACAATCCTAAGGCGCGGCAGGAATGGGCAAGCCAGCAGGTGGCCTATGCCGCCAAAGCCAGTCAGCACTTAGGGATTGATCGTTCGGTTACCTTTTCGGGGTCATTTCTTTGGCATACGGTATATCCTTGGCCGCAGCGCCCAAAAGGCTTGGTAGAAACAGGTTTCAAAGAATTAGCCAAGCGCTGGATGCCTATTTTGAATGCTTATGAGGAAGCTGGCGTGGATATTTGCTACGAAATTCATCCAGGGGAAGATTTGCATGATGGCGTTACTTTTGAGCGATTTTTGGAAGCGACCAACGAACATCCCCGAGTGAATTTATTATATGATCCATCACACTTTGTATTGCAGCAATTGGATTATTTGCAATATATTGACATTTATCAGGATTTTATCAAAGTGTTCCATGTGAAGGATGCAGAATTCAACCCCACTGGGCGCTCCGGCGTGTATGGGGGCTATCAGGATTGGGTGGATCGCCCTGGGCGTTTCCGTTCCCTGGGGGATGGGCAAGTGGACTTTGGCGCGATCTTCAGCAAACTCTCGCAATATGGCTACGATGGTTGGGCAGTGTTGGAGTGGGAATGCTGCATCAAATCGCCGGAGCAAGGTGCGCGCGAGGGTGCTTCCTTCATCGAGGATCATATCATCGAGGTTACGAAAAAAGCTTTTGACGACTTTGCCGGCGGCACAGCGGACGAGACCGCAAATCGGAAGATATTGGGCTTATCAAATGACTGATTTACAAGCCTTTTGGAGCGGCGAAACCCCAAAAGGCTTGCATTTTTTTACATAAAAGCAGCTTCTACCAATTCCTCTTGCTTTTTATCGTGTACTTTCTTGAAACCCGTGGCAGGCGAAGCGGCCGCTACCCTTGAGATGCGTTTCCAGTTGCAGTCCTGGTAGGTATTGCAAATATAGCGCCAAGCGCCCATGTTTTCGGGTTCTTCTTGTACCCAATAAGCTTCTGCACCTTTATATTTTGCTAAGATGCCTTCCACCTGCTTTTGCGGGAAGGGATGCAACTGCTCTAATCGGATAATCGCTACGTCATCGCGTGTTAGTTCGCGTTTTTTTTGCAACAGCTCGTAGTAAATTTTGCCGGTACAGAATAACAAGCGCTTCACTTTTGATGCGTCGGATACCAGCGAATCATCATACACCTCCTGGAAAGCTTTTCCCTTTTCAAAATCAGCGATTGGTGAAATACATTCCGGATGGCGAAGCAAAGATTTGGGCGACATGACCACCAAAGGCTTGCGGAATGGGCGCGCCAACTGGCGACGCAACAGGTGAAAGAAATTTGCGGGGGTAGTCACATTGGCAACAGTCATGTTGTGGTCAGCGCAGTTTTGCAGAAAACGCTCCAGGCGGGCACTGGAGTGTTCGGGGCCTTGCCCTTCATAGCCATGCGGCAACAATAGTACGATACCACTCATCCTTTGCCATTTGCTTTCTCCGGCTGTAATAAATTGATCCACAATGGTTTGAGCGCCGTTGAAAAAATCACCAAATTGCGCTTCCCATACGACTAAGGCATCAGGCGTAGCCAAAGAGTAACCATATTCAAAACCTAAGACCGCAAATTCCGATAGTAGCGAATTAAAAATGCGAAACTTCCCTTGCCCTTCTGCAATCCCGTCCAAACGGTTATATTCTTCATTCGTATTCACATCCCGAAGCACGGCGTGGCGGTGCGAAAAGGTGCCTCGCTTTACATCCTGACCACTCATGCGTACATCTCTGTTTTCCAACAAAATGCTGCTGTACGCCAGCAATTCCCCCATTGCCCAATCTAAGGTTTGATCCTCGATGCGCTTTTTTATGCTATCCAGCAGGCGGTTTACCTTTGGCAACGGCGTGAACCCCGCAGGGATGGTCACCAGATGATGAAGGATTTTATCAATCGCGCTTTTTTCAATACCAGTAGCAGGAGAAGATTCAAAGTCAGTCACCTGCACTTCAGCAGCGCGTTTTAGTTTTCGCCAGGATTGCTCTGGCTCTTGATATTCGTAGGGCAGTGTGTTTTGCTTCACTTCATCCAAGCGATCTTGCAGGTAAGACCAGAATGCTTTCTCCATTTCATCTGCCAGTGCTTTATCTACATCACCTCTTTCAATGAGTTGCTGGGAGTAGATTTCTCGAGGATTTTTGTGTGCACTGATCAAACGATACATTTCAGGCTGCGTAAACTGCGGATCATCGCCCTCATTGTGCCCATGCTTTCGATAACAAACCATATCAATAAACACATCGTCATTAAACGCCTGCCGATATTCCACGGATAGTTCTGATACAAAAAGCACTGCTTCGGCATCATCACCATTGACGTGGAAGACAGGCGCCTGTACCAAACTGGCGGCAGCAGTGCAGTAAGTAGAAGAGCGGGCATCATCAAAATCAGTTGTGAATCCGATCTGGTTATTGATCACAAAATGGATAGTACCACCGGTGGAATACCCTTTGAGGTGGCTCATTTGCATCGTTTCGTACACGACTCCCTGCCCGGCCACTGCGGCATCGCCATGAATCAAAATCGGCAAAATGCGATCATAATTGCCATTGTACAAAATATCCGCTTTGGCTCTGGAAAAGCCTTCCACTACAGGGTTGACTGCCTCCAGGTGCGAAGGATTGGGCACCATTTTGAGGTAAACAGACTTGCCGGAGCTGGTTTCCACTTGTGAAGAAAAACCGAGGTGGTACTTCACATCGCCATCGCCAAAGCTCATATTTTCGGGCATATCACCTTCAAATTCTTTGAAAATCTGCTCGTAGGTTTTGCCGAGGGTATTTGCCAGCACATTGAGCCTACCACGGTGTGCCATGCCCATTACTACTTCTTCCGCGCCGCCTTCTACCGCCTTGTTGATGATCCCATCAAGTGCTACAATGGTATTTTCGCCCCCTTCGAGTGAAAAACGCTTTTGACCAATAAATTTTTTGTGTAAAAATTCTTCAAAGATAACCGCGCCATTGAGTTTTTCTAAAATACGGCGCTTTTTGTCTAAGCTCAAGCCAAAACCATTGGCGGAGGTATGTTTTTCAATGCGATCCCGCAACCATCGGCGCTTGTCCCGATCCTGGATATGATGGAACTCAAAACCGATATTACGGCAATAAATTTCTTTGAGTCTTGCAATGATTTGCCGCAGCGTTGCATTTTGCAAGCCAATTTCATTACCAGCCACAAAGTTAGTATCCAGGTCAGCATCTGATAAGCCAAAGTCCTCCAGATCGAGCTTAGGTTTTCGGTCGCGGCGGGGTCTTAAAGGATTGGTCGTAGAAAGTAGGTGCCCCCGATTGCGATAGCCAATGATAAGGGAATGCACTTGTAGTTCTTTCTTCAGCAGTTCGCCCGTAGATGCCGCGAGCGCAGCACCATTGCCCGCATGACCATTAGCGCTCAACGCAAATTCAAATCCTTTAAAAAAATTGCCCCAGCTTGGTTCTACTTGCTCCGGATTGCGTTGGTATTGCTCATACATCGCTTCTATAAAAGAAGGATGCGCATTAGAAATAAATGAAAAGTCGCTCATTGTTATTATTTTATCGTGGGATTAAGTACACTGTAACAAAAGTTTACGGTAGCGTAACCGCAAAATTAAGGACTGTCAAAGCTTTCACATTTTAAATTTGATATTTTGCGGTTTCGGGGTTGAATGTTTCAATACATTATTTTTGTTTCAAATTATTAAGCGCATTGCGAATTAAATTTTGTAACTTGATTTGGCATATTTCTGAGATGTGCCAGACCAGCTTGATGGTGTTCAAAAAATTGTATTCAAAAACTAAAGTTGCAATGTATTGATTAAAACGGCTTATTTTTTCAAAAACAAATGAAAAAATAATAACCGATTTGATGAAAAAGCATCAATCAAATTATTGAGAAAATAAATCGCTAATTTTTAGTTCAAGTGTTGCGCTACTGGTTGCCAGCAGTTCCAGCTTGCTTGAGCAATGCCTCTCCTTGCTGCAAAGAAGACAAAATAGCCTCTTTCACTTTTTCAATCTTGCCTTTTTCGCCCGACAGATAAGCCATAATTTCTTCATGTGTTTTGCCAGCTTCCTTCATTTTATCAGGATTTTGCACCTCGCTCATCCAGGTCATCATGGCTTCGTCTGCTTGTTCCAGTGCTTGTACACCAGCGAGGAGCGCATTTTTGCTATCCATCTGCGTAGAATCCAATGCTGCTGCTTTTGCTGCGAGTTCCTGGGCAAGGCGATTCACTTCGCCCATCTTGGGCATCACTTCATCGTGAACAGCCATGAGTTCGCTCCATACTTTTTCTTGCGCTTCCTGTTGCTTAGCGCCATTATTGCAGGCTATCACAAAAAAAACAGCGAAGAACAGCAATAAAAATGTGTTTGTTTTCATGATTAATATTTTTGATAAAACAACTGATTCTCTTTTTGGATGCAAATAATTTGCTTTATTTGACCAACAAATTTAACGTACACTTGTAGTTGAAAGTGACAATCGGTATGATTTTTTTTATAAAATGTGGATGATGAAAGAAAGCTTTATCGTAGATGCACTCCGAACACCCATCGGCAAATTTGGAGGTACCCTGGCACCGGTGCGTGCGGATGATTTGGCAGCCTGGGTCATTCAAAAACTTGCAGAACGCTTTGCGCATATTCCCAAAGACGCTTATGATGATGTTATATTGGGCTGCGCCAATCAGGCAGGGGAAGACAACCGAAATGTGGCGCGTATGGCGCTTTTGCTGGCAGGACTGCCTTATACCGTACCCGGCGAAACTATCAACCGCCTATGCGCATCGGGTATGTCGGCAGTGATTCAGGCACATCGGGCGATTCAAGTAGGGGATGGGGATTTGTTCATCGCGGGTGGGGTGGAGCACATGACGCGCGGGCCTTACGTCCTTTCCAAAACAGCTGCCCCTTTTGGCAACGATGCCAAACTCTACGACTCCAGCTTTGGCTGGCGGTTTATCAATCCTAAGATGCAGGCACTATACGGCACAGATGCCATGGGCGAAACCGCCGAAAACTTAGCAGCCTTGTATCAAATCAGCAGGGTGGATCAGGATCGTTTTGCCGCCTGGTCTCAGCTAAAAGCAGCAGCAGCGCAGCAATCGGGCAGGTTGGCGATGGAGATCGTACCCCTTCACATTCCTCAGAAAAAAGGAGAACCCATTCTATTCCAACACGATGAGTTTGTCAAACCAGATACGACGCTGGCGATTTTATCAAAATTAAAAACAGCTTTTAAAAAAGAAGCAGACGGCGGCACGGTCACTGCTGGCAATGCCTCTGGCTTGAATGATGGTGCAGCTGCGATGCTGGTGGCTTCCGATGAGGCTGTCAAAAAATTTAAACTAAGCCCCATGGTTAGGATTATTGCTTCGGCTGTAGCAGGGGTAGAACCTCGCATCATGGGCATTGGTCCGGTATTGGCTACTGAGAAAGTATTGAAAAAAGCGGGATTAGCGCTAAGCGATATGGATATTATCGAAATCAATGAGGCTTTTGCTGCACAAGTGCTGGCGTGTACACGGCAGTGGGGCATCCCGGATGATGATCCGCGCATCAACCCGAACGGCGGCGCTATCGCACTGGGGCATCCGCTTGGCATGAGCGGTACACGCATTTTGCACACAGCGGCCCTCGAATTGCAGCAGCAGCACAAACGCTACGCACTGGTGACCATGTGCATCGGGGTAGGGCAGGGCTATGCTACGATTCTTGAGCGGGTATAAAAAAATTGAGCCTTTGATTTATCCCACCAAAGGCTCAAAGAGTCGTTTTCAGTATGGCTTATTTGTTGGTAAGCGCCGATAGCGCTATGCCCGCGTCCGCTTTGATTACAATCACCTGCTGGTAGGTTTCGTTATTGTGTTGGATTGTAAGCAAGTACTTCCCTTCGTTTAAATCCTTAAGGTTGAGTCTTTTTCTAAAACCATTGTGCTTCCTCAGTGTCTCGTGGTAGAAGGTCGTATTCTTATTCAGACTTTGCAGGGTAATGTCGGTGCGTTCCTTTTGTAGGTTCGTTAGTACTACTTCCAACGTTTTCTCGTTTACAGCTTTTACCTCCACCCTTACGGCTTCTGGTTCAGTAGGATTTGCAAAAGAAGGCAATGCAACAAATGCCAGGCATACTGCCAGCAATAAGCTTAGATACTTCATAATTGTCGGGTTTTTTGTTAAAAAAAACAGTCTGTGATTTCAAGAAAGACACTAAAAAATATTTTAGTTGCACAAAAGAGCCTACTTTAACGGTTTTTTAAAAGTTGTTTTGATGAATAGTCAGAATTATTCGACAGAATAGGCCAAAATCAAAATCGGTGCCCAATAGAAATAAAAGTGCGCACCCGCTGCCGGATGTCGCCTTCTGCATAAAAAGGATACATCAAGGCTATTTTGACCGGCCCAACAACAGAATTGAATGCGATGCCAATGCTGCCGCCCACCATGGCATTGTAATCATTCCGGGGAAATACATCGCTCAGCACTTGCGGGCTTTTCAGGAAGGCGCTGTTCACATTGAAAGTAAGGAGCAAGTTCTTTTTTGCAAAATGCTGGTAGCCGATATCTGCCCCGAAAATGGTTTGCGCCACTAATTCATTGGAATTGAGCCCATGAAAGGGAATTGCCCGGCTATTGAGCGCATCGGGCGCTCCCACCAAGAAAAAATCCCCAAAAGTATTGCTGGGATTCCAGGTGATTCCAATAAAAGGGCTGATGGTCAAAGATGCCAAATGATGTAGTTTGATCCAGTGCTTGGAGTACAACGTAAATTTGCCATAAGGCTCAAACGCAAATACGGAATCGGTAGAAATGGGCGTAGTAGGATTGAAGTTGAGTACGTCAAAGCGGTTGTTGCTCAAGTATTTTAGCTGAAGAAACAAAGTAGAACCCTCGGTCGGCAAAATATTTTTGTCTAAGGTATTTAGTTGATAAAAACCATACAAGTTAAAATTTCGATACGTGAGGCGATTGAAGGCAAGCTCGCTCCCCGACAAGGGTTTGAAGCGCAACAGCTCATACTGCCAGCCCAAGCCGATCATAGCATTTTTCCCCAAGCGTTTTTGCAAACCCAAATCAAAGGGCAAGTTGATAAGGCTGAATTCTTCCGTTTTAATCCCCTTTCGGATGATCGGCACTTCATCTCTGTTAATTTGAAACGATGCAAAAAGCGACCATTCTTGTGCCGGATCAATATATTTTAAAAAAGAAAGCAGGAAGCGATAGTTTTCGGTCACGCGGGCAGTAGCCAATAGCCGCGAAGCAGGCATCAGAAAATTGCGCAATGTGATATTGGCTAAAAAACCAGCTTCTGAGTAGCTATCATAGCTCACTGCTGTTTTCAAGGTGATGGCGGGTTTTTCATGGCATTGAATGACAATGACGTTGAGGTCGCCCTCTTTGCGAAGCCGGTAATTGACCCTTTCGAAGTAATTTGTGCCATAGATATTGTTGATACCGCGATCCAATTCCTGCGGGGTGACAAACCTGCCGGGGGCAATACCGAATCGCCCCGTGATTTCTAAACCTGATATTTGTTGGTTGCCCATCACTTCTATCCGATCCACCCGAAAGGCATAGAGCGGCGGCAGTTGGCGAATAGGTTCGATGGTATCAAAGTGGCGAATATACGCTGCCAGGCGGCGAAGTGCCTCCAATTGTTGTCGCGCGGCTCTTTCGCCTCGCATCATAATAGAGTCTGCTTTATTAAAATCCTGCGCATTATAGCCTTCCAAATCTGGTTCGATATAAATATCGCACAAAGGGATTTGCATTTCTGCATCTTGAATACCCATCAGAAAAACAGATTGGCTGACAATACCCGTGAAGGAGTTGAGTTTATCAACGTCGGCACGCCGTGCGCCAGTGTAAACGCCGATGATGATGTCCGCACCCATGTCCACTGCTTCTGCGACAGGAAAATTGTGAATCAGACCACCATCCACCAACAGGAAGCTATCCTTGGTAATGGGCGTGAAAATAGTTGGGATTGCCATACTGGCGCGCATCGCATCGGGGAGGCTACCTTCTTGGAGTACAATGGATTGCCCGCGGATAATATCAGCGCCGATGCAGGCATAGGGCACCGGTAATTGATGGAAATCATTGATGTGTTGGGCGGGGAGGGTTAGTTGTGTCAATAACTTGGCGATTTGCTGCCCGTAAATTAAGCCACTCGGTGTTTTTATTTTCCAACCTTGAAAAGGGAATTCGATGAGATGATTTTCAAAAAAAGGCTTCTCCTCAAAAATGACTTCATTCAATGGAATCTTATCACTCAAAACTTTATTCCAATCTTGCTCCCTTATCAGTTGTTCTAAGGTATCTGCTGAATATCCCATTGCGTATAAACCGCCGATGATGCTGCCCATACTCGTACCCGTGATATAATCCGGCCGGATGCCTGCTTCTTCCAATACCTTCAATACGCCCACATGCGCCATGCCTTTAGCGGCTCCGCCACTAAGTACTAAGCCTAATTTTGGGCGACGGACGATAGTTTCTTGTGCTATGAGATTCAAAAAGGGTAGCAATAGGCATATAAGTAGGGCGGAAGCGGTTTTCAGTTTCATAAAAAAGTTGTTTTAAAAAAATGCTGAAAATGTACTATCCGCAAAGGTGCTATGAATTCTCAGGAGGAAAAAATCACTCTAAATTGCCTCGTTTTTGCTCGTAGCTGATGATATAATCCTCGACGATTTTGTCAACGATGTTCTTTAAATAAGTACGCTCCAATCGAGCAATAGTTTTGAGCTTATCCAGCTTTCTTTCATCAAAAAGTAGGGTGACACGCCGAACGGCGGCTTGCTCCATTTCGATAGCAAGGGGTTCGAGCGTGCTTCGGATCAAGGCATCCAAGCCGCTGAAGGGTTTTCGGTTGCGCTTTTTTGTTTGTAGATCAGCTATGGGTTGTTTGCTTTCTGACTGAAAATGCGTATCGAAGGAATCTTCAAAGGCTTCCTTTAAAAAACTTTCCAAATCGGAAGAAAAATCCTTACCATGAGAGGCACGGCTCACTTGCTGGCTGCGTTTTTTTTCAACTGAATTGGACAACAAAACGGACGTTTCGGAGAGGATGCCCTCCTGCGTGTCGTTGAACAAATCTTCAATCCCTTCGATAAATTTTTTCTTGCTCACTCAGTTGCTTTCAAGGATGATAAAAATGATGAATACGCCTTCTGGTTTCCTCATTCGTCGCTTGCGGCGGCACTGCCGAACTCGCTTTTCAAAGAGATAAAACCGTTTTCTACCCGAACCAGTATTTCCTGGCAGAGCTGCAAATAATCTTCAGCGCCGCTGCTGGCTTTGTTGTAATCAAATATATCTTTGCGTTGGGAGGGGGCTTCCGCCAGCGCAACATTGTCCCGGATCATGGTTTCAAAAACCAGATCGCCAAAATATTTTTTGATCGTGTCCACCACATCGCGGTTGAGTACTTTCCGATGATCGTACATGGTGGCTACTACGCCTGCAATTTCTAGATTTTTATTCAATCGGAGGCGTACTTTTTGAATGACTTGTTTGATTTTTGCCAATCCTTGTAGCGCCAGAAACTCCGTCTGCAAAGGGATAATCACATAATCGCTGCTAGTAAGAGCGTTGAGCGTCAACAAACCTAAAGAAGGCGGGCAATCTATGATGATAAAATCGTATTCTTCCTTGAGTGGCACGAATAATTCCCGGAGGATAAATTCTCTGCCTGCTTCGTTGATAAGCTCCATCTCTGCACCTGAAAGGTCAAGCGTAGAGGTGATTACATCCATATTTTCTTTAGCGGGGTAGGGTTTTAATTCCGTCTCTCCTCTGATGGCTTCGTAAATTGTGCTGGATTGCCGAGGAATACCGAGCGATAGTGTCAGGTTTGCTTGGGGATCAAGGTCCACCAGCAATATTTTTTTGCCCAATTCCGTCATACCAGCGCCAATGTTGATAGCGCTTGTGGTTTTTCCGACGCCGCCTTTATGGTTTAACAAAGAGATCACTTTACCCATAATCAAATTTTGCGCATTAAAGCTGCAGCTGTACAATTTTACATAAAAATATTTACAAAAATAGGCTTTTTAAGACAAATTGAAACGATTCCTGTGCCTCGTATATTTTTTTGCCAAATAAAAAAGGCTGAAGTGTTACGCTTCAGCCCTCAACCTAGAACAAAATTACACAAACTTAGGCTTGCCCTAATCCTTTTATTCAAATTGAATCATACTCTTTGTGGCGGTGTAGTTGCCACTTTCCAAGGTATATTGTAGCACACCAGTTGGGAGGTCAGCGCTGTTGAGTACAACTTTGTTGTAACCCTTGGCAT